>DAIPJC010000017.1:0-73484 GCA_036770475.1 Propionicimonas sp. | reverse complement strand
CACGTTGGCTGAGCCTGACGAAGCCCGCACGTTGGCTGAGCCTGACGAAGCCCGCACGTTGGCTGAGCCTGACGAAGCCCGCGTGTTGGCTGAGCCTGACGAAGCCCGCATGTTGGCTGAGCCTGACGAAGCCCGCGTGACCCTTCGTCAAGCTCAGGGAGCATCCCTTCACGCTCAGGGAGCATCCCTTCACGCTCAGGGAGCATCCCTTCACGCTCAGGGACCGATTGAGAAGGAGAACTCATGAACCGCCCACCCGTCCGCGCGCCGCGCGGCACGACGATCAGCGCGAAGTCGTGGCAGACCGAGGCGCCGCTGCGGATGTTGATGAACAACCTCGACCCCGAGGTGGCCGAGCGTCCCGACGATCTGGTCGTCTACGGCGGCACCGGACGTGCGGCCCGCTCGTGGGAGGCCTTCGAGGCGATCGTGGCCACACTGCGTGATCTGGAGTCCGACGAGACCCTGCTCGTGCAGTCGGGCAAGCCGGTCGGCGTGTTCCGGACGCACGAGTGGGCGCCGCGCGTGCTGATTGCCAACTCCAACCTCGTCGGCGACTGGGCGACCTGGCCGGAGTTCCGGAAGCTGGAGGCCAAGGGCCTCATGATGTACGGCCAGATGACCGCCGGCTCGTGGATCTACATCGGCACCCAGGGCATCCTGCAGGGCACGTTCGAGACGTTCGGCGCGGTGGCGACCAAGCGGTTCGGCGGGACGCTGGCCGGCACTCTCACGCTCACCGCCGGCTGCGGCGGCATGGGTGGCGCGCAGCCCCTGGCGGTCACGCTGAACGAGGGCGCGGTGCTGATCGTGGACGTGGACGCGTCCCGGCTCGCGCGGCGCGTCGAGCACGGCTACCTCGACGAGTACACCGACGACTACGCCGAGGCCGTCGGGAAGGTGCTGGCCGCGAAGGCCGAGCGCCGTCCGCTGTCGGTGGGGTTGGTCGGCAACGCCGCCGAGGTGTTCCCGCGGCTGCTGGCCGAAGGCGTCGAAGTCGATGTGGTCACCGACCAGACCTCGGCCCACGACCCACTGAGCTACCTGCCGATCGGGGTCAGCGTCGAGGAGTGGCATGCGCTGGCCGCGTCCGATCCCGCGGGGTTCACGGAGCGGGCGCGGGCGTCCATGGCGAAGCACGTCGAGGCGATGGTCGGCTTCCTGGATCGGGGCGCAGAGGTGTTCGACTACGGCAACTCGCTGCGGGCCGAGGCCGAGCTCGGCGGGTACGAGCGGGCGTTCGCGTACCCGGGGTTCGTGCCCGCGTACATCCGTCCGCTGTTCTGCGAGGGCAAGGGTCCGTTCCGGTGGGCGGCGCTGTCCGGCGACCCGGCCGACATCGCCGCGACCGACCGGGCGATCCTCGAACTGTTCCCCCACGACGAGCACCTGCGCCGCTGGATCACCGCCGCGGGTGAGAAGGTGCACTTCGAGGGCCTCCCCGCCCGGATCTGCTGGCTCGGCTACGGCGAGCGCCACCTGGCGGGGCTGCGGTTCAACGAGCTGGTGGCGTCCGGGGAGATCTCGGCGCCGATCGTGATCGGCCGCGACCACCTGGACGCCGGCTCGGTCGCCTCGCCGTACCGCGAGACCGAGGCGATGGCCGACGGCTCGGACGCGATCGCCGACTGGCCGCTGCTGAACGCCCTGCTGAACACGGCATCCGGGGCGACCTGGGTGTCGATCCACCACGGCGGCGGGGTGGGCATCGGCCGCTCGATCCACGCCGGCCAGGTCGTGGTGGCGGACGGCACGGAGCTGGCCGCGCAGAAGATCGAACGCGTGCTGACCAACGACCCTGGTACCGGCGTGATGCGGCATGTGGACGCCGGCTACGAGCGGGCGCGCGAAGTGGCCCGCGAACATGGCGTCCGGATTCCGATGCTGTGATGAACGCCCTCGAACTGCTGGCCGAGATCGAGGCCATCGGACGCAACTCCGGCGGCGGCTACACCCGCCTCGCCTGGGACGAAGCCACCATGCGGCTGCGCGAGTGGTTCTCCGGCTCTGCTGCCGCGCTCGGACTGGAGCTGGCCGAGGACGGCAACGGCAATCAGGTCGCCTGGTGGGGCTCTGGCCCGGATGCGCTGCTGGTCGGCTCGCACCTGGACTCGGTGCCCGATGGTGGCCCGCTGGACGGACCGCTGGGGGTGGCTTCGGCGCTGACGGCCGTGGCCCGGCTCAAGGCGGAAGGCTGGCAGCCGTCGCGTCCGATCGCGGTGGTGAACTTCACCGACGAGGAGGGCGGCCGCTTCGGCGTGGCCTGTCTGGGCTCGCGGCTGGCCACCGGCGCGATCAGCCCGGACAATGCGCTGAACCTGCGCGACGACGCCGGAGCCACGTTGAGCGAGGTGATGGACGCGCGGGGGCACGACCCGCGCGCTGCCGGTCCGGCCGACTGGCTGGACGACGTCTCGTCATACGTTGAACTACACATCGAGCAGGGACGCTGGCTGGCGCCACACGGATCAGCGGTAGGGGTGGCGTCCGCCATCTGGCCACACGGCCGGTACCGGTTCGACTTCTGCGGCCAGGGCAACCACGCCGGCGCGACCGCGATGGCCGACCGGCACGACCCCATGCTGGCCTATGCCGCCACTGTCCTGGCCGCGCGGGAACTGGCGTCCACGTCCGGTCAGCGAGCGACCCTCGGGCGCGTGCAGGTGGAGCCGGGCAGCACGAACTCCATTCCCTCGCGAGTCACCGCGTGGCTGGATGCGCGCGCGGACGCTGAGCCCGCGCTGGAGGACCTGGTGGCGGGGATCGTCGCCCGGGCCCAGTGGGCCGCGGCCGAGGACGGCACGACGGTCACCGTCCGGGCCGAGTCGACCACCGGCGCGGTGGAATTCGACCACGCGCTGCGGCACCGGCTCGCCGCGCTGCTGGACGCTCCCGTCCTGCCGACCGGCGCCGGCCACGACGCCGGCATCCTCAGCGCGTTGCTGCCCACCGCGATGCTGTTCGTCCGGAACCCGACCGGCATCTCGCACGCCCCCGAGGAGTCGGCGGCGCCCGAGGACATCGAGGCCGGGGTGGACGCGCTGACGACGGTGGTCAAGGAACTGGGATGAGCGAGTCGCCGAGCACAACGAGTGACGTTGTGCACCGAACACGGGGAGAAACGTCACCCGTTCCCGGCTCGAAAGTGCCGGCGTTCGCGAACTGCCACTCGCACGCCTTCCATCGGGCGCTCCGGGCGCGGACGGTCGGCGGCGGCGACTTCTGGGGCTGGCGGGATCGCATGTACGCCGTCGCGGGCGCGCTCGACCCCGACCTCTACCACCGCCTCGCCAGGGCGACCTTCGCGGAGATGCGGCTGGCCGGGTACGCCAGCGTGGGTGAGTTCCACTACCTGCACTCGGCCGGGCAGTCTCGACACTTCGACAGGGCTCAGTACAGGCGGGCTCGACCAACGGGGGGAGGTGACCTGGCCGAGGCCGTAGTCGAGGCGGCTCGTGAGGTCGGCCTGCGGATCTGCCTGCTCAGCACCCTCTACGAGCGCGCGGGCTTCGCCGGCGAGCCGCTGCATCCCGCGCAGGAGCGCTTCGTCCTCACCCTGGACGCGTGGCAGCAGCGGGTCACGGAGCTTGCCTCCCAGTACGCCGGCGATCCCCTGGTCGTGATCGGCACCGCCATCCACTCGGTGCGCGCGGTCCCGCCGGAACATCTGGCCGAAGCCGCCGCCACGCTGCCGGACGCCCCGCTCCACGTCCACGTCTCCGAGCAACCCGGGGAGAACGAGGCCTGCCTCGCGGCGACCGGACGCACGCCCGTCCGACTGTTGGCCGACGCCGGCATCTGGAGCCCCCGGACCACCGCCGTCCACGCCACCCACCTGACGGCCGGGGACATCGCCATCCTGGGCGCGGCAGGGAGCTACGCCTGCTTCTGCCCCACCACCGAGGCCGAACTCGCGGACGGCATCGGCCCCAGCGTCACGCTGCGCGAGGCCGGCGTCCGGATCACCCTCGGCTCGGACTCAAACACCGTCATCGACCCGTTCGCTGAAGCCACGGGCCTGGCCATGCACGAGCGACTCGTCTCGGGACGGAGGGACGGCTGGACGGCCGATCAGCTCTGGCGCGGCGCCACCACGGACGGGCACGCCTCACTCGGCTTCCGGATCGACGACACCGTGGAGTTGCGTCCCTCGGTGCAGACTGCGGGCATGACCGAGCCGATCTGGGCCGCCACCGCCGCCGACGTCACGCCACCCCCGGATCTCGACCCCGAGTGGGTACGGACCGAGCTGGACGCGGTCATCGACGAGGTCTGGAGCCGGGTATGAGCACCGCCATCACCCACGTCGGAGAGCTGGTCACCTGGGAGCCCGACCGGCCCATCCGCCACGACGCCGGGCTGGTGATCGAGGACGGCGAGATCGCCTGGCTGGGGCCGTCCGCCGAGACGCCGGCCGCCGACGAGGTGATCGACGCAGGGGGCGAGGCCGTCGTCCCCGGGTTCGTCGACTCCCACACCCACCTCGTGTTCGCGGGCGACCGGTCCGAAGAGTTCGCCGCCCGGATGGCAGGGCAGCGCTACGAAGCCGGCGGCATCCGGACGACCGTGGCCGCGACCCGCGCGGCGGGTGAGGTCACGCTCTCCCGCCTGGCCAGGGCACGCCTGGACGAAATGCGGGCCCAGGGCACCACCACGGTGGAGATCAAGAGTGGCTACGGTCTGGACGTCGACACCGAGGAGTCCCTGCTCTGGGTGGCGTCCCAGCTCACCGCAGAGACCACCTACCTGGGCGCGCACGTGGTTCCAGAGGGCTGGACCGCCGACGCCTACGTCGAGCTGGTCACCGGCGAGATGCTCGCCCGCTGCGCTCCCTTGGCGAAGTGGGTGGACGTGTTCTGCGAGACCGGCGCGTTCGACGCCGACCAGGCGCGGACGGTGCTGAGCGCAGGAATGGCGGCGGGGCTGCAGCCCCGCGTCCATGCCAACCAGCTGGGGTTCGGACCCGGCGTCCAGCTCGCCTGCGAGCTCGGCGCGGCGGCTGCCGACCACTGCACGTACCTCACCGACGCCGACGTGGCCGCGCTCGCCGACTCGGGCGTGGTGGCCGGCCTGCTGCCCGGGGTCGAGTTCTCCACGAAGCACCCCTATCCGGACGCCCGCCGCCTGCTGGACGCCGGTGTGCGGATCGCGATCGCCACCGACTGCAACCCCGGGACGTCCTACACGTCGTCGATGCCGTTCTGCATTGCGCTGGCGGTCCGGGAAATGGGGCTCACACCCACGGAGGCGCTCCACGCCGCCACGCGCGGCGGGGCCGCGTCCCTCCGTCGGGACGACGTCGGCCACCTCGGCCTCGGCGCCCGCGCCGACCTGGTCCTGCTGGACGCCCCCAGCCACCTCCACCTGGCCTACCGGCCGGGCGTCCCGCTGGTGCGGCAGGTGGTCGGTGGCGACGTTCAGGCGAACGTCGTGTAGGAGAACGCCGGGCTCTCCTTCAGCTCGTCGAGCGCGGCGAGGTCGTCGACGCTCGGCTCCCACTCCCCCGCGGCGACATTCGCCGCGACCTGCTCGGGCCGGGTCGCACCGCAGATCACGCTGCCCACGACGGGCTGCGCGGCCAGGCCGCCGATCGCGAGCGTGAGCAGGGAGATGCCACGGGCATCCGCGAACGACTGGAGGGCCTCGATCCGATCCCAGCTCGCAGCCTCCAGCCGCTTCGCCTGATCACCGCGAGCCAGCCGGGTGCCCTCGGGCGCCGCCTCGCCGCGATGGTACTTGCCGGTGAGCAGGCCGTAGGCCAGCGGGAAGTACGGCAGCACGCCCACCCCCATCCGCTCGCACGCGGGGATCAACTCACGCTCGGCCAGCCGGTTGTACAGCGAGTACTCGTTCTGCGCGGAGATGAAGCGGTGCAGGCCGGACGTCCGCGCGGTCCAGTCGGCGTCGACGACCTGCCAGGCCGACAGGTTGGACGAGCCGAGGTAGCGCACCTTGCCCTCGGTGACCAGCTCGCCCATCGCCTGCAGGGTCTCCTCGATCGGCGTGATCGGGTCGGGACGGTGCAGTTGGTACAGGTCGATGTAGTCGGTGCCCAGTCGGCGCAGGCTCGCCTCGACCGCGCGCCGGACGTAGCGGCGACCCCCGTGCGCGCCGAAGTGCTCAGCCTCGTGGTCACCCATGCCGAACTTCGTGGCGACGATCACGTCCTCGCGGCGCGAACCCAGCGCCCGTCCGAGCAGTTCCTCGCTCGCTCCGTCGCCGTAGGAGTCGGCGGTGTCGAACAGCGTGATGCCCGCGTCGATCGCCGCGTCCACGACCGCCTTGGTCTGGTCGGCGTCGATCCGTGCGCCGAAGGCGTTGCAGCCGACGCCGACCACCGACACCATCAGTCCGCTGTCGCCGAGGGGCGCATGGCGCATGATCAGGCCTCCCTCACGCCGGGCTCCACGAACGGCGGCTTGACCACCTCGAACGGCTCCAGCCGGTCGCGGACCACCACGTCGACGCTGCCACCCACCGGGACCGACCGGTCGAGCAGCGCCAGGGCAATCCCGGTGCCCAGCGTGGGCGAGAACGTTCCGGACGTCACCTCGCCGACATCCGCTCCGCCCGCCTGCACGCGCATGTGCGGACGGGGAATTCCGCGTCCCTTCGCCTTCAGGCCCCGCAGCAGCGGCCCGGACTTCGCCTCCCGCTGGGCCCGCAGGGCCGCAGCGCCCCAGAAGTCGTCCTTGGTCCAGCCGATCGCCCAGTTCAGGTTGGCCATCACCGGCGAGATCTCCGGGCTCAGGTCATGACCGTGCAGCGGGTAGCCCATCTCGGTGCGCAGCGTGTCCCTGGCGCCCAGCCCGCACGGCAGGATGTCGTACTCCGCACCGGCCGCGAGGACGGCGTCCCACACCACCCCCGCGGATACGGCCGGGACGATCAGTTCGTAGCCCCGCTCACCGGTGTAGCCCGTCCGGCAGACGATCAGCTCGGTGCCGGCGTAGGTGGCGGTCACGAACGTGAGGTAGTCGTGGCCGGTCGGGAGTTCGAGGGCGTCCAGCACCTCGTCCGAGCTCGTGCCCTGGACGGCGATCACGGCGTGGTCGCGGTGCTCGTTGGTCACGGTGACGCCCTCGGGCGCCGCGGCGGACAGCAGGCCGGACACGGTCTCGTTGTTGGCCGCGTTGGGGACGAGGAACACCTCATCCGGCGAGATCAGGTACGTGAAGATGTCGTCCACGGTGCCGCCGGCGTCGTTGCAGCACAGGGTGTACTGCGCCTGCCCGGGAATGATCCGGCCCAGGTCGTTGGTGAGGCACCGGTTCACGAAGTCGGCCGCTCCAGGCCCGGTGACGCGCAGCTTGCCGAGGTGGCTGACGTCGAACACGCCCACGGCCGTCCGGACGGCGCGGTGCTCGGCCACCACACCCGAGTACTGCAGGGGCATCAGCCACCCGCCGAACTCGGAGAACTTCGCCCCGAGGGCGACGTGGCGGTCGTGCAGCGGGGAGTGGAACGGTTCGGTCATCGGTGGCCCTTTCGTGTCCGGCTCAGCTTATCGACGGCTCCACCAGCGGCTCAGAGCGCGCGGCGGAGGATCTCCGCGAAATCGGCCGGGCTGACCGGCACCGGATTGCCCTTCGTGCTGGACGCCTTGGCCGCGGCCTCCGCGACCGGCTCGATGCCGTCCTCGGTCAGGCCAAGGGACGCCAGTCCCTCCACGCCGAGTTCGGCCGTGGTCTCGTTCCACCAGTCGAGCAGGGCGTCCGGGTCCCGGTTGCCGGTGAGGAGCTCGCCGACCTCCGCGTACCGCTCCCGGGTGCCCTCGTCGCCGTGGGCGAGGTTGAACTCGCACACCGGGACCATCACGGACGCGGTGATCGCGCCGTGGGGCGCCCCGATGTACCCGCCCAGCGGGCCGGCGATGCCGTGCGCCGCGCCGAGCTTGCCGTTGGCCAGTGCCAGCCCGGACAGCAGCGAGCACAGGCTGACGTCGGTGCGTGCGGCCAGGTCCGAGCCGTCGTCGTACGCGCGGCGCAAGCCCGATTCCGCCCGCCTGATGCCCTCGCGGCAGAAGCCGTCGACCAGCGGGTTGGCGAACGGCGAGACGAACGGCTCGATGCACTGGACGAGCGCGTCGAGGCCGGCGTGGGCGGTCACCGCGGGTGGGCACTCGAGCGTGAGCTCCGGATCGACGATCGCCACCCGCGCCAGCATGGACGCCGATCGCAGGCTCACCTTCACCCGGTGAACGACTGAGGTGACCACGCCGTTCGCCGTCACCTCCGAGCCGGTACCGGCCGTGGTGGGCAGCGCGATGAACGGCAGGCAGGGCACGCTCAGCGGCTTCCCCTGACCGATCACCTCGGCATAGTCCAGGGGATCGCCGCCGTTGGTGGCCAGGGCGGCGACGATCTTGGCCGCGTCCAGGACGGCACCGCCGCCGAGGCCCACCACGACGTCCGCGCCGTGCTGGCGGGCGGCCTGCGCGCCGGCCCGGACGGCGTCCATCGTGGGTTCGCCGCTGACGGGGAAAGTGGTGGCGTCCGGGAGCCCGGCGAGCAGGTCAGCGTGCCGGGTGGGATCCGACCCCGTGCAGACCAACGGACGGGCGCCGAGCCCCGCGACGGCGGCGGCGAGTTCGGAGCGACGGCCGGCCCCGAAGGAAATCCTGGCAGCGGTGGCGAAGGTGAAGGAGGTCACGCCCGCAAGTCTGCCCCAGCTCGCGGTGGACCTACCTGGCAGTCGTCGCGACAAACGCTCCCGAAACGCGCAGAAGCTCCCGAAATTTCGGGAGCGCGGACGAGTTTCGGGAGCGTCTGCAACGGGTGGACACAGCGCGGGGTTGTCGGGTGGGATCGAAGGGCGGAGACCGCGTCGAGGGGTTCTGGAACGTCTGTGGATAACTCGGGACTGCCGCTTCGCGCCACCCTTCCTCCTCGGTGCACGCGAGCAAGCTCGCTGCACCTCGTCGTCGGGTCTAGGCTCTGAAGTCGCATCCTGACGCCGGGCGCGTTCACCAGAGAGGACCTGCCGTGCCGACCACTAATGTCCCCGCCATTTCCCTCTCGACCAGCATCGCCAAGGACCCCGGCGTGCTGGTGGTCGGCCTCGCGGAGGCGTCGGAGGGCGAGATCCTGATCGGCCTGCCCGACGACCTGGCGAAGTCGTTCAGCAAGGCCTTCGGCACCGACCTCGCCAGCCTCGCCCGCCAGCTGGGCGGATCGGCGAAGCCAGGGAAGACCGTCGTGGTGGCCGGCCCGGGTGGCTTGCGGGTGGTCGTGGTCGGGCTCGGTCCGATCGACGTCACCCCCGAGCAGGTCCGGCGGGCCACCGGCGCGGCCGTCCGGCTGGTCGCCGGCCTGGCCGCACCTGCCCCGCAGACCGTGACGATCAGCCTCGAGACCGCAGAGGCCGAGGTGGTCAAGGGTGCGGTCGAGGGGGCTCTCCTCGGCGCGTACAGCTACCGTCCGGCGGGCCCGGACGCTCCGGGCGTCGGCCAGGTCGTCCTGGTCACCCCCAATCGCAGGCCGGGCGCCAAGCAGGCCCTCGACCTGGCGGCGACGACGGCCAAAGCCGTGATCACCGCCCGCGACTGGGTGAACACGCCGGCCAACCTGCTCTACCCGGAGACCTTCGCCGAGGCCGCCCGGACGCTGGCCCGCAACGCCCGCGTCGCCGTCGAGGTCTGGGACGACAAGGCCCTCGAGAAGGAGGGCTTCGGCGGCATCCTGGCCGTGGGCGGCGGCTCGGACCGCAAGCCGCGGCTGGTCAAGCTCTCCTACGCCCCCCGCGGCGCCCGGTTCCACCTCGCGCTGATCGGCAAGGGCATCACGTTCGACACCGGCGGGCTGAACCTGAAGCCGGCCGACGGCATGTACACGATGAAGACCGACATGGCCGGCGCCGCCGCCGTCCTCGCCGCGGTCGCCGCCATCGCGGAGCTGGGCCTGCGGATCCGCGTCACCGCCTGGGCGGCGATGGCCGAGAACATGCCGTCCGGCGGCTCGTACCGCCCGTCCGACGTGCTCACGATGTACGGCGGCAAGACCGTCGAGAACGGCAACTCGGACGCGGAGGGCCGGCTCGTGATGGCGGACGCGCTGGTGAAGAGCGCGGAAGAGCAACCCAACCTCGTCCTCGACGTCGCCACGCTCACCGGGGCCTGCATGGTGGCCCTGGGCGAGCGGGTCGCCGGGCTGATGGCACGGGACGACGCCACCGCCGATCTGGTCCTGGACGCGGCGGAGGCTGCCGGCGAGCAGTTCTGGCAACTGCCGATCCCCGAGGACGCCCGGCCCAAGCTGGACTCCAAGGTTGCCGACCTGAGGTCCACCGGCGACAAGTACGGCGGCGCGCTGACCGCTGCCGCCTTCCTTTCGGAGTTCGTGCCTCCGGAGATCCCGTGGGCGCACCTGGACATCGCCGGTCCGGCCTTCAACTCGGGCGGCGCCTACGACTACACCCCCTCCGGCGCGACCGGTGTGGGCGTGCGCACGCTGATCGCGCTGGCGCACGCGCTGGCTAGCTGACATGGCAGTCGACTACGACCTTGTGGTGGTCGGCGCGGGGGCTGCCGGCCTGCTCGCCGCCGTTGCCGCGCGCCGCATCGGCGGTCGGGTGCTCGTCGTCGAGGCCGACGCCCTGGCCGGCGGCAGTACCGCCCTGTCGGACGGACGGCTCTGGCTGCCCGCAAACCACCTGGCCGCGAAACTCGCCCCCGACTCCCCCGCTGACGCCGACGCCTACCTCGAAGCCCTGCTCGGCCCGGCGACTCCGGCTTCCTCGGCCGAGCGTCGCGCCGCCTACACCCACACCGCGCCAAAGCTGGCTCGCTGGCTGACCTCGTCCAACGTCCCGCTGGCCGTGGTGAAGGGCCTGCCCGATCATCAGCCGGACCTGCCCGGCGGCAAGGCGCAGGGCCGCGTCCTGGCCACCCAACCGCTGGACCGCCGCGTGCTGGGCGACTGGGAGGAGTCCCTGCGGCCCGACGGTGAGGCGACGAGCGGCCTGCGCCGGTTCCTGCCCGGACGCCGCACGACCCGGACGCCGGGCGAAGCGCTGGCCGGACACCTCCTGCACCGCGCGACCGCGAACGGCGTCGACGTGTGGCTGAGCTCTCCCGTCGTCGAACTGCTGGCCGCGGACGGCGCGGTCACCGGCGTCGTGGTGCACCGCGAGGATGCCGACCAGACGGTGACGGCGTCCCGGGTACTGCTGGCCAGCGGCGGATTCGAGCACAACCAGGGACTGCGCGAGGAGTACCTGCCGCTGCCGACGGACGCGACGTGGTCGACCTCGGGCGCGGAGAACACCGGCGGGGTCCTGAACCTCGCGATCGGGCTCGGCGCCGCGACGGCCGAACTGGAGGAGGCCTGGTGGACGCCGGTGATGCTCGCTGACGGCCGGGCATGGTCGCTGGACGACGCCCGCGGGCGTCCGCACAGCCTGATCGTCGACTCGGCAGGGGATCGCTTCTTCGACGAGTCGCTGCCCGCCAACACCGCAGGACGCGCGCTGTACGAGCGCAGCCGCGGCGTGCGAGCGGTGCCGTCCTTCCTCGTCCTGGACAACCACCACCGGCAGGACGTCGACCTCGGCCCCTGGCCGGCGGGCAGCACGCCTCGCAAGGCGCTGGACGCGGGCGAGGTGGTCCGGGCGCACACCCTCAACGACCTGGCCCAGGCACTCGGTGTCGACCGGGCCGGCCTGCTCGGCAGCGTCGTACGGTTCAACGGTTTCGCCAGCAAGGGCAAGGACCTGGACTTCTCCCGCGGGGAGTCGGCGTGGGCGGCTGCGTCCGGAGAGAGGGGCAAGCGGCACAACCCGAGCCTCGGCAAGGTGGACAAGCCCCCGTTCTGGGCAGTGAAGGTCTACCCGGGCGACTCCGGGACGAAGGGCGGCATGCTGGTCGACGCCGACTCCCGGGTGCTTCGTGCGGACGGGACGCCGATCGCCGGCCTCTATGCCTGCGGCGGCGCGGCTGCGTCCCTGTTCAAGGGCGCGTCGCCCGCTCCGGGAGCGGCCCTCGGCGCCGCGCTGGTGGAGGCATTCCTTGCCGCCACCCACCAGCCTGCGGAGTAGCGGGCGCTGGCTGAGCCTGGCGAAGCCCGCGTCCGTCCGCACCTGGCCCCTCGCCTCTCCGTCCACAAACGCTCCCGAAAAGTCCAGAAGCTCCCGAAATTTCGGTGGCGTTTGCGCTTTTCGGGAGCGTTTGTGTCGGGGGCCGGCGGGTCAGCTGCCGGAGCGGCGGCGCGCGTTGTAGTCGCGCATCCGCTGGGGGTAGCCGACCACGCCGGCGTCGTAGGCGGGCAGCCGGTGCCGGGCCGCGAACTTGCGGGCCCAGTCCACGCTGGTGACACTGCGTCGCGTCCATTCACCGTCGAAAGCGATCAGGAGCAGCGTCGCGCGAGTCATCGTGGTGGGCAGCTCGATGAACGCCTCGACACCGCGGCGGGTGGCGACGAAGTCCTCCAGGTGCGCGACCGTGGCCGACTCCATCCCGGCGCCGTGCCCCGGCGTCGCCTTACCGCGCTTTCGCGAGAACCAACCCACGGCGCCCATTATGGCCGGGAGAATCCGGGCTAGTCTGGCACCTGCACTGACCAGACAGCGAAGGAGCCAGCGACATGTCCACTCCCGTCCCATTGCCGGCACTCGGGGAAAGCGTCACCGAGGGCACGATCTCCCGCTGGCTCAAGCGAGTGGGCGATCACGTCGACGTGGACGAGCCGCTGGTCGAGGTCTCGACGGACAAGGTCGACACCGAGATCCCCTCTCCGGTGGCGGGTGTCGTGCTGGAGATCCTGGTTCCCGAGGACGGCGTCGCGCCGGTCGGTGCGACGCTGGCGACGATCGGCGAGCCGAGCGAGACCGCCGGCGGCGCTCCCACTCCGGCCGCGGAGCCGACTGCCGAGTCCGCTCCCGTCGAATCGGCTCAGGCGGACACGCAGGAGTCCACCGAGGCCACCGCCGCGCCGGCGACCCAGCCGGCGCCTGCCCAGCCCGCCGCTCAGCCGACCGAGCCCGCTCCGTCCGCCCAGACCGCCCCGGCTCAGGCGTCCGGCGGCACCGAGGTCGTGCTGCCGCAGTTGGGTGAGTCCGTGACCGAGGGCACGGTCTCCCGCTGGCTCAAGCAGGTCGGTGACCAGGTCGAAGCGGACGAGCCGCTGGTCGAGGTCTCCACGGACAAGGTCGACACCGAGATCCCGTCGCCCGCCGCCGGCGTCGTGCTGGAGATCCGCGTTCCCGAGGACGGGGTCGCCGCCGTCGGCTCGGTACTGGCTGTGATCGGTTCTCCGTCCGCCGCTCCGGCCGCTCCCGCAGCGCAGCCCGCCGCTCCGGCGCCGACACCCGCCCCAGCTCCCGCGCAGGCGGCACCCACGCCCACTCCGGCGCCCACGCCCGCGCCCGCCCCGGTGGCTGCGACGCCCACGGCGCCCGCCCCGGCCCCCACCGCTCCCGCAGCGCCGGCTCCGGCCCCCGCCCGCAGGGCCGCCGAGGAGGCACCCGAGGTCGGATACGTGACACCGCTGGTGCGCAAGATGGCCGATGCCGCCGGCATCGACCTCGCCTCGGTCTCCGGCACCGGGGTCGGCGGACGCATCCGCAAGCAGGACGTCGTCGCCGCAGCGGAGGCGGCGAAGAAGTCCGCCGAGGAGGCCGCGCGGGCCGCGGCAGCACCCGCTCCAGCCCCGGCCGCTCCGGCGGCGGAGGCGCCGTCCGCGCCCACCCCGTCCCCGGACGCAGGCAAGCGCGGCACGACCGAGAAGATGACGCGCATCCGCGCGACGATCGCCAAGCGCATGGTGGAGTCGTTGCAGGTCTCGGCCCAGCTGACCGCCACCGTCGAGGTGGACCTGACCGCCGTCTCCAAGCTGCGCGCGAAGGAGAAGGACGCGTTCAAGGCCCGCGAGGGCGTCGGGCTGTCCTACCTGCCGTTCATCGCGAAGGCGGCCATCGAGGCGCTCAAGCAGTTCCCGAAGGTGAACGCGACCATCGACACCGAGGCCGGCACCATCACCTATGCGGACGGCGAGCACCTGGGCGTCGCGGTTGACACAGAGAAGGGGCTGATGGTGCCCGTGATCAAGGAAGCCGGCGACCTCACGGTCAGCGGCCTGGCCAAGAAGATCGGCGACCTGGCCGCCCGCAGCCGCTCGAACAAGGTCACCCCGGACGAGCTCTCCGGCGGCACGTTCACGATCACGAACTACGGCTCGGCAGGCACGCTGTTCGACACCCCGATCATCAACCAGCCGCAGGTGGCGATCCTCGGCACCGGCGCGCTGGTGAAGCGTCCGATGGTGGTGAAGGACCCGAACCTCGGCGAGATCATCGCGGTGCGCGACATGATGTACCTCTCGATGAGCTACGACCACCGGCTCGTGGACGGCGCCGACGCGGCCCGCTTCCTGAGCTTCGTCAAGGCCCGCCTGGAGGAGGGTGACTTCGAGCTGTGACGGCGCGGGAGCAGGTGCCTGATCGTCGGAACGTCGAGTTCAGCTACGTCGGCCTCGCGGACGGGCGGCTGACCGACTACCACGAGGCGTGGGCACTGCAGCGTGAGGTGCACGCGAGAGTGGCGTCCGGCGAACGGGGACCGCAGGTGCTGTACGTCGAGCACCCACCGGTCTACACGGCCGGACGCCGCACCGAGCCGCACGAGCGCCCGTTCGACGGCACCCCGGTGGTGGACGTGGACCGCGGCGGGAAGATCACCTACCACGGCCCGGGCCAGCTGGTCGGCTACCCGATCGTGTTCCTGCCCCGCGGCGTCGGGGTGGTCGACTACGTCCGGCGCGTCGAAGAGGCACTGATCCGGCTGCTGGCCGGCTACGGCGTGGCGACCGGACGGGTTCCCGGCCGCACCGGCGTCTGGCTGGCGGCGGACGGACCCCGTCCCGAACGCAAGATCGCCGCGATCGGGATCCGGGTGTCCCGGCAGACCACCATGCACGGCTTCGCCCTCAACGTCGCGTCGGACCTCGCCGACTTCGGCCGGATCGTCCCCTGCGGCATCTCCGACGCCGGTGTGACCTCGCTGGCCGAGGAACTGGACGGACCCGTCCCGTCCCTTGTCGAGGTCGGACGGGCCCTCGAGCCCCACCTGGCCGACCTGCTCGCCTTCGAGCCGTTCGAGATGTCGCCCGACCTCCGGCCGGTCGCCCAACCGCTGGTCGAGCACCCGCAACCGCTGGTCGAGCACCCCCAACCGCTGGTCGAGCTCGTCGAGACCCCGGCGCCGCGACCGACCATCACCTACGGTCTCACCGGCTGAGTCACCCCTCCAGCGGAGGTTAGGGCCAACCGGGCCACCCGGTTACGATTGGGCAGTGACCGACACCCAGCCGCGACGCCTGCTGCGCCTCGAGGTACGCAACGCGCAGACGCCGATCGAACGGAAGCCGCCGTGGATCAAGACCACGGCGACGATGGGTCCGGACTACCGCGAACTGCAGCAGCTGGTGAAGGACGAGGGCCTGCACACGGTGTGCCAGGAGGCCGGCTGCCCGAACATCTTCGAGTGCTGGCAGGACCGCGAAGCCACGTTCCTGATCGGCGGCGACTCGTGCACGCGGCGCTGCGACTTCTGCCAGATCGAGTCGCGCAAGCCGTCCGGCTACGATCGGGCCGAGCCCGTGCGGGTCGCCGAATCGGTCAAGACCATGGGCCTGCGCTACGCGACCGTCACCGGCGTCTGCCGCGACGACCTGGAGGACGAGGGCGCCTGGCTGTACTCCGAGACCATCCGCCAGATCCACCACCGCAACCCCGGCGTCGGCGTGGAGATGCTGGCCCCCGACTTCTCGGGACGCCGCGAACTGCTGCAGCAGGTGTTCGACACCCGGCCGGAGGTGTTCGCGCACAACGTGGAGACCGTGCCGCGGATCTTCAAGCAGATCCGGCCGGGTTTCCGCTACGACAAGTCGCTGCAGGTGCTCACCTGGTCCCGCGAGGAGGGGCTGGTCACCAAGTCGAACCTGATCCTCGGCATGGGCGAGACCAGGGACGAGGTCAGCGCCGCGATGCGCGACCTGTACGACGCCGGCGCCGAACTGCTGACGATCACGCAGTACCTGCGTCCGTCCGTCCACCACCACCCGATCGACCGCTGGGTCACCCCGACGGAGTTCGACGAACTGGCCCTGGAGGCCTCGGAGCTCGGCTTCGTCGGTGTCCTGAGCGGACCCTTGGTACGGTCTTCCTACCGAGCCGGCCGGCTGTACCGGCAGGCGATGGCTGCCCGCGACCGGCGGGCGAGTGATTCGACACGGAGCGCATAGATGGCGAGCGAGAAGGCCAAGGAACTGGCCGCCAAGCAGAAGGCTGAAGTCAAGGCCGCGAAGCTGGCGAAGAAGAACTCCACCAACCCCCGCGACTGGCCCTGGTACAAGCAGATCTGGCAGACCTACAAGGTCACCGCCGAGGTCGACAAGCAGCTGAACCTGCTGCTCGCCGCCACCTTCGTCGGCGTACTGATCGTCTGCGTGGTGATCGGCATTCTTGCCCCGCCCTGGTGGATGTGGCTGATCCTCGGCGTCGTGGGCGGTATCACCGCCGCGCTGTGGGTGCTACTGAACCGGGCCAAGAAGGCCACGTTCATCCGCTACGCGGGTCAACCCGGCTCGGCCGAGGTCGCCCTGAGCATGCTCGACACCAAGAAATGGTTCTACACCCCGGCGATCACCGCTACCCGGCAGCTGGACGTCGTGCACCGCGTGGTCGGCCCTGGCGGCATCGTGCTGGTCGGCGAGGGCGCACCGTCCCGCGTGAAGAGCCTGCTGGCCGCTGAGACCAAGAAGCACGAGCAGGTCGCCTACGGCGTCGTCGTCACCTCGATCGTGATGGGCGACGGCGAGGGCCAGGTGCCGCTGGCCAAGCTCGCCGACGTGGTCAAGAAGCTGCCCAAGAAGCTCGAGGCCAGTCAGGTGACGGACGTGAAGGCCCGACTGCGGGCGCTGGACGCAGTCCGGCCGAAGGTGCCGATCCCGCGGGGCCCGATGCCGTCGATGAAGGGCGTCAACCGGTCGATGCGCGGACGCTGAGTCCAACCTTGGCCAACCTGGTCAACGCCGAGCGGGTGTCGCTCGCCTTCGGCACCCGGATCCTGCTCGACGAAGTCTCGCTCGGCCTCGACCACGGTGACGTCGTCGGCGTCGTGGGCCGCAACGGCGACGGCAAGACCACCCTGCTGGAGCTGCTGGTCGGCGAGCGCGAGCCCGACTCCGGGCAGGTGGTGCGCAACCGTTCGGTGTCCATCGGCCACCTCGGCCAGGTGGAGGCCTTCGCCGCCGGCGCGACCGTCCGCGACGTCGTGGTGGGCGGGCGTCCGGATCACGTCTGGGCGGCCGACGCAGCGAAGCGGGCCGTGGTCACCCACCTGCTCGGGACGCTCGACCTGGCCCAGCCGGTCGCCGAGCTGAGTGGCGGGGAGCGGCGCAGGGTGAGCCTGGCGGGCGTCCTGCTCGCGGGCCACGACCTGCTGGTGCTCGACGAGCCCACCAACCATCTGGACGTGGAGGCCGTCGACTGGCTGGCCGGCCACCTGAACCTGCTGCAGGCCACGGGCACGGCGATGCTGGTGGTCAGTCACGACCGGTGGTTCCTGGACGCGGTGTGCACGCGGGTCTGGGAGGTCCACGACGCGGTCGTGGACGCCTATGACGGCGGCTACGCGGCATACGTGCTCGCGCGCGCAGAACGCGTCCGGCAGGCGGCGGCGAACGAGTCCCGGCGCCAGAACCTCCTGCGGAAGGAACTGGCCTGGCTGCGCCGCGGCCCGCCCGCGCGGACCAGCAAGCCGAAGTTCCGGATCGACGCCGCCAACGTCCTGATCCGCGACGAACCGCCGGCCCGGGACTCGCTGCGCCTGCGCGAGTTCGCCACGTCCCGGCTGGGCAAGGACGTCTTCGACGCCGAAGACGTGACGTACGCGGTGCCCGACGGGCGCGTCCTGATCGACCACCTCGACTGGTCGATCGGTCCTGGCGACCGGATCGGCCTCGTCGGGGTGAACGGCTCTGGGAAGACCACGTTGCTGCGGTTGCTGGCCGGCGAGGTGGCACCGCAGCACGGGAGGGTCAAGCAGGGCCGAACGCTCCGGATCGGGCACGTCTCGCAGTCGGTCACCGAGCTGGACGACTCGGAGCGCGTGCTGGAGTCAGTGCAGCGGCTGCAGCGGCAGGTGCGGCTGGCCACGGGCAAGGAGTCGTCCGCGTCCAACCTGCTGGAGGACTTCGGCTTCTCCGGCCAGCGCCTGGTCACCCGGATCGGCGAGCTGTCGGGCGGGGAGCGGCGGCGGCTGCAGTTCCTGCGACTGTTGCTCAACGAGCCCAACGTCCTGCTGCTGGACGAGCCCACCAACGACCTCGACATCGACACCCTCACCGTGATCGAGGACTACCTCGACGGCTGGCCGGGCACGTTGATCGTGGTCTCGCACGACCGCTACTTCCTCGAGCGCACCTGCGACGTCACCTACGCCCTGACTGGGGACGGCAGCTGCGTCCTGCTGCCCGGCGGCGTGGAGGAGTACCTGGAGCGCAGGCGTGAGGCCGAACGCTCCCTGAGCCTGACGAAAGGCTCGTCGCCATCCCGTTCGGGTGTGATCCCTGAGCCTGACGAAGGGCCGTCCCGCAATCGCTCGGACGCCGCCCGCCAGCGCCAGGCCCGCAAGGACCTCGCCCGCGTCGAGTCCCAGCTCGCCAGGGTTGGGACGCGGATTGAAGAGTTGCACGGACTGATGAGCACCCACGCCGCCGACTACGAGAGACTGGTGTCGCTGGGCAGTGAGCTCGACGAGGTGCTCGCCCGCCAGCAGGACCTGGAGGAACAGTGGCTGGAGCTGGCGGAAGAGGTGGGCGAGCCGTAAGGACGGTCGTCGGCGTCCTGTTGGCTGTGCTCACCGGGCTCGCCGCGTCCCTGAGCGTGGTGGCGGGCTGGGCGCAGACCCTGGTCAGCGACACGGATGCCTTCGTGGCGACCTACTCCCCCGTGGTGCGGAGTCCAGCCGTCCAGCAGGTCGTGACGAGCCGGCTCACCGATGCGGCGATCACGCAGTTGGGCCTGGGCGACAACCGGATCACGAGGACGCTGGTCACGCGGGTGGTGGCGGAGGCGGCCGGCAGCGACCTCTTCGCCAACGCCACGACGGCGAGCCTGCGACTGGCGCACGGCGAGCTGGTCGCCCTGCTCTCGGACGATCCGGGACGACTGCAGGTCACCGACGGCAAGGTGCAGCTTCGGCTCGCGCCGTTCGCCGATGCGATCAAGCAGCGGCTCTCGGACGCGGGCGTCCCGTTGATCGACCGGCTGCCGGAGGTCACCGGAGGCATCACGCTGCTCACCATCGATCCCCAACTGCTTCCGATCGCGCAGACCGGCTACCGGTCCCTGGCTGCCGTGGCAGCCTGGCTGCCGTGGCTGGCGCTGGCGCTTGCGGTGGCTGCTGTCTGGGTGTGGCCGGGTGTCCGTCGGCCACTGGTCGGGCTGGGGTTCAGCCTGCTCGGCTGGGTGCTCCTCGTGGGTCTGGCCTGGCGGCTCGCGATGCAAGGTGTGACCCCCCAGCTCGGGGACGACCTCGCGTCCGTCGCCGGGACGGTGGCGAGCCTGACCAGCGCGCCGGTCGCCTCTCCCCTGCTGGCTATCGGCGTGGCCGGAGCCCTGCTGGCGACGCTGGCCCTGCTCACCGCCCGCCAGGAGGCGTGATCCGCACGACGAGGCCGGCGCGAATTGCTCAGTCGATCTGATTTTCTGCCCGCCGGCGGCTGGAATCGGGATCGAGTGCGCAAATCCGCTCGGCCGGTCGGCTGGAGGTTAGGGTCCCTGTCATGCAGGGCTACACCAAGCGCCGTGCGAGTGCTCCACCCGGGTTCTTCGAGGTGGAGGCGGCAGGGCTGCGCTGGCTGGACGTACCGGGCGGCGTCCCGGTCGCACCGGTGTTCTCCGTGGACGCCGCCAGCATCACGATCGGACGCGTGGAGACCGTCCCCCCGACCTCGGACGCGGCGGTCCGCTTCGGCGCCCAACTGGCCGTCACCCACGACGCGGGCGCATCCGCCTTCGGGGTCGGTCCGGACGGCTGGTCGGCCGACGGCTACATCGGGGACGCCGTACTGTCCCTGCGCCCCGAACCGGACTGGGGCGTGTTCTACGCCAGCCAGCGAGTGCTTCCCTATGCCCGGTCCGCCGCGAGCTCCGGAGCACTGACCCGCTCCGGGCTGGCGGTCATCGAGGCCCTCGCCGAGCGGCTCACGTCCGGTGAGTTCGACGACGGCGAGCCGCCCGCGCGCATCCACGGCGACCTGTGGAACGGCAACGTCCTGTTCAGCGGCGACTCGGTGACGCTGATCGACCCCGCCGCCCACGGCGGCCACCGGATCACCGACCTGGCGATGCTCGCCCTGTTCGGGCTGCCCCACCTCGACACGGTGTTCGATGCGTACGGAGCGGTCAGCAGTCACCTGCCCTCCGGCTGGCCGGACCTGATCGGCCTGCACCAACTGCATCCGCTGCTGGTGCACGCCCAACTCTTCGGCGGCGGCTACGGCGACCAGGCGGTCCGCATTGCCCGGCGGTACTGACGGCACGCCGGGTAGGCTGACCTCGTGTCCGCTCCGCTGAGGACGTACGACCGGCTCACCGTCAGGGTCTCTGGCAGCGGGGCGACGTTCCGGTTCGAGCCGGCGTGGCTGCGCTTCGCCACCCCGGCGCTGGTACTCGCGGCTCTCGCATTCCTGGTGTTCATCGCCGTAGCACCGGAGCACTGGCCCAACTCGTTCTTCACCACGCCGTTCGTCGTGTTCACCGTCGTCGTCGGCCCGCACCGGCGGCAACAGTTGATCACCGACGGAATCGCGGCAAACACAGCATTCCGCGCGGCGGCGGCCTACGGCCGCGAGGTACGCCCGGGCAAGTGGCGGATCGACGGGACGGCGGCGAAACCCCTGGCCGAACAGCTCAGCCACATCCAGTACGGGGAGCGGACGGCCCTCGCCCAGCTCAACGCCTCACTGGACACCGCCGAGCCCAACCACGTCCCGGCGGACGGATTCCAGCCCGGTGACCCCTGGCCGAACCTGCCGCGGCAGCCAGAACCGTGGCCGCTCCTTCAGGACGGGGGCGCGCCCCACAGCGAACGGTCCAGCGGACCGGCGTAAAGGGTGGTGCAGCGTCAGCTGATCCGGCGGAAGGGCTCCGGCTCGTCCGGCTCGTCGTCATCGTCGTACCGGCCGGCGAGGTCGCCGTACTGGTCGTCCTCAGCCTCTTCCTCGGTCACGATCTCGGGGTCGTAAGCGTCCCCCCGCAACTCCTTCTCCAAGGACGAGAAGTCCGTAGAGTAGGAACGGTATTTCAGATCGCGAGCGACCTTGGTCTGCTTCGCCTTCGCACGGCCGCGCCCCATGAGGTCAGCCCCCTTCGCAGCGGTCGTAGCCGCTTCAAGATTCAAAGTTCTGTCGTGAGGCCAAGGGTACCTGTTCCAGGCACCGCCGCAAAGGCGACGCTCGCCTCAGCGCGGGTGCTCTCCGTGGAGCTCCACCCGAGCCGGACGGCCGGCTTCCGCACGTACCATTCCGGCCGCCCACGACTCGATCCCGGCGCTCGCCGCGACCTGCCGCGCTGCGGCAACGGAAGCTTCGGGAAGCACCAGCGCCATGCCCACGCCCTGGTTCAGCGTGGCTTCGATGTCCGGCTGGGAAATGCTGCCGAGAGACTGCACGAGGCCGAAGACCGCAGGCGGTGTCCAGGTGGTCCGGTCTAGGTCGGCGACCACCCCGTCCGGCAGGACGCGGACCAGGTTGTTGGCCAGTCCGCCGCCGGTGATGTGGCTGATCGCGTGCACCTCGCAGGCGTCGATGATCGCCAGCAGGTCCTTCGCGTACACCCGGGTCGGCGTGAGCAGGGCCTCGCCCAGCGTCGTGCCGAGTTCGGGGACGTCCCGGTCGAGCGTCCAGCCGGCGCGGTCGATCACGTGCCGCACCAGCGAGAAGCCGTTCGAGTGCAGCCCGGACGACGCCAGCGCCAGTACCGCGTCCCCCGGACGGACGCGATCCGCGCCCAGGATCTCGTCGTACTCCACCACGCCCGTGGTGGCGCCGGCGACGTCGAACTCGTCTGGTTCCAGCAGACCCGGGTGCTCGGCGGTCTCCCCGCCCAGCAGCGCCGCGCCGGCCGCCGTGCAGGCCGCGGCGATCCCACCGACAAGGGCCGCGATGCGCTCGGGGTGGACCTTTCCGCAGGCGATGTAGTCCGTGACGAACAGCGGCTCTGCGCCGGTCACCACGAGGTCGTCGACGAGCATGCCGACGAGGTCCCAGCCGATGGTGTCGTAGACGCCCATGGCCTGCGCGATCGCCACTTTGGTGCCCACGCCGTCCGTTGACGTGGCCAGCACCGGACGCCGGTAGCGAGCCAGCGCGGACGCGTCGAAGAACCCGGCGAATCCACCGAGGCCGCCCAGCACCTCCGGCCGGTGGCTCGCGGCCACGGACGCCTTCATCAGCTCCACCGCCCGCTCGCCGGCGACAATGTCGACCCCGGCGGCGGCGTACGCGCTCTCAGCAGCCAACCTTCTGCTCCAATCCCATCTGGCGGGCCCGGATCTCGGGGATCGGTACCGGGTAGGTGCCGTCGAAGCAGGCGCGGCACAACCGCCGTCCGCTCACACCGGTGGACGCGGTCAGCCCCTCCAGGCTGATGTAGCCGAGGGAGTCGGCGCCGAGCGAGCGGCAGATCTCGTCCACGCTCAGCCCGGGGGCGATCAGCTCGGCGCGGGTAGCGAAGTCGATCCCGTAGAAGCAGGGCCACTGCACGGGCGGGGACGAGATCCGCACATGCACCTCGGCCGCGCCGGCCTCCCGCAGCATCTTCACCAGCGCCCGCTGGGTGTTGCCGCGGACGATCGAGTCGTCCACCACCACCAGCCGCTTGCCGTCGATCACGTCGCGGATCGGGTTCAGCTTCAGCCGGATGCCGAGTTGCCGGATCGTCTGGGACGGCTGGATGAACGTCCGCCCCACGTAGGAGTTCTTCACCAGTCCCAGCCCGAACGGAATGCCGGACGCCTCCGCGTACCCGATCGCGGACGGCGTCCCCGACTCGGGCGTGGGGATCACCAGATCGGCGTCCGCGGGCGCCTCCATGGCCAGGGTCTTGCCGATCTCGACGCGGACGGCGTGCACCCGGCGTCCGGAGATCAGGGTGTCGGGACGGGCCAGGTAGACGTACTCGAACAGGCAGCCCTTGGGATCAGACGCCGCGAACCGGGCGCTGTTCAGGCCGGACTCGTCGATCCAGATCAGCTCGCCGGGCTCGACCTCGCGGATCAGGGACGCGCCGATGATGTCCAGCGCCGCCGTCTCGCTGGCCACGACCCAGCCGTTCGAGAGCCGACCGAGCACCAGGGGGTGGATGCCCTGCGGGTCGCGGGCCGCGAACAGCGTCCGCTCGTTGGCGAAGACCAGACAGAACGCTCCCTGCAGGCGTGGCAGCACCTCCAGCGCCGCCTCCTTCAGTCCTTCGTCCGCGTGGACGGTCAGCAGGGCGGTGACCAGCGCGGTGTCGGAGGTCGAGTCCATCCGGTTCTTGCGAGGCACCTCGGAGGCCTCGACGCTCTCCCCCAGCCACGCCTCGAGTTCGTCGGTGTTGGTGAGGTTGCCGTTGTGTGCGAGCGCGAGCCCGAAGTCGCGGCTGCCGCGGAAGGTGGGCTGGGCGTTGTCCCATGTGCTGGCGCCGGTGGTCGAGTAGCGGCAGTGGCCGATCGCCATGAAGCCCTTCAGCGAGTTCAGCGTGGGCTCGTCGAAAACCTGCGAGACCAGGCCCATGTCCTTGAAGACCATGATCCGCTCGCCGTTGCTGACCGCCATGCCGGCCGACTCCTGGCCGCGGTGCTGCAGCGCGTACAGGCCGAAGTAGGTCAGCTTCGCGACCTCCTCGCCGGGCGCCCACACGCCGAAGACCCCACAGGCGTCCCGGGGGCCGGGGTCGTCCGTCCAGTCGTCACCCGGGCTCTGCACGCGCCAACTCTACCGGCCGACGGGCACTCGGCCCGGACGAGTTCACTTCACCATGCGGATGTTGACCGGGTACCGGTAGTCCCGTCCGTTCGCGGTCTGGATCGTCCCGATCACCTTGAAGACCACCCAGAACAGGCCGATCAGCGGTGCGGTGATGAAGCCGATGAACACGAACATCAGGATGAAGCTGGCCAGGATGCCGATGATGCAGGTGAGGTCGAAGTTCAGCGACTCCACGGCGTTGGCCCGCACCCGGGCGCTCTTCGGCCCCTGGATCAGCATGATCAGCAGCGGGCCGAGGAACGGCAGGCTGACCAGGCTCAGCAGGAGCGACGACCAGTGCGCGGCGGTCGCCCAGGTCTGCTCGTCGGTCGGCGACAGCTGGGGCGCCGGGACGAGCTGTCCGTAGGACTGTTGGCCGTAGGACTGCTGGCTGTACGAGCTCTGGGAGTAGGGCTGCTGACCGAACTGCGGCTGGCTGGCCTGAGGATCGGCCCACGCGGCGGCCGCTCCCGGGGACGCAGAGTACGGCGAGTCGGCGTACGGCGTGGCGGCCGGCGGCGGAGCGGGCTCGGCGGCCGGCTCACCGTAGGCCTGGCGGGCGAGGCTCTCGTAGTAGTCGGTGCCGCCCGGTCCGGTGCCGGTCGGAGCGGCCGGCTGGTCCCCCGCGAACGGCGCGTCGGTGCGCGCCCGCGCCACGGGAGCCGCCGGCGGAACCGGGGCGGCGGGGAACGGCAGATCGAGGCTGGGCAGGTCCAGGTTGGTCGCCGTCGCCGGCGCCGACGGGAGCGGTCCGTTCTCGACCGCGCCGAGGTCCGGCGCGGGAGGCGGTGGCGGGGTGGCGTCCCCGACGTCCAGCGGGGACGGCGCGGGCGGCTCAGGTGCGGCCGGAGCGGCGTCGGAAGGGTCGACGTCGGCCGGCACCACCGGCTCGGCCGGGGCGCTGGTCTCGGCGGGATCGCGATCGTCGGCAGGGTTGCTGCTGGTCGGTTCCATGTGCCCCACCCTAGGTGTGGACGCGGTCCCTGCCCAGCCTTCCAGCCCGATTACGGGGGCGGTTCAGGGTTGGCCGGGACGCACCCTGACGGGTGGTGGGGGACCACTGATTCACTGGGCGATCAGGCGTCCGACGAGATAGCTCACTCCCAGGGACGCCAGCCCGATCAGCACCGACCGCAGCAGGGTCGCCCACACCCGGGTCTGTCCCAGACGAGCGAGCACCAGGCCGGTGACGGCGAGGGAGACCACGACGGCGACGAGGATGAACTCGTCCAGCCACTGGCCGGGAATGAGCAGGGCGACCAGCACCGGCACGGCCGCCCCGAGCAGGAAGCCGAGGCCCGACCAGACGGCCTCGAGCCACGACTGGGCCGGCCGGGTCAGCTCCCGGATGCCGTATTCGGACTCGAGCTGGGCAGAGAGCGCGTCCGCGGCGCTGAGTTCGTCCGCAACCAGCTCGGCCGTGGCCTCCGACAGCCCCTTGCTGCGGTAGTGCTCGACCAGTTCTCGGCGCTCGTCCTCGGGACTGAGGGCGAGCAGCCGACGCTCCTCCGCGGCCAGCTCGAGCTCGGCCTCACGCTGTGCGGACACTTCACCGAACTTCGCGCCGCCCACGCCGACCGCGCCGGCAACAGCAGAGATCGCGATGATCGTGTACACCTGCGACGGCGGCAGTCCACCGCCCACCAGTCCCTCCGCGAAGCCCGCGGTGGCCAGGATGCCGTCATTCACGTCCACGATGCGCTCGCGGACGCGGGCAGGGTCGAGCCGCATGGCCTCAGGCTAGGGGATGGAGGCCAGGCAACGAACGAGAGCCCGGGACGACGAGGGTGGGCGGATCAGATCAGCCCCTGGGCGATCATCGCGTCCGCCACCTTCACGAACGCTGCGCAGTTCGCGCCCACCACGTAGTCGCCCGGGCTCCCGTAGCGCTCGGACGCCAGGTAGGCGGCCTCGTGCATGGACTGCATGATGTGGTGCAGCTTGCGCTCGGAATCGTCGAAGTTCCAGCGTTGGCGGGCGGCGTTCTGGCTCATCTCCAGAGCCGAGGTGGCCACCCCGCCGGCGTTCGCTGCCTTTCCCGGCGCGAACAGGACCCCGGCCTGGCGGAACGCCGTGACGGCCTCGGGCAGGCACGGCATGTTGGCTCCCTCGGCCACCGCGATCACTCCGTTGGCGATGAGGCGCGCGGCGTCCGCGGCGTCCAGCTCGTTCTGCGTGGCGCACGGCAGCGCGATCTCGCCCGGCACCTCCCAGACCCGGGCGCCCGGGACGAAGCGTGCGGACGAGCGCCGCTCGGCATAGGCGCTGATCCGCAGGCGCTCCTCCTCCTTCACCTGCTTGAGGAGCTCGACGTCGATCCCGTCCTCGTCGACCACGTAACCCGACGAGTCGGACGCGGTCACCGGCACCGCGCCCAGCTGCAGCGTCTTCTCGATCGCATAGATGGCGACGTTGCCGGAGCCGGACACCAGCACGCGCCGCCCGGACAGGCCACGTCCCTGCACGGCCAGCATCTCCTGCACGAAGTAGACGGTGCCGTAGCCGGTGGCCTCCGTCCGCACCTCTGCGCCGCCCCACCCGGTGCCCTTGCCCGTGAACATCCCGGACTCGTGCCGGTTCGTGATCTTGCGGTACTGGCCGAACAGGAAGCCCACCTCGCGGGCCCCCACCCCGATGTCACCGGCCGGCACGTCGGTGTGCTCGCCGAGGTGGCGGTACAGCTCGTTCATGAACGACTGGCAGAACCGCATCACCTCCGCGTCGCTGCGGCCGTGCGGGTCGAAGTCGGAGCCGCCCTTGCCGCCACCGATGCCCTGCGCGGTGAGCGCGTTCTTGAAGATCTGCTCGAAGCCGAGGAACTTGATGATCGAGGAGTTCACGCTCGGGTGGAACCGCAGGCCGCCCTTGTAGGGGCCGAGGACGGACGAGAACTGCACCCGGTAGCCGCGGTTCACCTGAACGCGGCCCGCGTCGTCCATCCAGGGCACCCGGAAGATGATCTGGCGCTCGGGCTCGACCAGGCGCTCGATGATGCCGTCCTCGAGATAGTGCGGATGCTCGCGAAGCACGGGCAGGATCGACCCGAGCACCTCGTGCACCGCCTGGTGGAACTCCCACTCGCCCGGATTGCGGCGGAGCACAGCCTCGAAGGCCGGACGGACCGGTCCGGGCAGGTCTGCCGGATCGAGCACGCGGGGTTCAGCACTGACAGCCGACACAGCGCAGCCTTTCGGTTCGACGACGTCGTCCTCCTCCCGGAGACCGGGGTTGGATCAGGATGACAGGCCGGGGTCCGGTGAGCGCCGCGTGCCCTGATCGTGGACGGCGACCCTGCCTGAGTAGCCTGATCGGCATGGCCCCCGAGCAGATCGTCGTCCGCCGTCCGTTCGACGGCAGCGTCTACGGGGAGGTGCCGGTCACATCGCCGGACGCCGTGCCTGCGGCCGTGGCCCGGGCCCGGCAGGCACAGGGGCGCTGGGCGCGGCTTCCCGTGGCCGAACGCGGCCGCGTGTTCACCCGGCTCGCCCGGCTGATCCTGGCCCAGCGCGACCGGATCCTCGACCTGATCCAGGCCGAGACCGGCAAGGCACGGCTGAGCGCGTTCGAGGAGGTCCTGGACGCCGCGCGCGCCGTCCGGGTGTTCGCCGTGCAGGCGCCGGGGCTGCTCCGCCCGGTGCGGCGACCGGGCGCGATCCCCGTCCTCACCCGCACGTTCGAGCACCACCGTCCGGTCGGCGTGGTTGGCATCATCAACCCGTGGAACTACCCGTTCAACCTGCCCGCGTCAGACGCGGCGCAGGCGCTCCTCGCCGGCAACGCCGTGCTGCTCAAGCCCGACTCGCAGACGCCGTTCACCGCCCTGCTGCTGGCCGAGCTGCTCACCGAGGCAGGCCTGCCGGACGGGTTGTTCCAGGTGGTTCCGGGCCGGGGGACCGAGCTCGGCCCCGCCCTCGTCGCACACGTGGACTACCTGATGTTCACCGGTTCCACCGCTACCGGGCGGACGCTGGCCACTGCCTGCGCCGAACGTCTGATCGGCTTCTCGGGAGAACTCGGCGGCAAGAACCCCCTGATCGTGCTCGAGGACGCGAATGTCCGGGCGGCGGCAGCGGGGACCGTCCGCGCGGCTTTCGCCAACACCGGCCAGGCGTGCGTCGGGATCGAGCGCGCCTACGTCGTCGGCGAGGTCTACGACGAGTTCGTGGCCGAGTTGCTGGATCAGGTCGCCCGGCTGCGCCTGGGCGTCGGCAACGGGTGGGACATCGACGTGGGCTCGCTGGCTTCTGCGAAGCAACTGGCCGCGGTGACCGCGCACGTCGAGGACGCGGTCGCGCGCGGAGCATTCGTCCTCGCCGGGGGCAGGGCGCGCCCGGACCTCGGCCCGTCCTGCTACGAGCCCACGGTGCTGGCCGGGGTGACCGACGAGATGGCCGTCTGCCGCGAGGAGACGTTCGGCCCGGTGCTGTCGCTGTATCGCGTGGAGTCGGAGGACGAGGCGGTCACCCGCGCCAACGACTCGCGCTATGGGCTGAGCGCGAGCGTGTGGTCGGCCCGGCGCGGACGCGAGGTGGCGGCCCGGCTGCGCGTGGGCACGGTGAACATCAACGAGGGCTACGCGGCGGCATGGGGCTCGCACGCGGCGCCGATGGGTGGCATGGGCGAGTCCGGCATGGGACGCCGCCACGGCCGCCAGGGGCTGCTCAAATACACCGAGGCGCAGACCGTCGCCGAACAGCGGCTGCACCCTATCGCCCCGCCCGAGAGCCTCGGCAACGAGGGCTACGCCCGGGTGATGACGAAGGCGATCGGGTTGCTGAACCGCCTGCGCTGAGCGCCGCAACCGGGCGCCGAGCCCTGTCGGGGCCCGTCCACCGTCGGACGAATCTCGTCCCCGGCCAACTCACCGGCGAGTGGTCACTAGGCTGAGCACCCGTGAGTGGACTTCTTGCGCTGGACGCTGGCCAGACCGGCATTCGGCTGCGCTGGGAGCACGGGCAGGAACGGCTGGAGGGCAGCACGTCCGGCGTGCTCACCGACCGTCCGCTGATGCCCCAGCTGGCGGAGGCGATCGGCGCGTTCGTGACCGGGCACCGGCTCTCCCCCACCACGGTGGGTGTGGGCACGTCCGGGCTGGTCACGCCGGAGGCCACGGAACTGCTCGGCCTGGTCGAGCGGTACGGAGTCCGTGAGGTCGCGGTGGCGCACGACGCGACCACCAGCTACCTGGGCGCGCTGGGTGACAGCGCAGGCGTCGTGATCGCAGCGGGAACCGGTGTGGTGACGCTCGCCGTCGGGGCGGTGTCCGTGGCACGGGTGGACGGCTGGGGCTACCTGATCGGCGACGCCGGCAGCGCCTTCTGGATCGGCAGGGCCGGAATGGACGCCGCCATGCGCGGGTTCGACGGCCGGGGCCGGATGACGCCGCTCACCGACCGGCTGCGCGAGATCTTTCCCGACCTGTCCGCGGCCTACGTGGAACTGCAGTCCGACGACCGCAAGGTGAGCCGGATCGCGTCGTTCGCGAAAGTGGTGGACGAGCTCGCCGGCACCGACGCCGTCGCCGCGGGGATCATGGACGCCGCCGCGGCCGAGCTGAGCGAGTCGGTGCTCGCCGGCCTGCACCGGGTCGGCCTGATGACCGCTGAACCCCCGCGGGTGTGCGCGCTCGGCCAGGTGCTGCGCTCCACCCATGTCCGGGAGCGGTTCACCCGCTACCTGCGGATGCAGTGGCCCCGGCTGGGCCTCACCGAGCCGCTGGGCAATGCCCTCCACGGGGCGGCCCTGCTGGCCAACCTCGGTGAGGACAGTCCGCTGGCGGCCCTGGTCGCCAGGGCGGAGCGCTGAACCGCCCTACGCGCCGAACTCGCGGCCGGTGAGCCGGCGGAAGGCCTCCAGATAGCGCTCGCGCGTGGCTGCCACGATCTCCTCGGGCAGCGCCGGCGGCGGCGAGACGCGGTCCCAGCCGGAGTCACGGGCGAGCCAGTCGCGCACGTACTGCTTGTCGAAGCTCGGCAGGCTACTACCGGGACGCCAGGCCGCAGCGTCCCAGAACCGGGAGGAGTCCGGCGTCAGCACCTCGTCGGCCAGGACGAGGGTGCCGTCCGGGCGCAGGCCGAACTCGAACTTGGTGTCGGCAAGGATGATTCCCCTTGTCGAAGCCAACTCCGCAGCCCGGGCGTAGAGCGCGAGGGTGGCATCCCTGAGCCGGGAGGCCAGGTCAGCGCCATGGAGCTCGACGATGGTGGCGAAGTCGACGTTCTCGTCGTGCTCCCCCATCGGCGCCTTGATGGCCGGCGTGAAGATCGGCTCGGGCAGCTTCGAGCCGTCCAGCAGTCCCTCTGGGAGCGGGACGCCGCACACCGAGCGCGACCGCTGGTACTCCGTCCAGCCCGAGCCCGTGAGGTAGCCGCGCGCCACGCACTCGACCGGCACCATGTCCAGCTTCTCCACCACCAGGGCGCGGCCGGCGACCTCGTCAGGGACGTCGGTGGAGACGACGTGGTGGGGGACGAGGTCGGCGAGCTGGTCGAACCACCACAGGGAGAGCTGGGTGAGTACGGCACCCTTGTCCGGGATGGGTGTGGGCAGCACGTGGTCGTAGGCCGAGATGGCGTCCGTGGCCACCATCAGGATGCGATCGCCTGGCCAGGCGTACAGCCGGCGCACCTTGCCGGCGTGGATCGGGTTGTCGAGCACGCCGTCAGCCTATTGCCAGCTCCGGCCCGCGTTCCGCGGCGGCCCTTCGTGACGCGTCTGCTCGTTCCTCACGGACGCTCCTCAGGGACCGTTCTGGAGGCGCTCGGGCACGTCCGGGACCGACCGGAGTTCTCGCCAACCGAAGGGCAGCGGCCGTGGCGAGCGCGGAACGTTAGCCTTGTGCCGCCGTACAGCCGACCCGGAGGTGCCATGCCCCGACCGCACGCGTTCGTGCTGACCAGCTTCGGGGGTGGCAATGCCCTGTCTCCGTTCCGGGCCACGGCGCTCGCCCAGCGCCTGCAGGAGGCCGCGGCGAGCGTGTCGGCCGTCAGCGCCCGGTATGTCCACTGGGTGGCCAGCGACGCCGGACTCGATGCCGAGACCACCGACACTGTGCGCCGGCTGCTCACCTACGGACCGCCCGCGGGTGCAGCAGCGACCGGCGGTGCCATCTCGACCGTGGTCGTCGCCCCACGCCTGGGCACCCTGTCGCCCTGGGCGTCCAAGGCCACCGACATCGCGCACAGCTGCGGGGTGCCGATCCGACGGGTGGAGCGGGTGGTCGAGTACACGATCGCCGCCGATGCGCCCCTCAACCCCGGCGACTGGGACGCCTGCGCGCGCCTGCTGCACGACCGGATGACCGAGTCCGTGTTCGCCGACGCCGACGCCTCGTCCGTGCTGTTCGAGTCGCGGGACGCCGAGCCGATGGCCCACGTCGACGTCCTCGGACGCGGCAGGGGCGCCATCGAGGAGGCGAACGTCGCCTTCGGCCTGGCCCTGTCCGACGACGAGATCGACTACCTCGTCACGTCATTCGGTGACCTGCGCCGCAACCCGACCGACGTCGAGTTGACGATGTTCGCCCAGGCGAACTCCGAGCACTGCCGCCACAAGATCTTCAACGCCGACTTCGTCGTCGACGGCGTGCCGCAGGAGCGGTCGCTGTTCGGGATGATCCGGCACACCGAACAGGTCGCGGGCCAGGGCACCGTGGTGGCCTACTCCGACAACGCATCGATCATGGAGGGCGGCCGCGTCGACCGCTGGGCGCCGGAGGAGTCAGGCGGTCCGAGCCGCTACGCCGCGCGTGCCGACGACGTCCACGTGCTGATGAAGGTCGAGACCCACAACCACCCCACGGCGATCAGCCCGTTCCCCGGTGCGGCCACCGGCGCAGGCGGGGAGATCCGCGACGAAGGCGCGACCGGACGCGGCTCCGCGCCGAAGGCGGGCCTGACCGGCTTCGCCGTCTCCAACCTCAACCTGCCCGGCACGGACGAGCCATGGGAGCGTGAGCGCTACGGCGCACCCGATCACATCGCCACCCCCCTGGAGATCATGACCGCCGGCCCCCTGGGCGCTGCCGCGTTCAACAACGAGTTCGGACGGCCGGGTCTCGGGGGCTTCTTCCGCGTCTACGAGCAGACGGTGGACGGCGTCCGCCGCGGCTACCACAAGCCGATCATGAGCGCGGGCGGCCTCGGCTCGATCAGCGCGTCCCAGACGCACAAGGTCGCCTTTCCCGCAGGAACCCTGCTGATCCAGCTCGGTGGCCCGGGCATGCGGATCGGCATGGGCGGCGGCGCGGCGTCCTCGATGGCGGCCGGCGCGAACGCCGCCGAGCTCGACTTCGACTCCGTGCAACGGGGCAACCCCGAGATCCAGCGCCGCGGCCAGGAGGTCATCAACCACTGCTGGGGCCTCGGCGCCGACAACCCGATCCTGTCGATCCACGACGTCGGCGCAGGCGGGCTGTCGAACGCCTTCCCAGAGCTCGTCGACGGCGCCGGGCTGGGCGCGCGATTCGATCTCTCGGCCGTGCCCGTGGAGGAGTCCGGGCTGGCGCCGAAGGAGATCTGGTGCAACGAGAGCCAGGAGCGCTACGTGCTGGCGATCGCACCGCACGATCTGGACCGTTTCGCGGCGCTCTGTGCGCGCGAGCGCTGTCCCTACGCGGTCGTCGGCGTCGCCACGGACGACGGCCAACTCGTGCTCGCGCCGGGCGCGGACGACGGCGACGGAGACGACCGGCCCATCGACATGCCGATGGACGTGCTCCTCGGCAAGCCGCCGCGGATGACCCGCGACGTCAGCCGCATCCCCCGCTCGGCCCCGCCGCTGGACCTGGAAGAGATCGGCCTGCGGGATGCCGCCTACGCCGTGCTGCGGCACCCGTCCGTGGCCTCGAAACGGTTCCTGATCACGATCGGCGACCGGACGGTTGGCGGCCTCGACCACCGTGACCAGATGGTCGGACCCTGGCAGGTTCCGGTGGCGGATGTCGCCGTCACGCTCAGCGACCATTCGGGGCTGGCCGGGCAGGCGATGGCTTCCGGCGAGCGGATGCCGCTGGCCGCGGTGGACGCGCCCGCGTCCGGTCGGATGGCGGTCGGTGAGGCGCTCACCAACCTGCTCGCGGCGCCGGTCGACGACCTGTCGCGGGTGAAGCTGTCCTGCAACTGGATGGCCGCCTGCGGCGAGCCGGGCGAGGACGCCGCCCTGTACGACACCGTGAACGCCGTCGCGATGGAACTGTGCCCGGCGCTCGGCATCGGCGTCCCGGTCGGCAAGGACTCCTTGAGCATGCGCACCCGCTGGACGGACGCCTCCGGCGAGTCGAAGCAGGTGACCTCCCCGGTGTCGCTGGTGGTGTCGGCGTTCGCGTCCCTGCCGAGCGTGGCGGGCACCTGGACCCCCCAACTTCGTGGAACGGCGGCTGAGCTTGCCTGTACTGAGCCCCGTCGAAGTGACGAAGCCTCGGTGCTGGTGCTCGTCGACCTCGGGGCGGGCAGGAACCGGCTCGGTGGCTCGATGCTCGCCCAGGTCACCGGCCAGTTCGGCGACGTGGTGCCCGATCTGGACGACCCGTCCCGGCTGGTGGCGCTGGCTTCCGCCCTGGCCGAACTGCGGTCGGACGATCTGGTGACGAGCTATCACGATAGATCGGACGGCGGCCTGTGGGCGACCGTCTGCGAAATGGCGTTCGCCGGCGGCACCGGCGTCCAGCTCGACGTAGACGGTGTCGCCGCGCTGTTCAGCGAGGAACTGGGAGTCGTGCTCGGCATCGAGCCGGAGCACGAGGGCCGCGTCCTCGAGGTCCTGGGAGCCCACGGACTGGGCGACCTCAGCCGAGTGGTCGGACACACGATGAGCAACCGGCGCGTCCGGGTCGCCCTTCGTCAGGCTCAGGGAACATCGATGGTGGCTGAGCTTGACGAAGCCCTGCTCCTCGACGAAGACCTCCGCGACCTCGCCCAGGCGTGGGACGAGGTCTCGTGGCGGATCGCGTCCCTGCGCGACAACCCAGAATGCGCCGATGAGGAGCACGCGGCGTTCGGTTCGGATGAGCCGGGCCTGGTAGTGGCGCCGACCTTCGACCCGGACGACGACGTCGCGGCGCCCTACATCGCGAGCGGTGTCCGCCCGAAAGTGGTGATCCTGCGCGAGCAGGGCGTGAACAGCCACGTCGAGACCGCGTTCGCATTCGACCGCGCGGGCTTCGAGGCCTGGGACGTGCATATGACGGACCTGCAGTCCGGCCGCTTCGACCTGTCCGACGCGGTCGGGCTCGTGGCCTGCGGCGGGTTCTCCTACGGCGACACGCTCGGCGCCGGCGAGGGCTGGGCGCGTTCGGTGCTCTTCAACCCGCGGCTCACCGAGATGTTCAGCGGGTTCTTCGCCCGCCCGGACACCTTCGGGCTGGGCATCTGCAACGGCTGCCAGATGTTCGGGGCGCTGGCCGGCATCATTCCTGGCGCGGACGCCTGGCCGCGCTTCACCCGTAACCGGTCGGAGCAGTTCGAGGCCCGCCTGTCGCTGGTGGAGGTGCTCGACTCTCCGTCCGTGTTCTTCACCGGCATGGCGGGCAGTCGCGTCCCGATCGCGGTGGCCCACGGCGAGGGTCTCGCCGACTTCTCTGTCCAGGGAGACGCGGAGGCGGTCGTCCGCTCGGCCCGGTTCAGCATGCCGGACGGGACGCCAGCCACCGCGTACCCGGCCAACCCCAACGGTTCGCCGGAAGGGCTCACCGCCGTGACCACGCCGGATGGCCGGTTCACCGCGATGATGCCCCACCCCGAACGGGTCGCAAGGAACGCCCAACTGTCGTGGACCACCGGGCCTCTCGACGCGCCGAGCCCGTGGCTTCGGATGTTCCGCAACGCCCGGGTCTGGGTCGGCTGAACAATCGTTGCGGGGCTTTCAGGCGTCCGATTCGCATGCACAGCCAGTCCGGTTGCGATGGACGGGCTACCCGGAACTCTCCACTGTCGGGTCGGCGACGCGTCCCACGAACAGCGGCGTCGCGGTCGGGACGTGCATGAGGGCATAGCTGAACGGACGGTCGAGCACCAGGTGCTCCGGCTCCGCCGCGGCACCGGCCGCCGCCATGCCCGCGGCGGTAGCGGCCGCGGCTTCGATGCCCTTCGCGTTCACCTCGATGAGCGCCTCGTGCACGACGAAGCTGAGGTGGAGCCGCTCAGTGTCGGTCATGCCGCTGAAATCGGCGCTGTTCGGGTCGAAGGCGAGCCGCATCCCGAGCTGCTGCAATGCCTGCGTGAGCATGACGTTCAGCCGGAACTTCCAGGCAGGCAGCTGCACGGTCACCGGAGCGGACGAGGCGGCGAGCACCTCGCCGAACACCGTGGCGTCGACAGGGGCGGTCGGGTCCTTGGGCAGCACGACCGCGAGCGCAAAGTCGAGGCCTTCGCAGGGCACCGCGGTACCACGGACGCCGTCCTTCTCCAGCCACGGCCAGACACCCCCACCTGCAAGAGTGGGCACGGACACTGCGCCCGCGGCAGTCGTGAAGGGCTGGCTGCCACGCTCGACCAGCGGCTGCTCCCAGGGCGCCTTGAAGTGCAGGGCGTTCACCAGCACGAGTCGGGTGGAGTTGTCGATCAGCCCGGGAACGAGCAGTTCCGGGATCTTCCCCGCAGTCTGCTGGCCCACCCATGCGTTGATCTGCTGTCGCGCAGGCTCCGTCGCGGTACGGAAGTCGGCCCGCCGCAGCGGCGCGGCGTACGTCCCTCCGAGGCGGTCGAGGAACGGCTGCTGCCACGTGAGTCCCTGCTGCCCCCACAAGGAGTTGCCAACGTGGAGTTCACCGCGCCCGGTGAGGATCGCGCGGGTTCCCGTGGCGAGGTCGTCGCCGAACTGCGGTGCGGCCGCACCGAGAACGTGGTCGAGTTCGGCCGCGGTCGCGCCGACGGCACCTTCGCGGACCATGGCCAGCACCATCGCGATCGACCACGGCGAGAACACGACGTTCCCCTCGCCCAACCTGCCGAACAGCCGCGTGGCGAAACTCGCGATGGCCTTCGCAGACCGGCTCGCGTCACCGTCCGTCCCTTGAGGCAGCGGGTTCGCCGGCCCCGCCCAGAGCTGACCCGAAGCGCACCCGGGCAAGAGCCCCGCGACGCCGAGCGCCGCGGTGAGAGTGAACAGATCCCGGCGATTCATCGCGCCTCCTCGACTCCGGACGTCCACAACACGCAGCGACACCCGTGATCGTTGCGGAGGCGCACGGAAACTCGGAGCCCGCTGGGGATCAGTCGTAGAACGCGGGCTTCGCGATCAGCTCCACTGGTGTCCGGACGCCCGAGTGGAGCGAAGCCACCGCACTGTCCGCGACGGCGGCTGCCGCGTACCCGTCCCAGGCGTTCGGGCCGGCGACGCGGTCGCCGGCGAGCCCGTTCACCCATTCCTGCAGCTCGATCCGGTAGGCCTCGGCGAAGCGGGCGCGCCAGTCCGCGGGCACGGGAACACGGCGCGCGCCGTCCACAGAGAGCGGGGTCACCGCGGGGTTCTCGAGTTGCACCACACCGCGACTGCCCACCACTTCGCAGCGCACGTCATAGCCGTACTGACAGGTGACGTAAGCCTCGAGCTCCACGAGCGCCCCGTCAGCCAGCTCGAGCAGCAGCACCTGTGGATCACGAAGCTCGGGGCCGGCACCCGGAGTGCTGCGGACGCGAACCGCGGTGGTCGCGATCACCTCCTGACCGAAGATCCAGCGGAACTGGTCGAATTCGTGGATGAGGACGTCGGTCGGCACCATCTCGCTGCGGAACCCCGGTGCGGCCGCCGGGTTGCGATGGACGGCATGCGCCAGCAGTGGTTCCCCGATCACACCGTCAGCCACTGCGGCACGGACGCCGCGGAGGGCCGGATCGTAGCGGCGCATGAACCCGACCTGCACGAGGCGTCGGCTGCCTGCCGCCTCCGCCTCGATGATCCTCGCTGCGTCCTCGGCGCTCGTGGCGAGGGGCTTCTCGCACAGCACCGGCTTTCCCGCCGCGACGCAGCACAAGGTCTGTACGGCGTGCAGCGGACTCGGCGAGGCGAGGATAACCGCGTCCACCGCGGGGTCGGCGATCAGCGCCTCCGCCGAATCGCGAACACCGCACCCGAGTTCGTCGGCGAGTTGTCGAGCGCGGTCGGCGGCAACGTCGTAGATCGCTGCGAGCTGCGATCCGCAGATCTCCGTGGCGAGACGGCGGGCGTGCTCGGCACCGATCATGCCGGCACCGATGACGCCTACGTTGACAGGCATGTCCTTCTCCTTCGTTCAGCTGGCCGCGAGGAGCGTGTCGTACTGGTCGCTCTCACTGCGGTAGCTGGTTGCTGTTCTCTCCACGGGCGCCCCACTCACGTCGAACGCCAGACCGACCACGGTGAAGACGGGGTCGGGATCCCGTACGCCGAGGATGGCCTGTTCGGTCGCGTCGGGCGCGCGGAAGCCGAGTGTCCGACGCTCGGACGCCACGGGATGACCCGCCTCGCTCAGGATCCGCCGCGGCGGTGCCATGACCAGATCCGGCAGCGGGTTGACGACTTCACTGGACAGCCAGGTACGGCGGATCCCGGCGGACCGGCCGTTGAGGATGAGCAGCTCTTCCAGGTAGATCAGGGGGCTGTGCTCCGGCAGCCCCAGCTCGCGGGCCACGTCGGCGTCGATGCGGTCGAGCTCGAGTCTGAGCAGCTGCGTGCGCGCCCGTCGATCTGCCGGCCGGTGACCACCGGTGGGACAGCGACCACCAGCGGAGGACGACGTCACCGGCGCGGTTCCAGCTTTGACGATGGTGCCGACCCCGCGCGTCCGGACCAGAAGCCCCAGCTCGGCGAGCTCACCCAGGGCACGGCGCAGAGTGGGGCGGGAGATGTCCAGCCGCGCGGCGAGCAGATCTTCCCGCTCGATCAGTTCCCCCGGTTTCAGCGCCCCGCCTTCGATGGCGAGCGTCAACTGCTCGACAAGCTGGTGATAGAGCGGGACGGGGCTCGTGCGGTCGAGCGTGAGGCCCAGGGCGGCAGCGTCCGCGCGGTCGGTCACGACTGCCTCCTCGGAATGGCAAACGGATTGGGGTCGGTGGCGGCCCCGCCAGGGCCGCGGGGCCACCACCAGGAGGGGATCGGTCAGCTCTTCGAGGCCTCGAAGGCGGCCACGTTGTCCTTGGTGATCAGCTCAGCCTTGGTCACCGTGTGCGCCTCGAGGGTCTTCCCCGCGAGCGCGTCGAGCGCGGCCTTGATCGCGCCGTCGGCCTGCAGGTTCGGGAACTGGGCGACGGTGCCGGTGAGAGTGCCGTCCTTGATCGCCTGGATGTCGTCGGCCGATGCGTCGAAGTCGAACACCGCCACCGGGTTTGCGTAGTTGGTCTGCTTGATGGCCTGGATCGCACCCTGCCCCATCTCGGCATTCACCGCCCACACCACGTTCACGTCCTTGTTGGAGGTGAGGATGTTCTGCATCACGTTGAACGCCTGGTTGCGGTCGTTGTTGGCGGTCTGTGACGCGACGATCTTGAACGTGCCTGCCGCGGTGATCGGGTCCTTGAAGCCGTCCAGGCGATCCTGCAGGGCCTGCACGCCGGAGATGCCCTCGAGCAGCACGACGTTGCCCTGCTTGACGTTCTTGACCGCGTAGTCACCGGCCAGCTGAGCGGACGCCTTCTGGTCGATGCCGACGTAGGTGGCCACCTTGCCGCCGGCGGCGGACAGGGCGTCGTTGTCAATGGTGTCGTTGACCAGCACGACCGGGATGTTCGCCTGGTTTGCCTTCACGATGGACGGGATCAGCGCCTTCGAGTCGGCCGCGGACAGGATGATCGCGTTCACCTTCGATGCGATCGCGTTCTCGACCATCTGGATCTGCTGGTCGACGTCGGTCTCCTTCGCCGGCGCCTGGAAGCTCAGGTCGACGTTGTTGGCCGCGGCCGACTTCTCCGCGCCCGCTTTCATATCGATCCAGAACTGGTCGGACATGGCCTTGACGATGTAGGCGATCTTCGTCTTGCCGCCCGCCGCCGAGCCGTCCGGCGAACCGGTGCCGGTCGCCGCGGGGGTGGACGTGCATGCGGCGGTGAAGAGCATTCCCGCGGTGAGCAGCGCGGCCAACAGGGTTTTCTTCATGAATCTCGGTCCTTTCCTTGGTTCGGGAGATTCGCTTCGTTGTCGCCCATCGGTTGATGGGGTTCTTCTCTCGCCCGCTCGGAGACCCGGCGGGATTCGGGGAACAGGGGACGATGCCCTGCCGTGGCGGGACGCCTCAGGCGCGTTTCCGGTTGCGCAGCGCGTCGGTGAGAATGGCGATCAGAATGATGATCCCCAGGATCAGTTTCTGGAGGTTCGAGTCGACGTTCAGCAGGTTCAGTCCGTTCCGGATGACGCCGATGATGATCGCGCCCATCAGGGTGCCCCACACGTTGCCCGACCCGCCCAGCAGGCTCGCGCCGCCGATCACGGCCGACGCGATCGCGTCCAGCTCGTAGTCCTGACCGGCGATCGACTGGGCCGAGTTGAGCTTGGCCACCAGCACGAAACTGGCCAGCGCCGCGAAGCTGCCCGCGAGCACGTAGGTGAGCGTCTTGAACTTGACCACGTTGATGCCGGACAGGCGGGTGGCCTCCTCGTTGCCGCCGATCGCGTAGATGTACCGACCGGTCTTGCGGTACTTCATCAGGTAGTAGATACCGACGTAGAGGACGAGCATGAGCAGGATCTGGACGGGAATGTCCGTGCCGGGGATCGTGCCCTGGCCGATCCAGTTGAACTCCTTGCTGTAGCCGGTGATCGTCCGGCCGTTCGCCAGGGTCAGCGCGGCGCCGCGCGCCATGCTCATCATGGCGAGGGTGGCGATCATCGGCTGCAGCTTGAGCCGGGAGATCAGGATGCCGTTCACGAACCCGCACGCGGCGCCGATGAGGATCGCGACGGGGACGGCGATCAGCGGCGAGATCCCGTTGTTCACGATCATCAGGCCCATCACGATCCCGGTGAAGCCGACGACCGAGCCCACCGAGAGGTCCACGCCGCCGGTGAAGATCACCAGGGTCATGCCGAGCGCGACGATGGCGTTGATCGTGACCTGTTGCAGGATGTTGACGAGGTTCTGCTCGGTGCGGAACGTCGGCGAGATGATCGCCAGGACGATGCACAGGGCTGCCAGGACAATGGCCGGCGTGATGTTGGACTTGTCGATTCGGGCGAATCGGGCCAGGACGTTCTCTTTCATTGCGGGTCATTGCCTTTCGGTACGTTGCGGAGCGCGCCGGTCGCGTAGGAGACGACGGTCTCTTCAGTGAGACCGGCCATGTCGGATCCTTCGATCAGGCCGGTGATCTCTCCTTCGTGCATGACGTAGATGCGATCGCTGACGCCCATGCACTCAGTCAGCTCGGAGGAGACGACGATGATCGCCTTGCCGGCCTCCTTGAGTGAGTTGATCAGCCGGTAGATCTCGACCTTCGCGCCGACGTCGATGCCTCGGGTGGGCTCGTCGAAGATGACGATGTCGGCGGTCGTGTTGAGCCACTTGCAGATCACGACCTTCTGCTGGTTGCCGCCGGACAGGTTCTTCACCAGCTGGCGCAGGGACGGCGTCTTCACCCGCACCGCCTCCACCAGGGTCTGGCTGTTCTGGTCCTCTTTGGCGCGGTTGATCCCGAAGGACCCCATCACGGTGTCGAGGTTGGCCAGCGAGATGTTGGTGTTGACGTCGAAGTTCAGGATCAGGCCCTGGTTCTTGCGGTCCTCGGTGAGCAGGGCGATGCCGAGGCGCTTGGCCTGTTCGCAGCTGGTGAGGTGCTGCTCGGTGCCCTTCACCAGGATCTGGCCGGACGTGAAGGGGTCGGCGCCGAAGACGCAGCGCATCAGCTCCGTCCGGCCCGCGCCCATCAGCCCGTAGAACCCGGTGATCTCGCCGGCCCTGGCCTGGAACGAGACGCCCTTGAGCCGGTGACCCTGGACGATGTCGCGCGCCTCGACCATGACCCGGCCGGGCTCCACCTCGACCTTCGGGTAGTACTCGGTCATCTCCCGGCCGACCATCATCGCGACCATCCGGTCGGTGGTGAGGCCTTCGGTGGACACGGTGTCGATGTACCCGCCGTCGCGGAACACCGTCACCCGGTCGCCGATCCGGAGGATCTCCTCCAGCCGGTGGGAGATGTAGATGATCGCCACGCCCTGGCTCTTCAGCTGGGCGATGATCGCGAAGAGTGCGTCGACCTCCTTCTCGGTGAGGGCGGACGTCGGCTCGTCCATGATCACGATGTCGGACTTGAACGAGAGGGCCTTGGCGATCTCCACCATCTGCATCTGGCCGACGCTGAGATCACTGATCAGAGCGTGTTCGGGGATATCCGAGTTGATCGAGTCGAGCAGTTCTCTGGCTCCGGCGTACATCCTCTTCCAGTCCACGCCGCCGGCCGCCGTGGTCGGCTGCCTGCCCATGAAGATGTTCTCCGCTACCGACAGGTTCTTCAGCAGGTTCATCTCCTGGAAGATGATGCTGACGCCCCTGGCGCGCTGCTCGTCGATGCTGCGGGCGACGATCTCCTCGCCCTTGAACACAATCCGGCCCTCGTAGTCGGTGTACACACCGGCCAGCACCTTCATGATCGTGCTCTTGCCCGCGCCGTTCTCGCCGAGCAGGACGTGGACCTCGCCACGCCTGACGTTGATCCGGGCGTTTTCCAGCGCCAGGACGCCGGGGAAGCGGACGGTGATGTCCTCCATCTCCACCAGGTACTGCTCGCTCATCAGCTCACTCCTGTCATCGGGCACCGATCACGCGAAGGCTGCGCAGAAGGCGTCGAGGGCCGCGTCCGAGTCGGATCTCGCCCAGGCCTCCATCGCCACGACGCCGGAGTAGCCGATCTCCTTCAGCGCCCGGGCGACGGCGGCGTAGTTGACCTCGCCGGTACCGGGCTCGCAGCGCCCGGGAACGTCGGCGACCTGGATCTCGCCGATCCATGGCTGGCAGGCCCGGACGAGCTCGATCAGGTTCCCCTCGCCGATCTGGGCGTGGTACAGGTCGAGGTTCATCCGCAGGTGTGGGGAGTCGACCGCGGCGACCAGCGTCCGGGTGTCGGTGGCGAGGGCGAACGGCGTCCCGGGGTGGTCGACGGGCAGGTTGAGGTTCTCCAGGGTGAACACCCGCCCGTACTTCTCGCCCAGGTCGGCCAGCCGGCGCAGGGTGTCGGCCGCGCGCAGCCACATGGCCGGTGTGACGACCTCGACCGGCTTCACCGGCAGACCCCTGTCGCCCAGGCCGGTGCCGTGCACATTGAGGCTGGGGCAGTCGAGTTGCTCGGCGATCGCCAGCGACCGCTCGGCGGTCGTCAGGAACTCGGCGATGCCGTCGTCGTCGGTCAGGGTGCCGGTCAGGTAGCCGGTCATCGACACGATCCGGGCCGGGGACGCGGCGAGGGCGTCGATGTCCTTCGTCGACCAGTCCCAGATCTCGACGAGGAGCCCACGGTCGTGAATGCGGGCAACTCGTTCAGTGAAGGGCAGGTCGAGGTACAGCATTTCGGCGCTGGCGGCCAACTGGTAGCTCATCGTTCGATCTCCTCGATGGTCACGCCGCGGCGCTCCTCAACGCTGGTGATCGCGGCCAGGGCAATGGACAGGGCGGTGCGCGCGGCCGACCCGGGCACCGGGGACGGGCCACCGGCGCGGACTGCGTCGGCGAAGGCCTCGAACTCGCCGAGGTAGGCGGCGCGCAGCAGGTCGGTGTCCCGCCGGGACGTGTCGATGCTGATGCCATCGGCCGTATAGGTGGTCAGGTCGCTGGAGCGGACGTCACCTGCGGTGACCATGCCGGCCGATCCGAACACCTCGCCGCGGACGTCGTAGCCGTACATCGCGCAGAAGTTGGCCTCGGCGACGGCGATCGCGCCGTTGTCGAACTCGATCGTGACCACGGCGGTGTCCAGGTGTCCGCCCGGCTTGGCGTCGGGACGGACCAGGGCGTCGGCCAGCGCGGTGACCCGCACGGGACGGGCCTGCGGGTTCAGCCAGCACAGCGTGTCGAAGTCGTGGATCAGGGTCTCGAAGAAGATCGTCCACTGCGGGATCCGAGCGGGATCCGCCTGGAAGGGGCCAGGGTCGCGAGTCAGCGAACGCAGCAGCTGCGGCGTCCCGACCACCCCGGCGTCCACCTTCGCCCTGGCGGCGGCGAAACCGGCGGCGAAGCGGCGGTTGAAACCGACCTGCAGGATCACACCGGCCTGCTCGGCAGCCGCGATCGCACGATCGGCGTCGGCCAGGGTGACCGCCATCGGCTTCTCGACGAACACGTGCTTGCCCGCGGCGGCAGCCGCCACAACGAGATCGGTGTGCGAGCGCGCCGGCGCCGCGATCAGCACGGCGTCGATCGCGGGGTTGTTCCAGACGTCCTCGATGGCCTGCGTGGCGACGGGGACATGCAGCTGGGCAGCCAGCTTCTCCGCAGCCCCATCGACCGGGTCGTAGACCATCGCGAGTTCGACGCCAGGAACCCGATTGGCCACGAGCTCACCGTGGCTGGAGCCGATCCGGCCGGCGCCGATCAGCGCCACCTGCAGCGGTCTGGACGCCCCGGTTGCCGCGACGCCATTGTCTTCCGACATGTGCTGTCTCCTTTGCTAGCACGTGCTAATAACACGTGCTAGGCTAGGCTGACTTCGAAAGCGGCGTCAAGTGATTTGTCAGAACATCTTTCATAACAGTTTGGACACGGCCCGCGGCCCTAGGCTGCGGGGCAACGCCGCTCCAGAGGATCGGCGATCCTGCGGCACGAGGGGGTGAGTCGGTTGGCCGTCGATGACAGTCATCTCGCCAGCGGCGTGCGACGCGGGCGCGGCCCGACCATGGGCGACGTGGCCAAGGCCGCCGGCGTGTCCCGTCCCCTGGTGTCGATCGTCATGCGGGACGCGCCGGGAGCCAGCGAGGAGACCCGCGCGCGGGTGCTCAGGATCGCCCGCGAGATGGGTTATGTGCCGGACGAACGTGCGCGCAAGCTGCGGCAGCAGTCGTCCCGGCTGATCGGAATCGCCTTCGAACTCCAGCAGCCGTTCCACGGCGACGTGGTCGAGCAGATCTACGTGGCCGCCGCCGAGTCCGGCTACGACGTCGCCCTCAGCGCCGTCGCGCCCACCCGGGACGAACCGACCGCTGTGGACTCCCTGATCCGGGAGCGGTGCGACGCCCTGATCGTGCTCGGCGTCAAGGCTCATGCGGACGATCTCAGGCACTTCGCCGACCGCGTCCCGATGGTCTCGGTGGCCCGGCGGCTCAAGGCGCCGTTCCTCGGCATCGTCCGCGGCGACGACAAGGCCGGCCTGCGGATGGCTGTCGACTACCTCGCCGGACTCGGGCACCAGCGCATCGCGCACATCGACGGCGCCGACGCCCCCGGCAGCGCCGACCGCCGTGCCAGCTACCGCAGGACGATGCAGCGGCTCGGGTTCGGCGACCACGTCGACGTCATCGCCGGTGGCCTCAGCGAGGAGGCGGGCGCCCGGGGCATGCAGGAACTGCTCACCCGTTCAGTGCCCCCCACCGCGGTGATCGCCTTCAACGACCGCTGCGCCACTGGAGCCCTCGACTACGCGGCCCGGACCGGACTGCGCATCCCCCAGGACCTGTCGATCATGGGTTACGACGACTCCCGCCTCGCCCGCATCCCCCACGTCCAGATGACCACGGTTTCGCAGGACGCCCGCGAACTGGCCCGCTGTGCGGTCGACCTGGCGCTGGAGCAGATCAGCGGGCAACCGCCCCGGGAGATTGTGGTGCATCCGCGTCTCGTGGTGCGGGAGACCACGCAACAGCTGACCTGAGCTCGGCGCTCATCCCAACAAAGTGTCCCCAAAACGTCGACGTCGACCGCTTCGGGACACTTTGTTGATGCGCGGCGATCGATCCCGGCTCAGAGCACAGCACCGGGGGTGTAGGCCGCCCCCTCCGGGTAATGCGCGGCCAGCGCGGCGACCCGGGCGGCGATCGCGTCCACCTGATCGCGGGCGGAGCCGGTGAGCTCGAGCGGGTCGACCACGACCGCGTCCAGCTGTTCACGGGTGAGGCCGAGCCGGGGGTCGGCGGCCAGCCGGTCATAGAGGTCGTTGGACGCAGCGCCCGAGCGCATCGCGAGCGCCATCGCGACCGCGTGCTCCTTGATCGCCTCGTGCGCGGTCTCGCGCCCGACCCCGTTGCGCACGGCAGCCATCAGCACCTTCGTCGTGGTCAGGAACGGCAGATACCGCTGCAGCTCCGCCTCGATCACCGCGGGGAAGGCGCCGAACTCGGCCAGCACGGTGAGGAACGTCTCGAACAGCCCGTCGAGCGCGTAGCAGGCATCGGGCAGCGCCACCCGGCGCACCACCGAGCAGGACACGTCCCCTTCGTTCCACTGGTTGCCGGCCAGCTCGCCGACCATGGACGCGTACCCCCGCAGCACCGCCATCAGGCCGTTCACCCGCTCGCATGACCGCGTATTCATCTTGTGCGGCATCGCCGACGACCCGACCTGGCCCTCCTTGAAGCCCTCGGTGACCAGCTCCTGGCCGGCCATCAGCCGAATCGTGGTGGCCAGGCTGGACGGTCCGGCCGCCACCTGCACCAGCGCGGTGAGCACGTCATAGTCCAGCGAGCGCGGGTACACCTGACCAGTCGCGGTGAAGACACCGCCGAAGCCGAGGTGGTCGGCGACCTTCTGTTCCAGCTGGACGAGCTTCGCCGAATCACCGCCGAGCAGGTCGAGCATGTCCTGGGCGGTGCCCATCGGACCCTTGATGCCGCGCGCGGGGTACCGTCCGATCAGCTCGTCGACGCGGTCGAAGGCGACCAGCAGCTCGTCCGCTGCGGAGGCGAACCGCTTGCCCAGCGTGGTGGTCTGCGCGGCGACGTTGTGCGAACGTCCGGCCATCGGCAGGTCGCGATACTGGACGGCCAGCCGGGCGAGGTTCACCAGCACGGTGACGATCCGCTCCCGGACCAGCTCGAGTGACGACAGCAGTTGGCGTTGCTCGATGTTCTCGGTGAGGTCGCGGCTGGTCATGCCCTTGTGCACGTGCTCGTGACCCGCGAGGGCGTTGAACTCCTCGATCCGGGCCTTCACGTCGTGCCGGGTGACCCGCTCGCGCGCGTCGATGGAGGCGAGGTCCACCTGCTCGACCACTCGCGAGTAGTCGGCAATCACCGCTTCCGGGTCGTCACCGCCGAAGTCCACGCCCAGCTCGGCCTGCGCGCGGAGGACGGCAAGCCACAGCTGGCGCTCGGCGACGATCTTCGCCTCGGGCGACCAGATCTTCCGCATGGCCTCGGACGCGTATCGGGTGGCCAGGATGTCGGGAATCATGCCTTCACGCTCCCTGAGCCTGACGAAGGGTGAACGGTATTGGGGACGGTTCCTTTTCCGTTCAGTTGTCCACAGCCTGTGGAAAACTGAACGGAAAAGGAACCGTCCCCTTTTCGTTCAGGTGGGCGGGAAGCGAGGAGCGCGATGTCCGAGCGGGAGAAGCCACCGGGGAGCGAGATGCCGGCGACCTTCGCATAGGCGGCATCCCGGGCCTCGGCGAGCGTGTCGCCCGTCCCTACCACGGTCAGGACGCGGCCGCCTGCGCTCACGAGCTGGCCGGACGCGTCGAGGGCCGTCCCCGCATGGAACACGCCCTCGACGTCGGCCCCGGTGATCGGGTCGCCCTTGCGCGGCGCCTCGGGATAGCCCTGCGCTGCCACCACCACGCCGACGGCCGCTCCGCTCCCCCATTCCAGCGGCGCGTGCCCGCCCAGTTCGCCCGTGGCGGCGGCGAGCAGCACCTCGTACAGCGGGGTCTTCAGCCGGGTCAGCAGCGGCTGGGACTCCGGGTCGCCGAAGCGGCAGTTGAACTCCACCACCCGCAGCCCACGCGAGGTCAGCGCCAGGCCGGCGTAGAGCAGCCCGACGAACGGAGTGCCGCGGCGGCGCAGTTCGTCCACGGTGGGCTGGATCACGGTCTGCACGACCTCGTCGACCAGCCCCGGCGGTGCCCACGGCAGCGGCGTGTAGGCACCCATGCCACCGGTGTTGGGGCCGGTGTCGCCGTCTCCGACCCGCTTGAAGTCCTGCGCGGGCTCGAACGGCAACACGTGCACACCGTCGCTCAGCGCGAACAGGCTCACCTCGGGGCCGTCCAGGTACTCCTCGACGATCACCGTGCGGCAACTGGCCGCGTGGCGGATCGCTGCGTCCCTGTCGTCGGTGACGATCACGCCCTTGCCCGCGGCGAGACCGTCGTCCTTCACCACGTAGGGCGGGCCGAACTCGTCCAGCGCGGCGAGCACCCCGCCCATGTCCAGGCAGAGCCGGGCGTCCGCGGTCGGGACCCCGGCTGCCTCCATGATCTCCTTGGCAAAGGCCTTGCTGCCCTCGATCCGGGCGGCCTCGGCGGACGGGCCGAACACCGGGATTCCCCGGTCACGGACGTCGTCGGCGACCCCCACCACGAGCGGCGCCTCGGGTCCCACCACGACCAGATCGGCGCCCAGCTCGACGGCAAGGGACGCGACGGCCTCGCCGTCCATGGGATCGACAGCGTGGTTCGTACCGACCGCGGCGGTGCCCGGGTTGCCGGGCGCGATGTGGACGGTCACGCCCGGGTCACGCGCGAGGGCCCACGCCAGCGCGTGCTCGCGGCCGCCGGAGCCGATCACCAGCACCGTCCGGGGGGTCTCGACAAGCTCGACCAACCGGGAGGACGGCTCGACCAGCCGGGAGGAAGACTCCACCAACCGGGAGGATGGCTTGGCCAGCGGGTGGGGGGATTCCGTCTGCGTCACGGCGTGATCCTACCGACGCACGGTGGACGGGAGGTTGCCCCGTCCGTCCGGCGTGATCGACGCACCACCCCTGGGCGGACCGACACCGGACGGACGGGTTGTCCCTCCCCGGAAGATCGTGACCAAAGCTTAACAGGAAAGAGTGTTTACGGATAGATCCCTTTCGGTTATCGTCCTGCCAGGGCCGCAATGCCGCAGGTCCGACGAAGTGAGGAGTCGAACGTGAAGAAGATCCCACTGGCACTGGCCGCATCGGCAGTGGCCCTCGCGACAGCCCTCGCGGCCTGTACGTCCCCCGCACCGGCCCCGACCAGCGGTTCGTCCGCCAGCGTCCCGGCCAAGGCCGCCACCCTGCGCGTCTGGGCGGGTAGCACCACCCCGATCACCATCGACTTCAACCCGTTCCACGTCGACACCGCGCTGTACGGCACCTACGGCCCGATCTACGAGCCTCTGTTCTTCTTCAACCAGCTCTCCTCCGACGCGCCCGTCCCGATGCTCGGCGACAGCTTCACCTACAGCGCGGACGGCAAGACCGTCACGATCAAGCTCAAGACCGGCGTGAAGTGGAACGACGGCGAGCCGTTCACCGCCGACGACGTGGTGTTCACCATGGGCTACGGGCCGAACAAGACCGACAAGCTGATCTCTGCGAAGGCCACGGACGCCAGCACCGTCGTCCTCACCTACAAGACCCCGCAGTTCACCAACGAGTCGCAACTGCTCGGCGCCACGATGATCGTCCCCAAACACGTCTGGTCGAAGATCGACAACTACATGAAGGAGACCAACCCCAAGCCGATCGGCACCGGGGCCTACGTGGTCAAGACCACGTCCGACGCCTCCTACACCTTCGAGGCGAACCCCAACTACCGGGACCCCGTCCCGATCACGAACGTCCAGTTCCTCGGCATCGACTCCAACCAGTCCGGGCAGGACCTGCTCACCACCGGCCAGATCGACTGGACGGGCATGTTCATCGCGAACCCTGACGAGGTCACCGGGAGCGGCGCCATCGGCACCATGAACCAGCAGCAGGACCCGACCACGATCATCACGTGCGCGGACGCGTCGAAGGGCTGCAAGGGCGACCAGACCGACGTCGCCGTCCGCCAGGCCATCAACGTGGCCATCGACCGGAGCCAGCTCGCCGAGAAGGCGTGGGTGAACCTGGTCGGCAAGGCGAACCCGGCATTCGTCCTGCTGCCGCGCGACCAGCAGTGGCTGAGCGACCAGAGCCTCGCCGAGAGCCCGCAGAGCGCCGATGCGGCCAAGGCCGGCCAGATCCTCGAAGCCGCCGGCTACACCAAGGACGCCAAGGGCTACTACGGCAAGGGCGGCAAGGAGATCAGCCTCGACCTCTTCTCCCCCGACGGCTGGACCGACTACAACGACGCGGCCAAGCTGATCGCAGAGCAGGCGGGCAAGGCAGGCATCAAGATCACCCCGCGGACGGTCTCCGAGGCCGAGTACTGGACGCCCGTCACCAACGGCGACTTCCAGCTGGCCATGTACGGCCTGACCCAGTCGATCGTCGCCGACCCGTTCAGCAACTACGACCAGTACTTCAACGGCCTTTCGACGGCGAAGGTGGGCGACGCGCCGACCCGCGGCCAGAACTACTCGCGCTACTCCAACGCGACCGTGGACGCGGCCGTCGAGGCAGCCGGGGCCACGAACGACCCGGCCACCAAGAAGGCCGAGTATGCGAAGATCCAGGCCCAGATCGCCGTCGACCTGCCCTATATCCCGGTGGTGCTGAACGCGTCCCAGGCGTTCTTCAACACGAAGAACTTCACCGGCTGGCCAACGGACGACAACCTGTACGCCGACCCGCTGCCGTATCTTTCGGTTGCGCCGGCGATCGTCCTGCTGAACCTCAAGCCCGCGCAGTGATCCGAGCCGCCGCAGGGAGGATGGCATGAAGTTCTACCTGCGGCGGATCGCCTTCTACCTCGTCACCGTCTGGGCAGCCGTCTCACTGAACTTCCTGCTGCCCCGGATGATGCCGGGCGATCCCGCCGCGATCATGATCGGCAAGCTGCGTCGCGCCAGCGGCGGACGGCAGCTGTCGGAAGAGGTCATCCAGTCGATCTACGCCCTGCTGGGCGCGGACAAGAACATGTCCCTGTGGGACCAGTACCTGGCCTACTGGGGACGGCTGCTGCACGGCGACCTCGGCCTGTCGTCCACGCGCTACCCGTACCCGGTGGTCGAGCTGATCGCCAACGCGCTGCCCTGGACGCTGTTCATGGTCGGGGTCGCCACGGTGATCTCGTTCATCCTCGGCATCGTCGGCGGGGCGTGGGTCGGCTGGAAGCGCGGGACGTGGCTCGACCAGTTGGTGCCGGCGACCTCGCTGCTGCAGTCGATCCCCTACTTCTGGCTGGCCCTGGTGCTGGTCGCGGTGTTCGCCGTCCAGCTGGGCTGGCTGCCGATCGTCGGCGCCTATGACCCGTTCGACTTCCCTTCCGGGCCCGAGTGGAGCGGGGACTTCGTCGTCTCGGCGCTGCAGCATGCCTTCCTGCCCGCGCTCACGATCGTGATCTCCTCGGTCGGCGGGTGGCTGCTCGGGATGCGCAACATGATGGTGTCAACGATGAGCGAGGACTACGTGCTCACCGCGGAGGCGAAGGGGCTCAAGCCGTCCCGGATCCGGGACCGGTACGCCGCCCGCAACGCGGCGATCCCCTCGCTGGCGGGCTTCAGTATCGCGCTGGCGTTCGTCGTCGCCGGATCGATCGTCACCGAGCAGGTGTTCAGCTACCCCGGCATCGGCAAACTGATGATCCAGTCGGTGCAGGGATTGGACTACACGCTGATGCAAGGCGTCTTCCTGGTGATCACCCTCACCGTGCTCGCCGCGAACTTCCTGATGGACCTGCTGTACGGCCTGATCGATCCGAGGGTGCGCAATGACGTCTGAGCGTGGGAGGTCTGATCGGTTCGCCGGCATCCGCTACCTGATGCCGAAGTGGTCGGCGAAGCTCGGCGTCGGCCTCGTGATCGTCGTGCTGATCGTCGCGTTCGGCCTGATCGGCCCGGTGTTCTCGGTCGACCCTCGTGACTCCGGCTACAAGGGGCTGCAGCCGCCGTCCGGCGAGCACTGGCTGGGGACGACCAAACTCGGCTACGACGTCTTCGCCCAGTTGGCGACCGGCACCCGCGAGTCGCTCTACGTCGGCCTGGTCGGCGGGCTGGTCGCGATGTTCCTCGCGATCGTGTTCGGCATCATCGCCGGCTACTTCGGCAGCTGGCTGGACGAGATCCTGATGCTGGCCACCAACATCATGCTGGTGATCCCCGGCCTGCCGCTGGTGATGGTGATCGCGGCGTACGTCCAGAACACCGAGGGGCTGGGCGACTTCGCCCGTTCCGCGACGCTGGTGGCCCTCATCCTCGGCGTCACCGGCTGGGCCGGGTCGGCCGTCGTGCTGCGGGCGCAGGCCCGGTCGCTGCGGACGCGTGAGTACGTGTACGCGGCCCGGGTCGCCGGCGAGAAAGGGCTGCGGATCATCTTCGTCGAGATCCTGCCGAACCTCGTGCCGCTGATCGCCGCCCAACTGATCTTCGGGGTGATGGCCGCCGTCCTCGGCGAGGCCGGGCTGAGCTATCTCGGCCTCGGCCCGACGAACTCGATCACGCTCGGCACCATGCTGAACGACGCCCAGACCGGGCAGGCCGTCGGCTCCCACGCCTGGTGGTGGTTCGTCCCACCCGGCGTCATGATCGCCCTGCTCGGCACCGGGCTCGCCCTGGTCAACTTCGCCATCGACGAGATCGTCAACCCGAAGCTGCGCCTCGCACCGAAGGCCGCGCGGCAACAGCGCAAGGCGACGAAGGCGGGCAAGGGCGTCGCCGGAGGAGGTGCGTACGCATGACTCCACGAACGATCCCTGAGCCCCCAGCAGTGGCCCCCGAGCCCCCAGCAGTGGTCCCTGAGCTTGACGAAGGGCCAACCGGGCTTCGTCAAGCTCAGCCAGCATCCGGTCAAGCTCAGCCAACATCCGGCCAACCTCAGCCAACATCCGGCCAACCTCAGCCAACATCCGGCCAACCTCAGCCAGCGTCAGAGCCCGTCCTCACCGCGCAGCACGTGTCGATCACCTACGAGGTCTCCCCGCCGGTGGACGCCGTCCGCGATGTCTCGCTGACGCTGCACCGCGGCGAGATCCTGGGCCTGGCCGGAGAGTCGGGCTGCGGCAAGACCACCTTCGCCTACGGGGTGAACCGGCTGCTGAAGGCGCCGGCGGTGATGACGTCCGGTGAGGTCACCTTCCACGACCGCTCCGGGACGGACATCGACGTCGGCTCCCTGGACGCCGAATCGCTGCGCCGGTTCCGCTGGGACAAGGTGTCGATGGTCTTCCAGGGCTCGATGAACTCGCTGAACCCGGTGATGACCGTCCGGTCCCAGTTGGCCGACGTGTTCACCACCCACCGTCCGGAGATGGACTCCAGGACGCGTGAGGCGCGGTGCGCGGAGCTGCTGGAACTGGTCGGCGTCGATCCCCATCGGCTGTCCGCCTACCCGCACGAACTGAGCGGCGGCATGCGACAGCGCGTGATGATCGCCATGGCGCTGTCCCTCGACCCGCAGCTGATGATCATGGACGAGCCCACCACCGCGCTCGACGTCGTCGTGCAGCGGGGCATCATCCGGCAGATCATGCGGCTGCGCGAGCGGCTCGGCTTCGCGGTGATCTTCATCACCCACGACCTGCCGCTGCTGATCGAGATCAGCGACCGGATCGCGATCATGCGCACCGGAGCGATCGTCGAGACCGGGACGGCCGAGCAGATCTACCACTCCCCGCAGCACGACTACACCAAGCAGTTGCTCTCCAGCTTCCCGAGCCTGACCGGTGAACGCGGGGGCTTCGTCCGGGGCTCGAAGCCGCTGGTCGAGCGTGTCGAGACCTCGGGAGGTGCGGCATGAACACCCGAATGAGCGAGCACAGCCTCGAGGTGCGCGACCTGGTCAAGGACTTCCGGCTGCGCGACGGCCTGAAATTCTCGACCCTGCGCGCGGTCGACAACGTGTCGCTCACCCTCGTGCCGGGACGGACGGTGGCCCTGGTCGGCGAATCCGGGTCGGGGAAGTCCACGATCGCCCGGATCATCGCGAAGCTGGAGATCCCGTCGTCCGGCGACGTGCTGCTGGACGGCGCCACGACGAGGTTCCGCGGCGACCACAGCGCCTACCGGCGCCAGGTGCAGATGGTGTTCCAGGACCCGTTCGCGTCCCTGAACCCGTTCCACTCGATCAGCCACCACATCGAGCGTCCGCTGCGGATACACCACCCCGAGCTCGCCACGGCTGAGGTCCGCGAGCGCGTGGTCGGGCTGCTGGAACGGGTGCACCTCGACTCCTCCTACCTGGAACGGCGTCCGCACGAGCTGTCCGGCGGCCAGCGGCAGCGCGTGGCGATCGCGCGGGCGCTGGCTCCGGGCGCGCGGTTCGTGGTGGCCGACGAACCCGTCTCGATGCTGGACGTGTCGATCCGCGTCGGTGTGTTGAACCTGCTCGCCGACCTGCAGCGGGCGGAGGGACTGGGCGTCCTCTACATCACGCACGACCTGGCCACCGCGAGGCACTTCTCCGACGAGATCCTGGTGATGTACCGCGGTCGGATCGTCGAGCGCGGCCCGGCCGACGAGGTGATCCTCAACCCGCAGCACGAGTACACGCAGCGGCTTCGCGAGGCGGCGGCCGATCCCGATCGACTGGGGCAGCTGCGCGACGAGGTGCGTCGTGAGATGGCCGAAGGTGGCGCGGCATGAGCACCCCACACATGAGCACCGTGGCCGGCACCCCGGCCTGGCTGGCGACCCGGAACGACCGGACGGCGTTCCGGCTGCTGCTCGCCCACGGCCCGCTGAGCCGCTCCCAGCTCGGCGAGCTGTCCGGCGCGTCCAAGCCGACCGCCGGCCAGATGATCGCGCGGCTGGAGCGGACCGGCCTGATCGCTCCGGCCGGTGAGGTCACCGGCGCGCGCGGTCCGAACGCCGTCACCTGGGGCGTCCGCACCGACAGCCTGACCGGGGTGGCGATCAGCATCCTGGAGGACCGGATCGAGGCCGCCCTCGTCGACCCGACGGACGCCGAGCATCCGGTGGTCACGCTGCCGACCAGCGGCGTCGTCCGCTCGCCCGCCACCGACGTGGTGCGGGCGGTCGAGGCGGCGGCGCAGGCTGCGGGAGTGGGCAGGGACTCGGTGAGCATGGTGGCGATCGGCGTCCAGGCGGCCTTCGACACCGAGGCGGACCGGCTCTCCTTCACCGACACCCTTCCCGGCTGGCCGGAGCGCGGCGCCCGCGCCCTGATCGAGCAGGCCACGGCGCTCGACGTCGTGCTGGAGAACGACGTCACGCTCGCCGCGATGGCCGAGGGTGCGGCCACCGGCGACACCGACTTCGCGTACGTGTGGCTGGGCGTCGGCCTCGGCGCCGGCCTGGACGTGGGCGGGATCGTGCAGCGCGGCGCGTCCGGTTCCGCCGGTGAGATCGGGTATCTGGAGGTGCCTCGGTCCGCCGCAGCGCTCGACCCGAACGCGGCCGACTTCACCGACCTCCTCGGCGTCCGGGCCGTGCGGGAGCTGCTGGGCGGCGAGGACCTCGCGTCCGCGCTGGCCCGGCTGCCGGGCAACGAGCCGGCCCTGAACTCGCTGGCCGACCGGATCGCGCTGCTGCTGGAGGTCGTCGCGGCGGTGTCCGATCCCGCCGAAGTCGTGCTCGGCGGTCCGACCGGGCTCGCCGGGGGCGACCGTCTGGCGTCGCTCGTGCACGCCCGCCTCGCACCGCGTCGCGACCTACCCGTGCGGGCGGCCAGGGCCGGCGGGCAGCCCGTCCTGCTCGGCGCCCGGCGGCTGCTGGTGGCCGGTATCCGTGACCGTCTCGAGGACGCGATCGTCGCGTCCGCATCGTAAGGAGGACAGATGTTGCTCGCCATCGTGGGCGGCGGCTCGACCTACACCCCCGAGCTGATCGACGGGTTCACGCGCACGGAACTGCCGCTGGACGAGGTGCGCCTGGTCGACCCGGACGAGTCCCGGCTGGCGCCAGTCGCCGGCATAGCGCAACGAATGCTCGCACGCGCGGGCCACCCGGCCAAGGTGGTGCCGACGACCGACCTGATCGCGGGCGTCGAGGGCGCGGACGCCGTACTCCTGCAGCTGCGGGTCGGCGGTCAGGACACCCGTCGCCAGGACGAGACCTGGCCGCACGACGTGCACTGCGTCGGTCAGGAGACGACCGGCCCGGGCGGCTTCGCCAAGGCCCTGCGCACGGTGCCGGTCGTGCTGCGGATCGCGGACGTCGTACGCGAGCGCGCGAACCCTGGCGCCTGGATCGTCGACTTCACCAACCCGGTCGGCATCGTCACCCGCGCGCTGCTGCAGGCAGAACATCGGGCGGTGGGCTTGTGCAACGTGGCGATCGGCTTCCAGCGCCGGTTCGCCGGAGCCCTCGGCGTTCGGCCTGACGACGTCTCGCTCGGGCACGTCGGCCTCAACCACCTCACGTGGGAGCGCAGCGTGACGGTCGCCGGCGAGGACCGGCTGCCCGGCATGCTGGCCGGACACCTCAGCGACCTCGCCGAGGAGGTCGAGCTGGCCCCGGCGCTGCTCGCCCAGCTCGGCATGGTGCCGTCCTACTACCTGCGCTACTACTACGCGCACGACGAGGTGCTGGCCGAGCAGCTGCGCGAGCCCACCCGGGCGGAGGCCGTCAAGGCGATCGAGGACGAGTTGCTGGCGCTGTACGCCGACCCGTCCGTCGACACCAAGCCGGAAGCGCTGGAGCGGCGCGGCGGCGCGTTCTACTCCGAGGCCGCCGTCGAGCTGCTGGACGCCATGCGCGGGACCGCCGGCCCGCCGCGCGTGGTGAACCTGCGCAACGAGGGGACGCTGCCCTTCCTGCCCGACGACCACGTGGTCGAGGTGCCCGCCCGGTTCACCGACGGGCGCTTCGTCGCCGAACCGGTCGCGCCCCTGCCCGATGACATCGCCGCCCTGGTGGCAGCGGTTGCCGGCTACGAGCGGCTCGCGCTGGATGCGGCCGTCCACGGCGGCCGCGACCGGGTGCTGCGGGCCATGCGCGCCCACCCCCTGGTGCTGCAGCACGACCGCGCGGAGAAACTCACCGACCTGCTGCTGGCCGCGAACGCGAAGTTCCTGCCATGGGCGTGAGTCCGACGACGGTCCCTGAGGAGGCTCCCGAGGAACGAGGGAGCCGTCACGAAGGGCCCCCCGAACAGGCCGGCGCCCCCCAGCCACCCGTGATCGTCGCCGTCGACGGCGGCGGCTCAAAGACGGACGCGGTCGCTGTCACTCTCGACGGCGAGCTGGCCGGACGCGTCCGCGGACCCGGCAGCAGCCCGCACTACGACGGACTGGCGGCCTCGGTCGAGCTGATCGACGGTCTCGTCCACGAGGTCGCCGGGGACGCTGAGGTACGCCGGGCGGGCCTGTACCTGTCCGGGCTGGACCTGCCTCGCGAGGTGGAGGCCTACCGGGAGGCGGTGGCCGGCCTGCCGTGGGCCGCGGAGGGCCTGGACGTGGACAACGACCTGTTCGCCCTGCTCCGCGCGGGCACGGACGAGCCGGACGCCGTCGCGGTGATCTGCGGCACCGGCATGAACGCTGTCGGGGTGCGGGCGGATGGGGCGCGCGTCCGGTTCCTGGCGATCGGGGCGATCTCCGGCGACTGGGGCGGCGGTCACGGGCTCGGCAGCGAAGCGCTCTGGCACGCCGCCCGCGATGTCGACGGACGCGGTCCGCACACGCTGCTGACGCCCGCGCTCGAGCGCGAATTCGGCGTCCCGGTCACCACCCTGACCGAACAGCTGCACCTCGGCGAGCGGGAGTACGGCGACCTGGCCCGGCTGGCACCGACCGTCTTCGCCGTCGCGGACGCGGGTGACGACGTCGCACAGTCGCTCGTCGACCGGCAGGCGGACGAGGTGGTCGCGTTCGTGCGCGCGTGCGTGAACCGGCTGGGGCTCGCGGACCGCGCCATTCCCGTGGTGCTCGGCGGCGGCATCCTGCAGGCGGGCCACCTCCGGCTGGGAGCAAGGATCGCCACCGGTGTCGCGGAGATCGCCCCGTCCGCTCGCCTGGTGACGCTCAGCCAGCCGCCGATCGTCGGGGCCGCCCTGCTCGCCCTCGAACACGCAGGGGCATCGCCCGGGGCCCTCGCCCGGGCTCAGGCAGCGTTCGCGCGCGCGTCACTGAGCTGAACCGCTCAGCGCGAGAACAGCCAGGCGAGCAGGTACGTCCGGCTCATCCCGTCGTCGAGCGAACCGTCGGAGAGCTTCCGGGCCGCTTCGACGGCGCGGTCACGATCCTGCGAGCCGGCCAGGGCCGAGTACATCAGGATGTTGTCACCGAACTTCTGGTCGAAGTTCCCGCCGACCGCGTCCGTGACGTTGGCACGGATCGCGTCCGGGTCACCGCCGAGGTAGGTCGAGGTCGGGCTCATCGGCAGTAGCAGGATGCCCAGCTTCGCCGCGGGCTCGGGCGAGAACCAGGTGGCGTAGTCGCGCTTGCCACCCCAGTTCAGAACCGTGATCCGATGCTGGTACCCGGGGAAGGACGTCAGGTCGGGCTGCAGCCAGTAGGTCGCGGAGTCGTGCGCCTCCAGCGAGAGCATCCAGTTCGCCTCGTCGGCGAGCGCTGTGTCGCCCGAGGCCTTCGCCCAGAGCGCGAGCCCCGCGTCCGCGTTGACCGCCTCCGACACCGACTCCTGGTTGTTCCCGTCCGCGAAGGGCGCCGTCCCCGACGCCCACGAATGGGACGCGTAGGCGTCGAACGTGCGCCGGTCGGGGAACGACCGGTTGCCCGAGCTGGCGATATCGGCCGCCACGAGGTCCAGCACGGGCGCGTACTTCGGCACCACAGACGGGTCGTGCCCGGCCAGCACCGCCGCGGCGTACAGGAAGTAGCCGTAGTGGAAATGGTGGTCGTTGTACTCGTCGCTGCCGAAGGACGGCGTGAGCCCGACCAGCCCCCTGGCTTCCGGGTCGTAGACGAAGCAGAACGCCGGGCGCTGGTCGCAGCCCTTCGGATCGGTCCACTTCGACAGCTGCTCGTCCAGGACGGAGGCGAGCTTGTCGGCCCGGTCGGTCAGCTTCAGCTGGTCGGCGACCATCAGCAGCATCGCGGTGCGCTGCAGCGCCTTGCCGCCGAAGTAGGTGTCGGCGGGGAACGGGGGCAGCGCGGCGATGTCAGCGTCCAGCTGCCTGCCGAGTTCGTCTCGCTGGTCCCCGCTCAGCCCGCTCAGGTCGAGCGACGCCCTGGCCTGCGTGCGTGGTGTCGTCCACGTCAGGGACGAGCCCGCGCACAGCGGCATCGTGCCGTAGACGGACGGGTAGCTGCCCAGCGAGCAGTCCCCGTCGGTGCCCTGGTGGGTCATCCGGGCGATGGCGGTGTCGCCGCCGGCGTAGGCCAGCGTCGTCGACACCTGGTCGGCGTACACGCGGTAGCTGGTGCTCGATCCGGTGAGGACGGCGGCGTACTTCGCCAACTCACCGGGCTCGTGGCCCTCCGGCACCGGCCAGAAGGTGAGCGATCCGCCTTCGGCCACCTTCGCCGACGTCCCGTCCACCTGTGCGTTCGATACAAGCAGCGCATACCGGGTGCCGTTGATCGTCGCCACCTGCACGCCGCCGGACGCGGCGAAGCCCGCCGGGATGGTCACGGTCGTCGCCTTAGCCGCCACCCACGAGACGAAGGGCGAGCCCTGCGCGATCGTCGTGCGGCCCAGCCGGGCGCCGTCCGCGGCCAGAGTGTCGATGCCCACGACGGACGGGTCGGAGGTCGCCACCACCGACCGCGCGGCACCGACGCCGACGCTCACGTCAGCGACGTAGCCGCCCGCGATCGTGTCGGCAGACGCCGTCACCTTCGGCAAGCCGAAGGCGAAGCCGTCGCCCGTGAGGGCGAAGCCGAGCGGCAGCGGGAACACCGGTTGCGGCTGCGTGCCGAACACCGGGCCCGAGTACCACCGGTTGGTCGGCGGCACCAGTCCGTCGGCCAGGCGTTGGGCGTCCAGCTTCTTGGGGGTGCGCTGGACCATCGCCTGGACCAGGCTCGACACCCGGGAGTCGGGCAGCACGGGGGCCGCGGCGGACGCGCTGGGCGCGGGGCCGGGTGCGGCTGCCTGCGGGCCGGCGCATCCGGCCAGGGCGGCCAGTGCTGCGATCAGGGCTGCGAGGCGGGTCATCGCAGGCCCACCTGCTGCAGCAGGTCGTTCACCGCGTCCGTGACCGGGGCGAACCAGCTGGCGTCCGGCAGCTCGACCGTGACGATCACGGGCGTGCCCGGCTCGGCCAGGGTCTCCTGGCCGAGGGCAGCCAGCGTCGTGGACGTGATCCGCAGGGTGCTGACCGTGCCGTCGACACCGCTGGCCACTGAGACCTTCTCCACCTTCCCGGTGATGACCTGGTCGTTGGGCAGCGTGATCCGGGCCTCCTCGCCGGGTTTCACCCGGGCGTAGTCGCGCGGCACGAGCCTGAAGCTCGCGTCGATGTAGCGCTCGCCACCGGTCAGCTCCGCGAGCGTCCCGCCGCCCGGCACCGAGTTGCCCTGCATGGCGTTGAGCTTGTCGATGCGACCGTCGGCGACCGCGTAGTAGGTGATCGTCCCGGTCGAGGTGTTCACCTTGTAGGCCGGGGTGTCGCCGACCTCGAGGCCGTTGGCGAGGTCCTCCTTCAGCTGCAGGCTCTGGACGGCGAACAGTTGCTGGCCGACATGCACGGTGTCGCCCTGCTGCACGAGCTGGCGCACCACGGTACCGGCGTGGTCGGCACCGATCGTGTAGGTGTCGGCGTTCACCTTGGCGAAGTAGCTGGTGATCTGGTTCTGCCGGTGGTTGAACACCAGCGTCAGGGCGAAGACCAGCGCGATCACGGCGACCACGCCGCCGAACAGTCGGAAACGGTTCTCCCAGGTCATGACAGTGCTCCTTCGGTCGTGGTGCCGAGCGCGGTGAGCCGCGGCCGGGGCTGGGCGGCGCGAGCCGGCAGCGCGGCCGGCTGCCGCCGGAAGTGCTCGGCGGCGGCCACTGCGAGGAAGGCGCCGAGCGCCACCGTGTTGGTCAGGTTCCAGGCCGTCGCGAGCGACGCCTGCGCGTTGTTCACGTCCCGCCAGATCGCCACGGCCGAGGTGAGGGCGAGGAAGACGAACAGGTAGACCTGCGGCCTGATGAAGGTGAACGGCGAACTGCGCCTTCCGGCCGAGCCAGTGACGTGCCAGCGCTGTTCCTTGCCAGAGAAGGCGTTCACCAGCGCCTGGTGGTAGATCGGGAAGCTGGCGGTGGACAGCAGCAGCACCTCCCAGCGGAAGGAGCCCAGCGTGAACGACGCCAGCAGGATCTGCATCACGTAGAAGCCGGCGTAGGCCAGGGCCCAGGTGCCGAGGCTGGTGCCCAGCGTGACCGGACGCAGGTCGAAGAACACCTCGAGCGCGGGGACGAGCAGCAGGACGCCGGGCGCGATGCCGGTGAGGTAGTGCGTGGCTGTGACGAAGTACATCAGCCGCTGGTCGAGGGTGAGCCGGCGGCCGGGGGCGAGCGGGTTGTGCGTGAACAGGATCTCGAAGCCACCGGTCGCCCAGCGCAACTGCTGCTTGGTGTAGTCCTCGATGGTCTCCGGAGCGTCACCGACGGCGAGCACGTCCGGGATGTAGACCGAGCGCCAGCCGCGCTCGTGCAGCATCAGTGACGTCCACACGTCCTCCGACTTGGAGTCGGTGTACATGCCGCCGACGTCGTCGATGGCCGCCCTGCGGAAGACGACGTTCGTGCCCACGCAGAAGGCAGCGTTGAAGTGGTTCCGGCCGGGCTGGACGAAGCGGTAGAACACCGTCTGCATGTAGCCCGCGCCGCGGGAGACGAAGTTCTTCAGGTTGCCGTAGCTCTGCGGGGTCTGGACGAAGGCCACGGCCTTGTCGGTGAAGAACGGCATCGTCTCGACCAGGAACTCCGGCTTCGGGACGAAGTCGGCGTCGAAGATGCAGAAGTAGTCGGATTTCACCTGGCTGAGCGCGTGATTCACGTTGCCCGCCTTCGCCCCGCCGCTGCTCAGCCGGCGCAGGTAGCCGACGCCGAGTTCCGCAGCGAGGTCGCGCACGTCGTCGCTCCTGCCGTCGTCGAGGATCCAGGTGGTGTGCCTGCCCCGGATCGCCTTCGCGGCGCTGGCCGTGCGCCGGATCACGTCCAGCGGCTCGCCGTAGCAGGTGATGAACGCCGCCACCGACACCTCAGCTCCACCGATCAGCAGTGGCGCGTCCTCGACCTCCCCGCCCAGCAACTCGGCGTGGGCGGCGTAGTAGGCGTGGTCTCGCGGGCTCTTCGAGCCGGCAAGGATCGTCCACATGGCCAGCAGGGCGTGCGCGATCAGCACCGCTTCCGCGCCGATCACCAGCACGTAGGGAAGGGCGTCGCCGCGGTTGGCGGGGTTCAGCAGGAACACCGCGTAGGCGATGATCCCGCCGGTGGCGATCAGCGTGAGCAGGATCATCACCGGTGAGTACGGGTTGCGGGCCAGTTCCCGTCTGGTTGTCTCGTCGGGCCCGGCCACTTCTTTCAGGTCGTGCGTCGGCATTCTCGACTCCCGGAGTCGGGACACCACGAGCGAGCCTCGGGGAAAAGCACGCCCGCGACATCGCTGGAAAAGCAAAACCGGCCCGGGAGTGAAACCCGGTCCGGCGTTGGTGTGGTCGGGATCGGCCCGTCCACTGGTTTCCACGGTAGGCAGGCCCGGTGGCGAATCACAACCGTGGGGACGCCATCGGCACACGTTGTTAACGTCCGAGTCCAGTCCCACTGCGGAAACAGCTACGCAAGGTTACCCATCAACGGGAACAGCGCGAGACTGAGGATCACCAGCGCGCCCAGCACCGTCCACCAGCGCCAGGAGACCCGGCCGGTACGTGCGTCCATGCCGGTCGCGACGACCGCAGCGACGGTCACGCCGAGGTTGACCAGCACCATGAACACGCCGAACCAGCTGATCCGGCCGTCGACCCGGATCCACGAGATGTAGGCGACCGTGAGGAAACACGCCGTCAGGCCGAGGAAGCTCAGCAGGATCGGCACCCACCACGGAGTGGGGGTGGGCAGCCTCTTCCTCGCCGCCATCGGCGTCAGAGCAGGTCGTGGAGCATGACCACCTGTTCGCGGGACGGTCCCACCCCGATGCCGGAGATCCGGCAGCGCACGAGCTCCTCGAGGCGCCGGACGTAAGCCTGCGTGTTCTTCGGCAGCTCGTCGTAACTACGGCAGCCGGAGATGTCCTCGGTCCAGCCGTCCAGGTACTCGTACACCGGCACGGCGTGGTGGAACTCGGTCTGGGTCATCGGCAGGATCGAGGTACGTTCGCCGTTCACGTCGTAGGCCACGCAGACCGGAATCTTCTCCCAGCCGGTGAGAATGTCGAGCTTGGTCAGGAACATGTCGGTGAAGGCATTGGCGGTCACCGCGGCCTCCACGACCAGAGCGTCGAACCATCCGCAGCGGCGGTTGCGTCCAGTGGTGGTGCCGAACTCGGCGCCGTCCGAGCGCAGCCGCTCACCGTCCGCGTCCAGCAGTTCGGTGGGGAACGGCCCCTCCCCCACCCGGGTGGTGTAGGCCTTCATGATGCCGATGGTGCGGTCGATCCGCGTCGGACCGACCCCGGCGCCCGTCCCTGCGCCCGCGGCGATCGGATTGGACGACGTGACGTAGGGGTACGTGCCGTGGTCGACGTCCAGGTGGTGGGCCTGAGCGCCCTCGAACAGCACGACCTGCCCGGCGTCCAGGGCGTTGTTGAGCACGCGCACGACGTCGGTGACCATCGGACGGACGCGCTCGGCGTGCCCGAGCAGTTCCTCGGCCACCTGGGCGGGATCGATCGCGCGCCGGTTGTAGACCTTCACCAGCAGGTGGTTCTTCTGGTCGAGCGCTGCCTCCACCTTCTGGGTGAGGATCGAGGCGTCGAACAGGTCCTGCATGCGGATGCCGAGGCGGTTGATCTTGTCCGAGTAGGCCGGGCCGATACCGCGTCCGGTGGTGCCGATGCGGCGGTTGCCGAGGAACCGCTCGGTGACCTTGTCCATGACCTTGTGGTAAGGGGCGATGATGTGCGCGTTGGCCGAGATCAGCAGCTTGGAGGTGTCGACGCCGCGCGCGTTCAGGCCGTCGATCTCCTCGAACAGCACGTCCAGGTCGACGACCACGCCATTGGCGATCACGGGGGTGCTGTTCGGGCTGAGGATGCCGGAAGGGAGCAGGTGCAGCGCGTACTTCTCGCCGTTCACCACGATGGTGTGGCCGGCGTTGTTGCCCCCGGAGTAGCGAACCGTGTAGTCGACCCGGTCGCCCAGCTGATCGGTGGCCTTGCCCTTCCCCTCGTCGCCCCATTGCGCGCCGACGACCACGATTCCTGGCATGTGAGGATGCCCCTTTGCGTGAGACAAGCCCGCGGCAACGCCAACGGGCTCTTGCGGCCTTACTTTACCGGGTCGCGCTCGGACACGGCCTGTTGGCCGGGGATTGTCAGCCGAGCTGATCGGTGACCGACCGCAGCAACTCAGGGCGGCTCGCGATCGTGAGCAGGGCGAGGTTCACCCCGACGCACATCCAGAAGGCCAGCTGAAAGCTCCGCTTGCTGGACTTGTGCCGCAGGAGCTGCTCGCGAGCACGGCCCAGGCCATCCGCCCAGCATCGCCATGACCTGCAGAGGCGGTCCTCCTGCGGGATTGCCCGCTCGATGGCCGAACTGGCGGCCTGCGGCGCCGGTGAGCTTATCCACAGGGCAATTCCGCAGACGCCCCGCCTGTGGATGGGTGACGTGTTCACATCGCGCCTGCCGAAGGTGCAAGGCATGGACACCAGAATCTCCACGCTGATCGCCGAGCAGGGCTTTATCGCCGTTGCCGACCACCCACGCCTGCGGTGGGCCTTGTCGCAGTCGAAGGCCGAGGGCAAACTGCAGACTCCCCTGCCCGGCATCTATTTACCCACGGGTTTCTCGTCCGCCGCCTGGCTGCGCGCGGTGTCGGCGTGGGCCGCCCCGCTGGGGGTCCTGAACGCGCGGTCGGCGGCTTCCCTGTGGTTGCCGGAGCTCGTTTCTCCGGTGGCGTTCGTGGCCCACCCGAGCCTGCGGTCCCGGCGAGGCGTGACCGTCTCGCGAAGAGCCGTGCCGCGCGAGTTCGTGAATGAGCGGGACGGCATCCGGTTTGTCACGCCCGCTTACGCGGCCGTCGAACTGGCCGCCACCGACGACGGGCGCACGGCCTGCGAGGCGCTCCGCCTCCGGCTCGCCGACATCGACTCGTTGGCGCACGCGCTCTCATCGCTTCGCGGTTCGCCGGGACACACCGCTCGCCGCAGGGCCGTGGCCGCCTGTGCGGAAAACCCCTGGTCGTACGCGGAACTGCGACTGCACCGCATCCTCAGGCGGGCCCGCATCACCGACTGGGTGGCCAACCGGCCGCTGCGCCTGGGCGACCGCGAGGTGTGGCCCGACGTGCGGTTCCGGAAGCGGCTACTCATCCTCGAGTTCGACGGACGCAAGGTGCACAATGACCCGGCCCAGTTCCTCGATGACCGGGAGCGCTGGAACCTGTTCGAGACCTTCGGCTACCACGTGCTCCACTTCGGCTGGGAGCACCTTGACCGGCAGGACTACGTCGTCGGGGCCACCCGGGCGGCGCTCCAAGTCGCCGCGCCCGCGTGAACCCAGCGGATATGCGCACCAGACGGCACCGCAGGGTCCTCACGAAGCCCGGGCACCCATCGAGCGCGCGATTCCGCAGGAACCACAGCGGCCCGGAGCCGAAGCTCCGGGCCGCATTCCCAACCATTGGTCGAGCTTGTCGAGACCTCAGCCGATGGTCTTGCCGACGCTGCGCAGGTACTGGCAGGCCTCGACCACGCGGGCGGACAGGCCGGCCTCGGCCACCTTGCCCCAGGCGCGCGGGTCGTACTGCTTCTTGTTGCCGACCTCGCCGTCGATCTTCAGCACGCCGTCGTAGTTCTTCAGCATCCAGTCGGCCACCGGGCGGGTGAACGCGTACTGGGTGTCGGTGTCGATGTTCATCTTCACGACGCCGTAGTCGACCGCGTCCGAGATCTCCTGCGGGGTGGAGCCGGAGCCGCCGTGGAAGACCAGGTCGAACGGCTTCTCCTTGCCGTACTTGGCGCCGACCGCGTCCTGGATCTCCTTGAGCACCGCCGGACGCAGCTTGACCGAACCCGGCTTGTACACGCCGTGCACGTTGCCGAAGGTGAGCGCGGTCATGTAGCGACCCTTCTCGCCCAGGCCCAGCACCTCGATGGCGCGCAGGCCGTCCTCGACCGTGGTGTACAGCTTCTCGTTGATCTCGGCCTTGACGCCGTCCTCCTCGCCACCGACGACGCCGACCTCGATCTCAAGGATCTGGTGCGCCTTGCTGGTCAGCGCCAGCAGTTCGTCCGCCAGCTGCAGGTTCTCCTCCATACCGATGGCCGAGCCGTCCCACATGTGCGACTGGAACAGCGGCTCGAGACCCTTGTTCACGCGCTCCTGCGAGATCGCGATCAGCGGCTTCACCCAGGTCTCGATCTTGTCCTTCTGGGCGTGGTCGGTGTGCACCACGATGTTGATCGGGTAGTTCTTCGCGACCACGTGCGCGTACTCGGCGAGGGCGACCGCGCCGGTGACCCGGTCCTTGATGGTGGGGCCGGACGCGTACTCGGCGCCGCCGGTGCTGACCTGGATGATGCCGTCGGAGCCCGCCTCGGCGAAGCCGGCGAGTGCGGCGTTCAGGGTCTGCGAAGAGGTGATGTTGATCGCCGGGTAGGCGTACTTGCCCGCCTTGGCGGCGTCCAGCATCTCGGCGTACTTCTCAGGACTTGCAATAGGCATTCGCTTGGCCTCTCTCAGGTGACGGCGCCCGCGACGTCGCGGCCGCCAGGCAGAACGATCACAGTCTCTCAAAAGTCGGACAGGGTTGCCCAACCCCTGCTCAGATTGGACGCCGCCGCAGCGCTGGTCGGGCCTGAGACCTCAGTCCAGCCGGGAGAGGTCCAACCACGCGCGACCCGCAGAGAGCACGCGGACGGCCGCGTCCAGGGTGGCGGGCATCGTGTCGGTGTAGTCGAGAGCGACGCGGCTGGTCGAGCGGTCGCGCCCGGTCGCCACGAGCATGGACGAGCCACCCAGCCCTCCGGGACGGACGATCACCGACCCCACCTCCGGCCAGAGCAGCCAGCGCTGTCCGACCAGCATGCCGTCCCGGTTCAGCCCGATCGCCAGGCCGGACCGCGCGAGCCCTGCGTCCCTGCGGACGCGGACGAGCCGGATCACGCTGAGCGTCACCGCCAGCAACCCGGAGGCCAGCGAGACCCCGATGATCCAGGGCGCCCACGGACCGAACTGGTCGGGCCACACGTACCAGGCGGCCGCGGTGAGCCCGACGCTGACGACCATCGAGCCCAGCTGCCACAACAGGCCGTTGCGCGCGTGGACGAGTTGGCGGTCAGCCAGACCCGGCTGGTAGTACACGCCGTACTCGTCGCTCACCCGGTCATCCTAGGCGTGGCGGGAAAGGTGAACCGAAAAGGGACGGTCCCTTCTCAACTCAGGCCAGACCCTGCGACCACTGCAGTGCCCAGTGGTACATCGCGATCGCCGCGGCCGCACCTGCGTTCAGCGACCGGGTCGAGCCATGCTGGGAGATCGCCACCACGCGCTCGCAGCCGGACGCCAGTTCTTCGGTCAGTCCCGGCCCCTCGGAGCCGAACACCAGGCAGCACCGCTCAGGTAGCACCTGGCCCTCCAGAGGTACCGAGCCCGGGATGTTGTCCACGCCGACCGGGGTGATGCCGTGCTCGGCGAGCCACTCCAGCAGCGAGGTGGCGTCCGGGTGATGATGCACGTGCAGGTAGCGGTCGGTGACCATGGCGCCGCGGCGGTTCCAGCGCCGGCGTCCGACGATGTGGACGCCCGCCACGTTGAAGGCGTTCGCCGTGCGCACGATCGAGCCGATGTTGAAATCGTGCTCCCAGTTCTGGATGGCCACGTGCAGCGGCGCCCGCCGGATGTCCAGATCGGCGACGATCGCCTCGACCGTCCAGTAGCGGTAGGCGTCGAGCACGTTGCGCCGGTCACCCTCGGCGAGCAGCTGGCGGTCGTACCGCGGGTCGTTCGGCCAGGGCTGCGGGTGGGGTCCGACGCCGGCGCTGCTGGCCGCGGTGACCTCTTCTTCACTCAGCACAGCACCCTCATTCCCGACTCCTGAACCCGGCAGCGCCCGGATGACGGCGAGGTGAAGGCGACCCGGGGCGCTGACGCCGGTCAGGGTACCCTGAGTGCCGTGAACCTGCTGCCCCAGTTGGCCCTCGTGCCCCTGCTGCTGCCGGACTGGCTGAATCCGGAGGTCATCATCCAGAGCCTGGGCAACTGGGCATTGTGGGGAGTCGCCTTCCTGGTGTTCATCGAGTGCGCGATCTGGCCGATCCTGCCCGGTGATTCGCTGCTGTTCACCGTGGGCATGTTCATCGCGATGGTGCCGCCGTCCATCACCTTCCCGGGGATGGCGCCATGGCAGGTTCTGGTGGTGGCCTGTGCCGTGCTCACGGTCGCGGCCATCGCAGGCAACATCGCCGGCTACTGGCTCGGACACCTGATCGGACCCGCGCTGTTCAAACCACGGACGGGATTCTGGGGCAAGGTCTTCGACCCGAAGTACGTCGACAAGACCCATGAGCTGCTGCGCAAGTACGGGGACCAGGCTCTGGTGATGGCCCGGTTCGTGCCCTTCGTCCGAACCTTCGTCACGCTGATCGCAGGCATCGGAAAGATGAGTTTCCGCTACTTCATGGTCTACACCGCGATCGGCGGGGTGCTGTGGGCGGTGGGCGTCACCGTGCTCGGCTTCTTCCTCGGCAATGTGCCGCTGATCAGGGACAACATCGACCTCGTCCTCGTCCTGATCGTGCTGGTGTCGGTTGTCCCGATGATCGTCGAGGCGCTGCGCCAGCGGCACCGGGCGTCCACCGCTGCGGAGGACGTCGAGCCCTGAGCCTGCAGCGCGCAGGCATCGGCTGGATGCCCGGAGCCCGCGACAGCCGCCCGCCCGCGGGGCAGGCGGAGTTGGACGCCGCCGTCGCCACGTTGAGCGGACGGACAATCGTCGCGCTCACCGGCGCCGGATTCTCCACCGACTCCGGCCTGCCGGATTACCGCGGCCCGGACGCCAAGCCGCGCAACCCGATGACGTACGACCAGTTCGTCAGCAGTCCGGACTACCGGCGGCACTACTGGGCCCGCAATCACCTGGGCTGGCACCACATGCACGCGACGGAGCCCAATGAGGGCCACTACGCGCTGGCCCGGCTGGAGGCGGCCGGCGTCGTACGGGGCGTGATCACGCAGAACGTCGACCGGCTGCACGAGCGGGCCGGGTCGCGCCGCGTGGTGGACCTGCACGGGAACTACGATGTCGTGCGCTGTCTCTCCTGCGGCTGGACGTGCAGCCGCGCCGAACTCGACGCGCGGCTGTCCGAACTGAACCCCGGCTTCCTCGAAAAGGTCACCGAGCTCGGCGATGTCGAGGTGGCCCCGGACGCGGACGTCGTGCTCGAGGCGACCTCGGACTTCGTGGTGGCCGACTGCCCGGTCTGCGGCGGAATCCTCAAGCCGGACATCGTATTCTTCGGCGAATCGGTGCCGCGGGAGACGATCCGGGCTGCGTTCGACCTGGTGGATTCGGCGGACGCCCTGCTGGTCGCGGGCACATCGCTGGCTGTCATGTCGGGGCTGCGCTTCGTCCGCCACGCGTCCGGGCTCGGGCTGCCGATCGTGCTGGTGAACCGCGGCCTGACCAGGGGTGACGACCTCGCGACCGTCCGGCTCAACGCAGGGACGAGCGAGACGCTCGCCTACCTGGAGCCGAAGCTGGGCAACGCTGGCCGAGCCTGACGAAGCCGACACAGTGCTGGCTAAGCCTGACGAAACCGACACAGTGCTGGCCGAGCCTGACGAAACCGACACAGTGCTGGCCGAGCCTGACGAAACCGACACAGTGCTGGCCGAGCCTGACGAAACCGATGCAATGCTGGCTGAGCTTGACGAAGCCCGCAGAGGACCTTCTTCAAGCTCAGGGGCCCTTCGTCAAGCTCAGGGAGCGTTCGCCAAGCTCAGGGACCCTTCGTCAAGCTCAGGGAGCGTTCCCCTACTGCTGCTGCGGCGGCTGCTGGTAGGTCGGCGGCTGGGGGTCGGTCTGCGGCGGGGTGTACCCACCCTGCTGCTGCGGGGCGCCAAAGTCGCCGGGGGCCGGCGCGACCGGGTCAGCCTGCGGATAGGCCTGCGGATTGGGCAGCGCGGATGGCTGGGCACCCGCTGCCAACTGGTCGTTGCTGGGCTCGGGGATGGCGGACTCGGGCCGGTCGCTGATCTCACCGAAACTCACGTGCGGCGCCTGCCGGACGGCGACGTCGTTCACCTCGAAGTAGGTGGCCTTCTCGAACGTGAACATGCCGGCCAGGACGTTCGAGGGGAACGACTCGACCTGGGTGTTGTAGTTGCGCACATTGGCGTTGTAGAAGCGACGCCCGGCGGCAATCCGGTCCTCCGTGGCGGTCAGTTCACGCTGCAGCTCGAGGAAGTTCACATTGCTCTTCAGCTCGGGGTAGGCCTCCACGCTGACCAGCAGGTTGCGGACGGCACCGCTCAGCTGCTCCTCCACCTGGGCCCGCTCCTGGGTCACCTGGCCGCCGCCGGCCTGAGCGAGCGCCGCGGCCTGGTTGCGCAGCCGGGTGACGCCCTCGAGCGTGTTGCGCTCGTGGGCGGCGTAGGCGCGGACGGTCTCGACCAGGTTGGGGATCAGGTCGTAGCGACGGTTCAACTCGACGTCGATCTGGCGCCACGACTCCTGGATCAGGTTCCGGGAGCGGACGAAGCCGTTGTACAGCGACACCGCGTACACCGCGATACCGATGACGACGATCAGCAGGATGATCAGCCACAACATGCCGGTTTCTCCATTCGCTCAGGCGACCGGTCCAGCCCAGCCTAATGGCCGCCCCTGACGCGGTCGAGGGAGACCGGACGACCGGGGTCTCGACAAGCTCGACCAGCGGTGCTCGTCGCCTACGCCAGACCGAGGTCGCCCAGCCCGACGGCGTAGCGGTACGGGACGCCCGCCGCCTCGATCCGCTCCTTCGCACCGGTGTCGCGATCGACGATCACGGCGACGCCGATCACCTCTCCTCCTGCCTCGCGGACGGCGTCCACCGCGGTCATCACCGAGCCGCCGGTCGTGGAGGTGTCCTCGACGACGAGAACCCGCCGCCCGGCGACGTCCGTCCCCTCGATCCGGCGCTGCAGCCCGTGCGCCTTGGACTCCTTGCGGACGACGAAGGCGTCGAGGCGTCCGCCGGCATGGGCGGCGTGGTGCAGCATGGCGACCGCGACCGGGTCGGCGCCGAGGGTGAGTCCTCCGGCGGCGTCGAAGTCCCAGTCGGAGACGAGTTCGGTCATCACCGCGCCGACCAGCGGTGCCGCGACGCCGTCGAGGGTGACGCGGCGCAGATCCACGTAGTAGTCGGCCTCCTTGCCTGAAGCGAGGGTGACCCGGCCGCGCACCACGGCCAGGGTCTTGATCTGTTCGATGAGCTCTTCGCGCGCCGCCATGGGAGCACCGTAGCGGCAAGGGGTCTCGACAAGCTCGACCAGCCGGAGGGTGGTTCCCGACCAGCCGGAGGGTGGTTCCCGACCAGCCGGAGGGTGATTCCCGACCAGCCGGAACGTGGTTCAGGAGAACCAGCCGCGGCTCCAGGCCGGGGAAGGGGACGGTTCGGCGTCGCCGTCGGTGAAGGGGACGGCACCCGCGATCCAGCGGGCCAGCTCGCGACCGTGCAGGAGTCGGTACGGGAAAGGCGCCCGGGCGAGCCGGCGTTCGAGGGCCTGGACGGGGATGTCCGCGCCGGCGGCGACGACGAGGTTGCCGAACCGGCGTCCCTTCCAGACCGGGACTTCTGCACTGACCGCCACCTGGGCGAACTCACCGACGAAGCCGGCGAGGCAGCGCCGCGACCAGGCGAACGGGGACTGGTCGGTGAGGTTCATGATCGCCCCTCCGCCGGGACGCAGCGTCCGGACGAGCTCGGTGAGGAACTCGGTCGTGGCCAGCTCGGCCGGGACGCTGGCGCCGTCGAAGGCGTCCACGATGACAGCGTCCGCGCAGCCGGAAGGCAGCTGGGTGACCCCTGAGCGTCCGTCGACCGGGCGGATCTTGATGCCGCTGTTGCGCGGCAGCGGGAGCTTGGCGCGCACCTGCTCGGTGAGGGCCTCGTCCGGCTCCAGCACGACCTGGGCGGTGTGGGGACGCCGGGCCTCGACGTACCGCGGGAGGGTGAGCCCGCCGCCACCGACGTGGATGATGCGGACGCGCTCGTGGGCGGGCCGGGTGAGCACGGTCTCGTCCAGCACTTCCGCGATGCGCTGCACGTACTCGAACTCGAGCCGCAGCGGGTCGGACGGATCGACCCAGGACTGTTCGGTGCGGCCGTTGACCACCATGAACGCCCTGCGGTCGTCCGGGGCCGGCACCACGTGGCTCATGCGCGGAGCTTAGCCGCGCGCCCACATCGCTACGGAGCGACCAGACGGGCGACGGCGTTGGCCACGTGGGCACGTCGCTCGGCGGAGGGGACGGCAGCCTCGATCGTCGCGAACTCCGGGGGCAGCGACGTCCAGGCCGCAGCGAGCGTGATCACGAGGCCGAGCAGAACTTCGGCTGGGAACTGGTCGGTGACGAGGCCGCGCGCCTGCGCGTCGCGGATGAGCCGGATCTTCGCCTCGTTGGCCCGCACCAGAGGCTCGATGGACGCCGCGTCGCCCGAGCGCTCGAGTCGGTACCACAGCACGAGGCGGCCGACCTCCGGACGCTGCTCGAAGTCGTCGAAGATGTGCCCCGCGGTCCCGGGCAGGTCGAGGGCGTCGAAGTGCTCGCTCTCGACGGCGGCGTTGACCAGGCTGCCGAAGACCGCGTCGAACAGGCCGTCCTTGCTGCCGAAGTAGTGGTAGATCTGGGCCTTGTTCGCCCGTGCCGCAATCGCGATCCGGTCGACGCGGGCACCGGCGATCCCGTACGCGGCGAACTCCTCGGTGGCTGCGGCCACCAGTCGTTGGCGCGTGGCGTCCGCGTCGCGTTCGGTCACGTCCAGAGCTTATCTCCTAACTGGTTAGTTGACAGCCGTACATCCCTCGCGCACACTTCTAACTAAACAGACAGTTAGGAATCCAATGGAACTCGTCGCCATCGTGACCGGCGCATCGTCGGGGATCGGCGCCGCCACCGCCTGTCGGCTCGCGCGCGCCGGTCACGTCGTCTACGGGGCGGCGCGGAGGACAGATCGTCTCGCCGCACTCGAACCCGACGGCGTCCGCCCACTCGCGCTCGACGTGACGGACGACGCGTCCATGGTCGCGGGCGTCGGGCGCGTCCTCGAAGAGCAGGGGCGCATCGACGTGCTGGTCAACAACGCGGGGTACGGGTCGTACGGCGCGATCGAGGACGTCCCGCAGGACGAAGCGCGCCGCCAGGTCGAGGTGAACCTGTTCGGCGTCGCACGGATGACCCAGCTGGTGCTGCCAGCGATGCGCGAGCAGCGGTTCGGGCGGATCGTCAACGTGACATCGATAGGCGGGCGGTTCGCGTCCGCCTTCGGCGGGTGGTACCACGCGACGAAGTTCGCGGTGGAGGGCCTGAGCGACGCGCTGCGGCAGGAGGTGGCCGGGTTCGGGATCGACGTGGTGGTGGTCGAGCCGGGCGCCATCCGGACGGAGTGGGGCGGGATCGCCGCGCAGACGGGATCCGCGGCGTCCGGCGACGGGCCCTACGGCGACCGGTTCAACCGGATGGCAAGGGTGCTGGCCGCGCCGAATGCGATCGACCGCGGGTCGGACCCGGACGTGGTCGCGAAGTCGATCGAACGAGCCGTTGCGGCGCGCCGGCCGCGCACGCGCTACGCGGTCGGGCTGGGGGCGAAGCCGATCCTGGCGGCTCGAAGGCTGCTCCCCGATCGGGCCTTCGACTGGGCGGTGGCCCGCGCCCTAGGCTGAAATCCGAGGGAATCTTGGGTACCCGTTCGTGGTTGGACCCAAGAGAAGAGACAGAGAGGGAACGAACATGGCTACAACCACCACCGATCGCACCGCTACCGAGACCGTCAGCGCGGACGTCGCTGCGCGCGCTGCGCAGTTCCTCACGCCGGTCGTGGTCGACCTCGAGGCACTGGTCGTCAATGGCAAGCAGGCCCACTGGCACGCCCGCGGGGCGAACTTCATCGGCATCCACGAGCTGCTGGACGAGGTGGTCGAGCATGCGCAGGAGCACGCGGACACCGCCGCGGAGCGGGTGATCGCGCTCGGCCTGCCGGTGGACTCGCGGATTTCGACGGTCGCGAAGAAGAACACCCTTCCCGAGCCGGCAGCCGGCTTCCAGAGCTGGGAGGCGACCGTGGCCGAGGTCGTCGGCATGATCGACGCGGCGCTGGCCACCGTCCGCGCGGCGATCGCGGGCCTGGACGGCGACGACGTGGCCACCCAGGACGTCGCGGTCGAGATCGAGCGCGGCCTGACCAAGGATCGCTGGCTGCTTCAGGCGCACGTGTCCGCCTGAAGCTGCGCGCCGGCCGGGCCGAGGCGCGCTGGCCTAGTTGTGATGTCCGGGCACGTTGGTCGAGATCGTGTGACGACACGATCTGAGG
>DAIPJC010000016.1:167-82768 GCA_036770475.1 Propionicimonas sp. | reverse complement strand
TTCGTCAAGCTCAGGCAACACCCCGTGGCTGAGCCCCCGGAATGCTGGCTGAGCCCCCAGGAATGCTGGCTGAGCCTGACGAAGCCCGAACGCCAGCCGAGCCTTCGTCAAGCTCAGGCAACACCCCGTGGCTGAGCCCCCGGAATGCTGGCTGAGCCTGACGAAGCCCGAACGCCAGCCGAGCCTTCGTCAAGCTCAGGCAACACCCCGTGGCTGAGCCCCCGGAATGCTGGCTGAGCTTGACGAAGCCCCGTCGAGGCCGGGATGACGGACCGGCCGCCGGCGACGACCAGCGCCGCTAAACTCCGCTTCAGTGGCCGAGGAGGAGTCGATGCCGATCACCAAGGTGCTGGTGGCCAATCGCGGCGAGATCGCCGTCCGAGTGATCCGCGCGGCGCGGGACGCCGGCCTGGGCAGCGTGGCCGTCTACGCCGACCCGGACGCGGGCTCGTTGTTCGTCAAGCTCGCGGACGAGTCCTTCGCGCTGAACGGCCTCACCCCGGCGGAGACCTACCTCGACATCGCGAAGATTCTTGCCGTCGCCGAGCGCTCGGGCGCGGACGCCGTCCACCCCGGCTACGGCTTCCTGGCCGAGAACGCGGGGTTCGCGCAGGCCGTGGTCGACGCCGGCCTGACCTGGATCGGTCCGCCGCCGGCCGCCATCGAGGCCCTCGGCGACAAGGTGCAGGCGCGGCACATCGCGGCGAAGGTCGGCGCGCCGCTGGTGCCCGGCACGGCCGACCCGGTGGCAGGCGCGGACGAAGTCGTGGCTTTCGCGACCGAGCACGGGCTGCCGATCGCGATCAAGGCCGCCTTCGGCGGTGGCGGTCGGGGGCTGAAGGTGGCGCGGACGCTGGAGGAGATCCCCGAACTGTTCGACTCGGCCACACGTGAAGCCGTTACGGCGTTCGGGCGCGGCGAGTGCTTCGTGGAGCGCTACCTCGACCGTCCGCGGCACGTGGAGACCCAGTGTCTGGCCGACACCCACGGCAACGTCGTGGTGGTCTCGACCAGGGACTGCTCGCTGCAGCGGCGCCACCAGAAGCTGGTCGAGGAGGCGCCGGCGCCCTTCCTCACCGAGGCGCAGCGGACGCGGCTGTACGACTCGTCGAAGGCGATCCTGCGGGAGGCCGGCTACGTGGGCGCGGGGACGTGCGAGTTCCTCGTCGGCCAGGACGGAACGATCTCGTTCCTGGAGGTCAACACGCGCCTGCAGGTGGAGCATCCGGTGTCGGAGGAGGTCACCGGGCTCGACCTGGTGCGGGAGATGTTCCGGATCGCAGACGGCGAGACCCTCGGGTACGACGACCCGCCCGCGCGCGGCCACTCGATCGAGTTCCGGATCAACGCAGAGGACCCGGGCCGCTCGTTCATGCCTGCGCCGGGCACGCTCACGGCGTGGCAGCCGCCGTCCGGCCCGGGCGTCCGGGTCGACTCCGGTTACTTGGCTGGCATGGCCGTCCCCGGGTCATTCGACTCGCTGGTGGCCAAGATCGTCGTCACGGGCGCCGACCGAGCCCAGGCGATCGCCCGCTCGCGGCGCGCGCTGGGCGAGACGGTGCTGGACGGCATGCCCTCGGTGATCCCGTTCCACAAGGCGGTGCTGGTCGACCCGGCGTTCGTCGCCGCGGACGGGCACTTCGGCGTCCATACGCGCTGGATCGAGACCGAGTTCGCGACGCCGATCGAGCCCTACGTCGGCACCATGGGCGAGACCGAGCCCGTGGAGCAGGACACCTACGTCGTGGAGGTGAACGGACGCCGCCTGGAGGTGCGCCTGCCCGCGTCCCTCTCCGCGCCGGTGCTCAAGCCGGCGGCGGCGAAGCGTCCCACGCGACGCAGCACAGGCGGGGTGCGGGCCAAGGCGCCGTCGTCGAACGAGCTCAGCGCGCCGATGCAGGGCACGATCGTGAAGGTGTCCGTGGTGAACGGGGACGAGGTCAGCGAGGGCGACCTGGTGGTCGTGCTCGAAGCCATGAAGATGGAGCAGCCGATCACCGCGCACCGCTCCGGCGTGGTCGCGAACCTCACCGCCTCCGTCGGCGACACCGTCACCTCAGGCCAGGTCCTGCTGGAGATCGTCGACCCGAACGGTCCCTGAGGAGCCGCGAGGAACGAGCGGGGCGTCACGAAGGGCCACCACCGCCCGGCTGGTCGAGCCTGTCGAGACCCCAGCCACCAACCTCATGCGTGACGGGCGAGCGATTTCAGGCCGGTCCCCGGGAATCTACAGAAGAATGCGTTTGCGGGTTGCGAAGCCGCTGCGGCATTCGCTATGTTGGTTGGCGCCGCCGACACAGCAGAAAGGAGGCCGGCATGGATATGATCATCGCTATCAGACCGAGCACCACGGGTGTGCCCGCCGACGCCGGCTTCGCCTGCGTCGCTCCCGCCCTCCGCGGCTAGCGGTTTCGATCCGCCACCGCTCGGTCGGTGGTGACCTCCACGTTGCCAGGCCCGGGACTTCCGCGTCCCGTCGGTCCGCGCCGCCTCTAGACCGGTAATCCGGCACCTTTTCCGCCGCCTCGTCTCGCGGCCGATTCTTTACGCCATTTCGGCGACCCATTTTTCGACAAGGAATACCACAATGAATACTGCAGTCCTGCACACGACCGAGTCCTCGGGGACGCCCGTGGCGCTCGCGCCACCTCGTCCGGTCGACCGCCTGGCGCTGCGTCTCGGCAACGCGCTGCTCCGCTGGGTCGAGCACTCCCGGCAGTCACGCGAGCTCCGGGTGGAGACCGAGCGCGAGCGCGCGATCAGCCTCCGCGAGAGGGAGCTACTGCGGCAGCAACTGGAGCTGGAGCACAAGCGCTGGGACAGCGCCCTGCTGTTCCGGAGCATCATGTGACTCCGCTAGCGGCAATCCGCCGCGTCGACCCGGTGACGCGGCCCTGGCCCCCCGGGGCCGGGGCCGCTCGTCGCCGGCAGCAGTGGCTCGACCAGCACGACCGATCCCCCCAATCGCTGGCCGAGCCTGTCGAGACCGCGCCACGCCGACAACTCCGTGAAACTGCGTAATCACTCACACCCCGGTTGCGATGCATTGTTCGGGATAGCTATATTCATGTCGACGCCGTAAGTGCAGAAAGGAGGTCGGCGTGTTGAACACAGATCCGCGAGCGTACTCCTCGCTTCTTGCCGCCGGCTTCGTCGGCGTCTCCTCCGCCCGGAACGACTAGCGGTTTCAGTCCGCCACCGGACGATGGTGGCCGTAGACGGAACCAGCCTCGGGCTCATCCGGCAATCAGGAAGTCCTGTTCCTACGTGGGCCCTGCCTAACGGCGACAATGCCGTGGCTTTTGCGTGCCGCCACCCGCGGCACATCCAATACTTCGCCCATCCGGCGAGTTTCCAGACAGGGAATTACCATGAACAACACAATTCTGCGCACACCCACCACCTCGCCACCATCGCGACCAGCGTCTCGACTGGGGCTGATCGACCGCACCGCCCTGGGCATCGGCATCACGCTCATCACCTGGGCGAACCACTCCGAGGAACGACGCACGCGTCACCTCGCGCGACAGAGCGCTCGCACAGGGCGCGCGTACCAGCTGGCCCGGCAGCGCTCGGAACGCGAGCGCGAGCAAGCGCGGCTGGAACCGTCGCTGCTGTTCCGCAACCTGCAGTGACCTGCCTGAGGCCGAGCGGCGGCTCGGACGGACCACGGCCCCGATCCTTCACCCGGGATTCGGGGCCGTTCCGTGCGAGTTGAGAGCGCCGCCAGCGCGGCCGGCCCTTCGTGACGCTTCTCGCTCGTTCCTCACGAGAAGCTCCTCAGGGACCGTTGGGTGGAAGCCGCTCGTCCCTCACGAGAAGCTCCTCAGGGACCGTTGGTGGAAGCCGCTCGTTCCTCACGAGAAGCTCCTCAGGGACCGTTGGGTGGAAGCCGCTCGTCCCTCACGAGAAGCTCCTCAGGGACCGTTGGTGGAAGCCGCTCGTTCCTCACGAGAAGCTCCTCAGGGACCGTTAGGTGGAAACCGTTGCAGCGATCAGAGAGCGAACCGCGCCACGAGCTGATCGAACACGGCGTCCATGCGGGCGTCGACGCGGCGGCGGGACGGGTCCGCGTCGTGCCAGGCGACGATCTCCCGGGCTCCCTGGGCGAAGGGGACGCGAGCCTGCCAGCCCGGCACGACCGAGCGGATCGCGCTGTTGTCGAAGACCATCGAATGGGCCTTGTCACCGAGCAGCGAGGCGCCGAAATCCGCGTCCACGGCCGCGATCGCGTCCGACGGCACGTGAACCAGCGTCGGCTCGACGCCCGCCGCGCGTCCCAGCGTCCGGAAGATCTCGTTCCAGGGCATCGCCTGGTCCGACGTGATGTGGAAGGCGCTGCCGATCGTCGCGGGCAGTCCGAACAGCCCGACGAAAGCGCGGGCGAAGTCACGGGTGTGCGTGAGCGTCCACAACGACGTGCCGTCGCCAGGCACCACGACCGGGACGCCGCGGCGCATCCGGTCCACCACCGTCCACCCGCCATCGAAGGGGACGGACGTCGCGTCGTATGTGTGTGACGGCCGCACGATCGTCACCGGGAAGCCGGTCTCGCGATACTGCGCGACCAGCAGGTCCTCACAAGCGATCTTGTCCCGCGAGTACCGCCAGTGCGGGTTGCGCAGCGGGGTCGCCTCGGTTACCGGCAGCCGGGCCGGCGGCGTCTGGTACGCCGAGGCGGAACTGATGAAGAGGTACTGCCCGGTACGCCCGGCGAACACGTCCAGGTCCTGTCGGACATGGTCGGGCACGAAGCCGAGGAACGACGCCACGACATCGAACTCCTGCGCACCCAGCGCGTCGCGGACGGCACCCGCGTCCCTGAGGTCGGCACGCAGCGTCCGCACTCCCTCAGGCGGCGCGTGCACCGCCTCGGCCTGGCTCACGCCGCGGTTCAGCACGGTCACCCGGTGGCCGACGCCGGCCGCCCGCCGCACGACCGCCGAGCTGATCACCCCGCTACCGCCCAGCACGAGCACGTCCAGGCCGGTGAGCCCGGGCACGTCGACGTCTTCGACCATCAGCTTCCTCCTTCGAGAGCGCTCACGCTGACAGCGGAGCGGTGCTGGCCCTGACCACGAGCGTTGCGGGCAGCCGGAGGTGTTCCTCGCCGGCCTCCCCCGCCAGCAGTCCCAGCAGGATCCGGACGGCTTCCGCGCCCATCTCGCGCATGGGCTGGGCCACCGTCGTCAGCGGCGGGACGGCGTTCGCCGCCTCGGGCACGTTGTCGAAGCCCGCCACCGAGAGGTCTTCGGGCACCCTCACGCCCAGCTCGGCGGCGATCTCCAGCACCCGGATCGCGGACAGGTCGTTGGCGGCGAAGACCGCAGTGGGCGGCTCGGGCAGGGTGAGCAGTTCACGCGCCGCGTCCGTCGTCTCCAGCGCCCGATAGCCGCCGACCCGCACCAGCGCGCGGTCGAACGGGAGTCCAGCGGCCTCCAGCGCCTCGCGGTAGCCCTGCTCACGCTGGCTGGCGGAGACCAGGTCCTCGCGTCCGCGGACGTGGGCGATGCGCCGGTGGCCGAGATCGATCAGGTGCTGGGTGGCCGCGCGAGCCCCGCCGACGTTGTCCACCTCGATCGTGCTGGGCCCGGTGCGTCCGGTGTGCGGATCCACCGCCACCACCGGAATCGTGGCGTCGGTGACCGTCGCGGTCGGCGCGACGATCACCGCGCCGTCGATCAGCGTCCCGGCCAACCGGGACAGCGACCGGCGCTCCCAGCCGACCTGGTTGTGCTCGAGGTTGCCCGAGTACGCCAGCAGCTCGTAGCCGGTTCCCTCCGCCGCGCTGGAGATGCCCTTCAGCAGTTCGGCGGAGAACGGCTCGAACTCCGGCACGAGCACGCCGATCACGTTGGTGCTGCGCCGGCGCAGGCTGCTCGCGACCAGGGACGACTCGTAGCCGAGCTCCGCCACGACGTCCATCACCTTGTCGTAGGTCTCCGGTGACACCCCGTAGCGGTCGTTGATGACCTTCGAGACCGTCGACACCGAGACGCCCGCCACCCGGGCGACGTCGACGATCGTCACCCTGGCGCCGTTCGGCGACGGTGATGCGGCACGGCGCGGCCTGCGGGCGCTCATGGTCACGCGGTAACGCTAGCCCATGGGACGGACAACGCCGTTCAGGCGTGACGAAAACGTTATCGAAAACGTTTGACACTCCTCCGGCCCCGATGCCAAGATCGCAAAGTGGCAGGGACCCCTGCCGACAGTCGAGGAGGACTGAGAGGTCTCGATGAAGAAGACAGTCAAGGGCACGGCACTGGTCGCTCTCAGCGCAGGTGTCGCCCTCATCGTCGCCGGCTGCAGCAGCGGCGGCACCACCAGCACGAACACGGCGACGACCGGCGGAAGCGCCGCGCCCGTGACGATGACGTTCTGGCACAACTCCACGACCGGTGACGGCAAGCAGTACTGGGAGGACACCGTCGCGGCCTTCGAGAAGGAACACCCGAACGTCACCATCAACATCCAGCCCATCCAGAACGAGGACCTGGACGGCAAGTTGCAGACCGCGATGAACTCCGGCGACGCGCCGTCGATCTTCCTCGCCCGCGGCGGCGGCAAGCTGGCCGACATGGTCGCTGCCGACCAGGTGATGGACCTCACCGACAAGATCAGCGCCGACACCAAGACCGCCTACGGTGACGCGATCTTCAGCGCCCTCACGATCGACGGCAAGGTCTACGGCATGCCGGTCTCGGTGCTGCCCGGCGGCATCTACTACAGCAAGGACCTGTTCAAGAAGGCCGGCATCGACGGCACGCCGACCACCTTCGACGAACTGAACGCCGACATCGCCAAGCTGAAGGCGGCCAATATCGCCCCGATCGCCCTCGGCGGCAAGGACGCCTGGCCGGCAGCGCACTGGTACTACTTCTTCGCGTTGCGGGACTGCTCGAAGGACGTGATCAGCAAGTCCGCGTCCGACCAGGACTTCTCCGACCCCTGTTGGGCCAAGGCGGGCGACGACCTCAAGGCCTTCGCCGCGACCAAGCCGTTCAACGAGGGCTTCCTGACGACCTCCGCCCAGCAGGGCGCGGGCAGCTCGGCCGGCATGGTGGCCAACCACAAGGCGGCCATGGAACTCATGGGCGCGTGGGATCCAGGTGTGATCGGTTCGCTGACCCCCAACGGCAAGCCACTGCCCGACCTCGGCTGGTTCCCGTTCCCGTCCGTGAGCGGCGGCGCGGGTGACCCGTCCGCGATGATGGGTGGCTCCGACGGCTACGCGTGCTCGAAGAACGCCCCCGCCGAGTGCGCCGACTTCCTGAACTTCGTCGCACAGAAGCAGTACCAGGAGGGTTACGCCAAGGCGTTCCAGACCCTCCCGGCCAACAAGGACGCCAAGGACGTGGTGACCGATCCGGCCCTGCAGGACGTGCTCGCGTCGTACCAGAACGCGTCCTACGTCGTGCTGTGGCTGGACACGATGTACGGCCAGAACGTCGGCAACGCCCTCAACGGCGGCGTGGTGAACATGCTCGCCGGCAAGGGATCTCCTGCCGACATCGTCTCCGCAGCCAAGACGGCATCGGCCAAGGGCTAGGGAATCCCAGATGAGCGACGCACTGGCGACGCGCTCACCGGGTTCCCTGGCGGCCAGGGACGGCGCCCACCGGGCGCCGTCCCGCGCCGACCGGCCCGGCCGGGCCAGGGCCGATTGGCGCAAGCGACTCGAGATCGCCATCCTGTCGGGGCCGGCGATCATCGTCTTCCTGACGTTCGTCATCCTTCCCGTGTTCATGGCGGCCTACTACGGCTTCTTCAAGTGGAAGGGTTTCGGCGTCCCGACGCAGTTCGTGGGCCTGCAGAACTACGTCACGATCTTCGGCGACCAGGACTTCCTGGACGCGCTGAAGCACAACGCCTTCATCGTGGTGATGTCGCTGGTGCTGCAGGGCCCGGTGTCGATCGCCTTCGCGCTGCTGCTGAACCAGAACATCAGGGGACGCTCCCTGATCCGCGTCCTGATCTTCGTCCCGTACGTGATCTCCGAGGTCATCGTGGGCACCGGCTGGGGCCTGATGCTGCAGTACACCGGCGCCCTGAACGACCTGCTCGGCAAGATCGGCCTCGGTGGCCTGGCCACCGACTGGATCGCGAACCCCGACATCGCCATCTGGACGCTGATGGTGATCATCTCCTGGAAGTACATCGGCTTCGCCGTGATCCTGATGCTCGCCGGCATGCAGGGCATCCCGGACGAGCTCTACGAGGCGGCGGCGATCGACGGCGCGTCCTACTGGCAGATCCAGCGCTGGATCACCCTGCCACTGCTCGGCCCGACGATCCGGGTCTGGGCGTTCCTCTCGATCATCGGCTCCCTGCAGCTGTTCGACCTCGTCTACATCATCTGGGGTCAGTACGTGGCGTCCACCGCCGGCACCTCGACGATGGCCACCTACATGGTCCGGGAGGGTCGGCTGGCCGGGAACTACGGCTACGGCAGCGCGGTGGCCGTCGTCATCTTCCTGATCTCGCTGGTGATCGCGCTGGCCTACCAGCGGTTCGTGCTCCGGCGTGACACCGAGGGCGCGCTCACCGAGAAGCCCGGAAAGGGGCAGCGGTAATGTCCCAGGTCGCACTCACCACCCGGGCCGGCTCCGGACGGCGCAAGGCTCGCGCCAACGCCTCCGGCGCCCAGTGGGGCAGCCCCACCACCTACCTGATCGCTGCCGTGCTGATCGCTGCCTGCATCGCTCCGGTGCTGTTCATCATCATCGGCGGCTTCCGGTCCAACGCCCAGATCACGGTGGACCCGTCCGGCTGGCCCAACCCGTGGGTGTTCAGCAACTACACCGACGTTCTGGCCAGCCCGATGTTCTGGCGGCAGTTCGCGAACTCTCTGATCTCCGCGCTCTCGACGACGGTCGGCGCCGTGGCGCTCGCGATGATGGCGAGCTTCGTGATCGCCCGCTACGACTTCCGGGGCCGCGGCGCGCTGTACTCGCTGTTCGCGGCCGGCCTGATGTTCCCGCTGACCGTGGCGATCACGCCGCTGTACATCCTGATCAAGAACATGGGCCTGACCAACAATCTGGCCGGGATCATCCTCCCCCAGATCGCGTTCTCGCTGCCCACGACGGTGATCATCCTGGTGCCCTTCCTCGCGGCGATCCCCAAGGAGCTCGAGGAGGCGGCGGCCATCGATGGCGCCAGCCGACTCGGCTTCTTCTTCCGGATGGTGCTGCCGCTGTCGCTGCCGGGCGTGATCACCACCGGCATCCTGGCGTTCATCGGAGCCTGGAACGGCTACATGCTGCCGCTGTTCATCCTGAACGACTCTGCCCAGTACACCCTGCCGCTGGGCGTCCAGGCTTTCTCGTCCGAGCACTCTGTCAACACTGCGGCCGTGCTGGCGTTCACGTCCCTGTCGATGATCCCCGCGCTGCTGTTCTTCAGCATCTTCGAGCGCCGGATCGTCGGCGGCCTGACCGGCGCCATCAAGGGCTGAACCCGCCACCTCACGAACCACTCACCCACGAAGGAGATGGACCACGTGTCCACATCCCACGCCGCAGTACCGGCCTTCCCCGAGGTCTCTCCGCGCGTCCACGGCCTGGTCGCCCGGATGACCCTCGCGGAGAAACTCGCGCAGCTCGTCGGGTACTGGCTCGATCAGGGTGGCAACGTGGTCGCCCCCATGCAGGGCGAGATGGCGGCCGGTCACCACGGCTCGGGCGAACTGGCCGAGGTCACCCGGAACGGCATCGGGCACTACACGAGGGTCTACGGCACCCGTCCCGTGGACGCGGCGGAGCGCGCGGCCTGGCTGTGGAACGAGCAGCGCCGACTGCAGCGGGAGACCCGGCTGGGCATCCCTGCGCTCGTGCACGAGGAGTGCCTCACCGGGCTCGCCGCGTGGAAGGCCGCCACCTTCCCGACGCCGCTCGCGTGGGGCGCGTCCTTCGATCCGGATCTGGTGCGCGAGGTCGGCGCCGCGATCGGCGGCTCGATGCGGACGCTCGGCGTCCACCAGGGCCTCGCTCCGGTGCTGGACGTCGTCCGCGACCCCCGCTGGGGGCGCGTGGACGAGTGCATCGGCGAAGACCCGTACCTGGTCGGGACGGTGGGCACAGCGTTCGTCCAGGGCCTCCAGGGTGCGGGCGTGCACGCCACCCTCAAGCATTTCCTCGGCTACTCGGGATCGGCTGCCGGACGCAACCACGCCCCCACCCACGCCGGGCCGCGCGAGATCGCGGACGTGTTCCTGCCGCCGTTCGAGATGGCGATCCTCGACGGCGGCGCCTGGTCGGTGATGAACGCCTACGTCGACATCGACGGCGTCCCGATGGCCGCCAATCCCGACTACCTCACCGGCGTCCTGCGCGAGCAGTTGGGCTTCACCGGCGTGGTGGTCGCTGACTACTTCGCCGTCGCGTTCCTGCAGGTGATGCATGCGGTGGCCGCCGATCGCGGGGAAGCCGCGGTGCAGGCCCTCACGGCTGGCATCGACGTCGAGCTCCCCGCCGGCGATGCCTATCTCGAGCCGCTGGCGGGCAAGGTACGGGCGCGAGAGATCGATGAGGCGTACGTGGACCGGGCGGTGCTGCGCGTCCTCTCCCAGAAGGAGGCCCTCGGCCTGCTCGACCCGGACGCCTACGCCGACGAACCCCCGTCCGCCGTCGACCTGGACTCCCCCGCGCACCGAGCGCTCGCGCGCCGGCTGGCCGAGCGCTCGGTGGTCCTCCTGGCCAACCCTTCGACAGGCTCAGGGCAGGCTGGCATCCTGCCACTGGGACGCCCGGACGCCGCCCCGCGCCGGATCGCCGTGATCGGCCCGAACGCGGATCGCCCGGAGGCGCTGCAGGGCTGCTACTCCTTCGCCAATCACGTGCTGCCCGGCTTCCCGGAGCACTCGATCGGCGTGCCGATGCCGACCGTCGCCGAGGCGCTCGGCGGCGCGTTCGCTGCGATCGGGCTGCCTGAACCGGAGCTCGTCGTAGCCCGCGGCTGCGAGGTGGAGGGCACCGACACCTCCGGCTTCGCGGAGGCCGTCGAGGCGGCCGCCGCGTCCGACGTCGCGGTCGTCGTGGTCGGCGACCAGGCCGGGCTGTTCGGCCGTGGCACCGTCGGCGAGGGCAACGACACCGCCACGCTCGCCTTGCCGGGCGTGCAGCGCGCGCTGGTCGAGGCGGTCGTCGCCAGCGGCACGCCGGTCGTGCTGGTGCTGATCACCGGCCGTCCGTACGCGGTGGACTGGGCGCTGGACGGGACGCAGCCGCGGCCGGCTGCCGTGCTGCAGGCCTTCTTCCCCGGCGAGGGCGGCGGCCTGGCCATCGCCGACGTGCTCACCGGCGCGGTGAACCCCTCGGGGCGGCTGCCGGTCTCGCTCCCCCGGGCGGCCGGCGCGCAGCCCTACTCCTATCTCCACCCGGTGCTCGGCGGGCCTTCCGAGGTCACGTCCACCGATCCGACGCCGTTGCGTCCGTTCGGGTTCGGGCTGTCGTACACGACCTTCGCGCACACCGGCCTGACGGTGGACGACTGCGTCCGCGCGGGCGAGAGCTTCACCGCTGCGGTGACGGTCACCAACACCGGCGAGGTGGCCGGCGCCGATGTCGTCCAGCTGTACGGACACGACGTCGTCGGCTCGGTGGTGCGTCCGATCGTCCAACTGCTGGGGTACACCCGGGTGGAACTGGCGCCCGGAGAGTCCCTGCGGGTGGCGTTCGAGGTGCCGACGGCGCGGCTCGCGTTCACCGACCGCCGACTGGTGCGGATCGTCGAACCCGGTGAGGTCGAGGTGTGGGTGGGTTCCCACGCGGGAGCCTCCCCGGAGGACCTGCCGAGCGTCAGCACCACCAACGGCGCGATCTCGAACTCGGGCCTGAACGTCGCCGCTCCCGTCCCCGGGTCCGCGACCCCGAGGGCTCGGCTGACGATCACCGGCGACGTGCACGAGGTCACCACAGCGGACCCCCGCCTGGTGACCGTGCGACTCGTGGAGGCCTGACCCCGCTCTTCGCGCTACTGTCCGGGGAAGCCCGACCCCACTGGAGAAGGAACGATCACGATGCCGCTGTCCGACCTCACCCTGCCGGAACTCAGGGCGTTCAGCCCGGACATCTCCGAGCCTGACGACTTCGACACGTTCTGGGCCGACACGCTGGCCGAGGCCCGGTCGCTGCCGCAGGAGCTGACCCTGGCACCCGCGCAGGGCCCGATCACGCAGCTGCGCGTCGAGGACCTCACCTTCCGCGGCTTCGCCGGCGACCTCGTGCGCGCGTGGGTGGTCCGTCCGCTGTCCGGTGAGCGGCTGCCAGCGGTCGTGGAGTTCGTCGGCTACAACGGCGGACGCGGGCTGCCGTCCGAGCACCTGGACTGGGCGGCGAGCGGGTTCGTCCATGTGGTGATGGACACTCGCGGCCAGGGCAGCGGCTGGGGTTCCGGCGGCGGGACGCCCGACCCGCACGGCAGCGGACCGGCGTTCGAGGGGTTCATGACCCGCGGCATCACCGATCCACGCGACTACTTCTACCGCCGGGTGTTCACCGACGCCGTCCGGCTGGTCGAGGCGGTACGGACGCTGGACTTCGTGGACGCCGGCCGGGTCGCCGTCACCGGAGGCAGCCAGGGCGGCGGGATCACCCTCGCGGTGGCCGGGCTCCTCGGCGGTCAAGTGGTGGCCGCGCTGCCGGACGTGCCGTTCCTGTGCGCGTTCCGGCGCTCGGTCGAGCTCACCCCCGGTCGTCCGTTCACCGAGGTGGCGCAGTACCTGTCCGTCCACCGCGACCAGGTCGACGCGGCCTTCCGCACGCTGTCGTACTTCGACGGCGCGGTCTTCGCCCGGCGGGCCAGCGCGCCCGCGCTGTTCTCGGTCGGGTTGATGGACGAGATCGTGCTGCCGTCCTCGGTGTTCGCCGCCTACAACCGTTACGGCAGCGCGGATCGCGAGATCGCGGTCTACGAGTTCAACGGCCACGAGGGCGGCGGAATGTTCCACTGGCAGCGCCAGGTGGAGTGGCTGCGCGAGCACCTGTAGCCACCCGGTCAGGCCTCGCTGGCCAACCGCGCGACGTGCAGGGTGAGGTAGATCACCTCGTCCGGGCTGATCGGTGTCTCCAGCCGCAGTTCGAGCAGTGCCTTCACGCGTTCGGCGCACTGGTACGCCAAGGGGAACGACGTGCGGATGCTCTGCACGAAGCTGGCCGGGTTCTCGGCGAGCTGCTTGCCCGTGTCGACGCGGACGAAGAAGTACCGCAGATGCGTGATGAAGCGGGCGGCGTTGATGCTCTCGGTGTCGAAGTGACGGTCATAGGCCGAGTCCAGCACCTCGAAGACCTGCCGGAACAGCTCGGTCATGCGGACGGTACGCGACAGGTCGTCGGTGGCGAACAGCGCGTTCACGAAGTGCAGCGCGATCGGCACCGCCTCGTCCGGCGGCAGCTGGACGCCGGTGCGCTCGCTGGCCAGGGCCACCGCCTGCCTCGCCACCCGCAGCTCGTTGGGGTAGAGATGGGCGACCTCCGACCGCAGCGGGTACTCCAGCGCGATGTGCTGGCGGACCCGCTTGACGGCGAAGCTGAGGTGGTCGGCCAGCGGGATCACCATCGACTGGGTGAAGGTAGTGCCGAGTTCGGCCTGGGCCTGCTCCAGGATCTCGGCGGCGATCGCGAGATGCTCGGGCGGGATCTCGGTGAGGAAGGCGGACAGCTGCTCGAGGTCGTGCTGCGCGTCCGGCACGAACACCTGCTGCACCCGCGCCTCGTCCACCCGGTCGCCCCGCTGGGCCTGGAACCCCAGGCCGCGTCCGGTGAGCACCACCTGTCGTCCGTCGGCGTCGGCGAGCACGACGTTGTTGTTGTAGACCTTCAGCACTTCCATGTGCGGTCTTCCTCTCGCTACAGCTCGATCTTTGCTCGACCGGCGTCGTCAGGGCCAGGGGCCCTTCGTCAGGCTCAGGGAACATGCTGGCTGAGCCTGACGAAGCCCGCCCGTCGTCAGGCTCAGGGAACATGCTGGCTGAGCCTGACGAAGCCCGCCCGTCGTCAGGCTCAGGGAACATGCTGGCTGAGCCTGACGAAGCCCCCTCCCGATTCCTCAGGTCAGGCTCGCGCCGTTGGACCGGATCACCTCTGCGTACCAGCCGAACGACTTCTTGCGGTATCGCTCCAGGGATCCGCTGCCGTCGTCGTTGCGATCGACGTAGATGAACCCGTACCGCTTGCTCATCTGCGCGGTGCTGGCCGAGACCAGGTCGATCGGGCCCCAGGACGTGTAGCCCAGCACGTTCACGCCATCGGCGATCGCTTGCCCGACCTGGACGAGGTGGTCGTTCATGTACTGGATCCGGTAGTCGTCGAGCACCGTCTTCACGCCGCCCACCTCAACCAGCTGATCCTTGGCCCCAAGCCCGTTCTCGACGATGAACAGCGGCTTCTGCCACCGATCCCAGAACTGATTCAGCACGATCCGCAGGCCCACGGGGTCGATCTGCCAACCCCACTCGCTCGCGGGGAGCTCAGGGTTGGGGACGCCGCCCATGATGTTGCCCTCACCAGGAGCCTTCTTCTCCTGATCGGCTGTCTCGCACACGCTCATGTAGTAACTGAAGGAGACGAAGTCGACCGTGTGGGTGAGGATCTCCCGATCGTCGTCCGTGATGTCGAGTTCGATCCCGTTCTCACGGAAGTACCGCAGCGCGTAGCCGGGGTAGGCGCCGCGAGTGTGCACGTCGGAGAACATCAGGTTGGCGTGGTCGGCCTCCATCACGGCGATGGCGTCCGCCGGGTCGGGGGTGAGCGGGTAGATCGGCATCGCGATCACCATGCAGCCCACCTGGGCACCTGGCAGCATCTTGTGGGCGATTCTGGTGGCCAGGGCGCTCGCCACCAGTTCGTGGTGCGCGGCCTGGAACAGGTCGCTCTTGCTGAGCTGCTCCTTCGGGGTGTTGATGCCTCCGGACAGCAACGGGGCGTGGAGCACGGAGTTGATCTCGTTGAACGTCAACCAGTAGGTGACCTTGCCGCGGTAGCGCTCGAAGACCGTCCGGACGTAGCGCTCGTAGAGCCCGATCAGCTCGCGGCTCACCCAGCCGTTGTACTTCTCGGCGAGGTGCAGCGGCGTCTCGTAGTGCGACAGCGTGACCAGCGGCTCGATGCCGTGCTTCGCGCATTCGTCGAACACCCGGTCGTAGAACGCCAGGCCCTCCTCGTTGGGCGTCTCGTCGTCGCCGTTGGGGAAGATCCGGCTCCAGGCGATCGACAGGCGGAACACCGAGAAGCCCATCTCCGCGAACAGCGCGATGTCCTCGGCGTAGCGGTGGTAGAAGTCGATGCCGACGAGCTTGAGGTTGTCCTCGGTCGGGCCGTCGACGCGCGGGGCCGAGATGCCCCTGGGCATCACGTCCTGGATGGACAGGCCCTTGCCGCCCTCGGCGTAGGCACCCTCGATCTGGTTGGCCGCGGTGGCCCCTCCCCACAGGAAGCCCTGGGGAAATGGAGTGGTGGCTGATGACATGTGGTGGTCTCCTTCTGCGTGTCGCAGGTGATCCGGGACGGCCGGCGAGCCGTCCCGGTGCCGGGTCGGGCACCCGCGTGCCCGACCCGGCGGGGTTGAGGTGGGTCAGCGTTCGATGACGATGGCGGTGTCGCCGTGGCTGACCTGATGTCCTTCAGCAGGAAGGACGGCGGCGAACTGCGCGGTGTTGGTGACCACCACGATCGTCGTCGGGTCGTAGCCGGCCGCCTTCACCGCGTCCAGGTCGACGGTGCACAGCAGGTCACCGGCTTCCACCGTCTGCCCCTGCGTCACCGCGGCGCTGAAGCCCTTGCCCTCCAGCTGGACGGTATCGATACCGATGTGGATCAGCGCTTCCACGCCGTCCGCGGACTTGATGCCGAAGGCATGCCCGGTCGGGAACGCGGTGACGACGGTGCCGGCGAACGGCGCGTACACATTGCCGCTCGAGGGGACGATGCCGATGCCGTTGCCCAGCGCTCCAGAGGCGAACACCTTGTCATTCACGTCGGCGAGCTTCACCAGCTCTCCGGAGATCGGGGCCTTCACCTCGGGAGCGCCGACACCGCCGACGACGATCTGCGGGGCATCCTCGGTGGCCTCCTCTGCGTCCGGCTGGTCCTTGACGCCGAACAGGAAGGTCAGCACGAAACCCAGGCCGATTGCGACCGCGACGCCGACCAGCTGCAGCACGAAGCTGCCCTGCTGCATGTAGGCGGGCAGTCCGATCAGGGACGGGAAGACGAAGGCGGTCGCAGCCGAGCCGCCGGCGGACGCGATCGCGCCACCGATGGCGCCACCGACGATGCCGAAGTAGAACGGCCGCTTCAGCGGCAGGTTGACGCCGTAGATGGCGGGTTCGGTGATGCCTGCCAGCAGGCCCGACACCGACGAGGCGCCTGCGATCTGGCGCCGCTTGGCGCTGCGGCTGCGGAAGGCCACCGCCAGGGTGGCCGCGGCCTGAGCGAGCACCGCCGCGGGCAGCGGGCCGCTGAGCAGCGAGTAGCCCTGGTTGGTGAGGTCGTTCAGAATCACCGGGATGAGGCCCCAGTGCAGGCCGAACATCACGAAGACCTGCCAGAAGCCGCCCAGGATGCCACCGGCCAGCCAAGGGGCGAGGTTGAACAGCCAGGTGATCCCCGCCGAGATGCCGTTGGCCAGCCAGCTGGTGATCGGGCCGACGGTGAGCAGGGTGAACGGCACCATGACGATGAGGATCAGCAGCGGGGTGGAGAAGTTGCGGATCGTCGAGGGCAGCACCTTGTTGAGCCACTTCTCCGCGTAGGACTGCAACCAGACCGCCACGATGATCGGAATGACGGACGACGTGTAGCTCACCATCACGACCGGGATCCCGAGGAAGTGCACCGGGGAGCCGTCGTTGAGGGCGACGATGGTCGGGTAGACCAGCGCGGCGGCCAGCGCCATCGAGGTGAACTGGTTGGTGCGGAAACGCTTGGCGGCCGTCGCTGCCAGGAAGATCGGCAGGAAGTAGATGATGGCATCGCCGGCGGCATTCCAGATCGCGTAGGTCTGGCCGGCCGGATCCAGCCAGTTCAGCTGGGTCGCCAGCGCCAGGAACGCCTTCAGCAGGCCCGCGCCGGCCAAGGGCCACAGGATCGGCGACATGATCTTGGAGATCAGGTCGATGAACTGGTTCAGGATGTTGCCCTTGGGGCCTTCGTCCGCGCTGGGCGCGGTGTCGCCGAGCAGCTTCGAGATCTGGCCGATCTCGGCGAACACGACCGGCACATCGTTGCCGATCACCACCTGGAACTGGCCGCCGGCCTCCATCACAGTGATCACGCCGCCCAGCGCCTCGACGGCGGCCTTGTCGGCCTTGGCCTGGTCCTTCAGCTTGAAGCGCAGGCGGGTCGCGCAGTGCGCGAGGGAGGCAACGTTGGCTTCGCCTCCGACTTTCTCGAGAATGTCACCGGCCAACGTCCGGTAATCGACTGAGGGCATCCGATCTCCTTCGAACCACAGTGTTCAGGGCCGGGACGCAAAAAGACCCGAGCCGCCCCGGGGTTGCACAAAGGAGAGCACTGCCGAAGCTTGCTCAGGCCTTGCCTCTTGCGAGTAACAACCCTGGGGAACCGCTCAGGTTCCTGACCGAAAAGCTAGCAGCATTCGGGATTCCCGTCAAGATGGTGTTGCCATCTCGACGCGAGGGGCCTCAACCGCGGTTGGCGCTCGGGAGGTCCTGCGGATTTGCGCGCCAGACGCGCCGAAGCCCGCTGTACGCCCTGTTCGAGCTGTCGAGCGTGCAAAACCGCAGGCCCACACCGTCAGGCGGCGCCCGCCGTCAGTAGGACGTGGCAACCCCCCGGTAGGCGGCCAGGATCCCCGGGTGCGGGTCGGACGCGGGCGAGGCGACCAGGTCTACCGGCCATTCAGGGCGCCGCCCAGTGAGCACCCAGGCTGCTTGGCGAGCGGCGCCGTCGGCGACATACTCGCCAGGGCTCGGCACCTGTACCGGCACGTCGAACACCTGCCCGGCGATCGTCTGGACGGCGGGATTGGCCGCCGCGCCACCGATCAGCAGGATGCGCTTCGCTTCGACGCCGAGTTCCTGGATCGCCTCCACGCCCGCGGCCAGGCCGCCCAGCATGCCTTCGACCGCGGCCCGGGCCAGGTTCGGCTGGGTCGTCGAGGCCAGGGTGAGCCCGGCGAGGGTGGCCGTCGCATCCGGCAGGTTCGGCGTCCGCTCGCCCTCGAAGTACGGCACCAGCACCGCTCCCCCGGCTCCCGGCGACGACTGGAGTGCCAGCCGGGCGAGCTCCGCGTGGTCGACGCCCAGCAGGCCGGCGATCGCGTCCAGCACCCGGGCGGCGTTGAGCGTGCACACCAGCGGCAGGAAGCCCCCGGTCGCGTCGGCGAAGCCAGCCACGATGCCCGTCGGGTCCGCGACGGGTGCGTCCGTCGCCGCGAACACCGTCCCGGACGTGCCGAGCGAGACCACCACGTCGCCGGGCCGGGCGTCCAGGCCCAGCGCGGCCGCGGCGTTGTCGCCCGCTCCCGGGCCGACCAGGAAGCCCGGGCCGGTCACCGATTCGGCCGGCCCCAGCACCCGCGGCAGGATCGCGTCGTGGCCGAGCGCCCGCTCCAGCAACTCGCGGTCGTAGTCGCCGGTGGCGGGCGACCAGTACGCGGTGCCGGAGGCGTCGGACCGGTCAGTGACCAGTTCGGACAGGTCCGGACCCAGCTCGGACTCGCCGTCGGGCCCGTAGCCCCGCAGCCGCCAGGTGAGCCAGTCGTGCGGCAGGCACACGGCGGCCACCTTCGCGGCGTTGTCGGGCTCCGAATCCCGTAGCCAGCGCAGTTTGGTCGCGGTGAACGACGCGACCGGGACCACGCCCGTCCGCGCGACGTAGTGGTCCGCACCCACCTCGTTCACCAGATCGGACGCCGCGCCGGCCGACCGGGTGTCGTTCCACAGCAACGCGGGACGGATCACCCGGCCGGACGCGTCCAGGGCGACCATGCCGTGCTGCTGGCCGCCGATGCTGACCGCGCCGACACCGTCCAGACCACCGGCCTCGGCGAGGGCCGCCTGCAGCGCCCCCCACCAGTGCTCGGGGTCGACCTCAGTGCCGTCCGGGTGCGACGCCCGTCCGGTCGCCAGCAGCGCACCGGTGTCGGCGTCCCGGACGACGACCTTGCAGCTCTGGGTCGAGGAGTCGACCCCGATCACCCTGCCCATGGCTCAGCGTGCGCCGAGGAGGTGCTCGGTGGCCAGCTGCTGCAGCCGGACGAAGCCGAAGCCCTTGCCCGCGTAGTAGGCGGCGGAGTCGAACTCCTCGAACGCCGAGCGGTCGGCGAGCAGTTCGGCATAACCCTCGCCGTCGCCCAGCGTCGGCACCGAGAGCTCGGGCACCTTGGCATCGGCGAGCGCCTGCTGCACCTCGGGATCGGCGCGGAAGGCCTTCGTCCGCTCCTTCAGCAGCAGGTAGGTGCGCATGTTGGCCTGGACGGATTCCCAGACGCCGGTCTCGTCCTCGGTGCGGGACGGCTTGTAGTCGAAGTGCCGCATGCCCTCGTACGCGCGGCCGCCGTCCGGCCCGCCGTTCTCCAGCAGGTCGACCAGGGCGAACGCGTTGTGCAGGTCGCCGTGGCCGAAGACCAGGTCCTGGTCGTACTTGATGCCGCGCTGGCCGTTCAGGTCGATGTGGAACAACTTGCCGTGGTAGAGCGCCTGCGCGATCGCGGTGGCGAAGTTCAGCCCGGCCATCTGCTCGTGTCCGACCTCGGGGTTCAGGCCGACGAGCTCGGGGTGCTCGAGCGTCTCGATGAAGGCGAGCGCGTGCCCGACCGTCGGCAGCAGGATGTCGCCGCGCGGCTCGTTCGGCTTCGGCTCGATCGCGAACGTGATGTCGTAGCCCTTGTCGAGGACGTACTGCGAGAGCAGGTTGACGGCCTCGCGGTAGCGCCCGAGGGCCGCCCTGATGTCCTTGGCGGCGTCGTACTCGGCACCCTCGCGTCCGCCCCACATCACGAAGACCTTCGCGCCGAGCTCCGCGGCCAGGTCGAGATTGCGCAGCACCTTGCGCAGCGCGAACCGGCGCACCGAGCGGTCGTTGGAGGTGAAGCCGCCGTCCTTGAACACGGGCTGGCTGAACAGGTTCGTGGTGATCATCGGCACCTTCAGGCCGGTCGCCTCCAGGGCCCCCTTGAGCCGGTCGATCTGGGTGCGACGCTCGTCCTCGGTCGAGCCGAAGGCGAACAGGTCGTCGTCATGGAAGGTGAGGCCGTACGCGCCGTAGGACGCGAGCTTCTCAACCACGTGCACCACGTCGAGCGGCGCCCGGGTGGGCCCGCCGAACGGGTCCGTGCCGTTGTAGCCGACCGTCCACAAGCCGAAGGTGAACTGGTCTTCCGGTGCAGGAGTGAGGGTCACGGGGACGTCCAATCTCTCGACGATGAGTATTCGTTGTGATTCACAACATATCGCATCGCTTCGATAGTGTGCTACCCGTCGACGCGAAAGGAACGAGGGTGCCGAAGGGAACCACCGAGGACGTCCGGCGGCAGAACCTCGCCGCCGTGCTCGGCATCCTCTACCGGGGCGGCCCGGCGTCCCGATCGGTGCTCAGCCGACGCACCGGACGCAACCGGTCCACGATCGCCAGCCTCGTCACCGACCTGGTCGAACTCGGCCTGGTGGTCGAGCGCGAACCGGCTCTCGTCGGTCAGGTGGGCCGGCCCAGCCCGGTGGTCTCCGTACGTCCGGACGTCGCCGCGATCGCGGTGAATCCGGAGATCGACGCGCTCACGATCGGCGTCGTGGGGCTGGACGGAAGCCTGCGCCGGACCGTCCGTCACGAGTACGACCGGATTCCGACCGCCGCCGAGGCGCTGGCGCTCACTTCGGCGGCGATCGCCGAACTGCGTGCCGAGCTCGACGGGCTGCAGGTGGCTGGTGTCGGCGTGGCCGCGCCCGGCCAGGTCCGCACCGGGGACGGTGTGGTGCGCAACGCCCCCCACCTCGACTGGCACGACGAGCCGTTCGGCGAGCCGCTGGCCGCCGCTGTGGGGTACCCCGTCCGCGTGGCCAACGACGCCGCGCTCGGGGCGCTCGCCGAGCACGAGTTCGGTGCCGGACGCGGCCACGAGCACCTGGTCTACGTGAACGGCGGCGCGTCCGGTATCGGCGGTGGCGTGATCGCAGCGGGCACGCTGTTGGGCGGGGCGTCCGGGCACGCCGGCGAGTTGGGCCACGTGCGGGTGTCGAGCTCGGCCGTCCTGGACTCCGCGGGGATCAGCGGCACGCTGGAGGCGGAGGTGACCAGAGCCGAGCTGATGGATGCGCTCGGCCTGCCTCGCGCCGACCCGGCCCAGTTCGAGGCCGCGTTGCTCGCCGACCGGTCGGACGAGGTCGCCGCCATCGCCGAGCGCCAGCTTGGGCACCTCGGGACCGCTCTCGCGGCGGCGATCAACCTGTTCAACCCCGAGGTGATCGCGCTCGGTGGCTTCCTCGCCGCGCTGCAGGCCTACGACCCGGCGGGGCTCGAACAGGCGGTGGCCGCGTCCGCGCTGGCGCCGTCGCTGGAGGGCGTCCGGATCACCCCTGCCGAGCTCGGTGCGAACCTGCTGATGATCGGAGCCGCCGGACTGGCCTTCCGTCCGCTGCTCGAGGACCCGGCCTCGGTCGCTCGCTGATCGGAGGTGTAGTCGCTGATCGGGCGTGTAGTCGCTGATCGAGCCTGTAGTTGCTGATCGAGCCTGTCGAGATCCCGTACGGAACCGGCATGCCGTAACGAGCCTCGCCATGGATGTGCGGGGGCAGCTCAACCAGCGGCGACCCTTCGTGATGCCCGCTCGTCCGTCGCGGGCTCCTCAGGGACCGTTGTCAGGCAGCCCGGCCGGACCCGACCACGTCCAGTGCGGCATGGCGAGACGCCGCGGCACGGAGTTCGGCGAGTCGGGGTGCTCCCCCATCCGGGCGGTCGACCAGGCGAGGTAGTCGTGCAGCACCGTACGCACGGGGTCGGTGCAGCCGACGTCGTCGAGGGCCTGGTCGAAGCAGGCCACGGCACGCTCGTCCAGTTCCCGGTGCTCGCCGTTGCCGGCGTGCATCTTCAGCACGCGGGTCTCCGTCCCCAGCTCGGTGGTATAGGCCGGAGGGCCGCCGAGCGCCTCGCCCCAGTAGGCGGCCAGCCGCTCCAAGTGCTGCGGATGCTGCGGATGATGGGTGAACGGGTGGGCGGTGATCGGGTCCGCGAGACAACGCTCGTGCCAGGCATGCGCCAGCGCCAGCATGCCGTCCGCGCCCCCTGCGGCCTCGTAGATCGTCTCCACGTCCCCAGCCTGAGCCCAACGAGCCGGAGCCTCAATCCCGCTGCGCAGAAGTCGGTACCAGCCGCTCCCCCTCTCCCTCCCCGCAAACGCTGCCGAAACACGCAGAAGCCGCCGAAATTTCGGCAGCGCGGACGAATTTCGGCAGCGTTTGTGAGCGGAGGAGGTCGAGGGACGGCGGGACGGGGGCAAGCCCGGCCGCGTCGGGGGCGACGAGCGGCGTCCCTCAGTAGGTGATCACCTGGTCGCTGGAGTGTCCGTGCAGTCTCCGGGCAGCTTCGGCGAGGGAGCCGGACAGCGAGGGGTAGACGGTGAAGGTCTCGGCGAGTTGGTCGACGGTGAGTTTGTTGCGGACGGCCAGTGACAGCGGATGGATCAGCTCGGACGCGGACGGCGCCACCACTACTCCCCCGACGACGATCCCCGTTGTGGGCAGGCAGAAGATCTTCACGAAGCCGTCGTGCAGCGCCTGCATCTTCGCCCGGGCGTTGCCGCGCAACGGCAGCATCATCGTCAGCCCGCGCACGACACCGGTGTCGATGTCGGTCTGGCTGCAGCCCACGGTGGCGATCTCCGGCGCGGTGAACACATTGGACGACACCGTGCGCAGGTCGAGGGGAGCGACCGAATCACCGAGTGAGTGCCACATCGCGATCCGGCCCTGCATCGCCGCGACGCTGGCCAGCGCGAACACCGGGGTGCAGTCGCCGGCCGCGTACACGCCCCGGGCGCTGGTGCGCGAGACCCGGTCCACCTCGATGTGCCCGGACGCGGTCAGCCGCACCCCGGCCTCCTCGAGTCCGATCCGCGCGGTGTTCGGGACCGCACCGACGGCCATCAGGCAGTGCGAGCCAGTCACCGTCCGGCCGTCCGCGAGCTGGACGACGACCTCGTCCCCGTGCCGCTCCGCCGCGACCGCACGAGCCCCGTTGAGCACGCTCATCCCGCTGTTCTCGAACACCTGCTGAATCACCCGCGCCGCATCGTCGTCGTGCCCGGGCAGCACCTGACGGCGCGACGAGACCAGCGTGACCGGGACGCCGAGCGCGGTGTACGCGCTGGCGAACTCCGCCCCGGTGACACCCGAGCCCACGACGATCAGGTGTTCGGGCACCCGGTCGAGGTCGTAGATCTGGGACCAGGTGAAGATCCGTTCCCCGTCCGGCTTCGCGGCGTCCAGCTCCCGAGGGTGCGCGCCGGTCGCCACCAGCACGATGTCAGCCGGCAGCGTCTCCTCACCGTCCGCGGTCCGGGCGACCACCCGCTGGGCGCCGTCCAGGCGTCCGGTGCCGGCGACGATGCGGACGCCGTCCGCGCGCAACCGCTCGGTGATGTCGGCGGACTGGGCCTGCGCGAGCCGCCGGATCCGCGCGTGCACCCGGCCGAGATCGACCTCCACCGCCGCACCGAGCCGACGCCCGTCCCCGGTCAGACGCAGCCCGACCTCCTCCGCGCTGCGGATCTTGGCCATCACCTCGGCCGCCGCGATCAGCGTCTTGGACGGCACCACGTCCGTCAGCACGGCAGAACCACCCAACCCCCGCCGCTCCACCAGCGTCACCCGACCACCCAACTGCCGGGCCACCAGCGCCGCCTCATACCCGCCAGGCCCGCCGCCGACAATCACCACGTCCGTCACGCCCGAATTCTCCCATGCACCCCGGTGGACGCTCCGGCCACGGACACCCCTGAACGAAAAGGGGACGGTTCCTTTTCCATTCACTTTTCCACAGCCCGACCAGCCTTCCCCCCAGTGGTTGTGGATAACTGAACGGAAAAGGAACCGTCCCCTTTCCGTTCACGGGCGGGACGCTCGCGTAGGCTCTGCGGGTGCTCTCCCGCGTGATCCTGCCCGCCGTCGCGCTCGCGGGTGTCCTCCTCAGCGTCGGCATGGTGCTGGTTGGACTGCCTGAGGCGAACGCTGCCCAGTCGGTGCTGCTGGAGCTGTCGTCGTTGCCGTTGTCCGCTTCGGTCGGCGTGGGTGTGCTGATGCTGCACCGCCGCGCGGTCGTCCCGGTCGGACGCCGGTCGCGGGTCGTGCTGATCGCTGGCGCAGCCTTCATCGCGTTCGGGCTCGTGCTGATGGCCTGGGCCTACACGGTCGGCCCGCGAGACCTCGTCCACACTGGCCAGTTGCTGGTCTGGCTAGGGCTTCTGGCCGCGCTCCTGGTGATGATCCGACGCCAGCCCCGGCAGCGCGCGACCCGGCTGCACCTGCTCGATGCCGACCCGGACGCGGGCGCAGACGAGGCTTCGGCTGACCCGGACCAGACACCATCGTTATAGTCGTCCGGTGAGCGATCCGACCGACCCGAAATCCTTGGCCCGACGGGCCGCCGACGCATTGACCGAACGCTTCGGCGTCGACTCGATCGACCTGGCCCTGGTGCTCGGTTCGGGGTGGTCCGGCGCATCCGCCGGGCTGGGGGAACCGCTGGGCGAGTGTCCACTCGAAGAGCTGCCCGGCTTCGCCAAGCCGGTGGTGGCCGGCCACGGCGGAGCCCTCAAGCTGATCCGCACCGATACGGGCAAAGTGGCCGCCCTCTTCACCGGACGCACCCACTACTACGAGGGACGCGGCGTCGCCGCGGTCGTGCACGGGGTCCGGACGGCAGCGGCAGCCGGCGCGAAGGCAATCGTCCTCACCAACGGCTGCGGCGGCCTGCACATCGAATGGGCGCCCGGGACGCCGGTCCTGATCCGCGACCACATCAACCTCACGGGCGCGACCCCGCTGGAGGGCGCCACGTTCATCGACCTGACCGAGGCCTATTCCCCCCGGCTGCGCGCGCTCGCGCACGAGGTCGACCCGACGCTGGCCGAGGGCGTGTACGTCCAGTTCCGCGGACCGCAGTACGAGACCCCGGCCGAGGTGCGGATGGCGGGCGTCCTGGGTGGCGACCTGGTCGGCATGTCGACCACCCTGGAGACCATCGCCGCGCGCGAAGCCGGCCTCGAGGTGCTCGGCATCTCGCTGGTCACCAATCCGGGCGCCGGCATCTCGCCGACGCCGCTCGAGCATGCCGAAGTGATCGCGGCCGGCAAGGCAGCCGAGCCGCGCCTGCGCGGTCTGCTCGCCGGGCTGCTGGACCGTCTGTAAGGAGTGGACATGATCACCGACAACCTCCGCTCGCAGGTGGCGGCCTGGCGTGAACAGGATCCGGACGTGGCCACCGCGGCGGCGCTGGACGACCTGCTGGCCCGCGCCGACGCCGGGGACGAGGCCGCATCGGCCGAGCTGGCGGACGCGTTCGCCGGCCCCCTCGCCTTCGGGACCGCCGGGCTGCGCGGGCCGCTGGGTCCTGGTCCCGCCCGGATGAACCGGGTCGTGGTGAGCCAGGCCGCCGCCGGGCTGGCCGCGCACCTGCTCTCACTCGGGCATGAGGGCGGACGGGTGGTCGTCGGCTACGACGCCCGCTACAACTCGGACGTGTTCGCCGCGGACACCGCCGAAATCCTGGCCGGAGCGGGCCTGCTGCCGTTGCTGTGCTCGCGTCCGCTGCCCACGCCGGTGGTGGCGTTCGGCATCAGGCATTTCGAGTGTGTGGCCGGGGTGGTGGTGACCGCGTCCCACAACCCGCCGCAGGACAACGGCTACAAGGTCTACCTCGGCGACGGCTCGCAGATCGTGCCGCCGTCGGACGCGCAGATCGCGGCCGAGATCACCGCGGTGGCCACCCGTCCGCTGGCCGACATCGCACGCAGTGACGACTACCCGCTGGTCGGCGACGAACTGGTGGCGGCCTACGTCGCCCGGGCCGCGTCGCTGGTGCCCGCCGACGCGCCAAAGGACGTGGCCTGGGTGTACACCGCCATGCACGGTGTGGGCGCCGCGGTGGTCGACCAGGTTGTGGCGGCTTGCGGGTTCCCCGAGCCCCACCGGGTGGCCGCACAGATCGAGCCCGACCCGGCGTTCCCGACCGTCCCGTTCCCGAACCCGGAGGAGCCGGGCGCGATCGACCTGGCGCTCGCGCTGGCTCGCGAGACGGGGGCGGATGTCGCAGTGGCCAACGACCCGGACGCCGACCGCTGCGCGGTCGCCGCAGTCGTCGACGGACAATGGCGAATGCTGAGCGGCGACGAGCTCGGCGCCCTGCTGGCCGACGACCTGCTGCGCCGCGGGGTGACCGGGACGTACGCGTGCTCGGTGGTCTCCAGCACGCTGCTGGGCACGATGGCCACCGCGTACGGTCAGCCGTTCGCCACCACGCTGACCGGGTTCAAGTGGATCGGCCGGGTGCCCGGCCTCGCGTTCGGCTACGAGGAGGCGATCGGTTACTGCACCGACGCCGCTTCCGTCCCCGACAAGGACGGCATCACCACCCTGGTGCGGATCCTCACCCTTGTCGCAGGCCTGAAGGCCACCGGGCAGACGATCGCCGAGCGGCTGGACGCGATCGCCCGCACCTACGGCGTGCACCTGACCTCGCAGCTGTCGTTCCGGGTCGCCGACCTGTCGTTGATCTCCGACGCCATGGCCCGGGTACGGGCCACGCCGTTGTCCGTGCTGGCCGGCGAGCCGGTCACGTCCGTCGACCTCGCCACCGGCAGCGCCGAGCTCCCGCCGACCGACGGCATGCTGTTCGAAGGCGGGTCCGTGCGCGTCGTGGTGCGTCCCTCCGGCACCGAACCCAAGCTGAAGTGCTACCTGCAGGTGAAGCTGCCGGTCGGCGGCGACCTGGTGTCCGACCGGGCAAGGGCCGCCGAGTTGATGGCACAGGCCCGCGCCGACATGACGGTGGCACTGGGCCTGTGAGCGGGACGTCTCCCCGGCTGGTGCTGATCGCGGGACCGTCCGGCAGTGGGAAGTCACGGCTCGCCCACCTCGCTGGTTGCCCGTGCCTGCGGCTGGACGACTTCTACTTCGACGCCGACCACCCCGGCATGCCACAGACGCTGGGCATCACCGACTGGGACGACGCCCGCTCATGGGACTCTGACTCCGCCCTGGTCGCCCTGCGGGAACTGCTGTCCACGGGGAAAGTGGTGGTGCCGACGTACTCGATCAGCGAGAGCCGGCGGACGGGGAGCCACTCGCTGAAGCTGGACGGCGCCGAGTGCCTGACCGCCGAGGGGATCTTCGCGATCGAGTTCCTCGCGACGTGCCGGGCGGCCGGTCTGGCGATCGAGGCCATCTATCTGGACCGTCCCGCGCCGCTGGTGTTCTGGCTGCGCCTGCGCCGCGACCTCGCGAAGAAGCGCAAGCCGCCGCTGATCCTGCTCCGCCGTGGCCTCGCCCTGTGGCGCGCCCAGCCTGCCTTGAAACGGAAGGCCCTCGCTGCCGGTTTCACCCCGTTGAGCATGCGCGCCGCGGTGGCTCTGCTCGGCGGGCCGGGGGTCACGGCCGGCCTCCCGCACTCGTAGCCAGACAACTCAGCGAACGGGTGCGTCCCACCAGCCTCCCTCATCCCACTCGTCCCGCACATCCCACCCTCTTGCGCAAAGTGGACCGAAAGCGCCGTCATCGGCGCTTTCGGTCCACTTTGCGTGAGGGAAGGGGATCGTCGCGCACGAGAGGAGCCGCGTGGATGTGAGGAGAGGTCGCGTTGGGGCGGGGAGCTGGGTGGGCGTGAGGAGAAGGTCGCGCTGAGGGTGCGAGAAGCCGTGCCGGAGTGCTCTGCGATCGTCGAGTGGCCTTGAGTTATCCACAATTTGTGTATGAACCCCTCCCCCACGACCGGGTGCGCGACGCAGGCTGCGTCCATGCACAAGCGACAAGACCCTGACCACACCCTCCGCGATCTCGCCGCCGCGCAGGCCGGTCTGATCAGCGCTGAACAGGCGGCGCTCGTCGGCTTCGGCGGCCGATCGGTGCGGAGACTCGTGCAACAGGAGCACTGGCTACGGCTCAGTGACGGCGTGTACGACACCCGGCCGGGTTCACAGTCGTTCGAGAAGACCGCCTGGGCGGCTGCCCTCCGGGCGGGAGAGCCCAGCGCGATCGGCGGCGAGGCCGCGCTGCGACTCTTCGGTCTCGACCGCCCGGTGGGGCGAATCATCCTGTGGGTTCCTCCGGATCGTCGACCACGCTCGGACGCCGGCGTGGCAATGCGCAGGGACAAGATCGGACGCCTGAATCGGCGCCGTGGACTCCTGCCCAGGATCCGTGCCGAGGACGCCGTGATCGACGTGGCGGAGCACCTCGACGTGGAGCAGGCCGTCGGCCTGATCTCCGAAGCCGTGCGCCACCGGGTGGTCACGCTCAGGTCACTGAGATCGACGATCTCTGGCCGCTCGCGTGTTCGCAATCGCACGCTGCTGGTTGCACTGCTCGACGACCTGGACGGCATCGAGAGCACCCTCGAGTACGTCTACCGCCGCGACGTCGAGCGGGCGCACGGCCTCCCTCGAGCCAGGCGGCAGGAGTCCGTCAGCACGGGCACAAGGACGGACGTTCTGTATGACGGCTACGCACTGCTGGTCGAGTTGGATGGCAAGGCGGGCCACATCGAGTTCGAGTCCGCCTTCCGCGATCTCCACAGGGACAACGTTCATGCGCTGCGAGAACTCGTGACCCTGAGGTACGGCACGGTCGATGTGCGGGGCCGCGCCTGCGAGGTCGCCCGACAGGTCTACACCGTGCTGCGCGCCCACGGCTGGGACGGAGCTTTCTCCCCTTGCTCGTCCTGCCAGCAGGCCTTCGCCTCCGGCTTCTGACTCACCGCCGTCACAAGGTGGACCGAAAGCGCCGTCATCGGCTCCTACGGTCCACTTTGCGCGACCCCGGGGAGGACGAGCCGAGGAGCTCGGCAGGCTCCGGCGCTCGACCCGAGGCGTACCACGGTGCCCGAATTGGCCGCGTTCCACATCTGGCGAACTTGCCCGTACCATGAACGGTGTGACCCCTGAGTTCATACTCTTGGCGCTCGTTGTTATCACGGCGTTGGCCTTCGATTTCACCAACGGGTTCCATGACACAGCGAACGCCATGGCCACCTCCATCGCAACGAGGGCGCTGTCCCCGAAGGCCGCGGTGACGCTGTCCGCGATCCTCAACCTGGTGGGCGCGTTCCTCTCCGTCGAGGTCGCGATCACCGTCACCAACGCGGTGATCAGGATCCAGAACGCGGACGGCACACCCAAGCCCGAGCTGATGGCGGACCAGGGTCACGGACTGCTGCTCATCCTCATGGCCGGCCTCGCCGGCGCGATCGTCTGGAACATCCTCACCTGGCTGTGGGGCCTGCCCTCCAGTTCCTCCCACGCGCTGTTCGGCGGCCTGATCGGCGCCACCGTCGCGAGCATGGGCTGGGGTGGCGTCAAGTGGATCGGCGAGGGCTACCAGCTCGATGGCGTGGTCGGAAAAGTGATCCTGCCGGCCCTGCTGTCGCCGGCGATCGCCATCATCGTCGCCATGGTCGGCACGAGGCTGGTGTTCAAGATCACCGAGGGCGTCGCGCAGCGCTACCAGGAGACCGGCTTCCGCTGGGGCCAGATCGGGACGGCGTCCCTGCTCTCCCTCTCCCACGGCACCAACGACGCCCAGAAGACGATGGGTGTCGTCACCCTGGCGCTGATCGCCTCAGGCAACTGGACGCAGACCACAGAGATCCCGGTCTGGGTGAAGATCGCGTGCGCCCTGGCGATCGCGTCGGGCACCTACATCGGCGGCTGGCGGATCATCCGCACCATGGGCAAGGGCCTGGTCGAGATCTCCTCCCCGCAGGGCATGGCGGCCGAGAGTGCGTCCGCGGCGGTCATCCTCACCTCTTCGCAGCTCGGCTTCGCGCTGTCCACGACCCACGTCTGCACGGGCTCGATCCTCGGCACGGGTCTCGGCCGCAAGGGGGCCACCGTCCGCTGGGGCGTGGCTGGACGGATGGGTCTCGCGTGGCTGACCACGCTGCCGCTCGCCGCGATCGTCGGCGCAGCCATGTGGTTCATCGGGCACGTGATCGGCGGTCCGCCGGGAGCCTTCGTGGTGTTCGGCATCATGTGCGTGGCGGCCCTGTACATGTGGTGGCACTCGCGGCGTAACCCGATCAGCCACGCCAACGTCAACGACGAGTGGTCGGACGACGCCAAGGCTGACACCAAGGTGCCGGTCTCGGGAGGGGTGCACTGATGGGGCAGGTCTGGGCGGCTCTGGACGGGGCCTGGCGCGTCCTGCTGGTGGGGCTGGTGCTGGGCGCGGGACTGCCCGCGCTGTTCGCGGTCGGGATCCGCACGCTGGCCTGGGGCACCGGCGGGGACGCCGAGATCCACGAAACCGGCGTCGTGCTGAAGCCGCATCCCGCGGGCCGGGTGCTCGCCTACGTGCTGTTCGCGCTCGTCGTGCTGGCCGTGCTGGCTGGCATCGGGTTCATCCTCGCGCACGGCCTTGGCTGGACGATCACCTTTGACGGCGTGCTGCCGGTGATCACGCCGAAGCACTGACCCCCACCCGGGCGGGCCGGGAATCGATCAGCTCCAGGTCACCTTCGACGCGCTGGAGGAATGCCCGCGCATGGGCGCTCACCTCCGGGCCGAGCATGGACTCGTCCACCGGCTCGATCACGATCCGGGTGCCGACGCCCGCCAGCACCAGAGGCAGCGTGTAGCCGACCGACGAAGGGAAGCTGACCAACTGCCCCGCCACCGGGCCGCGGCGGAGTTCGATCTCGATCGGCACGCGCGGACGCACGATCTTCAGGCCGGTGCACTGCTGGATCCGGCGCAGTTTGGCCGGGTTCTCGCGGCGGTGGGCGAAGTAGCGTCCGCCACTCCCCGCGAGCGCGGCCACCGCGTCCAGGTAGGCGTCGACCTGGACGAGGCCGCTCTCCACCAGTGACGAGCCGAGCAGGTCGCGACCGGGCACCACGCGCGGCGCAGCGAAACGGCCGCGCGTCCAGTCGTAGCGGTGCTGCTGCACCTGTGAGGACGGCAGCTCGGTGACGTGCATCGCGGTGAACAGGCGCACGTGCCGGCCGCGGTAGAAGGACGTGGCGCGGCGGGCCAGCGTCCGCTTGACCGGACCGGGTGCGCCAGGGACGTGCCAGCGGCGCAGTGGCTCAGCGGCGGCCAGCTGGGCGGCGAACTCCATCGTGGCGGTGCCGTCGTCCACCACGATCACCTCTGGGGCGGCCACGAGTGGCAGCAGGACGTGCACGAAGCCCGCGAACGGGTCGCCGATCACCACCCGGCGCGCCGCCGCGAGGGCTGGACGCAGAGCTTCGACGACCGCCAGACCGGAGCGGAGCGACCGTCGGGGATGGTGCCACTCCACCTCCACGTCCTCCTCCTCGGCGAAGTCGCACATCTCCCGCAACTGGTCGATGGTGACCTCGTCGGTGGGGGCGAGCACCAGGATGCGCGTCCGCAGGCCGGCCTGCTCGTGGTAGCACCACTCGAGGACGTTGAGCAGCTGCGCCGGGTTGTCGACCAGGGCGAGGGTGTCGCGGATCGTGCGGTGCTTCACGCCCGGCCCCCGCGGGGTCGTTCGGGGGAGCGCAGCGGAGGAGAAGAACTCCGTGGGGTGCTCATGCCACGCGCTCCGGGCCGCTGGCCCCTGCAGCGACCACACCGGCGACCCGGCGCAGTTTCCGCATCGGGCCGAGCTCGCTGTCGTAGACCTGCTTCACACCGTCACCCAGCGCGGTCTCGATCACCCGGATGTCGCGGACGAGGCGCCGCATGCCCTCGGGCTCGACGGAGGCGGACTGGTCCGAGCCCCACATCGACCGGTCCAGCGTGATGTGCCGCTCCACCATGCACGCACCGAGCGCCACCGCGCACAGCGTGGTCTGCAGGCCCACCTCATGTCCGGAATAGCCGATCGGGACGTTCGGATACTCGGCCTCGAGCGTGTTGATCATGCTCAGGTTGAGCTGGTCCGGCGGGCAGGGGTAGGTGCTGGTGGCGTGCAGCAGCACGATGTTGCGGCTGCCCAGTACCTCGACGGCGTGGCGGATCTGGTCGGGCGTGGACATGCCGGTGGACAGGATCACCGTCCGGGCCGTGTCCCGCATGGCCCGCAGCAGGGCATCGTCGGTGAGGCTCGCCGAGGCCACCTTGTAGGCCGGCGGGTTGAACGCCCCGAGGAAGTCGACGCTCTCGACGTCCCACGGTGACGCGAACCAGTCGATGCCCACCTCGCGGCAGTACTCGTCGATCTGGCGGTACTCCTCGGCGCCGAACTCGACGCGGTGCCGGTACTCCAGGTAGGTCATCCGGCCCCACGGGGTGTCCCGCTCGAGGTCCCACTGTTCGCGGGGCGTGCAGAGCTCCGGCGTACGCTTCTGGAACTTGACCGCGTCCATGCCCGCGGCCTTGGCCTGGTCGATCAGCGCGAGCGCATTGCGCAGGTCCCCGTTGTGGTTGATCCCGATCTCGCCGACCACATACACCGGCTGGCCAGGGCCGACCAGCCGGTCACCGATGCGGCGCAGCCGTGGGTTGAAGTTCATATCTGGTCCTCCTCAAGGATCCACGAGGCGATCTCGCGGACGGCTCCGTGCCCGCCGGGCACAGAGGTCACGGCGCGGGCTGCGGCCCGCACCGCGGGGTGGGCCGAGGCCACAGCCACCGGCCAGCCGACCTGCTCGAAACAAGGCAGGTCATTCACGTCGTTGCCGAGATACAGGACGCGACCGGGCACGAGGCCCTGTGCATTCAGCCAGGCGGACAGCTCCTCGCCCTTCGCCGAGACGCCGTGCCTGCACTCCACGCCGAGCTTGGCCGCCCGAGCCGCCACCACAGGGTTCACCTCAGTGGAGAGCACGAGGACGGGCAGGCCGGCCCGGCGCATCGCGGCGACGCCCATACCGTCGCCGCGGTGCACCGCGACCCGCTCGCTGCCGTCGGCCGCCACCCAGGCGCGGTCGTCGGTCTGGGTGCCGTCGAAGTCGAGCACGACGGCGTCGATCTCGCCCGGACGAGGGCGAACGCCGGAGTCCAGGAGCGGTGCGAGAGTCCGGGCTCGCTCGAGGTCGGCGGGCTCGTCGATCTCCAGCACCCGCGCTGGGTCGGTCGGGACGGCCACGACGCGTCCGAAGAAGCGGTGGTTGTGCTGCGCGAAGCCGTCGGCTCGCATGGCGTAGGCCGCGCCAGTCTCGAGCCATTCCTGGGGCCGGTCCTGACGGCGCTGCCGGCCGCGGGGGTCGTGGTTCACGCCGGTCGCGACATCCACCTGGCGCCAGACGAAGCCGTGGAAGGGCGCCGCGGTGAATGCGCAATCGGCGTCGCCGTCCATGACGGCGGCCGTCACGGCGTCCAGGTCGGCGGAGGTCAGGAAGGGGCTGGTGCACTGCACGAGCAGCACGGCGTCCAGGTTCTCGGGACGGCGCCCGTAGAGGACCCCGACAGCGTGGCTGAGCGCGGACTCACTGGACGCCGTGTCGTCGGCCAGTTCTGCCGGACGGTGCACGGCGAGCGCGCCTGCAGCGGAGGCGGCCGCGGAGATCGCGGGGTCGTCGGTGGACACTGCCACCACGCTCACGCGGGAGGCGGCCTGGGCGGCCCGGATCGCGCGGACGACGAGGGGAACGCCACCGACCCGGGCGAGGTTCTTGCCCGGCACGCCCTTCGAACCGCCGCGGGCCGGGATCACCACCAGCACGTCGCCGCTCCCGGAGAGGGTGGCGGCCTCGGCCGTGAAGGGAAGCTTGCTGGTGGTCACAACAGCAAGGTAGGCAGGCTCGACGCCGTCCGGCTCAACCCGAAGTCACGAGTCGGTGAACGCTCGGGGAACTCTCTCCGGCGCCCCGCCCGCGCACCGCCCGGCGCCAGCCATTGCTGGCCTCTCTCCTCCCGGCCGGCGCCCTCGCACGTCAGTGTGGACAGTTTCCCCGCGTCCTGCCGGATTTCCGTCCGGCTCGTGGTGCGGGGAGTCAGGATCGGCCGACCTGGAAGGTCAGCACCGGCAGCACTCGACCCGGGATCGAGCCGCTGGGGGCCTCGCCCGTGCGCCGGGCGCCGAAGTGCTCGTAGAACGGAACCGCGCCGGGATCGGCGTCGAGCGTCAGCGTGGCGAAGCCGCGTGTCCTCGCGTGGTCCAGCGCGTGGCGCAGCAGCAGTCCGCCCACGCCGGTGCCAATGGCGGCAGGGTCGACGAAGAGTGAGTCGAGGCAGCCGTCCGGAAGCTGGCCTTCGATGAGGTAGAAGCCGAGCACCCGACCGTCCCGCTCGGCGACGAAGAGGTCGCCGGACGCGCACTGTTCCGCCGTGTAGGTGAGCTCGGCGCGGCAGGCCTCCAGGAACTCGGACAGGTAGCCCCAGTGGCCCTTGGACCGCAGGGCGAGCTCGGAGAGAACGTTCTCCTCACCCGCGCCGGCGGGACGGATCAGAATGCCGGCCACGGCGACACGGCCGCCAGCCAGCGACTCACTCGGCGCCTCCGGTTCGGCGCCGGGCACGCTCGCGACGGTACCGGACTCCCCGCCCGTCCACCTGCACGGGGTTGAGCGGCACCGCCGCCTCCTCGATCTACTCGTCGCCTCATGAGCTACCACCGCTGGGCTTGCCTAGACGTTGAACCGGAACTCGACCACGTCCCCGTCCGCCATGACGTAGTCCTTGCCCTCCATGCGCACCTTGCCCGCGGCCTTGGCCGCACCCATCGAACCGGCCGCGATGAGGTCGCCGTAGCTGACGATCTCGGCCTTGATGAAGCCCTTCTGGAAGTCGGTGTGGATCACGCCGGCTGCTTCGGGGGCCGTCGCGCCCTTGCGGACGGTCCACGCGCGCGACTCCTTCGGCCCGGCGGTCAGGTAGCTCTGCAGGCCGAGGGTCTCGTAGCCCACGCGGGCGAGGGTGTCCAGGCCGGGCTCGGCGATGCCCATCTCCACGAGGAACTCGCGAGCTTCGTCCGGCTCCATCTCGACCAACTCGGACTCGATCTTGGCGTCCAGGAAGATCGCCTCCGCGGGAGCGACCAGCGCCTTCATCTTCTCGATCAGGTCGGTGTCGGTGAGTTCGTCGGAGTCGCAGTTGAACACGTACAGGTACGGCTTGGCGGTGAGCAGGAAAAGTTCCCGCAACGGAGCCAGGTCCAGCCCGGCCGCGTGGACGCCGACCCCGCCGTCCAGCACCTGCTGCGCCTCGCGGGCGGCCTCCAGTTCAGCCTGGCGCTCCTTCTTGAACCGGGCCTCCTTTTCCAGCCGCGGCAACGCCTTCTCCAGGGTCTGCAGGTCGGCCAGGATCAACTCGGTGCGGATCGTCTCGATATCGCTGCCCGGGTTGACCGCGCCGTCCACGTGGGTCACGTCCGGGTCGCGGAACACGCGGGTGACCTGGCAGATCGCGTCCGCCTCGCGGATGTTGGCCAGGAACGCGTTGCCCATGCCCTCACCCTGGGACGCGCCCTTCACAATGCCGGCGATGTCGACGAAGCTCACCGTCGCCGGGACGATCCGCTCGGAAGCGAACATGTCCGACAACACCGGCAGCCGCTCGTCCGGCACCCCCACCACCCCCACGTTCGGCTCGATTGTCGCGAACGGATAGTTCGCCGCGAGCACGTTGTTGCGGGTGAGCGCGTTGAAGAGGGTGGACTTGCCCGCGTTGGGCAGCCCGACGATACCGATGGTGAGAGCCACGTCGGCCTAGCTTAATGGCGACGCGCCGCCGTCCGGGCACGCCCCGACGCCGTCATGCGACAGGCTGGTCGGCATGAATCTGACAGCGGTCATCTTCGACATCGGCGGCGTGGTCATCCCCTGGATCCCCGAGCGGGCCTTCGAGCAGGTCCTGCCCGCGGCCGACGTGCCGGCTTTCATGGAGCGGATCGGTTTCGCCGACTGGAATCGCGCGAACGACGCCCGGGCCAGCATCGCCGACGCCGAGGACGAACTCGTCGGGCTCTTCCCCGCGGATGAGGCCGGAATCCGGGGTTACCGCCGGCATTTCGACCGCACCGTCACCTCGATGGTGCCGGGTACCGCCGCTGTCATCGCCGAACTCGGCCGCGACGGCGTGCTCGTCTCCGCCCTGACGAACTGGGCCGCCGACATGTTCGCCGCGGCCAGGCCGCGATTCGGCGTGCTGTCGAGGTTCGCCGACATCGTCGTGTCCGGCGAGGAGGGCATCGTGAAGCCCGACCCGGCGATCTACCACCTCGCCTGCCAGCGCCTCGGTGTCGAGCCGGGCCAGGCGGCGTTCGTCGACGACACCGTCGCCAACGCCGAGGCCGCTACCGCAGCGGGTCTCACCGGCGTGCACTTCACCACCGCGGACCAGCTGCGCGCCGACCTCGAGCGCCTGGGCCTGCTCGGCCCGCGACTCCCCGTCCCCCGCCCCGTCTACCACTGGGCCCTGCGCAGCGAGTGGGACGCGGCCAGGACCGCCGGCACCTACCCGTGGTCGACCCGCGGCATCGATCTGCTGGCCGCGGGCTTCGTCCACTGCGCCTTCGAGCACCAGAGCGAGGGCGTACGCCGCCAGTGGTTCGCGGACGTGCCGGACGCCGACCTGGTGCGGCTACGCCTGGCCGCGGACGCGGGTCCCATCGTCGTCGAAGACGGTTTCCCCCATCTGTTCGCGCCGCTCGAGGTGGCGACGGCTCAGGAGTCCGCCCCGCTGTAGAACGCCGTCAGCGCGGCCGTGAGCCAGCGCGGATCTTCGACGCCGCACAGTTCGCGCGCGGAGTGCATGCTCAGCAGCGGAACGCCCACGTCCACGCTCTGGATGCCCAGCCGGGTGGCCGTGAGGGGGCCGATGGTCGACCCGCACGGCACCGAGTTGTTCGACACGAACGGCTGCGTCGGGACGCCGGCCGCCCGGCAGATCCGCAGCCAGCGTGCGGCGGACGGGCCTTCGGTGGTGTAGCGCTGGTTGGCATTCACCTTGAGCAGGGGTCCGGCGTTGACCGCCGGACGGTGGTCGGGGTCGTGCAGGTGCGGGTAGTTCGGATGGATGGCGTGCCCCGCGTCCGCGGAGACCACGAAGGACGCGGCCAGCGCGCGCTCGTACCCGTCACTCCCCCAGCCCAGGTTGTCCGCGATCCGGCGCAGCACGCTCTCCAGGAACGGCCCGGACGCGCCGCTGCGCGAGTCGCTGCCGATCTCCTCGTGGTCGAAGCAGGCCAGCACCTGCACCTGCGGGCCGGCCGGAGCGGCCGTGAGCGCCACCACTCCGGCGTGGACGCTGGAGAGGTTGTCCAGGCGGGCGGACGCGAGGAACTCCCCGGTCACCCCGATCACAGCCGGTGGTTCGGCGACGGCCGCGAACAGGTCGTGGCCGTCGATCTCGTCCCGGTGCAGACCGAGGCTCCCCGCGACGGCCTGCAGCACATCGAGCGATGCGGTGCCGAACACCGGCTTGAGGTTGGCCTGCCGGTCGAGGTGCAGGTTCTCGTTCACGCTTCGGTCGAGGTGCGGCGCCACCTGCGGAATGCGCAGCCACGGCCCGGTCGAGACGAGCTTCACCTCGCCGGACCGGGTGACGATGCGTCCGGCCAGCCCGAACTCGCGGTCGAGCCAGGAGTTCAGCAGCGGTCCTCCGTAGACCTCCATGCCGGCCTGCGACCAGCCGAAGGCGTAGGCGGAGGGCTCGGGTTTGAGCTTGAAGCCCGGCGAGTCGGTGTGGGCGCCGACGATCCGGAATCCGATCGGCCCCGACGCTTCGTCCGGCACTCGCCAGGCGATGACCGCGCCGTCCCGCGCCACGAAGCGCGCACCACCGGCCTGCCACGCGTCGGTCTCACGCTGCTCGGTGAAGCCGGACGCCTCCAGGCGGCGGCCCAGCTCGGCGGCCGCGTGGTAGCTCGACGGGGACGCCGTGACGAAGGCGGCCAGATCCTGGACGTGTGCATTCTGGGGCATGGGGTCAGTCTGCACCCGGTTGTTCTGCGGAATTGCACAGCGGATGGCCTCGAAAGCCCCTCAGCGGGTTCGCGGTGCTGTCGAACGTGCAGTTCCGCAGGGAAGTCAGCGGCGTCTACCGCGGCGCGCGGCTCGCGGTCGCCCGTGCGGAGAGATAGTCAACCAGATCCTTGTGGGCAACCTCGAAGGTGTGGGTGCTGCTGATTCCCACCCAGCGGGCGCGACTGGGTCGTCCCCTGCGCTGAATGCCTCCGCGCGCCTCGATGAGGAGATCGCGGCGCACCCGCTCGACGCGGGTGATCGCCTGCAGCCGGACCGAGACCCGGTTCAGCGGCAGGTGGCAGTGGACGGACTCTGCATCGACCGTGAGGGCGGGACGGTCACCGTGCCGGACGAGCGCGAGGTTGGACGCGGCCATGAACCCGCAGGCGGCAGCGAGCACCAGGCCGAGCAGGAGCCCGACCGGGACGGTGATGCTGTCGACGGTGAGCCACAGGGCAACCGCGGTGAGCACCGCCCACAGGGCGACCTTCGCCCACAGCAGCCAGCGGGCCGACGGGGCGACCCGGGTACCCACCACGCCCTCGCCGAGTTCGGGCAGCGGGACGAGCCCCGCCGGGAGCGTTCCGTCGCCGCCGTTCTCCATGCCGGCGAGTGTATTCGACCCGGATCGGCCGGCCGTGAGCGAGCCTGACCGGAACTGTCAGTGCCGCCCGGCAAGATCAGTCGCATGGAGTCGTTGGCATGGCTGGTGGTGGGCGTCGCCCTCGGTGCGATGGTGGCCTGGTTGGTGCTGCGCGCCCGGGCCGGGGCGGACCGGTCCGGGTTGGCAGCGGACGCCGAACGCGCCCGCGCTGACGCCGCGTCCGCCCGTGCCGAGGCCGCGGAGGCCAGGGGTGAGGCCACCCGCGTCCAGCTGGCCGTGGCCGTCGCCCAGGGTGAGGCGGCCGATGCCCGTGCGGAGCGCGCGGAGGCCGTCGCCGAACTGGCAGACGCGAAGGCTGCCGTCGCAGGTGCGCTCGCCGCAAGGGACGCAGCAGTGAACCGCGCCCAGGAGATCGCCGCCGACCGCGAACAGCTGCTCACCCAGTTCAAGGCACTGTCGGCCGAGACCATCGAGAAGCAGGCCCGCCGGCTGGACGAGTCTGCACAGGCCAGGCAGCAGGCCACCGATCAGTTGCTGACGCCGGTACGGGAGAGCCTGCAGCGGTTCAACGACCGGCTCACCGAGGTGGAGAAGGAGCGGGTGGCGATGTCCACCGAGCTGCGCAGCCAGGTGAGCGAGGTGCGGCTGACCGGCGAGAGCCTGCGCAGGGAGACCGCCGCGCTGGTCACCGCGCTGCGCAAGCCGCAGGTGCGCGGCGCGTGGGGCGAGTTGCAGCTCAAGCGGGTGGTCGAACTGGCCGGCCTGAGGGAGCACTGCGACTTCGTGCAGCAGGAGACCACCCACACCACGGCCGGCGCGACCATCCGGCCCGACCTGAAAGTGACCCTGACCGAGGGCCGGTTCATCTACGTGGACTCGAAGGTGCCGCTCAGCGCGTTCCTCGACGCCCACGAGGCCACCGACGACAAGGAGCGCGACCGCCTGCTGGGTCTCTTCGCGAAGAACGTGCAGACCCACGTCGACCAGCTCTCGCGCAAGGACTACTACAAGGCTGACGGTGGCGACACCCCGGAGTTCGTGGTGCTGTTCCTCGCCAGTGAGGCACTCGCGTCCGAGGCGTTCAGTCGAATGCCCTCGCTGCTGGAGTACGCGGCGGAGAAGGCCGTGATGGTGGCGACGCCCAGCTCGCTGATCGCGATGCTGAAGACCATTGCCTACTCGTGGCGACAGGCGGCGCTGGCCGAGTCCGCGCAGGAGGTGTTCGCGCTCGGCCGCGAGCTGTACGACCGCCTGGGCACGCTCGGCAAGCACTTCGACAAGGTCGGACGCTCGCTCACCTCTGCGGTCGGCGCGTACAACGACGCGGTCGGTTCGATTGAGGGACGCGTGTTCCCTGCGGCCCGAAAGCTGCGCGACCTGAAGGTGACGGAGAAGGAACTCGCGTCGGTCAGCGCTTCTGAAGCGGCGGTGCGTCCACTGACGAGCGTCGAACTGGTCGAGGACGCGGCGGGCGTGGCCCCGATGATCGGACGAGCGCGGTCCGGCGACGAGCTCCTCGTACGGGCCCAACCCGAGCTGGACGACCTGCTGAGTGGTGAGTTCGCACCACCGGTGAGCGGCGCCCAGACCGCCTGACTCCGTCTCCAGACCAGGCCACCGCCTCCAAGGCCAGGCCACCACTCCACACCTGCCAGAGCATCGGGCCGGGCGCGGCCGGACCAGGTGGAGCATGCGCCCAGTGTGCCTGCCAGACGGCAACCCGCTCGAGACGGGGCGCCCCCCACCGCGGGCCAGACGGAGCGATCTGCGCAGCAGAAGCCGTCCAGCGGGCAGCGTGCCTCGCCCGGAGCCGTCCACAGTGCGAATCGCTCCGGCCGGTGCCCGCTTCACCAGCGCCCGCCCGGTGCCAGAATGACCGGGTGACGATCGACGCCCGGGCCGTGGACGAGGCCGCCGAGCGGTTGGCCGGAGTGGTCATCCGCACCCCCCTGCAGCGCAACGACCGGCTGAGTGCCGCGACCGGGGCCGAGGTCTGGCTCAAGCGCGAGGACCTGCAGCCGGTGCGCTCGTACAAGATCCGGGGCGCCTACAACCTGATCTCCCAGCTCGACGTCGCACACCGCCAGGCCGGTGTCGTCTGCGCGTCCGCGGGCAACCACGGCCAGGGGGTCGCGTTCGCTTGTGCCCGGCTCGGCATCCGCGGCCGGATCTTCGTGCCGGCCACCACTCCGCGCCAGAAGCGCGAGCGGATCCTCGCCCTGGGTGAGGGCCGGGTCGACCTCGCGGTCACCGGTGACACTTACGACGACGCCGCGGCAGCGGCGAAGCTGGAAGCCGGTGGCACCGGCGCCACGGTGGTGCCGGCCTTCGATGACGCTCGCACCATCGCGGGTCAGGGGACGGTCGCGAAAGAGATCGTCGACCAGCTCGGTACTGCACCGGACGTGGTCGTCGCGCCGGTGGGCGGCGGCGGCATGATCGCCGGGTGCCTGGCCTACCTCGGCGAGCGGCACCCCGACGTGAAGATCGTCGGCGCCGAACCCGCCGGGGCGTCCTCGATGGCGGCAGCCCTCGCCGCGGGCCGGCCCGTCGAACTCGGCGAGATGGACACCTTCGTCGATGGCGCCGCTGTGCGCCGAGTCGGCGACCTCACGTTCGAGATCGCGCAGCGCCACCGTCCCGAGCTCTACGCGGTGCCTGAGGGGCGGATCTGTTCGGAGATGCTCGCGCTCTACCAGACCGAGGGCATCGTCACCGAGCCGGCCGGGGCACTCGCCGCCGCCAGCCTCGGCCTCTACCGTCCTGATCCCGGCCAGACGGTGGTCGTGCTCGTGTCCGGCGGCAACAACGACGTCTCCCGGTACGCCGAGATCCTGGAGCGGTCGCTGGTCTACGAGGGACGCAAGCACTACTTCCTGGTGAACTTCCCGCAGGAGCCGGGCGCGCTGCGCCGCTTCCTCGACGAGGTGCTCGGCCCGGACGACGACATCACCCACTTCGAGTACGTCAAACGCAGCAATCGTGAGGTCGGACCCGCGCTCGTCGGCATCGAGCTCGGCGACCCCGACTCGCTCGCCGACCTGCTGATGAAGATGGACGCCAGCCCGATCACCTTCGAGATCGTCGCTTCCGACAGCCCGTTCTACCGCTTCCTCGTGTAGCTCGATGGTTGAGCTCGTAACGCCGCGCTGGAATCACAACATCGAGTACCACCGGCTGGTTCTGGACGCGGTTCCCACAGGTGCCCGCACCGCCCTGGACGTGGGCACCGGCGACGGCCTGCTGGCCCGCGACCTGCACCAGATCGTGCCCGACGTGACCGCGATCGACGTGGACGCGGACGTGCTGGGCCGGGCGCGAGCCGAAGCCCCGGACGTGCACTGGGTGCTCGGCGACGCACTCACTCACCCCTTCGAACCGGAGGGTTTCGACGTCGTTGCGTCGATCGCGGTGCTGCACCACTTCCCCGATCCCGAAGCTGCCCTGCGCCGGCTCGCCGGGTTGACCGCACCGGGCGGCCTCCTGGCCGTGGTCGGCCTGGCTCGCAGCACCACTCCCCTCGACTTCGGCTACGACCTCGCCGGCACCGCACAGCACCAGTACCTGTCGCGGCGACGCGGCTTCTGGGACCACACGGCGCCGACTGTCTGGCCGCCAGCCCACAGCTATCGGGAGATTCGGTCGACAGCCGCCCCGGGTGTTGTCGGGCGTCCAATGGCGCCGGCTGCCCCTGTGGCGCTACGCCCTGCTCTGGCGCAAGCCCTGAGCCACCAGTCGCGGGTCGAGCCCTGGATGACGTGGCCCTTCGTCAAGCTCAGGGAACACATGGCGGCTGAGCCTGACGAAGCCCACCGGTAGCCCTTCGTCAAGCTCAGGGAACACATGGTGGCTGAGCCTGACGAAGCCCACCGGTAGCCCTTCGTCAAGCTCAGGGAACACATGGCGGCTGAGCCTGACGAAGCCCGGCCGTCTTGCTGCAAGCAGCGGGGTCCAGGGCACACCGGGGACCCCGCTGCGTTGGTCAGGCCAGGCCGACGCTCGACAGCCAGCCGGCCGCGACCTGATCGGCGTCCTGCTTGTCGGTGACGACCTTGGAGACCAGGGTGGCCAGGGTGTCGGTGTCCAGCTTCGCCGAGACGGCGTTGAGCGCGGCACTCACCTCAGGCGTCGCCTTCTCCCGCGTGATCACCGGCACCACGTTCTGCGAGCCGAAGAAGCTCTTGGTGTCGGTCAGGGTGACGAAGTCGTTGGCCTTGATCGCCGGATCGGTCGTGAACAGGTTCGCCGCCTGCACCTGGCCGTTCTTCAGCGCCTGCACGGTCAGCGGTCCGGCAGTGTCGAGCGCCTTGAACGACTTGAACTGCAGCCCGTAGGTCTTCTGCAGCCCGGGAATCCCGTAGCTGCGGGACTTCCACTCCGGCGGGCCACCGAGCACCAGTTGCGGCGCGTGCGGAACCAGGTCCTCGATCGTCTTCAGCCCGTACTGGTCGGCCGTCGCCCTGGTGACCGTGATCGAGTCGTTGTCCTGCGCGGGCGCCGGATCGAGGACGGTCAGGTTCTCCGGCAGCGCAGCCTTCAGCGCACTCAGCGCCGCGTCCGTCGTGCTGGTGTCGGCGTCCGGGTTCAGGTACTTGGCGAACGCCCCCGTGTACTCGGGAATCAGGTTGATCTCGCCGTTCTTCAGCGCAGGGACGTAGGTCTCGCGCGACCCGATGTTCAGCTTCGTGCTCACCTGGACGCCCTTGGCCGCCAGCGCCTTGGCGTAGATCTGCGCGAGCAACTCGTTCTCGGGGAAGTTCGCCGACCCGACCACGACCGAGACGGCCGCGGCGGAACCGCTCGGCGAACCGCTGCCCGGGGCAGGGCTCGCCAACGGGTTGCCGGAGGAGCACGCCGCCAGCACCACCGATGCGGCGGCCGCGGCGACGAGCGCGAGGTGTTTCTTCATCTCTTTCCTTCTTTCCTTGGTTTCCTGCTCAGGTCGGTTCGGACACGAGGACGACCGCCCGGCGCCGCTCGCGCCGGGTGGATCGGATCGGGGACAGGCCGGGTGAGACGACCAACCGCTGCACTCCGGCGAGGACGAGGTCGACCAGCATCGCCAGCACCGCGACGAGCAGCGCGCCGCCGGCCATCTGGCCGTAGTCGCGGTAGGCCTGCCCGTCGATCAGGAACCGGCCCAGCCCGCCCAGGCTCACGGACGCGGCGAGGGTCGCGGTGGCCACCACCTGCAGCGCCGCGGACCGCAAGCCGCTGAAGATCAGCGGCAGCGCGCACGGCACCTCCACCTTCAGCAGCGCCTCGCCGGACCGCATGCCCATGCCGCGCGCTGCGTCCCGCGCACCCGGGTCGACTCCCTCGACCCCCGCGTACGCGCCGGCCAGGATCGGCGGGATCGCGAGCACCACCAGCACGAAGATCGAGGGGACGAGGAACGCGATGTCTCCAGCCAGCAGCGGCCCCACGGCCAGCACAGCGACGAACAGCAGGCCCAGGGTGGGCACCGACCGCATGCCGTTGACGAGGTTCACCACCGCCACGCGGCCGCGCCCGGTGTGCCCGATCCACAGGCCCAGCGGAATGCCGACCAGCGCGGCCAGCACCAGCGTGACGGCCGAGTATGCCAGGTGTTCGACGACCCGGGTCGGGATGCCGTAGGCACCCTCCCAGTTCGCCGGGTCGCTCAGCCAGTTCCACAGCAGGTTCATGCCGCCCTCCCCGCCACCGGCCGGGCCGTCCGCACCCAGGGGGTCAGCACGTTGCTCACGCCGAGGATCGCCAGGTCGAGCGCGAGCGCCAGCACCATGCAGGCGATGATGCCGACGACGATCGGATCGAGGAAGTCGCGGGCGAAGCCGTCGGTGAACAGCGAGCCCAGCTGCGGAATGCCCAGGAGCGCGGCGACCGAGACGATCGAGACGTTGCTCACCGCGGCGACCCGCAGCCCGGCGGCGATCACCGGGACGGCCAGCGGCAGCTCCACACCGAAGAAGCGCCGGACGCGTCCGATGCCCATCGCGGTGGCGGCCTGCAGCACCTCCTCGGGAACCGAGCCGAGCCCGTCCGCGACCGTCCGCACGAGCAGGGCGACCGTGTAGATCGTGAGCGCCACCACGACGTTCAGCGGATCGAGGATCCCGGTGCCCAGCACCAGCGGCATCAGGATGAACAAGGCCAGCGAGGGGATCGTGTAGAGCAGCCCCGTGCCGGCGATCAGCGGGGTGTAGAGGACGCGATACCGCCGGGCCAGCCAGCCCAGTGGAATCGCCAGCACCAGCCCGATGACAAGGGGAATCAGCGCGAGGATCGCGTGGTTGAGCAGCAGCGAGCCGATCTGCGGCAGGTGCGAGAGGAACCAGGTCACGGGGCATCACCCGGCTCTCGCTCGATCTCCACCAGCACGTCGTGGGCGCGGACGGTACCCACCAGGCGGCCGTCATCGTCGACCAGGACGCCACGCCGGCTCGGCGCCGAGAGGGCCGCGTCCAGCGCCGCGCGGAGTGTGCCGCCGACCCGCGCGACCGTGCCGCCGCGGTGCAGGTCGTCGCGGCTCACGGCGCCGTTGAGCCGCTCTGGCTCCAACCCAGCCCACCGGGGCGTCGTCCTCGTCGACCACCAACAGCCACTGCTCGCGGGACGCCACTCGGCGAGCGTCCTCGCCGCTCGCGCCCAGCACCACCGTCCGCTCGGTGCGGACGGGCAGCGCGGGCGCCGCCTGGAACGCCAGCCCGCGATAGCCGCGGTCGCGGCCGAGGAAGTCGGCCACGAAGTCGTCTGCCGGGTCAGCCAGCAGGTCGGCGGGGCTGGCGAGCTGGGCCAGCGTCCCGCCGACGCGCATCACCGCCACCTGGTCACCGAGCTTGATCGCCTCGTCGATGTCGTGGGTGACGAACACGATGGTCTTGCCGAGCTCGGCCTGGAGCCGCAGGAACTCGTCCTGCAACTGATCGCGCACGACCGGGTCGACCGCGCTGAACGGCTCGTCCATCAGCATCACCGGCGGGTCGGCGGCGAGCGCACGCGCCACCCCCACGCGCTGCTGCTGGCCACCGGAGAGCTGATTGGGGTACCGCCGGCCCAGCTCGGGCGCGAGCCCCACCCGCTCCAGCAGCTCGGACGCGACGCCCCTGGCCTTCCGCCGGTCCCACCCCAGCAGCAGCGGCACGGTGGCGATGTTGTCGAGGATCGTCCGGTGCGGGAACAGCCCACCGCTCTGGATCACGTACCCGATCCCACGGCGCAGCGCGTTCTCGTCGAGGCTCGCGGTGTCGCGTCCGTCGATCTCAATGGTGCCGGACGTGGGCTCGATCATCCGGTTGATCATGCGCAGCGACGTGGTCTTGCCGCAGCCGGACGGCCCCACGAGCACGGTCGTCTTCCCGGTGGGCGCGACCAGGCTCAGCCCACCCACGGCGGTCGTGCCGCCCGGGTACACCTTGGTCACGTCAGTGAAGCTGATCATGCCTGGCTACCTCCTGGTCGTGGATCGCCACCGGCGGCGGAACTCTCGGCGCGCGCATCTCGGCCAGGTCATCCCCCCTCCGCTCGCGCCTCAGGGCTTCGATTACCCAGTCGATCACCTCGGCAGTCACCCGGGTGCGCCCGGTGGCCTCGATGATCGCGGCGCGCAGCCGCTCCACCGGGGCCCCCAGGACGGTTCCCCGTCCACGGTGCACCGAGATGACCGTCGCAGCCAGCAGCGCCTCGACCGCCAGGAGCTGCTCGGTCACGTCCAGCACCTGCTCAGTCACCCGCACCGATGGATAGGCCATCGATGAATGATCCTCCACCCCGTCACCGACAGTCGTCCCGGTGAGTGAGATCGGGGCCGCCAGATGCTTGGCCTGGGCGACCAGCGCCGACGCGGTCTGGGCGAGGATCACGGGCGTCACGTAACCGGTGGCCGCGGTGACCGCCTGCACTTGGTGGGTGAGCGTCAGTCCTTGTCGGAGCTGTTCCACCAGCAGCGCCACCCGGCGCTCGGCCAGCTTTGCCACGTGGGCGAGCGCGATCCGCAGCGCGTCGAAACCGATCGCCAGGTTGGTGATCGAGAAGTTGCCGTTGGAGACGAACACGCCGCGCTCGACGTCGAGGAACGGGTTGTCCGGCGCGCAGTTCAGCTCGACCGTGAGGAGTTGCTCCAGTTGGTCCAGCTGGTCGAGCAGCGCGCCGTGCACCTGTGGGACGGTGCGCAGCGACACCGCATCCTGCAGGGACGCAGCCGTCCGCCGTCCCTCGGCCAGGTCGCCGCCGGCGACGGCCGCCCGGACGCGGCGTCCGCTGGCCTGCTGGCCGGCATGCGGACGGGCGGCGAGCGCGGCGGCGTCGAAGGGGCTGAGGTTGGCCCCCAGCGCCTCGATGGTTAGCGCGGCCACGAGATCGGCCCGCTCGGCGATCAGCGTCGCGCGTCTCTGGGTCAGTGACGCCGTGGCGACCGAGAGCGCGTTCGACCCGACCAGGGCGAGGCTGTCCTTGGCCTCCAGGCGTAGCGGACGCAGACCGGCCGCGGCGAGCGCGTCCGCGCCGGACGCCATCTCGTCGCGCCCCGGCAGCCAAGCCCGCCCCTCGCCGAGGAGCACCTGGCCGATCGACGCCAGCTGGGACAGGTCGCCCGCGCCCACCGAACCCTGGTCGGGGATCGCCGGAATGACGTCGTGCTGCAGCAGTGCGAGCAGGCCGTCGAACAAACTCACCGACGCCCCCGAAGCGCCTGCGGCAAGCGTGTTCAGCCTCGCCAGCAGAGCCGCCCTTCCCTCGATCCGGGACAGGGGCGCTCCGATGGCCGCGGCGTGGCTCACGATGACATAACGCTGGAAATCGTCGATCAGTTCCGGCGGGATCTCACTGTTGCGCAACGGGCCGAGGCCACGGTTGAGGCCGTAGGTCGGCACGCCCGTGTCGAGCGCGCCCTGGACGAGGGCCCTCGCGCTCGACAGCCGCGCGTCCACTGCTGCCTTGTCGAGGGTGACAGTCGCGTGGCCGATGGCCACGTCGGCGACATCCCTCGGGGTGAGTCGGGAGCCGATCTCCACCACGCGGCGGTCGGCGTGCATCACGCCGCCGGTGGTCGGGCACAGCTGCGGGGCCAGTGGCTCGGGCTCGAGCGGGGACAGGGGACCCGCGGCCGTCCCCAGGGCGTCGACCGGCAGCAGCGAGGTCATCGAGACCGACCGCCCGCGCGACGCGCAGTCCCCACCGCAGAACCGCTGGTTGAGCCTGGTTCCCCTGAGGAGCCGGCGAGGAACGAGCCGGCGTCACGAAGGGTCGAAACCGGTCCGGTGGTCCCGACAAGCTCGACCAACGGTGCGGGCTCGACCAACAGTGCGGGCTCGACCAACAGTGATTGGTACGCCGCTGCGCCCGGACGCAGTCCGGCGTCGAGGTACTCCAGGAACCCAATGCCCATGATCTGCTCGCACTCGACCAGCCCGGCGCGATCGATGCTGGAACTCGAGACCGGCAGGGTCCCTGCCTTTGCGACGAGCAGCACGACGTCCTGGCCGCCGCGGCCGGCGTCCTTGACCGCGAGCCCCTCTCCGGTGGCCTTGTCGATGACCACGATCGTGTCGGGGTAGGTGGCCACCCGCCCGGACGGCCCGTCCACCGCCATGAACTCGTTGAGGTAGGGCACCGTATGGTCGCCGATCCGGAAGGTGCCGCGATCCCAGCCGCCGACGGTCCGCGTCCGCTTCTCGAGCCGCAGCGGGCCGGCGTCGATCACCTCCGCGCCGAGTCGGCCCCGCACTGCCTCGACGGCGGCGTTGCCGGGTCCGGCCGCGGCCAGGTCGGAGCCCAGGTCGAGGGCCAGCGAGATCGAGCCGTGGGCACCGTTGGCCTTCACCCAGTCGAGCTCCACCGGGTTGCGGGCGGACGCGATGAAGCCGCCTGTACGCACCGAGATGTCGCGCAGCACGTTGTCGACGGTGTTCAGGTTGCCCTTGTTGATGCTGAGGAAGTGGCCGTGCAGCGCGCGGTTGCCGCCGCTGACCACCTGGATCGACTCGTAGCCGGGCCGCTCTCCCAGCCCCAGCCCGCCCAGCTTGCCGGTGGGGTGCGCGCGCACGTCACCCGCGGTGTCCAGCACTTTCACGCCGAGCACTGACGACTGGATCCAGCCGTTCAGCGTGGTCGAGTAGCCGTTCTGGGCGGTCATCACCGCGCCGATCGGGACGCCGGCCACCTTGACCAGTTCCTGCAACGCGTGCACGTAGTCGACCGGACGGATCTCCCAGTGCTTCGCCGCGGGAGCGCCGATGGCGGTGACCGTCGCCACCCAGGTGTCGTCCGGCAGCTCGTCGATGCCGGCCAGCACAGGATGCTCGAGGCTCGTCGCGAGCGAGCCCATCAGCTCGCCGTGGTGCTTCCAGCCGCCACCGCCACAGGCCAGCACGCCTCCGCCGAGCACGGCGTGACGGGCGTCGTCGGGCGTGAGTTCCCTCATCGGTTCTCCTTGTGCGGGCTGGTCTCGACAGGCTCGACCAGCCGTTCGGTGGTGACCTGCGGTTCGGTGGTGACCTGCGGTTCGGTGGTGACCTGCGGTACCTCGGTGGTCAGCCAGGTCAGGGGCGCGTCGCCGGTCTCACCGGCGTTGGCCACGCTGGTCGCGGCCTCGGGGTAGCCGGCGGCGGCGTGGCGCAGGACGCCGAGGCCGGTGTCGGCGTCCAGGGCGCGGCGCAGCCGGACGGCGGTCTCCGGGCGTCCGTCCGCGACGATGGAGACGCCGGCGGACTGCATCCAGCCCGAATAGCCACCCCCGCCAGAGTGGATGGCGACGAGGTCGGCGCCCGTGGCGGACAGCAGCAGCGCGTCCAGCAGCGGGAAGTCGCTCACACCGTCCGAACCGTCGCGCATGCCCTCGGTGCCGATCCGTGGGTGGGTCATCGCGGCCGAGTCCAGATGGTCGCGGCTGAACAGCACCGGCGCTTCGAGGGTGCCGTCCGCGACCAGGCCGTTGACTGCGACGGCGAAGGCAGAGCGCTCGCCGTGGCCCAGCCAGCAGGAGCGGGCCGGCAGCCCCTGTTGCGGGACGTGTTCCTGGGCCAGGCCGATCCAGCGGGCGATCTCCGGACGGGCCGGGAACAACCGGACGGCGAGGTCGTCCAGCACTCGCTGGTCGTCGACCGAACCCGACAGTGCCACCCAGCGGAACGGCCCGATGCCCCGGGCGAACAGCGGACGCAGGTAGGCCTCCATGAAGCCGGGGATCCGGTTCACGTCCGGCGACGCCGCTTCGCCGAGGTGTTCGACCGCCTGGACGCGCAGGTTGTTGCCGTTCTCGAAGACCACCGCGCCGACATCGGCGAGCGCCAGCATCGCCTGCACCTGGGCCGCGATCGACGCGCGAGCGTCCCGCTCGACCCGCTCCGGCTCGATCTCGCGGACGGCGCGCCAGGTCGTGAGGTCGTAGCCCTGCGGGAGGTAGCCGTAGCGGGCATCGTGGGCTGCGGTCTGGTCGGTGACGATGTCCGGGACGATGCCGCGTCGCGCCACCTCCGCGAAGACGTCGGCGGCATTGGCGACCAGCGCGACGGCGACCGTGCGGCCGCCGCGGGCCTCGTCCAGCGCGGTCAGAGCCGCGTCCAGGTCGTCGGTGACGAGGTCGAGGCCGCCGGCCTGACGCAACCGTTCGGCCTTCGCCGCGTCCGCCTCGACGGTGAGCGAGCTGAGCCCCAGCATCCGGGCGCTGATCGGCTGGGACGAGCCCATGCCGCCGAGCCCCGCGGTGAGCACCCAGCGTCCGGCCAGTGCGGCGGCCTCGTCGCCTGGTTGAGCCTCGAAGTGGGTGCGGGCGATGGCCCCGAACAGCTCGTAGGTGCCGGCGAGCACGCCCTGGCGTCCGATGTACTGCCACGCGCCGGCGGTCAGCCCGCCCCACATCGTCTGCCCTGCGGCCGCGCGCTCGTAGAACCGCTCGGGCTCGACCAGCGGCCGACCGTGTTGTTCACCGCGGAGACGACCAGCGGCGCCTGTTCGCCGGTCTCGATCACCCCGACCGGCGTGCCCGACTGGAGCACGAGGGTCTGGCTCTCGTCCAGCTCGAGCAGCGCTGTCGCGACGGCGCGCGCGGACGGCCAGTCGCGCGCGGCCTTGCCCAGCGAGGCGTAGACGATCAGCTCGTCCGGGTTCTCGCCCACCTCGAGCACGTTCTCGAACACGCGCAGCAGTCCCTCGGCGCGCCAGTTGCGGGCGCGCAGGGAAGTGCCTCGCTGGGCGCGGTAGGTGGTGCCTGGACCGGCGAGGATGGGACTGGTCGCCCCGGGATTCGGCGTGGTAACGGGAGTCTCCGGTTGAGTGCTGCCGTCGTCGCCGCGGAGAACTCCGGCCGGCTGGTGACGGTGTGCGGGTGATGGACGGGCTCGGCCGCGAGGGCCGGCTTCAACTCAGCAGGTGGTCAGCAGTGGGTACGGCGACAACACATGGCCATCGAGCACATGCTCGGGCAACAGCGGTTGCGCACGTCCCACCTCCCTACGAGAAATCCATCTTTCAACCAAGTGGCGGACAGCCTAGCAGACGTCTCACCCCTGGCGGAAAAGGGGACGGTTCCTTTTCCATTCAGTTATCCACAGGCCGGACGGAAGGCCGGTGCTCCTGTGGAAAAGTGAACGAAAAAGGAACCGTCCCCCTTCCGTTCAGTCGCCGTCGGCCTTGCGGCGCAGGTCCTTGCGCAGTTCCGGCGGCAGAGCGAACACGAGGTTCTCCTCAGTCAGCCGCTCTTCGGTGGCCGGCGGGAAGCCGCGTCCCACCAGGTAGTCGAGCACACCCTGGACGAGGGCATCCGGAACCGAGGCGCCGGAGGTCACGCCGACGGAGTCGACGCCCTCGAGCCAGGCCGGATCGATCTCACCGGCGTTGTCCACGCGGTAGGCAGCCTTGGCGCCCGCCTCCAGCGCGACCTCGACGAGCCGCACCGAGTTGGACGAGTTCCTCGACCCCACCACGATCACCAGGTCGGAGTGCGCGGCGATCTGCTTGACGGCCGACTGGCGGTTCTGGGTGGCGTAGCAGATGTCGTCGCTGGGCGGGTCGATCAGCGCGGGGAACTTCTCCCGCAGGCGGCTGACCGTCTCCCAGGTCTCGTCCACGCTCAGGGTGGTCTGGCTGAGCCAGGCGACCTTGGCCGGGTCGGGGAGTTCGACCGCGTCCACGTCATCGGGGTGCTGGACGAGCGTGATGTGCTCGGGCGCCTCGCCCGTCGTCCCTTCGACCTCCTCGTGGCCCGCGTGCCCGATCAGCAGGATCTGGACGCCCTGGCCGGCGAACCGCTTCGCCTCGTTGTGCACCTTGGTGACCAGCGGACAGGTCGCGTCGATCGTCTTCAACCCGCGAGCGGCCGCCTCGGCATGGACCTCGGGCGACACTCCGTGGGCGGAGAACACGACAGTGGCCCCGGTCGGTACCTCCGCCAACTCCTCGACGAAGATCGCGCCACGGGCCTCCAAGTCCTCGACCACGTGTCGGTTGTGGACGATCTGCTTGCGCACGTAGACCGGCGGCCCGTACACGTCCAGCGCCTTCTCGACGGTCACCACCGCCCGGTCGACGCCCGCGCAGTAACCTCTGGGCGCGGCGACCACGACTCGTTTGGCTGGCATGGTCGCCAGTCTACGTGCGCTCCGGACTGGGCCTCTTCACCGAAACGGGACAAATCTGACGGCCGATGCGCTGGCTGCGGCCGTTGAGCCCGGTGTTCGCAGCTGGCGGCAGATTTGTCCCGTTTCCAAAGTGGTGACGGATGCGAAGGGTCGCTGTCGGCGGGTGCCGCTAGCCTGCGTGCATGCCCCTGACCAGTTCACCCGAGCACCCGCAGCCGCTGCGGGTCGTGGTGAACGCCACCAAGGACTACGTCGACCGGCTGCACCCGATCTGGGTGGAAGGCCAGCTGATCGAGATCAAGCGACGCGCAGGCTCACTGATGCAGTTCCTGACCATGCGGGACACGCTCGCCGAGGTGTCGGTCAGCCTCTCCACCACCCAGGCCGTCCTGGACGCCGCCGGACCGATCACCGAGGGCACGCTCGTCGCGGCGTGGGTGAAACCAACGGTGTGGCTGAAGTCCGGGGGCCTCGTGTTCGAGTGCAGGGAGCTGCGTCCGTCCGGTGAGGGACGGCTGCTGGCCGCGATCGAGCAGCGCAAGCGGATGCTGCAGGCCGAGGGTTTGTTCGACCCCGCGCGGAAGCTGCGGCTGCCGTTCCTGCCCCGCCGGATCGGCTTGGTCACGGGTGCGCAGAGCGCCGCTGAGCGCGACGTCATCGAGAACATCGGACGCCGGTGGCCGGCAGCCGTGGTGGAGGTGCGGCACTCCCTGGTCCAGGGCCCGGCGGCCGTAGAGCAGCTGATCGACGCCATTCGTTCGCTCGACGCCCATCCAGAGGTGGATGTGATCATCGTTGCTCGCGGCGGCGGCTCGCTCGAGGACTTGCTGCCGTTCAGCGACGAAGCTCTGGCCAGGGCCGTGTTCGCCTGCCGGACGCCCGTGGTCAGCGCGATCGGACACGAGACCGACACCCCGATCCTCGACCTGGTGGCGGACGTCCGGGCGTCCACCCCCACGGACGCAGCCAAGCGGGTCGTCCCGGACGCCGCCGCAGAGGCCGAGCTCGTTCGGACGGGGCTGGCCCGGGTGCGGACGGCGATCATCGGACGCATCGACCAGGAGAACCGGCGGCTCGCCGACCTGCGCAGCCGGCCAGTGCTCCGCGACCCGTCCGCGGTTCTGGACGGGCACGTCGAGCGCCTGCAGCTGGCGCGGGAGCGATTGTCACGGGCGGTCGAGTCACGGCTACGCGAGGAGACCGTGGGGTTGACGCATGCCATCGAGCGAGTGCGCGCGCTGTCGCCGCAGGCCACCCTGCAGCGGGGCTACGCGATCCTGACCGACACGGACGACCATACCGTCGATCGGGTCGCCGCGACCCACGAGGGCGCCCCGCTCACCGCCCGGCTCGCCGACGGCCGGCTCGGGCTCACTGTCACGACGCTCACGGAGGAAGTATGAGCAAGGAACCTGAACTCGGCTACGAGGAGGCCCGCGACCAGCTGGTCGAGGTCATCCGGCGGCTGGAGGCGGGCAGCGTCCCGCTGTCGGAGTCGATGGCCCTCTGGGAGCGCGGCGAGAAACTGGCCGTGATCTGCCAGCAGTGGCTGGACGGCGCCAGGGCGAAGATCGACGCCGCCCGCAAGGACGCCGACAAGGGCTGAGCCCGGACGGGCCGCAACCATTTCGGGAGGCGGCGAACTCGAGGACGGACACGTGGCTTGTCCAGGTCCGATGGTCGAGATCGGCGAGACGTGACCAGATGGACAGCCGGCCCACCCACTTGACCACTTCCACCTGGCCGCCGAATGTCCACTTGGCTACGAACAGTGCCCAAGTGGCTACCAACAGTGGCCACCTGGCTTGAAGAGTGTCCACTTGGCTACCAACAGTGTCCACTTGGCTACTGACGGTGTCCACTTGGCTACCGCGAGGTGGCCAAGTGGACACTGTTGCTGACCATCTGGCTATCCGAATGCGGTCAGGGTGACCACTTGGCTATCCAGGGGTGGCCAGTCGGACATCGAGATCGGCGCAGGACGCCTCGTAGCCGGTCGTCGAACTGAGCGAGCCGTGCTTGCTCAGGCCCTGCGCATCAGGACTCCCCGGGACCGCCCTCCGCGGCGATGTCCACCATCCACTCGATGCCGAACCGATCGACGAGCTGTCCGTACGAGTCACCCCAGGGCGCGACGTCCAGCGGGACGGTCACGTTCGCTCCCTCGGCGAGGCGCTCCCAGTAGCCGCGCAGGTCGTCGGCCTCCGAGCCGCTCAGGGACACGGTGATCCGCGTGCCGTCGGCGACCGGCAGCATCGTCGACGGGGTGTCCGAGCCCATCAGGGTGAAGCCGGCCGGGGTCGTCAGCTGACCGTGCATGATCTTGTCGGCCTCGTCGACGCCGAGCCCCGGCATCTGGAACTCCCCGAAAGTGGACAGCGTGAGTTCCCCACCGAAGACCGATCTGTAGAACTCCATCGCCTCTCTGGCGTTGCCGAGGAAGTGGATATACGGGTTGAGCAGAGCCATGCGATCCTCCCTGTTCTGTAACGTCTCCAGCCATTCTGGCCGCCGGCTCCGACAATCCTGCCCGTCCGGCCTGACGGCTTGTGCGCATTGCACAACCCGCCATTCACGAGGCGCGGCGGGACCCTCACCAGCGGTTGTGTACGTCCTCCGCCCAGCCGTAGATGCCATCGAAGGACGCATCCTCGAAGATTCCCGACCACCAGCCGAAGCACTGGTCGGTGCGCGACGAGACCACGCCGAGGTTCGACTCCGCGTGCCGGTCGTACTCGGGAGCGAAGGTCGCGTCCAGCCCGCCACCGGTGACGTGCCAGGGACGCCGCCAGTCGGCGAGATCGTAGTCCCACCGCATTTCCTCGGAGATCTTGTGCAGCACGCCGTCGACGAGGACGCCGTTCTCCGTGGCCCCGGTGCTGGCCGTCCACTGACCGCCCACCTGGAGGCCGATCACCCGGCCGTCCGAAATCCCCGAACCCGCGCCCCAGTTCCACCGCACGTCATGCGGCCAGCGGCCACGACCGTGATCGAGGACCGCCCACGATTCGCCGGCCGGGACGTCGTGGTGCTCCCCGCGGACAGTGAGAGCGCCGTGCGCGGGCAGCGCGACGTCCTTGACGGTGTACTGGAACCGCCGCCGCGACCACGGCACCACCACGGCCAGGCAGTCGTGGTCGGCCGGACGGGTCACCGTCACCTCGAAGGTGACGCCGGTCGCGCTCGCCTGCAGTCGGACCGTCCCGCCATCCGGCTCGATATCGATGACGAGCCCTTTCGCCCGGGCTCGCGCCGGCCCTTCGTGGAGGGACGGCGGCAGTTCGACCCCGCGGGCAGGCAGGACGGTCGCCGCGCGTCCCCACGTTTCGTGAGTGCGCCGGTCGAGCACCCAGACCTCGTGGACGGCCGCGTAGTCGAGCGACGACGCCGTGAGCGCGAGGACATGCGTGGGCGTGACCACGTTCCAGTACTCCCAGCGCTTGTTCCTGCCCCACTCGTGCCGGCCGTCGATCCCTGAGGTGTCCACCAGCGGACGCCGCGCCCAGCCCAGCGCGTCCGGATTCAGCGAGCCGTCGGAGAGGGTCAGCGAAACTCGGTCGGTCAGTTCCCGCTCGGTCATGCCAGCCATCCTCGTCCAGCCGGGGATCGCCGGCAGGCGATTCGACGAGGCTCAGTCGCGCAGCGGCGAACCGGCCACGTCGAACCGGAAGCCGCCGAACTCGCCGGACAGCCATGGCCGAGCCTCGGCGATCGCCGCCTGGACCTCCGGCAACTGCAAGGACGCCCGGTGCGCCTCCGCGCTCTCCCACAACTCCACGACGAACACCGTGTCGGGCTGCTCTTCGCTCACCCCGACCTCGTAGAGCAGGCAGCCGATGTCAGCCAGGGCGTCGCTGCGCCGCGTGAGGTGCGCGACGAGTTCGTCCCGCCTGCCCGGCAGCGTCCCCAGGGTTCCCACGTTCGCGAAGGTCATGGACGCGAGGCTACCGGCGGCACGGCTGGTTGAGCTGGTCGAAACCAGCGAGGTCTCGACAGGCTCGACCAGCCGGAGCGGTGGCTGACCCTGACGAGGCCTCACTCCTCCAGGGTGGTCAGGTCGCCCTCGTCCTGGCCAAGGGCACGCGCCTTCAGGACCCGGCGCATGATCTTGCCTGAGCGGGTCTTGGGCAGCTTGTCCGGGAAGTCGATCTGGTCGGGCTTGGCGATCGGAGACAGGTGGGTCGAGACGTGCTTGCGCAGGTCCTCGGCCAGCTCCTGGCTGGGTTCGTAACCCATCCGCAGCACCACGAAAGCGTGGATGGCGTTGCCCTTCACCTCGTGCGGCAGCCCGATGGCCGCGGCCTCGGCCACCGCGGGGTGCGAGACCAGCGCCGACTCGACCTCGGCCGTCCCCAGCCGGTGCCCGGACACCTTGATCACGTCGTCGGTGCGTCCGATCACCCAGAAGTAGCCGTCCTTGTCGCGCCTGGCCGAGTCCCCGGCCAGGTACTTGCCCGGGTACTTCGACCAGTACGTGTTCACGTAGCGCTCGTCGTCCTTGTAGAGCGTGCGCAGCATCGCCGGCCACGGGTTCTTCAGGACGAGGAAGCCCTCCTCGCCGTCCGGCACCGGCTCGCCCTCCTCGTTCAGGATCTCTGCGACCTGGCCGAAGAACGGCTTGCCGGCCGAACCCGGCTTCAGCGGCATGGACGGGGTCGGGCAGATCTGGAACATGCCGGTCTCGGTCTGCCACCAGGTGTCCATGATCGGGCAGCGTCCCTTGCCGATCACCCGGTGGAACCACTGCCAGGCCTCCGGGTTGATCGGCTCGCCGACCGAGCCCAGCAGCCGAAGGGACGACAGGTCGTGCCGGTTCGGCCAGGCCTCACCAAAGCGCATCAGCGAACGGATCGCCGTGGGCGCCGTGTAGAACGTGGTGATCCCGTAGTACTCGATCAGCTGCCACCAGCGGTTCGGGTAGGGGTAGGTCGGCCCACCTTCGAACATGAACGATGTCGCCCCGCACAGCAGCGGCCCGTAGACCAGATACGAGTGCCCGGTCACCCAGCCCGGGTCAGCCGTGCACCACCAGCGGTCCTCGTCCCTGATGTCGAAGGTGTACTTCAACGTCGTATACGTGCCGACCATATAGCCGCCGTGGGTGTGCAGGATCGCCTTCGGCTTCCCGGTCGAGCCGGACGTGTAGAGGATGTACAGCGGATCCTCGGCGTCCATGTGTTCGGTGGCGCACGGGCCGTTGGCGATCGGCAGCGCGGTCAGGTCGTGGTACCAGTGGTCGCGCAGCGGGTCCATCGCGACCTCGTGCCCGGTGCGCTTGACCACGATCACGTTCTCCACGGACGGCGAGAAGCGGATCGCCTCGTCCACGATGTCCTTGAGCTTGAAGATGCCGCCGTTCACCCAGGAGCCGTCCGCGGTGATCACCAGCTTCGACTCCGAGTCGTCGATCCGGTCGGCGAGCGCGTCCGAAGAGAACCCGGCGAAGACCACCGAGTGGACGGCGCCCAGCTTCGCGCAGGCCAGCATCGCGAACACCACCTCGGGGATCCTCGGCAGGTAGATCGTCACCCGGTCACCCTTGGCGACCCCCATCGCCTTGAAGACGTTGGCCATCTTCATGACCTCGCGGTTGAGGCTGAAGTAGCTGAACGTCTGGTAGTCGGTGCCGTTCTCACCCACCCAGATCAGCGCGAGCTTGTTCTTGTACGGCCCGGACAGATGCCTGTCGATGCAGTTGTGGACGATGTTCGTCTTCGCCCCGGTGAACCACTTGTAGAACGGCGCGTTGGAGTCGTCCAGCACCTTCTCCCACGGCTGGAACCACTCGAGCTCTGCGGCCCGGTCCGCCCAGAATCCGATCGGGTCCGCGGCCGCGGCTTCGCGCAGCGCCTGGTCCTCCGTCCCGAACATGGCCGGGTCGGGGTAGACGGCATCGTCCATCTGTCCTCCTGAGTCTGATTCGCCGAGCCTAGGCGCGCCCGGACGGCGGCGGAAGCCCCCATCAGCCGCGCCTTTCCGTCCGGCGTGACGCCATTCCGGGGCTGGATGCGATCGCCCGCCTCGCTCATGGCTCGATCCGGCAATCCCGCCCCCGAATCGCGTCATCAGGCCAGCGCTTGGCACGATGGGTCCGTGATCGAGTCCGACGAGATCGTGCTGCGCGAGCGTGACGGCGTCACCGAGCTCATCGTGAACGGGGTCTTCGCCATGGACTCCGCCGAGGTCAGCTCCGAGCTCGCGCTGGCGGACGCCGCGTCCGGCGCGAGCCGCGTCCTGGTCGGCGGCCTGGGCCTGGGCTACACCGCGGCCCGGCTGCTGGACGGCGGCGCGGAGTTCGTGCGGGTGGTCGAGTTGTCCGCGCCACTGGTGGAGGCTGCTCGCCAAGGCGCCACCGAACAGCTCGGACGCCTGGCTGCCGACTCTCGCGTGGACCTCGTCGTGGGCGACATTGCGGACGCCATCACGCCCGGCTGGGACGCGATCCTGCTCGACGTCGACAACGGCCCGACGTTCCTGATCCACGACCACAACGCCAGCCTCTACTCGGCCGACTTCCTGCGGCGCTGCCTGGCCGCGCTCAGCCCGTCCGGGAATCTGGTGGTCTGGTGCGAGACCGCGAGCCCCGCACTGGAGGCGACCCTGGTCGAGCTCCCCAGCAGGGTCGAGGTCATCGTCGTCCCGGTCACCCGTGGCGAGCGCACCTTCGACTACGTGCTGTACCGAGCACGACAGATTTAGTTTGATACTTGACTGTTCGTCATCGAACTGTCTACTCTTTAACCATGGTTAGGAACCAGACCGAGATCACCGAGTTGATCGCCCGCATCTCCGCACGGCTCCGCCAGACCATGACCACAGCGATGGACAACGTGGAGCTGGGCGGTCTCACCCCGCAGCAGGCCCGCGTCCTCGGCTTCATCGAGGCCAATGAATCCAGGGGAACGATCCAGCGCGACATCGCCGACGTGACCGGCACCCGCGCCGCCAACGTCTCGAGCCTGCTGCAGGGGCTCGAACGGGACGGCTGGGTCGAACGGCGCGCCGACCCGAACGATGCCCGGCGCAAGACCCTGCACGTGACGCCCAAGGGACGCGCGCAGGTCAAGCGCTTCGAGGCGGGGATCTGGGCCAGCGCCACGGTGAAGCTCGACACCTTCACCGACGCGGAGCTGGACGAGTTCCACCGGCTCCTCACCAAACTCGACCGGGAACTGGCCGGCTGAGCTGAATCCACCCACCACGCGCCGCCGCGGCGCGATGTCGCCGCGCGCCCGCACTCCCGGAAGGGGACCTGATATGACCACCGAAACCACCGTGTCGCCCACCAGAGACGACCGCTACTACCTGCTGAAGGCGCCGCTCAACCGGGCGCTCGTGCACCTCGCCGTGCCGATGATGGCCGCCGTCTCGGTCGGCGTCGTCTACAACATCGTCAACGCGGGCTTCATCGGCTCACTGGGCTCAACGCCGCTGCTGGCGGCGATCACCTTCGGACTCCCGCTGACCGCGCTCATGATGGCGATCGGCGGCGTCTTCGGCACCGGCGGCAGCTCGGCCGTCGCCCGCCTGCTCGGCGAACTCGAGACCGCGGACGGCGACCGTGCGGCCGAACTGCGCACCCGCGTCCGCCGCTTCTCGGCCTTCACGGTGTGGGGCGCGGGGATCGTCGGCCTCATCGTCGCGATCGCCGGCCTGCTCGCCCTCGGTCCGATCACCCACCTGCTCGGTGCGGACGGCGCCGCCTTCGCCCCGACCGCCGCGTACGCCGGCGTCCTGCTGGCCGGCACCCCGGTGCTGGTGGTCGCCTTCGCGATCGAGCAGCTCGTGCGGGCAGAGGGTGCGGCCAAGGCGTCCATGGTCGCGATCATCGCCTCGACGGTGGCCAACCTCGCCCTCGACGTGCTGTTCATCCTCGTCCTGCGCTGGGACGTGGCCGGCGCCGCGCTCGCGATCGTGGCGTCCAATGTCGTCACGATCGCCTACCTGGCCGGCTACCTGCACCGGCGGAGCCCCGAGATCAGGATCGGCGTGCGCTGGTTCCATCCCGACCTCGCCACCGCGAAGGAGGTCTTCGGGGTGGGCGTCTCCGAACTGCTGATGAGCAGCTTCCTGATCGTGAGCTCGCTGGTCTTCAACAACGTCGCGGTGGCCTACGGCGACTCGCTGCTGGCCGCGCTCGGCATCGCGCAGCGGATCGTCCAGGTGCCGGAGATGCTCGCGATGGGCGTAGCGATGGGCGCAATGCCGCTGGTCGCCACCACCTTCGGGGCGGGCCTGCGACGCCGGACCCGTTCGGCCATGCTCCACAGCGCGGCCTGGGTCGCGGTCATCGTCGGTGTCTTCGCCACGCCACTGTTCCTGCTCAGGGAGCAGGCGCTCACCCCGTTCAGCACGGACGCCGCGGTGCTCGCCGCGGGCACGACCGTCCTGACCGCGCTGCTCGTCTCGGCCTTGTTCAACGGCTTCACCGGCCTGGTGATCACCTACTTCCAGGCCACCGGGCAGGCCGGGCCAGCGACGATCCTCTCGGTCACCCAGGGTGTGCTGTTCATCCCCGTCCTGCTCGCCGCCCACGCGTGGTTCGGCCTGACCGGGACGATCTGGGCGATCACGGTCTCCGAAGTGCTCTGTTTCGCCGTGGCGATGGTCCTGCTGGCACTGCGCCGGGCATCGGCAGCGGACACGACCGAGCCGGCCGAACTCACCGCGCTGCCTGTTGCCTCACGATGAGTCCACGACGGGTAGCGGGCGGATTCGCACTCGACGGGCTCAGGCGTGTCCGGCCAGCGGGTCGGTGCAGCCTCCCCCGCTGAGCTGGACGGTGGTGAAACCGTCCGGCGTCCACTCCGCGATCACGCAGCGGACGGCGAAGTACACCTCCCAGGTGTAGCGCTCGAGCGCCTTGGAGTCGCCCCGGTAGCCGATCGCCGTGGGCCGGCCCGACTCGCGGACGACGTCGGCCAGTGGGGCGTCCCACGTCGTGTCGCGATGGCGCTCGAAGTCGGCGAGCGTCGTCCCGGCGAACAGCTGCTCCAGCCGGTCGGTCGCGGCCGCCTGACGGACGGAGGCCACCCACGCCGGCCCCCCGACGCCGACCGCGGCCACTGCTGCCACGCCCACCGCCAGCTTCGCCACCCGGGCCAGGCCCACCCGCCGGCCGACGAGCAGATCCCGGAGCAGGCGCACGGCCGTGGCCGCCCCGGCACCGATCAGCGCGCCGGCGGTGTTGGCCAGCAGGTCCATCGCGTCGTTGACCCCCACGCCCAGCAGCGGCTGGACCACCTCGATCGCCAGTGAGGCCAGCGCCGCGACTCCGGTGATCCGCAGCGGCGCCGGCCACAGCAGGGTGGCGAAGAACGCCGGCGGCACGAACAGCACGATGTTCAGCGCCACCTCGGTACCGACCTGTCCCGTCCGGAGCCGCCCGAGGCCCCAGTCGCCGAGGCAGGCCCAGCAGCTCCCCGAGGCCGGCTCGCGCAGCAGCGTGGCCACGACCACCATCCCAACGCTGACCAGCAGCAGGAACCCCAGCAGCCGACGCGCCCGACCCGGCAGCCGATTCCGCAACAGCCACGTGCCGAGCGCAGCGACCACCACAGCTGCCAGCGTCCACACGAGCACCCAGCGATCGGTGAAGACCGCGATGTAGTTGCTCACGCTCGCCCACCGCCGCTCCCCTGGTCGCCGACGAGGACCACGGCTGGCTCCAGCTCGATCGGGTGCGTCGGTTCCAGCGCCTCGACCAGCCGCGTCGGTTCCCAGGCGTCCGAACGCTCTGTCGCGGTCAGGGCACGGCCCACGGGCAGGTCGACGGCGGCGGTGAACCGGTCACCTTCGACGGCCACGGCGAGCGAGGCGCCCATCAGCCGGGCGAGCCGGTCGGCGATGAACAGGCCGAGGCCGCTGCCCTCGTTGTGCCGGGACGCGTCGCCACGGACGAACTGGGACATCAGCTGTTCCGCCGAGGCGAAGATCGGCTCGGCCGTCCGGTTGGTGAGTTGCAGCCGCACCCACCCCGGCATCCGGAGCAGGTCGGCATGAACGCAGGAGCCGGGCTCGGCGTACTTGACCACGTTGCCGACCAGGTTCTCCAGGATCCGCCACAGGTGCTCGCCGTCCGCCTCCACCACGTCATGGCCGACCGCCGGTCCCACCCAGACCAGCCCGCGGGCGGCGAAGGCCTCGTCGAAGTCGCCGGCGATCTGGGCCAGGATCTCAGTCACCTCGATCGGCTCCAGCCGGACGGGCAGGTTGCCTGCGCTCGCCCGGGACGCATCCAGCAGGTCACCGATCAGCACCTTCAGCCGTTCGGCCTTGCGGCCCAGCACCTCGGTGTACTCGGCGAGCCGCGGGTCGTCGAGCTGGAGCTTGTCGATCAGGTCCACGTAGTTGACGATCGAGGTCAGCGGCGTACGGATGTCGTGGGTGACGTTGGTGATCAGCTCCGCGCGGAACCGCTCCTCGCGCAGCCTCGCCTCGACGGCCCGCTCCTTGGCGGCCGTGATCGAGAGGATGTTGAGCGAGAGGACGGCGATCACGCCGATGGTGGCGGCAGGCAGACCGACCGCCGTGAACCAGTCCAGGAGCCAGGTGGACACCCGGATGTCGTCCCAGGATGAGTGGTTGGCCGCCGACACCACCGCCGAGCGCACCCCGCCGACGAGCAGCACGCCGGCGATCACCACCACCGCCAGGATGAAGATCCCGGAGAACTGGTTCAGCGGCAGCGTCCGGAAGACCCGCGGCCACAGCATCGTCTCGCCCAGGGTCCGGGCGCGCAGCCGCACGATCGTGGTGGCCCACACGTAGCAGGAGGTCACGGCGAGCACAGTCAGGCAGGCGACGTGCCAGCCAACGTCCGCACGACCCTTCTCGAAGAACCCGGAGACCAGCGACACCGTGCTCAGCCAGACCACCACGACGAGGCTGTAGTCCAGCCGGTGCCACCGGGACCGGGAACGCGCGTCGGCACCGAGCAGGCAGGACAGGCTTGCGATCGCCAGGCCGGCGAGGACCCCCGCCAGGCCGTGCAGAACGCTCGGCCCGGTGTCCGGCAGCAGGCCGCCGAAGAGTTCGCGATAGGCGCGGAAGGGCATGACCCTGCCGTAGAGCGTCGCCACGAACCAGAAGGACGTGCCGGCGAAGGCCACCACCGTGACAGCGGACGAGCCCAGCACCCGCCTCATGGCACGCTCACCACCTTGTAGCCCAGCCCGTAGACGACCTTCAGGTAGCGGGGGTGGGTGGGGTCGGCCTCGATCTTCTCCCTGATGTGCCGGACGTGGACCGCGACCGTGCGGCCGGGGTCGAACGCCGGCTCTCGCCAGACGGCCTCGTAGATCTGCTCGGAGGAGTAGACGCGGTCAGGGCTGGCGATCAGGTGCCGCAGGATCCCGAACTCCAGCGCGGTCAGGGCGACCGGGACGCCGTCCACGCTCACGGCCTTGCGGTCGTCGTCCACTTCGAGGCCCCCGGCGCGCCAGATCCGGTCGTCCTCGCCCGCGGCCGGGAGGCCGCCGAGCTGGGTGTAGCGGCGCAGCGCCGAGCGGACGCGGGCGAACAGCTCCAGCGGCGAGAACGGCTTGACGATGTAGTCATCGGCGCCGACATGCAGGCCGAGGACTCGGTCGGCCTCCTCGCCCTTGGCGCTGAGGAACACGATCGGGACATTCGACGTGGTGCGGATCCGGGCTGCGGCGCCGATGCCGTCCAGGCCGGGCATCATCACGTCCAGCAGGACGAGGTGGACGGGCGCGGTCCGCACCGTCTCAACCGCCTCGGCGCCATCGCTGGCGCTCACCACCCGGTAGCCCTCGCCGGTCAGGTAGATCCGCAGCGCGGTGACGATGTCGGGGTCGTCGTCGCAGACCAGAATCGTGTAGGGCTCCGCCGCCTGTGCCATGCCGTTCGTCCGTTCCGGTCGTGTGACTGCCATCATGCCCTGCGCTTCGCCGCCTCAATGGGCCGCCACGTACTCCTCGAGCACGAGGTGGCCCTGGTGACAGGCCTTCGCCACCGCCGTGCCGACATAGCGGTAGTGCCACGGCTCGTACGAGATGCCCATGACCTGCTCCTTGCCCGCGGGGTAGCGCAGGATGAACCCGTACCGCCAGGCGTTGCGGGCCAGCCAGCGTCCGGCCTTGCTGGCGCCGAACTTCCCCTGTCCTACCTTGAGGTCGGCCAGGTCGACGGCGAGGCCCGTCTGGTGCTCGCTGTGACCGGGACGCTGGACGAAGGACTTGTCTTCCGCGGCGTCCCACAGCTGCTGCTGTTCCTCTGCGGTGCGGTAGCCGCTCGCCACGTAGAGCCGTGTGTGCCCCGCCTTCCGGGCAGCCGTGAACAAGCGGCGCAGTGGGCGTTCGACCTTCGTGGCGATCAGCACCTGCTTGTCCGCCACCGGGACCTTGTTCACCAGGGGGACGAGGTCGGGGACGGCGAAGTCGTCCGGCAGCGGACGGTCGGCGTTCACGACCAGCACCGTGCCGGACGTGGACGGGCTCGTGGACGCCTCGCTCGGCGTCCAGCCCGCGCCCGTGCGCAGCCAGATGAGCCCGATCCCGGCCACGAAGGCCAGCGTGATCCCTGCTCGCGCGAATCGGCGCGCAACGGTGGAGCTTGCCATGCCCCGAGTCCACCAGCGCGTCCTTAAGCCGCTGCGGCAAGGGTCTTAAGTTCCGCTTAAGCCGTCCGGCCGGTCGAGTTGCCGGGACCGGTCTCGACCAGCGGTGAGGCGAGCTCAGATGCCGACGTCCTCCAGCATCTCGGTGACCAGGGCGGCGATCGGTGAACGCTCCGAGCGGGTGAGCGTGACGTGCGCGAACAGCGGGTGGCCCTTCAGCCGCTCGACCACAGCGACCACGCCGTCGTGGCGTCCGACCCGCAGGTTGTCCCGCTGGGCGACGTCGTGGGTGAGGACCACGCGTGAGTTCTGGCCGATCCGGCTCAGGACGGTGAGCAGCACGTTGCGCTCGAGTGACTGGGCCTCGTCCACGATCACGAACGCGTCGTGCAGGGACCGTCCGCGGATGTGCGTGAGCGGCAACACCTCCAGGAGATCCTGGGCCAGCACCTCGTCGATGACGTTGCGGCTGGTGACCGAGCCGAGCGTGTCGAACACGGCCTGGCCCCACGGCGACATCTTCTCGCCCTCGGTGCCGGGCAGGTAGCCGAGTTCCTGGCCGCCCACCGCATACAGCGGACGGAACACGATCACCTTCGAGTACAGCCGACGCTCCAGCGTGGCCTCCAGTCCCGCGCAGAGCGCCAGCGCCGACTTGCCGGTCCCGGCCCGTCCGCCCAGCGACACGATGCCGATCTCGGGGTCGAGCAGCAGGTCGAGCGCGACCCGCTGCTCGGCCGAGCGTCCGTGGATGCCGAAGGCCTCCCGGTCCTTGACGATCCGGATCGATCCGTCCGGGAGCACCCGGCCCAGCGCCGACGAGTTGGCGCCGTGCAACACCACACCGGTGTGGACGGGCAGGTCGACGGCCTCGGGGACCATCGCCACGCCTTCGCCGTACAACGTCTCGATGGTCGCGGTTGGCACGTCCACCTCGGCCATGCCCGTCCAGCCGGAGTCAGGGGTGAGCTCGTGCCGGTACTCCTCGGCGGCCAGCCCGACGGCGGACGCCTTGACGCGCATCGGCAGGTCCTTGCTGACCAGCACGACGTCGTGACCCTCGGCCCGGTAGTTGAGCGCCACGGCGAGGATGCGCGAGTCGTTGTCGCCGAGCCGGAAGCCGGGCGGCAGCACCTCGGGGTCGGTGTGGTTCAACTCCACGCGGAGCGTCCCCTCGACCTCGTTCACTGGCACCGGGTCGTCCAGCCGCCCGTAGCGGACGCGCAGGTCGTCGAGGTAGCGGAGGGCGGTGCGGGCGAAGTAGCCGAGTTCCGGGTGGTGTCGCTTGGCCTCCAGCTCGGTGATCACGACGACCGGCACGATCACGCTGTGTTCAGCGAAGTTGCGCAGCGCGTGCGGATCGCTCAGCAGCACGGAGGTGTCGAGGACGTAGGTCCTCAGCGCCAGCGCGGATTCACGGGTTCCGGAGAAGGCGGTCCTGGTCGACGGCATATCGATCCTTGTCCGGGCCGGATCGCCACCCGTCCGGCCACCTGGTGGTCAGCCGAAGGGCAGGGGCCCGGGCGCGGGCCCGCGGGTCACGCTCTGCTGAGCAGGACGACGCATCTGGTGCCTCTCGCCGGGCGGGTGGAGCACCCGTCCGTAGTCCCGAGAGTAAGCGCGACGCCACGGCCGACCAGCCCGACACGCCGTCCGCGGGGCTCAGGTGGCGCGATGTTCACCCGGCCGTCACCCGCGCGTCCCGAACGAATGGGGACGGTTCTCCCGGTTCGGGGGGACGGTTCTCCCGGTTCGGGGGGGGACGGTTCCGACGGTTCAGGAACCGTCCCGGTTGTCCATACCCCCTGAACCAGGAGAACCGTCCCCCCGAACCAAGAGAACCGTCCCCCCGAACCAAGAGAACCGTCCCCGGTCGTCCGGGCGTTGCTGCGAGACGTCCGCCACCTAGACTCCTGCGCATGGCCGACCTGCCCCAGCACCTCACCATCGCGACCGATCCCGTCGCCCCTGCAGCCAACCAGGTCGTGGGTGAGCACTACCGAATCACGGTCCTCACCCCGCGGCTGCTGCGACTGGAGTACTCCCCCACCGGACGCTTCGAGGACCGCGCCACCCAGCTCGTGCTGCACCGCGACCTGGGCCCGGTCGACTTCCGCGTCGTGCGGGACGCCACGGGGCTGCACCTGTTCACCGAGGCGCTCACCCTGGACTACGACGAAGGCCCGTTCAGCCCGTCCGGACTCACCGTGCGGATCGCGGGCGGCCCCGGTTACCACAGCGAGTGGCGCTACGGCATCCGGTTCGAGCCCAGCATCTGGCAGCCGGGCAACCTCGGCGGCACCGCGCGGACGCTGGACGGCATCGACGGTTCCCTGCCGCTGGAGGACGGCCTGGTCTCGACCACCGGCTACGCGATCCTGCCGGACGCCACGCTCGCGCTCAGCGACGGCTGGGTGGCGCCACGAACCGGAGGCAACACCGACCTGTACTACTTCGGCTACGGCTGGGACCCGGCCGGCGCCGTCCGCGACTTCTACCGGCTCACCGGGGCCCAGCCACTGCTGCCGCGCTGGGCTTTCGGCAACTGGTGGAGCCGCTACTACGCCTACACCGCGGAGGAGTACCAGCAGCTCGTCGAGCGGTTCGAGTCCGAGAACCTGCCATTCAGCGTGGCCGTGGTCGACATGGACTGGCACCAGGTCGACATCGACCCCGCCTACGGCCACGGCTGGACGGGCTTCTCCTGGAACCGCGACCTCTTCCCCGATCCGCAGGCCTTCCTCACCTGGCTGCACTCGCACGGGCTGAAGGTGTCCCTGAACCTGCACCCGGCGGACGGCGTCCGCGCGTTCGAGGACCGCTACCCACAGTTGGCGGCACGCCTCGGCATCGACCCGGCCAGCGGGCAGCCGGTGAACTTCGACATCGCGAACCCGGATTTCGTCACCGCCTACTTCGACGAGGTTCTCCACCCGATGGAGGACGAAGGGGTCGACTTCTGGTGGCTCGACTGGCAGCAGGGCTCGCACTCCTCGATCCCCGGCCTGGACCCGCTGTGGATGCTCAACCACCTCCACTTCCTCGACTCGGGAAGGGAAGGGAAGCGTCCGCTCACCTTCTCCCGCTACGCCGGACCGGGCTCGCACCGCTATCCGATCGGCTTCTCCGGCGACAGCGTCTCCACGTGGGCGAGCCTGGACTTCCAGCCGTACTTCACCGCGACGGCGGCGAACATCGGCTATGGCTGGTGGAGCCACGACATCGGCGGCCACTGCTTCGGCTACCGGGACGACGAGATGGTGGCCCGGTGGTTCCAGCTCGGGGCGTTCTCGCCGATCAACCGGCTGCACTCGACCAAAGCCCTGTTCGCGGGCAAGGAGCCGTGGAAGTACTCCCCGGTCGCGCGGGAAGCGATGAGCGAGGCGCTACGACTGCGGCACCGCCTGATCCCCTACCTGTACGCGATGGCCGAGCGCGCGCACCGGCTGGGTGAGCCACTGGTACGTCCGCTGTACCACGTGGACCCGCGGCCAGAAGCGCTCGCGGCTCGCAACAGCTACTTCTTCGGCAGCGAACTGCTGGTGGCGCCGATCACCGCCCCCGCCGACCGGGCGACGACCCTGGGCCAGGTGACCACCTGGCTGCCGGACGGCGAGTGGGTGGACTTCTTCACCGACCTCCGCTACTCGGGCGGACGCGTGCTGCAACTGCACCGTCCGCTGTCGGGGTATCCGGTGCTCGCGAAGGCAGGCGCGATCGTGCCGCTGACCTGGCCGGACGACTATTCGACCGGCAACCCCGAGGCGATCGAGCTGCACCTGTTCACCGGCGCGGACGGCGGGTTCACGCTCTACGAGGATGACGACGCCGCTCAGCCTCGTCCGGTGACGACCCGCTACCGCTGGGACCAGGTCGCCGGCGTCCTGACCATCGATCCGGCTGAGGGAGCGCTGGACCTGCTGCCGCCCGAGCGGCGCTACCGGGTTGTCGTCCACGGCATCGACACCGACCCGATCGATCTCGCCGTCGGGACGGCCGTGGGTGCCTCGGTCGCGATCGTGGGCGAGCCGACCGGCAACCGCGTCGAGTCCCGGGTCTACGAGCTGCTGTCGGCTGCCCAGCTCGAGTACGCCGTCAAGGACGCGATCTGGGCGGTGTTGACAACCGAGTCCACGTCGTTGCGCCGGCTCGCCGCCCTGGAGGCCATGCAGCTGGAGCCAGCCCTGCACTCGGCGCTGGTCGAGCTCATCCTCGCCAACGCCTGAGCGGCAAACCGCTGGTCGAGCCTGTCGAGACCACCACGCGCAACACGTCTCGACAAACTCGACGAACGATGAGGGGAATCGACTGCGCGGCTTCGTCAGGCTCAGCCAGCATCCCTGGCCGACCGTTCGCTCACTCGAGGAACCTGTCGATCGCGGTCAGGATGGTGGTCATGGCGGCGAGCGAGTCACGCCAGCCGGCGCCGACGACCATGCCGTGGTTCATCCCCCTGATCTCGATGACCTCATGCCGCTCGCGACAGGCCTCGTCCGGCTGCCAGGACTCGTCCGCCGTGCCGCCGACCAGCAGCGATCGGGGTTCCCGGGCGAGGCCGGTCCGCACGTGTTCGAGATTCAGCAGCGGCGTCAGCCAGATGCCGGGAAGTCCGTGCCCCGCAGCCCACGGGATGGCGAGCGAGCCGATCGACTTCCCGACCACGATCGTCCGGGCAGCCTCCGGCGCCTCCGCGGCGAGCCGCTCCACGACTCCTCCGATGAAGCCGTCGGGGTCGTCGCCCCATTCACCACCGTCCCATTCCGCGCGGGTCACCCGCCAGCCGTGGTCGACCAGCGTCCGCACCGGCCAGAACAGGCCGTGCAGCCGGGCGTGGTAGTTCGCGCCGGGCAGCAGCAGCGCTCGACCGACCACCGGCGCTTCCGGCTCTTCGTGGAACACGCGGACGGACATGGCCCCACGCTAACCCAGCGATTCGCGACTCCGACCGGCTCACGCGTCCTTCGTGGCACGGTCCAGGCTCGTTCCTCGCCGGGACCGCTCCTCAGGGAACGGGGCTGCTACCGCCCGTAGCGGCGCTCGCGCTGGGCGTAGGAGCGCAGGGCGCGGATGAAATCGACCTTGCGGAAGTCGGGCCACAACGCCTCGCAGAAGTAGAACTCCGAGTGCGCGGACTGCCAGATCAGGAATCCCGACATCCGCTGCTCCCCCGAGGTTCGGATGATCAGGTCGGGGTCGGGCTGGCCGGCGGTGTAGAGGTGGTCGGAGATGTGGTCGATCTCGAGAGTGCCGGCGAGTTCGTCGAGCGTGGTGCCCTTGGCCGCCTCGCTGGCCAGCAGCGAGCGGACGGCGTCCCGCAGCTCGTGGCGTCCGCCGTAGGCGATGGCGACGTTCACGTGAATCCCGCTGTGCGCGGCCGACTGCTGCTGGGCGTCCTTCAGATGGCCGGCCATGGCGTCCGGCAGCAGGTTGAGGTCACCCACCACCTGGACGCGGTAGCGCGCGGCCAGGTCGGCGACGAGCCGCTCGATCACCTGGAGCAGCGGCGCCACCTCCTCTGCCTCCGAGCGGGTGAGATTCTCGGTCGAGAGCACCCACAGCGTGACCACGCCGATGCCGAGGTCGGCACACCAGTCCACGAATTCCTTGAGCTTGTCCGCCCCGGCCTGATAACCGACGACGAGCGGACGGTCGGGCGCGTTCGCGCGGGCCCAGCGGCGGTTCCCGTCCGCGAGCACTGCGACGTGCCTGGGCAGAGCCGACCGGTCGAGCTGGGCGAGCAGCTGCGTCTCGTACGCCGAGTAGAGAAAACCCAGCGGCTGCAGTCGGTTCACCGCCTCGCGCACTCGCAGCCCCAGCGACATACGTGCACCCTATCGCCGCTAGCCGCACCGACGACCGAGAAGCCGCGCGGCGCTTGCCTCCACACCTAACTTACGCTAACGTAAGTTACTGGACCGTAGGTTGGAGGCGGGATGACGACCGGACAGTGGGCCGCTGCGGCGATCCCGGAACGTCCACGCCTCCGCGGCTGGCTGCATCTGGGGACGACCCCCCTGGTCGCGGTCGGCGGAGTGCTCCTGGTGGCTCTCGCCCCCAACCTGCCGGCCCGGGTCGGCGCGGCCGTCTGGCTCGCCGGAGGGCTGCTGCTGTTCGGCAGCAGCGCGGCATACCACCTCGGGAACTGGTCACCCACCACCAAGGCCGCTCTGCGTCGCCTCGACCACGCCAACATCTTCGTGTTCATCGCCGCGACCTACACCCCGCTGGCGCTGGCCCTGCTGCCGGCGGACGAGGCCACCAAGCTGCTCGTCCTGATCTGGGCTGCGGGCCTGGTGGCGGTCGGCGTCCGCGTCTTCTGGAACACCGCGCCGCGCTGGCTGGAAGTCGCCTGCTATCTCGCGATGGGCTGGGCCGGACTCGCCTGGCTGCCCGCGTTCTGGGCCAATGGCGGGCCGCTGGTCGTCGGCCTGATCGGCCTGGGCGGGGTGTTCTACACCGTCGGCGCCGTCATCTACGGACGCAAGCGTCCCGACCCCTCGCCGACCTGGTTCGGCTTCCACGAGGTCTTCCACGCCTGCACGATCGCAGCGGCCGCCTGCCACTTCGCCGCGATCACGGTGGCGATCTTCCACTGAGCAACCCTCAGGGGTGGACGCGGCGGCTGACCGGCGGGCCGGCGCGGCGTATCCTCGGCGCGTGCTGCTCTCTGATCGCGACATCCACGCCGAACTGACCGCGGGCCGGGTGGTGCTCGAGCCGTATGACGACGAGATGGTGCAGCCGTCCAGCATCGACGTCCGGATCGACCGGTGGTTCCGGCTGTTCGACAACCACAAGTACGCGGTGATCGACCCCGCAGAGGAGCAGCCCGACCTGACGCACCTCGTCGAGGTGGCGCCGGACGAGCCGTTCATTCTGCACCCCGGCGAGTTCGTGCTGGCCAGCACCTACGAGGTGGTCACGCTGCCCGACGACATCGCCGCCCGGCTGGAGGGCAAGTCGTCACTGGGCCGGCTCGGCCTGCTCACCCACTCGACGGCGGGGTTCATCGACCCCGGCTTCTCCGGCCACGTGACCCTCGAGCTCTCGAACGTCGCCACGCTGCCGATCAAGCTCTGGCCCGGGATGAAGATCGGCCAGTTGTGCTTCTTCCGGCTGTCCTCGCCGGCCGAGCACCCGTACGGCGACACGGTCTACGGCTCGCGCTACCTCGGCCAGCGCGGCCCCACCGCCAGCCGTTCGTACCTGAACTTCCACCGCACCCGGCTCGACCCGGACGCCGGCTGAGAGCGTCCCGCGCGGTCAGTTGACGCGGCTCCACAGCGCCGTGCGCAGCTCGGTGAGGTCGGAGGTGGGCGCGAAGCACGTCGTGCCGCGGCACACGTACACCCCGGGTCCGGGACGCTCGTCGAAGTGGTGCGCGAAGCCGGACGTCCCGGGACGGCCGGTGAGCACCGCTGTGCCGATCGGCGCCATCCGCCAGGTGGCGCGGGACAGCTCGGCGAGCGGCTCGGCGTCCACCACCACCGCGACCGCAGGACGCAGACCCGTGCGGGCCTCGTCAGTGACCAGGGCGTCCACCAGCGCCGAGCCGGCGAACCGCGGCGCCTGCTCGAGGATGCCGGCCAGGGTGGCCGCGGCGGCGTCCGCGCGGGCGTCCAGCTCGGGGCGGTCGGCGAGCAACGCGACCAGCCGCAGCGCCGCCACCAGCGCACTGGTACCCGACGGCGTCGGGTTGTCGCTGACGTCGCGCGCTCGCGCCCACAGCTGCTCGGCGTCGGACGCCGCGTCGTGGAACCCGCCGTCCGCGGCACCGAACAGGTCCAGGGCCTGGTCGAGCAGGAGTTCGGCGCGGCGCAGCCACTCGGCGTCCCCGAGCGCACCGGCGAGCCGGGCGAAGCCCAGCGCGACCGCGCCGTAGTCCTCGGCGAACCCGGTGACGGGGGACGCCACGGCGTCCAGCGACGAGCGGCGCAGCCGGCCGTCCCAGTGGTCGCGCCACAGGCACTCGGCCGCGCCGCGGGCCAGGTCCAGCCAGCCGGGCTCGCCGAACACCTCGGCCGCCCACACCAGCGAATCGACGGCCCACCCGTTCCAGGCCGCGACCACCTTGTCGTCGCGCGCCGGCGCGAATCGCTGCTGCCGCTCCGCGAGCAGTCGCGCGCACACCGAGGCCAGCCGCTCCGGGTCGGGATTGCCGCGCAGCTGCAGCGTGGACAGGCCGTGCTCGAACGTTCCGGACGTGGTCACGTGGAACACCTCGGCGGCCCACGCCCCGTCCGCCTCGCCGAGGGCATCGACCAGCAGCTCCGGCGTCCAGCAGTAGTAGATGCCCTCGTGCTGCATGCCGTGGGCATCCAGGCTGTCGGCGTCCAGCGAGGACGCGAACCCGCCCGACTCCAGCCGCAGCTCCCGCTCCAGCCAGCCGACGATGCCGCGCGCGACCCGCTCGAACTGGGCGCGCAGCACCGGGTCGTGGTCGGGGACGCGCCGCCAGCCGCGGGTGTAGGCGCCGAGCAGCAGGGCGTTGTCGTAGAGCATCTTCTCGAAGTGCGGCACGACCCAGCCGGGATCGACGCTGTACCGGGCGAAGCCGCCGCCGATCTGGTCGTGGATGCCGCCGCGAGCCATCGCGTCCAGCGTGCGCTGGGCGACGTCGAGCGAGCCGGGCTCGCCCTTGACCAGCAGGGCGTCCACCAGCAGCGGCGCAGGGAATTTGGGCGCGGTGCCGAAGCCGCCGTGAATCGGGTCGAACTCGCGGCTCACCGTGTCGAGGACCGTCCAGATGTCGAGGTGGTCGGCATCGGCCGGCAGCGGCGCGAAGGTGTCGGCGAGATGCGCGGCGATGGCCTGCGCGCTCGCGTCCGCCTCGTCCCGGCGCTGGCGCCAGGCGGTGCCGATCGCGTCCAGCACCTGCGCGAAGGAGGGCATGCCACCGGTCGGCTCGGGCGGGTAGTAGGTGCCGGCGAAGAACGGACGCCCGTCCGGCGTGAGGAAGACGGTCATCGGCCAGCCGCCCGCACCGGTGAGCGCCTGGGTGGCCCTCATGTAGACCGCGTCGAGGTCGGGACGCTCCTCGCGGTCGACCTTGATCGCCACGAAGTTGGGGTTCACCAGGCCGGCGATCGCCGGGTCGGAGAACGTCTCGTGCGCCATCACGTGGCACCAGTGACAGGCCGCGTACCCGACCGAGAGCAGGATCGGCCGATCGGACGCCTGGGCCTCCGCGAGCGCGTCCGGACCCCACTCCCACCAGTCGATCGGGTTGTCGGCGTGCATCCGCAGGTAGGGCGATGTGGCGTCGGCGAGACGGTTCGGCATTCCTGTGACTCCTGACGAGTGACACGTGCATCGAAGTGCGATCTTGGTGATGCGCGGGAGTGATGCACGAAGCAGTTCTTCGGACCTGACGTCGAAGTCCGCACCACCAGCCTAGGGGGAACGCCGATGCCACCTCACCTCACAGATCGGCCGGACGAACAGGCCAACCGCCCTTGGACATGCGGCGGAGGCAGGCAGCGACCAACCGCGGATGCCTGACCTGCCCGGTACCCTGTGGACATGCCGTCCGTCGTGACGCCTGAGAGCGTGGCGCTGCGAGAGCTTCCTGCCGAGCATCGCGGCGAACTCGACGCGCTCCTGGCGAAGTATGGGGCGACGAACCCACGCCTGTTCGGTTCGCTCGCGCGGGGAGAGGCTGGCCCCGACAGCGACATCGACATCGTGGTCGAGATGGATCCGGCTGTCGGCAACCTGCTCACACGCGCCAGTGGCCTGATGGAAGAGGTCCGCCAACTGCTCGGCCGCCCAGTCGATGTGTTCCCCGTGCAACTGCTCAAGCCGAAGGTCTCCGACTCGGCTCTTGCCGACGCGGTGGCGCTGTGACACGCAGCACAGACGAACGGATCGCGGACGTGCTGGCTGCTGCCAGCCGCTGTCAGCGCTACGCCGATTCCCTCGAATCGAGCGACGAAGTCATCGCCGAGATGGCCGCCGATGCGGTCGAGCGAAATCTCCAGATCATCGGCGAAGCGGTGGCCAACTCCCGGATGCCATAACCGAGGCCCATCCCGAGATCGTGTGGCCGGCGATCCGCGGGATGCGCAACATCCTCGTCCACCGGTACTTCGGCGTCGACCGCGCGATCGTGCGCGATGTCATCACGAACCATCTCGGACCGCTCACGGGCGCGCTGGGCCAGCATCAGGCCACGTAGGGGCCGGACACGCAGGCAGCCATCGGTCTGTCGGCTGATGTGAGGCCGGCGAGTTCGGAGCGTACTGGTCCGGCGGCACCAGTGACCGGCTGCGCGGCCGACCGCAGCGGGATCACCGAACTGAGACCTCAGCGCGGAACGGCGTCCCCCGACCGCAGCGTCTCCAGGATCGGGGTCGTGGGCCGGCCGAGCAGGCGTCCGAGCTCGCCGGTGACCTCGGCGAGGGCACCTTCCGCGATGTTCGCGTCCACGGCGGCGGCGAACTGCGCGCCCGCTTCGGGCACGCCCGCAGCGGTCAGGGTGGCGACGAGGGTCGGCCCGTCCACAGCCTGGTAGGCGATCGGGCGTCCGAGCGCCTCGGAGTACCAGCCGGCGAGCTGGCGGAAGTCCCAGGCCGTGTCGCCGCCGAGTTCGTACACCGCACCGTCCTGCCACGGACCGGTGAGGAGCGCGATCGCGCCCACGGCCAGGTCGGCTCGGCTGGCCGAGGCCACTCGGCCTTCTCCCGCGGCGGAGAGCAGGACGCCGCTCTGCGCGGCCTGGGCGAGCCCGGGCAGGTAGTTCTCGTTGTACCAGTTGTTGCGCGCGGCCGACCACGACAGCCCGGACGCCGCCAGGTACTCCTCGGTGGCCTTGTGGTCAGGCGCAAGAACGAGGCTGGACGTGGTCGCGCGGGGGGCCGAGGTGTAGACGACCTTGCCCACCGCGGCGTCCGCGGCTGCGTCGATGACGTTGCGGTGGTGCTCGACGCGGTTGCCCACCTCGCTGGAGGAGACCATCAGCAGCGCGTCCACGCCGGCCAGGGCGGCCGCCATCGCCGTCCGATCGCCGTAGTCGGCGGTCCGCACCTCCACGCCGTCCGGCGGCGTGCCCAACCGGGTCGGGTCCCGGACGATGGCGACGACCTCGCCCGGACGGACGCGGACGGCCTCGGCGAGCGCGAGGCGACCGAAGTGGCCGCTGGCAGCGGTGATGGCGAGCACAATATCCTCCAGAGTTCAATGATTGAACTCTAAACTAGCTGCTCGAGAGACGGGTGCCAACTCCGGACTGGACCGTGGGCTTCGTCAGGCTCAGCCAGCACACCGGGGCCGGGCTTCGTCAGGCTCAGCCAGCACACCGGGGACAACTTCGTCGAGTTCAGCCAGCAGGTGCGCGCCGGGACAACTCAGTCGACCGGCGAGACCGGGGAACCGGGTTCGGCGTCGTCCTTGACCTGGATCCGCCTGATGTTGCGCCGCATGCTCCAGTAGAGGAACCCGAGCAGCACCAACAGCACACCCACCATGGCGAGCGGCAGCCAGGACGGTGTCACCAGGGTGAGTTCGAGCATGGCTCCAGCCTACTCAGATCGAATAGCTCCCTGCGCTGGCTTCCTCCGCGTCCGCTCCCTCCCTGAGGCCGGCGAAGAGGTCGTCCTCCGGCAGCTGCACAGGGACGGTCGACCGCACGAGCTGGTAGTCCTCGGTGGGCCAGCCCGCCTGCTGGATCTCCAGCGGCACGGCGAACCACCGCCCGTCCGGGTCGATCTGGGTCGCGTGCGCCAGCAGGGCGGCGTTGCGAACGCTGAAGTAGTCCGAGCACGGGACGAACGTGGTCAGCCTCGCAAGCCGCTCCGGGTCCTCGCCCCATTCGGCCAGCCATTCCGCGTACGGACGTTCCAGACCCGCCTTGTGCATGGCGGCATCCAGCGCCGCGAACCGGCCGCGGTGCAGCGACATGTCGTAGTAGACCTTGGGCACCTGCCAGGGCTCCCCGTACTCGGGCCAGGCGTCCGGATCGGCGGCGGCGTCCACGGCAGCCATGGAGACCCGGTGGCACTGGATGTGGTCGGGGTGCGGGTACCCGCCGTTCTCGTCGTAGGTCGTGAGCACCTGCGGACGGAACTCCCGGATCACCTTCACCAGCGGACCGGCGGCGACAGCCGGGTCGAGCCGGGCGAAGGCGTCAGCGGGCAGTTCCTCGCCCTCGTCGGGCATTCCCGAGTCGACGTAGCCCAGCCAGACCTGCTCGATGCCGAGGATCTCCGCCGCCTTCGCCATCTCGGCCTTGCGCAGCGCCGGCAGGTTCTTCCAGTTCTCCGGCGTCTCCATGTTGGGGTTGAGGATCGAGCCGCGTTCGCCGCCGGTGCAGGTGGCGACCATCACCCGTACGCCCTGCGCGACGTAGTACGCGGTGGTGGCTGCACCCTTGCTCGACTCGTCGTCAGGGTGCGCATGGACGTTCAGCAGGCGCAGGCTCATGGTGACATTCTGCGGAACCTGCCACCCCAGACCCAAGCCCGTTGGGAAGAATGGACACCGTGACCGACCTGGACGCCGCTGGCCGCCTCGCCCGCAGATACCCTCCGCCGCCACGCAGGCGCTGGTGGGTTCCGCTCGCGATCGCGCTGTCGGTCGCCGGCCTCGCGTGGCTGGTCTGGGCGGGTGGGCACGGCGCCACCGGCGTGGTCACGGCGAGGGTGGACGCGTTCACCGTCCGCTCGGACACCCAGATCGACGTCACGGTGACCATCGACCGTCCGGACCCGGGCAAGGGCGCCGAGTGCCTCCTGTTCGCGCAGGCGGTGAGCTACGACAGGGTGGGCGAGCTGAACGTCGGCGTCCCGCCCGGTGGCAGCACGCTGACCCAGCTCACGATCGAGCTGAAGACCTTCCAGCGCGCCACGACGGCCGACATCGAGTCCTGCCACGCGACCGGCTGACGGCCTGGCCGTCCACGCATCGGATAGCCTGAAAAGTATGACTGATCCGACAACGTGGCTGACCCAGGAGGCCTTCGACAGGCTGACCGCCGAACTCGAGTACCTGAAGACCGAGGGACGGCGAAAGGTCTCGGCGAAGATCGGCCAGGCCCGTGAGGAGGGCGACCTCAGCGAGAACGGCGGCTACCACGCCGCCCGCGAGGAGCAGGGCCACCAGGAGGCGCGGATCCGCCAGCTCACCGCGATGCTCGAGAACGCCCAGGTCGGCGAGACCCCCGCCGCCGGCTCCGAAGAGGTCACCCCCGGCGTCTCGGTCACCATCTACTACGACGACGACCCCGACGACACCGACACGTTCCTGCTGGGCTCGCGCGAGCTGGTCGGGCTGGACGACTCGGTTGACATCGAGGTGTTCAGCCCGCAGTCCCCACTGGGCGCGGCGATCCTCGGCCACAAGGTCGGGGACACCGTGACCTACACCGCCCCGACCGGCAAGGCGATCGAGGTGACCATCCAGAAGGTGGAGCCCTTCACCAGCTGAGCCCGACGATGGTGGCTGAGCCCGACGATGGTGGCTGAGCCCGACGATGGTGGCTGAGCCTGACGATGGTGGCTGAGCCTGACGAAGCCCGGTCCCTCGCACACGCCATCACGCAAAGTGGACCGAAAGCGCCGATGACGGCCCCTACGGTCCACTTTGCGGGGCGTAGGGACGCGGGTGGGCCGGCAGCTACTCCAGTGACGCGAGCAGTTCCGCAGCCTCGGCCGGCGACAGGGCGCCGGACGCGACCTCGCTCAGCACCTGGTCGCGGGTCATCGCGGCCGGCGGCTCGGTGTCCCCGGCCAGACCCAGCTTGACCAGCAGGCCGGTGAATCGCGCACGAGCCGTCGGATAGGAGACGCCGAGGTGCTTCTCCACCTCACGCAGGTTGCCCCGCGAAGCCAGGAACACCCGCAGCAACTCGGTCTCCCGCTCGTCGAGGGAGCAGAAGTCGCAGTGGCCGAACTCGCCGGCCAGTTCCGAGCCGCAGTTGCGGCAGCCCAGCCGGGTGGTGATCAACTCGCCGCCGCACACCGGGCAGTCGGACGGCGCCCGGTAGCTCATCGGGGTCCCCGAGTTGTTCGGGGGAACACAGCGGAGGAGAAGAAGTTCGCGGGGTGATTCATGCGGGGTCCCCAGCCTTGATGTTCGCCCAGCCCATCACCACGCCGACATCGAGACGTGCGGAGCCGTTGCCGAGCACGACCTCGTCCACCTGGCCGGTGTGGGCGCCGCTCCAGCTGACCTTGCCGAGTTGTGCCTCGCCGCGGACGGTCACGTTGGAGTCGTCCGCAAGTTCGACCGTGAGCTGGCCGGACTCCACCCGCACGCGTGAACGTCCGGTGGTGATCGTGCCCTTGATCGTCGCCGAGCCGGCCTGGACGAGAACGTCGTTCACCTCGGCCACTCCGGCGAGCTCCGCGCCGCCCGCCGTTACCCGCACCTTGCCGAGATAGGGCAGATCGGTGCTGGTCAGGTGGCCGGCGGTGACCTCCACGTCCACGATGATGGCGGGGTTGATCCGCAGGTAGAGCTCCTTGCCGAGCCCCATCGCGCGGACGTCGTCCAGGCTGCGCGGCGGGCGCAGGATGCTGAACCCGTCCAGGTTCGGCCCGATCTCGCCGTCGCTGGTCACCTCGAGGACCGAGCCGTTGCGGCGCAGCACGTGCGGGCCCTCCGCCGACGCCGTGGCGACCGACGAGTCGCCCACGATCCGCACCCGCCGGCCCACCGCGCGGACGGAGATGCGGTCGACGCCCTTGCTGCCGGTCGGACGCCGCCGTCCGGACGCGGGCGGGGCCTCGTCCTCGGGCTGGCCGAACACCTCACGGGCGTACGGCGAGTACTGGCGGCGGCCGGGTTCCTCGCCGAGCTCCTCGTTCGTCGGCTCGGCGGGCTTCGGCTCCGGAGGCGCGCTCGCCTTCATCGCGTCGATGCGGCGCGCGGCCTCGGACGCGTCGATACGGCCGGCGGCGAGGTCTTCAAGGATCGGACCGAGATCAGGATCACTCATACCTCGATGGTACCTCGACTTACCAAAAAGGAAAGCTCAGCTTTCTATTCTGGAAAACTCGTCCCGTGGGCGCTCGAAGCGGTCGGGGTCGAGGCCCCGGATGAACGCCACCGAGAAGGCAAGTACCGGAATCACCAGCAACGCCCCGACGATGCCGGCGATCGTGGCCCCCACGGCCAGGCCGATCAGGACGGCGAGCGGGTGCAACTGGACCGCTCGGCCCAGCAGGAGCGGCTGCAGGAAGTGGCCCTCAGTCTCCATCACGAGCACTGTAATGCCCAACATGATCAGCGCGCTGACCGGGCCGTAGGTGACCAGGGCGAGCGCGCAGGCTACCGTCCCGGCCAGGACGGCGCCGACCACCGGAATGAAGGCGGTGACGAACGTGAGGGCGAACAGGGCCCAGGCCATGGGCAGGCCCAGAGCGAGCGCACCGATCAGGATGCCCAGCGCGTCCACCAGTGCGACGAGCACCTGAGCCCGCATGTACGCCACCAGGGATGCCCAACCCCGATCGGCCGCCCTACGGGTTGACGTCTGATAGTGCTGCGGCACCAGCGTGGTGACCGACGTCCACAGGCGGCGACCGGACGCCAGGAAGAAGAAGGTCGCAATGAGCGCGATCGCGAGCCCGGCGAAGAAGTGGCCCACGCCGATTCCGGCGTGGGCGGCCGCAGCGGCCAGGTCCGCCCGCGAGTTGTTTACCCACTGCGTGAACTGCGCGATGTACCCGTCGAGCTGAGCCTTGTCGATGTGCAACGGCCCGCTCGCCAGCCAGCTGACGAACTTGTTGACGCCGGCCAGCGCCTTCTCCCACAGCTCGGGCCACTCCTTGGCGATCTGGGTGCCGATCGCGGCGAAGACGCCGATCACGACCACCGCCATCGCGAGGAGGCAGCCGGCCGCGGCCAGCGCCGCCGGCCACTTGCAGTTGCGCAGGACGCGGTTGAGGGGTGTGAGCAGCGCGGTCAGCAGGACGGCAACCGCCAGCGGCACCGACACTGCAGAGAAGTAGGTCAGCAGCCACCAGGCGAGTGTGACGAATCCGGCGATCACGAGCACGCGCCAGGCCCAGTCGGCTGCGGTCATCAGTCCCTGTGGGACGCGGGAGCCTTCGGCAGGCTTGCGGCGCGGTCTGGGAGTGAGCATGCCGGAACTGTAGCCAGCGGCAACCGCGAACCCACCCGGTGATGCCCCGGAGGCATCCCCGATTCGCACGCGCCGGATCACCACGTCAATGCGCAGTAGGGTGGCGGCCGTGAGGAAGCCACTGCCGGAGCTGATCGCGCCGGACTGGGCCGAGGCGTTGGCGCCGGTGGCCGACCGGATCACCGCGATGGGCGACTTCCTGCGGGCGGAGCTGGCCGCGGGGCGCGACTACCTGCCGGCGGGCCAGAACGTGCTGCGGGCCTTCTCCCGGCCGCTGGCGGATGTGAAGGTGCTGATCGTCGGGCAGGACCCGTACCCGACCCGTGGCCATCCGGTCGGCCTGTCGTTCTCGGTGGCGCCGGACGTGCGCCCGCTGCCGCGGAGTCTGGTGAACATCTACGCGGAGCTCCAGTCCGACCTGGGCATCGCGCCGGCGGCGTCCGGTGATCTCACACCGTGGTTCAACCAGGGTGTGCTGCTGCTGAACCGCGTGCTGACCGTCCGTCCCGGCGCGCCGGGATCACACCGTGGCAAGGGTTGGGAGGAGGTCACCGAATGCGCGATCGAAGCGCTCGCCTCCCGCGGCGGACCGCTGGTCGCGATTCTCTGGGGCCGGGACGCCCAGTCGCTCGCGCCGCGGCTGGCCGGCGTCCCACAGATCGCGTCCGCGCACCCGTCCCCGATGTCGGCCAACGCGGGCTTCTTCGGCTCACGTCCGTTCAGCAGGGCCAACGCGGCGCTCGTCGCCCAGGGCGGCACCGAGGTGGACTGGCGCCTCGAGCCGTCCGCCTGATCCCCGCGCCTCACGCTGGACGGTTTCCGGCCCAGACGCGGGGAATCTGTCCAGCTTGTGGTGGACAGCTTGACGTCTACGTGGAATGCCAGGCCCATAGGGAGTGTTGACGAGGAGTGTTCAGCTTCACGAACAAGTCCACGATGGTCACCCCCGAGACCGCGCTGCCCGGACGCGACCGTCCGATCCTCACTCCTGGCACGACCTTCCACGACGTCCTCGGCACCCGGATCGACCAGGTGCCGGACGGAGCCGAGGTCGCCTACTTCGCCCTCGGCTGCTTCTGGGGCGCCGAGAAGCTGTTCTGGCAGCAGCCCGGCGTGATCACCACCGCGGTCGGCTACCAGGGTGGCTACACCCCCAACCCGACCTACGAGGAGGTCTGCACCGGCCACACCGGGCAGGCGGAGGCCGTGAAGGTGGTGTTCGACCCCGCGAAGACGAGCTACGAGCAACTGCTGAAGGTCTTCCTCGAGAACCACGACCCGACCCAGGGCATGCGCCAGGGCAACGACCACGGCACTCAGTACCGCTCGGCGATCTACGTCACGAACCCGGAGCAGGAAACCGCAGCTCACACAGCGATCGCGGACTACCAGCCGAAGCTCAGCAGCGCCGGCTACGGCCCGATCACCACTGAGGTGGTCGAGGCCGGACCGTTCTACTATGCGGAGCGCTACCACCAGCAGTACCTCGACAAGAACCCGAACGGCTACTGCCCGATTCACGCCACCGGCGTCGCCTGCGGCTGAGGTGGACGCCGCACTGGTCTGAGGGGACGGTTCTCCCGGTTCGAGGGGACGGTTCTCCCGATTCACGGGGACGGTTCTCCCGATTCGAGGGGACGGTTCTCCCGGTTCACGGGGACGGTTCTCCCGGTTCAGCGAGGAGGCCGATCGGGACGGATCCTTTCGACCAGGGAGCCGGGCGGTGAACCACCGG
>DAIPJC010000016.1:0-67 GCA_036770475.1 Propionicimonas sp. | reverse complement strand
AACCGTCCCCGCGAACCACCGGAACCGTCCCCGCGAACCACCGGAACCGTCCCCGCGAACCACCGGA
>DAIPJC010000015.1:0-82816 GCA_036770475.1 Propionicimonas sp. | reverse complement strand
AGCACGCCGCCCTCTCAAGGCGGTAGCGGGGGTTCGAATCCCCTCGGGGCTACCAGGTGGAACCCCTTGTCAGAGGCAACTCTGACAAGGGGTTTCTGGCTCTCGGGGCGATTGGTCGCTCGGAGTTCCGCCATCCGACGACGTCGTGAAGGGAGACCATGCCCCGCATTCTGTTCGTGGACGTGGACGGCACGCTCGTCGACTACCACAACCGCCTGCCCGCCTCCGCGGTGGCCGCCGTCCGCGCCGCACGGGCAGCGGGTCACCGGGTGTACCTGTGCACCGGGCGCAGCCGCGCCGAGATGCCCGAGTCCCTGTGGGACATCGGCGTCGACGGGATGATCGGTGGCAACGGCAGCTATGTCGAGGACGCCGGCGAGGTCGTCCTGCACCAGACCCTGACAGGCACGCAGTGTCACGAACTGGTGGACTGGCTGCACTCGCGCGGCCTGGAGTTCTACCTGGAGACCAACGACGGATTGTTCGCAAGCGAGCGCTTCGAGGAGGCCGCCACACCCGTGATCGCGCTCTACTCGGCGCGCAACGGCAAGTCGGCGCCCGCGACGGTGAGCGCCGCCTTCCACGGAATGGTCTTCGGTGCCAGGCTCGACCGCGACGACGTCAACAAGATCAGCTACATCCTCACCTCGATCGAGGACCACCTCGCCGCGAGGGAGGCCTTCCCCGACCTGCAGCACGGCACCTGGGGTGGACGCGATGCGCAGGCCCTGTTCGGGGACGTCGGCCCGAGCGGGATCACCAAGGCGCACGCCGTCGCCGCACTCCTGCAGCACCTTCACGCCGACCCGGCCGACACCATCGCGTTCGGTGACGCCACCGTCGACCTGCCGATGTTCCGGGCCTGCGCCGTCAGTGTCGCCATGGGCAACGCCAGCGACGACCTCAAGGCCGTGGCAACGCTCGTCACCGACGATGTGGAGGACGACGGTCTGGCGAATGCATTCGCGCGGCTGCATCTCGTCTGAGCTGCAGCATCGGACTCAACGCTCTCAGACCCTCACCGGGGGTTGTAGATGATCCTCACGTCGAGGGTCTCGGTCATGGTGCCTCGGGACGGGTCGTCGATGTCGGGCAGGGTCTTGGTGGAGTGCACCTTGCCAATGACCGGGTCGCCGGGACCGGCCTCGATGGGGATCGAGATGCTGGTCGGGGTGCTGGACTCGCCCTCGCGGAACTTCACGAACCGGGACGCCCAGAGGGCGCGGTGGATCGTCGGGCCGGTGGCGCTGTCGGTGCAGTCGACCTGGGTCACCTCGGCCGTCTCCTTGGTGGAGCTCTCGATCGGCGTGAGTTCGAGCGTTCCGTGCACGGCGGAGCCGGCGTCGTGGGCCGGGTCGTTGTTCGGGTTGAAGTCGAAGTTGAGGTTCACGTGCCACTTCGGCTCGGGGCTGTCGGTGAGGTTGAGCTCGTCGTCGGTGCGACCGTTGCCTGAAGGGCACTTGATGCTCTGCTTGTGGCGGAACTCGGGCGGGCTGACCCAGGGCGTGGGCAGGTCGGGCTCCTCGTTGAGCCAGTCCTCGATCACGAACTGCTCGGCCTTCATGTGCCAGGTTCCGCTGGCCTCCTTGTGGATGAAGTCCGCGACGTAGTCGGTGTGCACCCGTGATGGTCTCCTCGACGTAGAACTCGATTCGCAGGCAGGCGTTCACTGCGGTGGTGACGTCGGTCAGGTGCCCGTCCCCGAGCAGGACCAGCGTCCGGGCCGCACCGATCATGGTGCCGACCTGGCGGATGTCGAGGCCGGTCCGGCAGCGTTCGGACGCTCGCTGGTAGCCCCGCACCACGAGGTTGACCATCCGCTGGACGGTCGACTGGGTGAGCGCCGGATCGATCTCGACCCCCATCGGGCTACCTGACGCATCCAGCCGAGAGCGACCCGGGCGGCGTCCTCGGCCAGGTCGAGGTCCGCTTCCGCGGCGCGCAGTGCGGGATCGACCACGTCGATCCGACGCGGAGCGCCCGCGTTGGCACGTTGCGTGGCACGATCCCCCCTCGAAGCCGCGCGATCGGGCGAATGCGCCCGTCGGCGCGAGCGTAGTGAGGCCGACGTCGGGCGCGCAGGTGGCGAAGCTGCTGAGTCCCGTCGGGCGGCCCGGGTCGCCCGCATCACCGACTCCCGCGTCCCGGCCGCCTCCCGCGCGGAGCGGACGTGTGCAGCCCTACGGGGCCGAGCAAGTATTGAAGGGTGGCAAGCGGGCGCGAGGCGAGCGGCAGTCCTGGAACGACAGTGCGGGAGGGGTTTCTGGCCCCGCTGCGCCGGGCGTGGCGGCACACTCGCTCCCGGCGTGCTCTGGGCGCCGGCCTGACGGCTGTTGCGCTCATGCTGGCCGTCCTGAGCTGGGCAGTCGCGACCACCGTCCGACCGGCGGCCGCACCCGCCACGGTCGCGGCGGCGCCCGCTGTGGGTGACGCGCCGGCTGCGCCGACGTCCGCCCCCGCGCCAACCACCTCCACGACGACGGCTACCCACACGTCCTCGCCGCCGATGGGAACGCTGCGCATCAGTCGGTACGAGCTCAGCGTCCCGTATCCCAGGGGCTGGAAAGTCCTGGAGGCGGGCGGCGGTGCGCAGGCCGAGATCAGCGATCCGACGTCGGGGGCACGGATCTGGCTACAGGTCTTGTCCGGGGACGACGGGCTCGGCAGTACCGCGGACGAGGTGCAGGAGGTGGTGGCGAACCTGACCGGGCAGCGCGGCCAGGTCACCCTGGAGCGCTACACCGATGACGAATACCAGGTTCGCGGCGTGGTCGGCAACGAGGTCGAGTACTACTTCGGCTTCATCGGAGATGGCCACGACTACACCATCGACTGGACCTACCCTGCCTCGCAGGCCGCTTCGATCGACGCGGCCGTGGCTCTCTCAGTGAAGGGATTCCGGGCGATCTGAACCGGCGATCAGGCGGCCTGGCCAAACGCTCCCTGAGCCTGACGGGTCCGATTCGGTCGATGTCGGCTCCGCTGCCTCTTCGAGCATCAGTCGGGCACGGGCCGGTGTCGCCAGGATGCCGATCGACCGAGCCCGTCGGATCTCCTTGCTGTCGCCGTCGCCCTGCTGGCCAAGGATGTCGGCGATGCGGTCGACCATGGCGTCGAAGAAGATCGCGTCCGCGGTGTCGACGCGGGCGGAGAGGTGGGCGACCGCCGGATCATCCGTCGGCAGCTTGCGGACGAAGCGGTCGTCCCGGGCCTCAGTCGGGAACTGTTCAACCTGGTCAGGAGTGCTGCCGATGGCCAGTCCCCGGGGTTCTTCGATGTGGCGTTCGTAGGTGGCCAGCTGCTCGGCGGCGAGGTCGGCGATCGCCTTCGCCTCCTCGATCTCGGCACTGGTCCGTGCCTCGATCGCCGCGCGCAGCCGTTCGGCCGCCGCGGACGTGGGGATGGGCTCGAACATGTGCTCTATTATATCGAGCTCAAACCCCTTACTTCAAGGGGTGGAATGGTGGGCTTCAGGTGAGCTCAGTAGCCCAGGTAGCGGCCCGGCCGATGGTTCAGCGCGAGCACGACGTTCAGCACCACGGCGCCAGCGGCCGACAGCAGGACGTTGGTGAGTGGCACCACGCTGAGCGCTGCCGCGATGATCGTCACGTCCATGGCGAGCTGGACGTAGCCCGCGCGCCAGCCGACCTTGTCCTGCACGATCAGCGCCAGCGTGTTCAGCCCACCCAGGCTCGACCGGTGCCGGAACACCATCAGCATGCCGACCCCGGTCAGCAGATTGCCCACCAGCGTCGCGTACACCGGGTTCAGCTGGCTCTCCGGAAGCATCAGCGGGTGCAGGTAGGCGAAGCCGGACACCAGGGCGATCGAGACCAGCGTGCGCACCGAGAAGTCCCAGCCCTTCACGCGCACGGCCAGCACGAGGAACGGAAGGTTCGTGAGCAGATAGAGGACGCCGAATGACCAGCCCGTGGCGTAGCTGAGCAGCAGCGAGAGGCCGGCTGTCCCGCCGGTCACCGCATGGGCCGACTTCAGTAGGTAGATCCCGAGGGACGCCACGAACGTGCCGCTGAGCAAGCCGAACGTGTCCTCCACCACGCTGTGCCGCAGGCCCGCCTGGGCTGCCGCGACCGGACGCGTGGTCACGACACCGTCCGCCCGAATGCTGCCAGTACTGCCAGCACGCGGTCGTTGCTCGCCGGGTCGGCCAGGGTGATCCGGACGCCGTCGCCCGCGTAGCCGCGCACCATCACACCTGCCTCGTCGAAGGTGGCCACGAGACGCTCGCGCTCGGCGTCGTCGCACCGCACCCAGACGAAGTTCGCCTGCCCCGACGGCACGTCCCAGCCGAGTTCCCGGACGGCGGCCTCCACCCGTGGCCGCTCGGTTCGTACCGTTGCAGCGCGCTCGTCGACCTCGTCGAGCGAGTCGAGCGCGGCGAGCGCCGCCGCTTCCGCCACGTTGCTCACCGAGAACGGGATCTGCGTGCGGCGCAGCCCTTCGGCGATCTCAGGACGCGCGATCGCATAGCCGACGCGCAGTCCGGCCAGTCCGTACGCCTTGGAGAACGTGCGCAGCAGGCAGAGATTCGGATGCGCGCGGTAGAGCGCGACGCTGTCCGGCACTTCGGACATGAACTCTCGGTACGCCTCGTCCAGCACGACCAGGACGCGGGTGGGCACCTCATCAAGGAAGGCGGACAACTCCTCGGACGTGATCGCGGGGCCGGTCGGGTTGTTCGGCGAGCACAGCAGGACGGCCCTGGTCCGTGGGGTGATCGCCGCTGCCATCGCCGGCAGGTCATGGCGCTCGTCCGCCGTCAGTGGGACGCGCACCGGCTTCGCTCCCGCGATCTGGCACAGGATCGGGTACGCCTCGAACGACCGCCACGCGAACACGACCTCGTCCCCGGCGTCGCACACCGCCTGGACGAGCTGGGCCAGCACGCCGACGCTGCCCGGGCCGACTGCCACCTCGTCGATCGTCAGGCCGTTCAGCTCGGCCAGCCGCTGTCGCAGAGAGACCGTGGCCATGTCGGGGTAGCGGTTCACCCGTCCGGCAGCGGCGGTAATCGCGTCCAGCACCTCGGGCAGCGGTGGGTAGTGGCTCTCGTTGGACGCCAGCGCCGCAACGTCGTCGCGCGACGCCTTCCGTCCGGCCACGTATGCGGGCAGGGCGCTGACGGCGGCACGGAGCTGGGGGAATGAGGTGGGATCCACGGACGGCACCTTTCGACGAGTCTCCGTCATGGTGACGCGAGCATGCCAGCCTGCGCAACTGGACGATCTGCGACTGGTCAGGATGCTTCACATTCCGCCAGGGAAAGAGCAGGATGCACAGTGTGAGTCTCATCGATGCTCTAGACGCCAGGATCCTGCTCGCCCTCGACGACGACCCGGACGCCACCACCCTGGCCATCTCGCGCACCCTGGGCGTGGCCCGCAATACCGTGCAGGCCCGCCTGAAGCGGCTCGCCGCCCAGGGTGCCCTTCGCGACTTCGGACAGCGCGTCGATCCGGCTGCGCTCGGCTATCCGCTCGTCGCCTTCATCTCGCTGGAGATCAGCCAGTCCAGCGGCGAAGCGGCCGCGGCGGGCCTCATCGCGCTGCCGGAGGTGGTCGAAATTCACTCCACCACCGGCGATGCGGACATGCTCGTCAAGGTCGTGGCGCGCGACACCGCCCACCTGTACAGGGTGACCAACGCCATGCTGACCATTCCCGGAGTGACGCGCAGCAGCACGGCGATCTCGCTGGCCGAGGTGCTGCCGAACCGGCTGCGTTCGCTGCTGGAGACGGCGGCCCGGTGAGCGGGACGGTCCGGATCCACTTCGCCCGCTTCGCCGAGACGTCGCGGCGGCGGGCACCGCTGTACTCCCGGCTCAGCGCGGGCCTGGTCGAGTGGCCGGCGCTGGACGGCCTGTTCGCGAACACCCCGGAGCCTGCGCGGGTGCCGACGAATCTGTTCGCGGCCGTCCACTACCTCCTGCTGGGGGAGCCGGACGCCGAGCTGCGGCGGTGGTATCCCAACCTCGGCGGGCCTCGACTGACGGGGGAGGGCGATCCGCTACCGGTGTTCCTGGCCTTCTGCAACGACCATGCCGACCAGGTCAAGCAGCTCCTCGCCACCCGGATGCCCCAGACCAACGAGATCGGGCGCTCTTCGCTGCTCGTGGCGGGGTTCGACCATCTGCCGCCCGGCCCGAAGGCGCAGCTCGACGTCGGGGCGAGCGCGGGGCTCAACCTGATGTCCGACCGGCTCGGCTACGACGACGGCCATGGGGTGTTGGGGGATTCAGAACTCGTGCTGGAGTGCTCAGTGCGTCCGTCCGGCCACCGGCTGGCCACCGGGCTGCCTCCGTTGGCGTCCCGGCTCGGCCTGGACGCCAACCCACTCGACCTCACCGACCCGGACGCTGCCCGCTGGCTGGAAGCCTGTGTCTGGCCCGACCAGGCCGACCGGTTCGATCGGCTCGAGCGGGCCGTCCGGCTGTTCCAGCGTGCGCCGGTCACCGTCAGGCAGGGCGACGCGGTCGATGACTTGGCCGATGCGCTGGCCGACCTGGGCCCGGGGACGCCGGTGATCACCACGAGCTGGGCGCTGTGCTACCTCGCGCCGGAGCGCCAGCGCGAGTGGGTGGCCGAGCTGGAGCGACTCGGGACGGTGTCCGACCTGATCTGGCTGTGGGTGGAGTCACCGATCCAGATGCGGGCCCTACCCGTGCCGTCCGACCTCGTGGGCAGCGGCGCGACCGTGCTCGGGTACTCGGCCTGGTGCGACGGCCGCCGCACCGATCGGACGCTGGCGCGCTGCCACCCGCACGGCTACTGGCTGACCTGGCTCTGAAGGCCGTTGTTTCGTCCACGGACCCGCCGGGTAGATCTCCGGGCGCAACCGACCAAGGAGCAGCCCATGTCAACGACTACCGGGTCCGGCATCGCCCTGCTGGTGATCGGCGCCATCTTGGCCTTCGCCGTGAAGGACTCGATCCCCGGCGTCAGCCTGACGATCATCGGCTACATCTGTCTGGGCGCCGGCGTGCTGGCGATCATCCTCGGCCTGGTCACGAACGCCCAGGCCAGCCGGCGCACGAACGTCGTCGAGCACCGCGACGACACCCTCTGAGAACGGCGAGCGAGTGACGTTTCCCACCGTGCATGGAGGCAAACGTCACTCGTTGGCGGATTCCGGGCTCAGGCCTCGCCGCCGCTGCGGCGCAGCACCTCCGACAGCCGCTCGGCGGCAGCGATCACGGCGGGCGCGTGCAGGCGTCCGGGCTGGCGGGAGAGCCGCTCGATCGGGCCGGAGACGCTGACCGCGGCGATCACCTTGCCGCTGGGGGAGCGCACCGGGGCGGACACGGACGCCACGCCGGGCTCGCGCTCGGCGACGGACTGCGCCCAGCCGCGGCGGCGGACGGTGGCCAGCGCCACCGCGGAGAACGACGAGTTCTGCAGGCCACGCTGGATTCGCTCGGGGTCCTCCCACGCGAGCAGCACCTGGGCGGCGGAGCCCGCGCCCATCGTGAGCTGAGTGCCCACCGGGATCGTGTCGCGCAGACCGGACGGACGCTCGGCCGCGGCCGCGCACACCCTCATGTCGCCCTGGCGGCGGAACAACTGCGCTGACTCGCCGGTGATGTCACGGAGCCGCGCCAGCACCGGGCCGGCGGTGGCCAGCAGCCGGTCCTCGCCGGCCGCCGAGGCCAGTTCCGTGAGGCGCGGGCCCAGCACGAACCGTCCCTGCAGGTCGCGGCTGACCAGGCGATGGTGCTCCAGTGCGACGGCCAGGCGATGCGCGGTGGGCCGGGCGAGCCCGGTCGCGGTGACGAGTCCGGCGAGGGTGGTCGGGCCCTGCTCGAGGGCGGTCAGCACGAGGGCCGCCTTGTCGAGGACGCCGACGCCGCTTGAGTTGTCCATAGGATAAGACTGCCGTCTCGCATCATGATATGCAAGCTGATAATGTTGCTGAGCGATAGCCCACCACGCTGCACTGATGGAGGTCCGATGGGCAAAACCCTGAGTGACAAGGTATGGGAGAACCACGTCGTCCGCACGGCGGCCGGCGAGCCCGATCTGCTGTACATCGACCTGCACCTCGTGCACGAGGTCACCAGCCCGCAGGCCTTCGACGGGCTCCGGCTCGCCGGTCGCGCCGTGCGGCGCACCGACCTCACGATGGCCACGGAGGACCACAACACCCCGACGCTGAACATCCTGGCGCCGATCGCCGACCCCGTCTCGAAGCTGCAGGTGGACACCCTGCGGAAGAACGCCGCCGAGTTCGGCGTCCGCATCCACAGCCTCGGCGACAAGGACCAGGGCGTCGTCCACATCATCGGACCGCAGCTCGGCCTGACGCAGCCCGGCCTGACCGTCGTCTGCGGCGACTCCCACACGTCCACCCACGGCGCGTTCGGCGCGCTGGCGTTCGGCATCGGCACGTCCGAGGTGGAGCACGTGCTGGCCACCCAGACCCTGCCGCAGAGCCGGCCGAAGACCATGGCGGTGAACGTCAACGGTGAACTGCCCGACGGCGTGACGGCCAAGGACATCGTGCTCACGCTGATCGCCAAGGTCGGCACCGGTGGTGGGCAGGGCTACATCGTCGAATACCGCGGCTCGACCATCCGGAACCTCTCGATGGAGGGCCGGATGACGATCTGCAACATGAGCATCGAGTGGGGTGCGAAGGCCGGCATGATGGCGCCGGACGAGACCACTTTCGCCTACCTGAAGGGACGCCCGCACGCCCCCCAGGGCGAGGACTGGGATGCCGCCGTCGCCTACTGGAAGACTCTCTACAGCGATGCCGACGCCGTCTTCGACCGCGAGGTCGACATCGACGCCGCGACGCTGACCCCGTTCGTGACCTGGGGCACCAACCCCGGCCAGGGGGTGCCGCTGGGTGGCGCGGTGCCTGCTCCGGAGCAGTTCTCCGATCCGGTCGACCGGGCCTCCGCCGAGCGGGCGCTCACCTACATGGACCTGAGGGCCGGGACGCCGATGCGCGACATCCGCGTCGACACGGTCTTCCTGGGCTCCTGCACGAACGGCCGAATCGAGGACCTGCGACTGGCCGCGTCGGTGCTGAAGGGACGGAAGATCGCCGACGGCGTCCGGATGCTGGTGGTGCCGGGCTCGGCCCGCGTCCGCCTGCAGGCAGAGGAGGAGGGCCTGGACCAGGTGTTCCTCGACTTCGGCGCCGAGTGGCGGGCGGCCGGGTGCTCGATGTGCCTGGGCATGAACCCCGACCAGCTGGCGCCCGGCGAGCGCAGCGCGTCCACCTCCAACCGCAACTTCGAGGGCCGCCAGGGCAAGGGCGGACGCACGCACCTCGTCTCGCCGCCGGTGGCCGCGGCCACCGCGATCCGTGGCACCCTCAGCTCTCCGGCCGACCTGTAGGAAGCAGTGATGGACAAGTTCAGCTCACACACCGGCGTCGCCGTCCCGCTGCGCCGCAGCAACGTCGACACCGACCAGATCATCCCCGCGGTCTACCTCAAGCGCGTGACTCGCACGGGCTTCGAGGACGGCCTGTTCGCGGCCTGGCGCGGCGACCCGGGCTTCGTCCTCAACGACCCGGCCTACGCGAGCGGCTCGATCCTGGTCGCAGGGCCTGACTTCGGCACTGGCTCGTCCCGCGAGCACGCGGTCTGGGCCCTGCAGAACTACGGCTTCAAGGTCGTCATCGGCTCCCGGTTCGGCGACATCTTCCGGGGCAACTCCGGCAAGGCCGGCCTGGTGATCGCCACCGTTTCGCAGGAGGTCGTCGAGAAGCTGTGGGAGATCGCGGAGAGCGAGCCCGGCATCGCCTTCACCGTCGACCTGCACCACCGCACGGTCGAGGCGGCGGACAATGTCTTCGAGTTCACCATCGACGACTACACCCGCCACCGCCTGCTGGAGGGCCTGGACGACATCGGCCTGACCCTCACGCACGCCGACGAGATCGCTGCCTACGAGGCGAAGCGTCCGGCCTGGTTGCCCCGGACGCAGCCGGCCAGGACCGCAGGCTGAACCGAAAGGGGACAGTCCCCTTTTCGTTCACGATGGCGGGCCCTGTGCCATGATCCCCGCGTGACGTCTTCGCCCGAGCCCGCTCGCTTGCCGCTTCGCGTCGCCAATCCGACCCCGGTCCAGCCGACCTATCGACGACTGGCCCGGTCCGGTGGCTGGCTGTTGCGGATGCTGACCGACCAGGACTGGGACGACGCCGCCCACCTGCCGCGCACGGGCGGGGTGATCGTGGTCAGCAACCACATCTCGAACTTCGACCCGCCGGCCCTGTGCCACTACCTCGTCTGGCACGGACGCTGGCCGCGCGCGCTCGGCAAGTCCGACCTGTGGAAGGTGCCGGTGATCGGCTGGCTCGCACGGGCCACGGGCCAGATCCCCGTGGAGCGCGGGACCGAACGCGCGAAGGACTCCCTCGTCCGCGCCGAGGAGGCGCTGGACGCGGGGGAGTGCATCGTGATCTACCCCGAGGGCACGATCACCGCCGATCCGGACACCTGGCCGATGACCGCCCGTCCAGGAGCCGCCCGGCTGGCGCTCCGTACCGGCTGCCCTGTGGTACCCGTCGGGCAGTGGGGGGCGAACTTCGTGATGCCGGGCAAGAAGCCGGTCTGGCCGAGGTTCCGGCCGCGACGCACGATGGTGTTCCGCACCGGCGAGCCGGTGGACTTGAGCGACCTGGCCGGGCGCACCGACTCCGAGGCCGTGGCCGAGGCCGGCGTCCGGATCATGGCCGCCGTCACCGGGCTCGTAGCGCAGATCCGCGGCGAGCGGCCGCCGGAGGACGTCTATGACATCCGGGTCGGGCGGCGGGTTGCGCGCGGTTCCGGCCGATAAGGTGAGCGGGTGACCAATCACCCCAAAGTACGGGTAGCACTCATCTTCGGCGGGGTGAGCTCCGAGCACGAGATCAGCTGTCTCACCGCGGGCGGCGTGGCCCGGGCGATCGACGCCGAACGCTTCGAAGTGACCGGCATCGGCATCACCGACGACGGTTCCTGGGTGCGTATCGACGCGGCGGAACTGGCCGGCTACGAGGTCGTCGACGGACGGTTGCCGCGGGTCGCGTCCGATCGTCCGGGAGCTGTGCTGCTGCGGGGCGCGACCGGCCCTGAGGTGGCCACCCGGGACGGCGACCGGCTCGTCGACATCGAGGGAGTCGACGTCGCGTTCGCGCTGCTGCACGGTCCGTATGGCGAGGACGGGACGATCCAGGGCCTGTTCGAGATGCTCGGCGTCCGGTACGTGGGGGCAGGAGTGGCGTCCAGCGCGATCGGCATGGACAAGGACCTGATGAAGCGCGCCATGGCCGCCGCCGGGCTGCCGGTGGGGCCGTGGGTGGCGATCACCCCCGCCCAGTGGCGCGACGACCCCGCCGGCTGCCTGGAGCGCGTCGACGCGCTGACCTATCCGGTGTTCGTGAAGCCTGCCCGCGGCGGCTCCAGCATCGGGATCGTCAAAGTCGACGACCCGTCCGGGCTGAAGGCGGCGATCATGGCCGCGCAACGGTTCGATCCCAAGGTGGTTGTCGAGCAGGGCTTCGTCGCCGCCCGCGAGATCGAGGTGGCCGTGCTGCAGGACCTGGCCGGGCCGCCCCGGGTGTCCCTGCCCGGTGAGATCGTGATGCACACCGACGACCGGGTCTACGACTTCGAGGCCAAGTACCTGCCCGAGGAGCAGGTGACGCTACAGGTGCCGGCCGACGTCACACCCGAACTGTGCACGGCGATCCGGGAACTCGCCGGACGCACCTTCGCGGCGATGGACGTGGAAGGCCTTGCCCGCGTGGACCTGTTCGTCACCGCGGACGGCGTGCCGTACGTGAACGAGCTGAACACCATGCCCGGGTTCACCCGGACCTCGATGTTCCCGATGATGTGGGCGGCCACCGGCGTGGAGTACCCGGAGCTGATCGCGACGCTGGTGGACCTCGCGCTGCGGCGTCCGATGGGGCTGCGGTGAGCGAGACCGTCGGGCAGGTCGGCGAGTTCGCCCTGATCGACCGGATCACGGCCGGGCTCAGCGCGTCCGGGCAGGTCGTGCTCGGCACCGGGGACGACTGCGCGGTGCTCCGGCTGGCCGGCGACCTGGCGGTGTCCACCGACACGATGGTCGAGGACGTCCACTTCCGCAGGGACTGGTCCAGCCCGGAGGACGTCGGCCGCAAGGCGGTCGCTGCCTGCGTGTCGGACGCCGAGGCCATGGGGGCCGTCCCGGTGGGCCTGGTGGTGAGCCTGGCAGCGCCGGCGTCCACCCCGGTCGAGTGGGTGACCGGATTCGCGTCCGGGGTCCGTGCGGAGTGCGCGCAGGCCGGCGCCCAGCTCGTCGGCGGCGACACGACGTCCGCGGCCCAGATCGTGATCACCGCGACCGTGCTGGCCGACCTCGGCGCGTACCCGCCGCTCACCCGCGCGGGCGCGCATCCCGGCCAGGTGCTGGCGATGACCGGACGCCTCGGCTGGGCGGCAGCGGGTGTGGCGGTGTTGGGACGCGGGTTCCGCTCACCGCGTGCGGTTGTGCAGGCCCACCGCGTCCCTGAGCCGCCCTACGGACAGGGACGCGTGGCCGCGGAGGCCGGCGCGTCCGCACTGATCGACATCTCGGACGGGCTGCTGGCCGACCTCGGCCATGTCGCGCGCGCCTCCGGCGTCACGCTGGACGTGGCCACGTCCGCCTTCGAGGTCGCCGAGCCGCAGAAGGCGGTGGCCGCCGCGATCGGAGGGGGCGACCCGCTGGTCTTCCAACTCACCGGCGGCGACGATCACGCGCTGGTCGGCGCTTTCGACGCCGACCGCGTGCCCGACGGCTGGCGCGTGATCGGCCGCGTCCTCGAAGGCGACCCCCGAGTGCTGGTCGACGGCCACGAGTGGGACGGCCCAGCCGCCGGCTGGCAGCACTTCACCAGCTGAACGAAAAGGGGACGGTTCCTTTTCCGTTCAGATATCCACACCTCGACGCCGGGCTGGCCGAGCCTGTGGACAACTGAATGAAAAAGGAACCGTCCCCTTTCCGTTCAAGGGCCGGGTCTCGTGCGAAACGGCGTGGGGGCTCGGCATCGTCGGATCCATCGCCTAACCTTCGTTCCATGGCGACCCGCGCGTCTTCCCCTTCGCGGAGCCGCAGCAGCGCGTCCGCGCGCAGTGGCGCCTCCAGAAGCACAGGAAGCAAGAAACCTGCGTCCCGCAGTTCTGCCCGCAAGCAACCGGAGCAGTCCGGGCTGAGCCGCGTGCTGTCCGGCATCGGGCGAGGCGTTGCCGCGATCTGGAAGGGCCTGGCCACCGTGATCGGGTCAGCCGCGCGCGCGATCGCCCCGTCCGTCCGCGACCTCGAGCCCGAACGACGCCACGACGGCAGCGGCCTGTTCCTGCTGCTGCTCGGCCTGCTGATCGCGGGCGAGTTCTGGATCGGCCTGCCGGGCGCCGCGGGTAACTGGGTGCAGCTCGGCGTCACCACGCTGTTCGGCTCGTTCTCCTACGTCGTGCCCGTGCTCTGCTTCGGCATGGCGTGGCGCACGCTGCGGCACCCCGAGCGGCACGGCTCGGCCGGACGGCAGGCCGTCGGCTGGGCGGCCGGCCTGTTCGGCATCCTCGGCCTGATCCATATCACCAAGGGACTGCCGCGCGGTGCACAGCCAGGACTGGTTCGCGAGGCCGGCGGTTTCCTTGGCTTCATCTCGTCCTCGCTGACCGTCGACCTGCTCAGCGTCTGGCTGGCGGTACCGATCCTCGTCGTCCTCACGCTCTTCGGGGTGCTGGTGGTCGCAGGTATTCCGATGCGGGAACTCGGCGCCCGCCTGAGCACGCTGCGCGAGCGCTTCCGGCGTCCGGAGAAGCCCGAGATCGAGTACGGCGCACAGCACCGCGCCTACGACACCCCGCTGGTGGACGAGCCCGAGCCCGATCCGGACGAGGAACTGACCGTCGCTCTCACGGCCGAGCAGACTCCCCGGACAGTCGCGAAACCGGTCCAGCCCCCGCTGGAGGCCCCGGTGATCTCGCCGGGACCGCTGCGCGCCGACCAGCCACCGATCAGCGGCGACATCGTCTACAACCTGCCCGACCCGGCCGTGCTGAAGCCGGGCACGGTGCCGAAGGCCCGCAGCCAGGCCAACGATGCCATCGTGCAGAGCCTCACAGACGTCCTGCGCCAGTTCGAGATCGACGCCACCGTCACCGGCTACACCCGTGGTCCCACCGTCACCCGGTACGAGGTGGAGCTCGGCAACGCGGTGAAGGTGGAGAAGGTCACCGCGCTGGGCAAGAACATCGCCTACGCGGTCGCGTCCGCTGACGTTCGCATCCTGTCGCCGATCCCCGGCAAGTCGGCGATCGGCATCGAGATCCCCAACGCGGACAAGGAGATCGTCTCCCTCGGCGACGTGCTCCGCTCGCCACGGGCCCGCAACGACCACCACCCGATGACCGTCGGACTGGGCAAGGACGTTGAGGGTGGCTACGTGGTCGCCAACCTCGCCAAGATGCCGCACCTGCTGGTCGCCGGCGCGACCGGCTCGGGCAAGTCCAGCTTCGTGAACTCGATGATCACCTCGATTCTCATGCGGGCCACGCCGGACGAGGTGCGGATGATGCTGGTCGATCCCAAGCGGGTCGAGCTCACCCACTACGAAGGCATCCCGCACCTGGTCACGCCGATCATCACCAGCCCGAAGAAGGCGGCCGAAGCGCTGCAGTGGGTGGTCCGCGAGATGGACCAGCGCTACGACGACCTCGCCGCGTTCGGGTTCAGGCACGTCGACGACTTCAACAAGGCCGTCCGCGCCAACCAGGTGAAGCTGCCGCCGGGCTCCGAGCGCGTGCTCGCGCCCTACCCGTACCTGCTGGTGATCGTGGACGAGCTGGCCGACCTGATGATGGTCGCTCCCCGGGACGTGGAGGACTCCGTCGTCCGGATCACCCAGCTCGCCCGGGCGGCGGGCATCCACCTCGTGCTGGCCACCCAGCGTCCGTCGACCGACGTGGTCACTGGCCTGATCAAGGCCAACGTGCCGTCCCGGCTGGCCTTCGCCACGTCGTCCATGACCGATTCCCGGGTCATCCTCGACACCCCCGGCGCCGAGAAGCTCGTCGGTCAGGGTGACGGGCTGTTCCTGCCGATGGGCCAGAGCAAGCCGCTGCGGGTGCAGGGTGCGTGGGTCACCGAGGCAGAGATCCGGTCCGTGGTGAAGCAGGTATCCGAACAGCTCGGCCCGCAGTACCGGGACGACGTCGCCGCTCCCGCCGACTCAGGCAGGGCGGTCGCTGAGGACATCGGCGACGATCTCGAACTGGTGCTCGAGGCCGCCCAGCTGGTCGTGAATCTGCAGCTCGGCTCGACGTCGATGCTGCAGCGCAAGCTGCGGGTGGGTTTCGCCAAGGCCGGCCGGCTGATGGACATCCTGGAGACCAGGGGGGTGGTCGGGCCGTCCGAGGGTTCGAAGCCGCGCGAGGTGCTGGTCAAGCCGGATGACCTCGACGAGGTGCTGGCGGCCCTGCGCGCAGGGTGATGGCGTGAACTCGCTGACTCGATCTGCGCGACAGACGCCGTTCGCAGCTGGATCGGGGCCTTCCGAGGGCGTCTGCTGCGCAGATCGCGCCACGTGGGGCGTTCGGCGGACGGCGAGGGCTGAGGTAGCGTGGCCCGGGTGAGTCCGACGCCGGTGCACCTGATCAGCCTCGGTTGCGCGCGCAACGAGGTTGACTCCGAGGAGCTGGCGGGACGCCTGGCGGCCGGCGGTTTCACGCTCGTGGACGACCCGGACGAGGCGGCCGCGATCGTCGTGAACACCTGCGGCTTCATCGACGCGGCCAAGAAGGACTCCATCGACACGCTGCTCGATGCGGCCGACCACAAGGCGAACGGACGCACGAAGGCGGTGGTGGCGGTCGGCTGCCTGGCCGAGCGGTACGGACGCGAGCTGGCCGAGTCGCTGCCCGAGGCTGACGCCGTGCTCGGTTTCGACGCCTACCCCGAGATCGCGTCCCGGCTGGACTGGATCCTCGCGGGTGGCCACGTCGACGCGCACGTCCCGCGCGACCGCCGCAGCCTGCTGCCGGTCACCCCGGTGGCCCGGCCTGCGCGCGCGGTCGCCGTCGCCGTCCCCGGCCACGGCTGGATCCCGCGCTACCGGCTCACCTCCGGGGCGTCCGCGCCGCTGAAGATCGCGTCCGGCTGCGACCGGCGCTGCGCGTTCTGTGCGATCCCCACATTCCGTGGCTCATACCTCTCCCGTCCGGTGGATGATGTCGTGGCAGAAGCCCACTGGCTGGCCGATCGCGGCGTCCGCGAGGTCGTGCTGGTCAGTGAGAACTCCAGCGCCTACGGCAAGGATCTCGGCACGAACCTCGAGCGGCTGCTGGTGGGCCTGGACCGCGTGGAAGGGCTGGACTGGATCCGGGTCTCCTATCTGCAGCCGGCCGAGGTGCGTCCCACCCTGCTGGACGCGATGCTGAGCCTGCCCCACGTCGTGCCCTACTTCGACCTGCCGTTCCAGCACGCCTCCGCGTCCGTGCTGCGCAGGATGCGCCGGTTCGGGGACGCCGGCTCCTTCCTCGACCTGATCGACCGGATTCGCGCCGTCCGCCCCGACGCGGGCATTCGCAGCAACGTGATCGCCGGCTTCCCCGGCGAGACCGAGGCTGATGTGGAGATCCTCGCCGACTTCCTCGTCGCGGCCCAGCTGGACGCGGTCGGAGTGTTCGGCTACTCGGACGAGGAAGGAACTGAAGGTGCGACCCTGTCGGGCAAGCTGGTGCCGGACGTGATCGACGAGCGCGTGGACCGGCTGGCCACACTGGTCGACGAGGTGTCGGCCCAGCGGGCGGCCGACCGGATCGGCGAGCGGACGCGGGTCCTGGTCGAGGCGGTCGCACCCGGAGGGACGACGACGGGAAGAGCTGTCCACCAGGGCCCGGAGACGGACGGGGGGACTACTCTCGAACCAGGAGATAACAATCTGGTCACAGGAGCCATGGTCTGGGGTAGGGTCGCCGCGACGGATGGGGTGGATCTCGTCGTGGAGCTGGAGGGGCGATGACGCAACACGCGGAGCGTGCCGGTGTCGGCGTGCCGGTGTGGCTGCCCAACGCGCTCACGGTGCTGCGGCTGGTGCTGGTGCCGGTGTTCGTCGTCCTGCTGTTCCTGCACCCGGAGGACTTCGGTTGGCGGATGGCGGCGACCGTCGCCTTCGGCGTGGCGATCCTCACCGACCTCTTCGACGGCAAGCTGGCCCGCCGCTACGACCTGGTCAGCGACTTCGGCAAGATCTGGGACCCGATCGCGGACAAGGCTCTCACGGGCGCCGCGTTCATCTCGCTGAGCATCCTGGGCGAGCTGCCCTGGTGGGTGACGATCATCATCCTCGTGCGGGAGTGGGGCATCACGCTCATGCGCGTGCAGATGCTCAAGTACGCGGTGATGGCCGCAGCGGCAGGCGGCAAGCTCAAGACGTTCCTGCAGTCGATCGCGCTGCTGATGTTCCTGCCGTACAACGTGAATCTCACCCCGCCCTTCTGGTACCTGCTCTCCTGGCTGGTGATGGGCGCGGCGTTCGTGCTGACCGTCGTGACCGGGATCATGTACATCCGGGACGCGCTCCGGTTGCGCGCCGCCGCGCTGGCCAAGGCCAAGGATGACGAGTCCTGATCCACTGGCGGCCGCCGTCGTCCAGGCGCTGGTGGCGCATGGCCAGACACTGGCCACGGCCGAATCTCTCACCGGCGGCCTGATCGGAGCGGCCATCACCGCCGTGCCCGGCGCATCGGCCGTCTACCTGGGCGGCGTGGTCACCTACGCCACCGATCTCAAGGCGCGGCTCGGGGGGGTGCCGGGAGACCTGCTGGCCGCTCACGGACCGGTGTCGCCCGAGACCGTCGCAGCGATGGCGGCCGGGGCCCGGCGGCTGAGCGGCGCGGACTGGGCACTGGCCGCGACGGGGGTCGCCGGGCCCGACCCCCAGGACGGCCACGCACCCGGCGAGGTGTGGCTGGGTCTGGCCGCACCGACAGGCGAGGTCGGGACGCACCGCCGCGACTTCAACGGTGACCGGACGGCCGTCCGCGAGGCCACCGTCGCGGCCGCACTGGAGCTCCTGGCCCACGCTCTGGGCCTCGACTCGTGATCCTCCGGACCTCCAGTCGAGGTCCAGGGAACAAGGGCGAGTCCGCGTGGCGTTGTAACACTGCCGGACCGTTCCCCGGCAGGACAGGTAGAGTCGAGGCATGATCCAGGAAGTGCGTGAGCGCCCGCTGCTGATGCGGGAGCTGCTCGGCGAGTCGCTGCGTGAGCTGCGCACGTCCTCGAACCTGACCCTGCGTGAGGTGTCCGGCAAGGCGCGGGTGAGCCTCGGCTACCTCTCCGAGATCGAGCGTGGGCAGAAGGAGGCCTCCTCCGAACTGCTGAACGCGATCTGCCGCGCGCTCGACGTCCCGCTGTCGAATGTGCTGCGGCAGGTCTCGGACAAGATCGACGACAACGCCGGCGTCACCCCGCTGCCCGTGCGTGGCCCGCACGTCGCCGCGGCCTGAACCCGAAGCAATGCGCGAAGCGGACCTGCGCGCCCGGCTGGAGTCCCATCTCGGTCAGGCGTACTCCCTGATGTGGTCGGACACGGTGGTGCTGGAACGGCTCGGGCACCGGACGGTGACCGAGGCGCTCGCCGGAGGCGTGCCGTGCAAGGAGATCTGGCTGGCCGCGTGGGAGGCCCTGGAACTGCCGCCGCGGGAGCGATGAGCCCGTCCGCGTGTCGGATGCATTTCGAACATCTGTTCGGCTAGCCTGTGGACAGTTGCCCGGCAGACGTGGACTTATCCACACCAGCGCCTGCACCTGACCGATTGTCAGTGGCGATGCCTAGGGTGATGGCGACGGAATGGATGAGTCCGAGGGAAAGGACCCGACAGATGGCGGTAGCGGACCGGGAGAAGGCGCTCGCGGCGGCGCTGGCCCAGATCGAGAAGCAGCACGGCAAGGGATCGGTGATGAGGCTGGGCGAAGATGTCAGGCAGCCCATCGAGGTGATCCCCACAGGGTCGATCGCACTCGACGTGGCGCTCGGCATCGGCGGCCTCCCGCGCGGCCGGGTGGTGGAGATCTACGGTCCGGAGTCCTCGGGCAAGACCACCGTCGCGCTGCACGCGATCGCGAATGCGCAGGCTGCCGGCGGCATCTGTGCGTTCATCGACGCCGAGCACGCCCTCGACCCCGACTACGCGGCGAAGCTGGGCGTCGACACCGACGCGCTGCTGGTCAGCCAGCCCGACAACGGTGAGCAGGCGCTCGAGATCGCCGACACGCTGGTCCGCTCGGGCGCCTTGGCGCTGGTCGTGATCGATTCGGTCGCCGCGCTCACGCCGCGGGCCGAGATCGAGGGTGAGATGGGTGACAGTCATGTGGGCCTGCAAGCCCGTCTGATGAGCCAGGCGTTGCGCAAGATGACCGGTGCGCTGTCGGGCGCCGGCACCACGGCGATCTTCATCAATCAGCTGCGCGAGAAGATCGGGGTCATGTTCGGCTCGCCCGAGACGACCACGGGGGGCCGCGCCCTCAAGTTCTACTCCTCGATCCGGCTCGACGTGCGTCGCATCGAGACCCTGAAGGACGGCCAGGAGATGGTTGGCAACCGCACCAGGGTGAAGGTGGTGAAGAACAAGGTCGCGCCGCCGTTCAAGCAGGCCGAGTTCGACATTCTCTACGGGCAGGGCATCAGCCGGGAGGGCAGCCTGATCGACCTCGGCGTCGACTGCGGCATCATCCGCAAGGCCGGCGCGTGGTTCACCTACGAAGCCGACCAGCTCGGCCAGGGCAAGGAGAACGCGCGGAACTTCCTGAAGGCGAACCCGGAGGTGGCCGCAGAGATCGAGCAGCGGATCCTTACCCAGCTCGGCGTCGGTGCGAGCGGCAACGACGTGCCTGATGGCGTCGATCCCATCACCGGGGAGGTTGAGTTCTGAGCCGGAACCTGCAAACGGTACCTGAGGAGCCGCCCCGAGGAACGTGGGACGGTCAACCCCCGGCCCCTGAGGAGCCGCCCCGAGGAACGAGGGGCGGCGCCACGAAGGGCGGCGACGTTCCGGACGAGCCCGACGGCGCTCCCGCCGATCCGGTCGCTGTTGCGCGCGAGATCGCGCTGCGTCAGCTGACGGTACGTGCGCGCACGCGGGTGGAACTCGCCCGGGTGCTGGCGCGCAAGCACGTGCCGGACGAGGCCGCTACCGCGGTGCTCGACCGGCTCACGGAGGTCGGCCTGATCGATGACGCGGTGTTCGCCCGCGACTGGCTGGCGGCGGGTGACCGGCGTCAGAAGAGCCGCCGCGCGCTGTTGGCCGAGCTCGCCGAGAAGGGGGTCGACCGCGACATCATCGATGCCGCGGTGGCCGAACTGGACGGCGACCGCGACTACGTCGTGGCCCGGGGCTTCGCCGAGCGGAAGGCTGCGTCCCTGGTAGGGCTGGAGCCGCAGGTGCAGTATCGGAGACTCGCCGGGGCTCTGGCCAGGCGGGGCTTCTCGGCGTCGGTGGTGGCCCAGGTGGCCCGCGAAGTGCTCGCGGAACTGCCTGAGCTTGCAGAATGACCCGGGCGGCCTTAGCCTGCCCGTGGGTGCGTTCGCGAGCCCACTCCTGAGCGACTGACTGACCACTACTGGGGACTGAAACTCCGCGATACTTCGGTCCGGCTTGGCCGGATCCATTTGCCGTCGCCATGGCTGTGTTCTGCCATGGTCGCTTGAGGACTGGGCCTTCGGCGTCCCCGCACCCGCTCGAGGAGGACGCGCCATGGATCCGACAGCCCTGCTGGCAGCCCTGGTGGGCCTTCTCGCGCTCGTCACGGCGGTGCTCGTGATCCTCCTCGTGGTGCTCCTTCGCAACGGCGGCTTGCAGGCCGGGCGCCAGGGTCGGCGCCGGCCCGGCCCACAGCGCGCCACTCCGCGCGGCGCGCACCGTCCGACGCCGGGGCCCGTGCCGGTCGTCCAGATCAACCCGGCCCAGGAGGAGGAGTTCCGGGTCCGTCGGCAGGCCGTCGATCGCCGTGAGGAGTTGCTGGCGGAACGGGAGGACCGACTGAACCGCTACCTGGAGGAGGTCCACAACCGCGAGTCTCACCTCGACCAGATCGCTGCAGGGCTCGACGAGCGCGAAACCCAGCTCGAGGAGGCGGAAGGTCAACGCGTCGAGGCGCTCGCCGCGGTCGCCGGGTTGTCCGCCGACACCGCCCGCGCCGAGCTGATGGCCCACGTGGAGAAGGACGCCAGGCTGCACGCCGCCCAGCTGACCAGGGAGATCGAGTCGGACGCGCGCCGCAACGCCGACGCCACTGCGCGGCAGATCATCGTCACCAGCATCCAGCGGCTGGCCGCGGAACAGACCACCGAGTCCGTCGTCGCCACCGTTCCGCTCCCCGGCGACGAGATGAAGGGACGCATCATCGGGCGCGAAGGCCGCAACATCCGCGCGTTCGAGCAGATCACGGGCGTGAACGTCCTGATCGATGACACCCCCGAGAGCGTCCTGCTGTCGTGCTTCGATCCGGTGCGCCGGGAGACCGCACGGCTCACGCTCACCGAGCTGGTTGCCGACGGCCGGATCCACCCCGCGCGGATCGAGGAGGTCCACGAACGCAGCAAGCGGCGCGTCGACGAGTTGTGTATCCGTGCTGCGGAGGACGCCCTGATCGAGATGGGCATCACCGACCTCGCTCCGGGCCTGTTGCCGATCCTCGGCTCGCTGCAGTACCGCACGTCCTACGGCCAGAACGTGCTGCGGCACCTCGTCGAGTGCGGCCACATCGCGGCCCTGCTCGCCGCGGAGCTCGGGCTCGACGTCGAAACCTGCAAGCGGGCGGCGTTCCTGCACGACATCGGCAAGGCGCTCACCCATGAGGCCGAGGGCTCGCACGCCAAGGTCGGCGCCGACCTGGCCCGACGCCACGGCGAGCACCCGGACATCGTCCACGCGATCGAGGCGCACCACAACGAGGTCGAGCCGCGGACCGTCGAGGCTGTGCTCACCCAGGCAGCGGACGCGATCAGCGGCAGCCGGCCGGGCGCCCGCAGGGAGAGCCTGGAGATGTACGTCAAGCGCCTGCAGCGGCTGGAGGACATCGCCAAGGAGCACCCCGGCGTGGACAAGGTGTTCGCCATGCAGGCCGGCCGGGAGATCCGGGTGATGGTAGCCCCCGAGCTCGTGAACGACGCGGAGTCGCAGGTGATCGCCCGCGACATCGCCAAGCGGGTGGAGGAGGAACTCACCTACCCCGGCAGCATCAAGGTCACGGTCGTGCGGGAGTCCCGGGCAGTCGCGCTCGCCAAGTGAGCGGGTAAAGTACGCCGTCATGCGCACTTTCGAGGTTGTCACCTACGGCTGCCAGATGAACGTGCACGACTCCGAGCGGATCGCGGGCGTGCTGCTGGACGCCGGGTACGTCGCCGCCGACGAGGGTGCGCAGGCCGACGTCGTGGTGTTCAACACCTGCGCTGTCCGCGAGAACGCGGACAACCGCCTCTACGGCAACCTCGGTCACCTCGCCCCGGTCAAGCAGTCCCACCCGGGCATGCAGATCGCGGTCGGCGGCTGCATGGCCCAGAAGGACCGCCAGACCGTCGTCGACCGGGCGCCATGGGTCGATGTGGTGTTCGGCACCAACAACCTCGGCTCGCTGCCGGTCCTGCTGGAGCGGGCCAGAGTGCTGGAGGAGGCCCAGGTGGAGATCCTGGAGTCGCTCGAGCGCTTCCCGTCCACGCTGCCGACGCGTCGTGACTCCGCCTACTCGGCGTGGGTCTCGATCAGCGTCGGCTGCAACAACACCTGCACGTTCTGCATCGTCCCTGCCCTGCGCGGCAAGGAGACCGATCGCCGTCCCGGCGACGTCCTGGCCGAGATTGAGGCACTGGTGGCCGAGGGCGTCCAGGAGGTCACGCTGCTCGGCCAGAACGTGAACACCTATGGCGTCGAGTTCGGCGACCGTGGCGCGTTCGCGAAGCTGCTGCGGGCGTGCGGCGGCATCGACGGCCTGGAGCGCGTCCGGTTCACCTCGCCTCATCCGGCGGCCTTCACCGACGACGTGATCGCGGCGATGGCCGAGACGCCCAACGTGATGCCGTCGCTGCACATGCCGCTGCAGTCCGGCTCGGACCGCGTCCTGAAGGCGATGCGTCGCTCGTACCGCAGCGAGAAGTACCTGGGCATCCTCGACCGGGTGCGGACGGCGATCCCGCACGCGGCGATCACCACCGACATCATCGTCGGCTTCCCCGGCGAGACGGACGCCGACTTCGAGGCCACCATGGACGTCGTCCGCGCGTCCCGTTTCTCGGCAGCCTTCACGTTCCAGTACTCGATCCGGCCCGGGACGCCGGCCGCCGCGATGCCCGACCAGGTGCCGCGGGAGGTCGTCCAGGAGCGCTACGAGCGGCTCGTGGACCTCGTCGGCGAGGTGGCGTGGGAGGAGAACCGCAAGCTGGAGGGCGAGCGGCTCGAGGTGCTGTTCGCCGACGGCGAGGGACGCAAGGACGCCGCCACCCACCGGATGTCGGGGCGGGCGCGCGACAACCGGCTCGTGCACGTCCGCGTGCCCGAGGAGCCAGAGCTCAGGCCGCGTCCCGGCGACCTCGCCGAAGTGGCGATCACCTACGCCGCCCCCCACCACCTGAATGCCGACGACGGCCTGCTGAGCCTGCGCCGCACCCGCGGCGGAGACGCCTGGGCCGCCAGGCAGTCGGTCCCTGAGGAGCCGCAGAGGAACGAGGCAGCGTCACGAAGGCCGGCACCGACCACGCTCGGCATCCCGAAGCTCGTCCGGGCCTGAACAGGCCGAAGGGCCGGCCATCGCGGCCGACCCTTCGGGTTTCGTCGGTGTGCGGGAAGTTCGTCCCGCGTCCAGATCAGTGGACGGATTACTGGGCTTGGCCCCCCAGCTGCTCCTTCAGGAACTCCTGGGCCTGGTCCACCTGGGCCGCATACTGACCGCCGGTCTTCTCGTCGACGAGGTCACCGATCTTCTCGATGCCCTCAGCAACTTCAGCTTCGTGGCCGGCCACGGCACCCTTGATCTGTTCGACGATGTCCATGCGACCTCCTTTCTGCTCCCGGCGCCGGGACTCTCCGCGGCTGTGACCTCCATTGTGTGCCTCCCGCTCGTCCCTGCCAAGCACCAGCCCGGACTACTTGAGACAATGTCGGCCGTGACGATCCCGGTGGTGGCCCTCAACGGGCCCACGGCCAGCGGCAAGACCGCGGCGGCCGTCGAGCTGGCGCACCGGCTGGCGGCGTCCGGCATCGGCGCGGAGGTGGTCAACGCCGACTCGATGCTGGTCTACCGCGGCATGGACATCGGCACGGCCAAGCCGACGCCCGCCGAGCGCGGAGGCGTCCCGCACCACCTGATCGACATCATGGACGTGACGCAGACCGCGAGCGTCGCCGACTTCCAGAGCCTGGCCCGGCGAGCGATCGCCGACTGCAGGGCGAGGGGGGTGGTGCCGCTGCTGGCCGGAGGGTCGGCGCTGTACGTGCACGCGATCCTGGACCGGTTCGAGTTCCCCGGCACCGACCCCGGCGTCCGGGCACGGTGGGAGGCCGAGCTCGCCGAGGTGGGTGCGGCCGACCTGCACGCTCGACTGGCCGCGGTCGCTCCTGAGGTCGCCGCCGGCATCCTGCCCGGCAACGGACGCCGCATCGTCCGCGCGCTGGAAGTCATCGAGCTCACCGGCAGCTTCCGCTCGACCCTGCCCGGCTGGGACTACGCGCTCGGCGACGTGCTGCAGTTCGGGCTGGAGGTGCCGCGGGGGACGCTGGACGCGCGGATCGAGCAGCGCGTGGAGAGGATGTGGGCGGACGGGCTGGTCGCGGAGATCGAAGAACTGGTCGGACGTGGCCTGCGCGAGGGCAGGACCGCGTCCCGCGCCCTCGGCTACCGGCAGGTGTTGGCGTTCCTCGACGGAGAGACGGGCGAGGACGAGGCGAAGCAGGCGACCATCAACGGCACCCGCCGGTTCTCCCGTAAGCAACTCGGCTGGTTCCGCCGTGACCCGAGGATCACCTGGCTGCCCGCCGGGCCGGATGCGGCGGAGGTCATGGCGTCGGCGGTGCGGGGTATCGTGCACTGACGGAGATTCCTCTCCGTGATCTCGTCGGGTCAGCAGTACAGGATGCGAGGAAAAGTGCACATCGAGTTCGCGAAGGGTCACGGCACCCGGAACGACTTCGTGCTGTTCGCCGACCCCGACAATCTCTACGACCTGACCGCTGACCAGGTCGCCTTCCTCTGTGACCGGCGCGGCGGTGTCGGGGCGGACGGCATCCTCCGGGCCGTGCGGGCCGAACTCGTGCCAGGCCACGAGAACGAGGGCGACCGCTGGTTCATGGACTATCGCAACGCCGACGGCTCCGTCGCGGAGATGTGCGGCAACGGCCTGAGGGTATTCCTGCGCTACCTGGACGAGGAAGGCCTGCTGAGCGGCCGGGGCGAGACCACTGTCGCCACCCGCGCCGGCCTGCGCACCGGCAGCTTCCTGCCCGACGGGCGGATCGCGGTCACCATGGGCCCGGCCCGGCTGGGCGAGACCGTGACGCTGCGGCTGGACGGTCGGGAGTGGCCGGCGACGTCCGTGGACGTCGGAAACCCGCACGCGGTGGCAGTGCTGGCGTCCGACGCCGAGTTGGCCGGCCTCGACCTCGCCGCAGCGCCGACCTGGGCACCTGCCGAGGCCTTCCCGAACGGGGTCAACGCCGAGTTCGTCGTCCGGGAAGCGCCGGGACGCATCCGGCTCCGCGTCCACGAGCGCGGGGTGGGGGAGACCTGCTCGTGCGGCACGGGCGTCGTAGCTGCCGCGGCCGCGATGGGCGACGCTGCGCACTACGTCGTGGACGTGCCCGGCGGCGCCCTTGAGGTCGATCTGGCCGGCGAGGATGCCGTGCTCACCGGTCCGGCGGTGATCGTGGCCCGCGGTACCTGCACCCTTCCGAGTTGAGGACGATGACCTACCAACCGTTTGAACCAGACCCCGAAGACCTCAGCTTCGACGGCGACCAGCAGGACCTTGCCGACCGGCTGAGCCTGCGTCGTGTGGCTGGCATGTCCACGCAGTTGGCTGACATCACAGAGGTCGAGTACCGCGAGCTGCAACTGGAGCGCGTGGTTCTGGTCAGCGTGTGGACGACCGGCAGCGAGGTGGACGCGGACAACGCGATGGCGGAGCTGAAGCTTCTGGCCGAGACCGCCGGCTCCCAGGTACTGGAAGGGCTCGTCCAGCGCCGGAGCACGCCCGACCCGGCGACCTTCATCGGCCGGGGCAAGGTCGACGAGGTGCGCCAGGTCGTCATCGCCACCGGTGCCGATACCGTGATCTGCGACGGCGAACTCGAACCCGCCCAGTTGCGCAACCTCGAGGACCGCGTGGGCGTGAAGGTGATCGACCGCACCGCGCTGATCCTCGACATCTTCGCCCAGCACGCGAAGAGCGCCGAGGGCAAGGCCCAGGTCGAGCTGGCCCAGCTGCAGTACCTGCGGCAGCGGCTGCGCGGCTGGGGCGGCAACCTCTCCCGGCAGGCCGGCGGACGGGCGGCCGCGGGCGCGGGCATCGGCGGGCGTGGTCCGGGCGAGACGAAGATCGAGACCGACCGCCGCCGAATCAAGACCCGCATCTCCGTGCTGCGGCGCCGGCTGCGGGAGCTGGAGAGCGTCCGAGACACCAAACGCTCGCAGCGCACCCGCAACCAGGTGCCCAGCGTGGCGATCGTCGGCTACACCAACGCAGGCAAGAGCTCGCTGCTGAACCGGCTGACCGGTGCCGGTGTGCTGGTTGAGGACGCCCTGTTCGCCACGCTCGACCCCACCACGCGGCGGTCGCAGACCGAGGACGGCCGGGTCTACACCCTCACCGACACGGTCGGATTCATCCGCCACCTCCCGCACGACCTCGTCGAGGCGTTCCGCTCGACGCTGGAGGAGTCGACGTCCGCCGACCTGCTGCTGCACGTCGTGGACGGCTCCGATCCCGACCCGTTCGGCCAGATCGCCGCCGTCCGGACCGTACTCGCCGACATCGGTGCCGCGAACGTGCCCGAGCAGCTCGTGGTGAACAAGATCGACGCCGCTGACCCGCACACCCTGCTGGCCCTCCGCGGACGCTACCCCGACGCGGTGCTGGTCTCCGCGCGCACCGGTTCCGGTGTGGACGAGTTGCGCGCCCGCGTGGAGGAGCGCCTGCCGCGTCCCGAGGTCGAGGTGCGGGCGCTCGTCCCCTACGACCGTGGCGACCTGATCAACAAGATCCACCAGGCGGGAGAGTTCACCAGCAGCGAGCACACCGAGCACGGCACTCTCGTCGTGGCGCGGGTGAACGCCGATCTCGCCGGAGAACTCGCGCGCTACGCCACCGATGCCTGAGGCCGACCTGGCCGCCCTGATCCTGGACGCCGCCGTCGCCGGCATCGGTGGGCAGTCGCGTCCCGGTCAGGTCGAGATGGCCGCGGAGGTCGGCCACACGATCGCCACGGGCGAGCACCTGCTCGTCCAGGCGGGGACGGGGACGGGCAAGTCGCTGGGCTACCTCGCGCCCGCGCTGGCCAGCCTGGTCGAGAACCCCGAGTCCCGGGTCGTGATCGCCACCGCCACGCTCGCCCTTCAGGCCCAGCTCGGAGGGAAGGACATCCCTGCCGCGGTCGACGCCTGCGCCCAGGTGACCGGCCAGACGGTGAGCCACGCGATCCTCAAGGGACGCACGAACTACGCCTGCCTGCTCCGCGTCCGCGACGGCCAGGGCGCAGAGCAGGAGGCCCTGCTCCCCGAGCCGGGCGAGACGACCGGGGTCGGCGCGGAGGTGGTCGCCCTGCGCCACTGGGCGGAGGAGGAGGCCGAGAGCGGCGGTCTCGCCGATCGCGACGACGCGCCCGCCCACACCCAGGCGGCCTGGGCGCAGGTGTCCGTGCCGGTGCGGGAATGCCTGGGGGCGCAGCGGTGCCCGTTCGGGTCCGAGTGCCTCGTGGAGAAATCCCGGGACCGGGCGCGGGCCAGCCAGCTCGTCGTCACCAACCATGCCCTGCTCGCGGTGGACGCCCTGCACGGCGGCACCGCGTTGCCCGAGTACGACGCCCTGGTCATCGACGAGGCCCACGAACTGGTCAGCCGCGTGACCGGCGCTGCGTCCGTGGAACTCGGCCCTGCCCAGGTCGAGCGGGTGGCCCGGCGCTGTCTCACCTGGCTGAGTGACGACGTCGGCGCGGCGTTCCTGGACGCCGCCGACACCCTGCAGCTCGGTCTGGACGCCGCCGAGGTCGGCCGGGTGACCGACCCTGACGCCGAGGTCGTCGCCGCGGTGCGGATCGTCCGGCAGGCCGCGCGGTCCGCGGTCACGGGCCTGGCCGGCGGAAAGGATGAGGAGACCGACCGGCGGCAGGCGCAGGCGGCCGCACAGGAGGTGTTCGACGTCGCGGACCGGATGGCCAAAGTGGACCCCCAAGACGTCATCTGGATCTCCGAGTCGGAGCGGTTCGGGCGGCAGCTGAACTGTGCGCCGTTGTCGGTGGCGGGCCTGCTGCGCACCCTCGTGTTCGAGAACCATCCGGTGGTGCTCACGTCCGCAACCCTCAAGATCGGCGGCGACTTCCGCTCGGTGGCGGCCTCGATGGGCCTCGGCGGAGAGGACGAGGGGTTCTGGCGCGGCGTCGACGTCGGCTCGCCGTTCGACTACCGCAGCCAGGGAATCCTGTACGTCGCACGACACCTGCCCCCGCCGACCAGGGAAGGGATCAGTCCCGAGGTGCTCGCCGAGATCGCGGAACTGCTCTGGGCGGCGGACGGCCGGACGCTGGGCCTGTTCGCGTCCCAGCGGGCGGCCGAGGCGGCGGCGCGGTACTGCCGCGAACACGTGCCCGAGCGGCTGGTGCTGTGCCAGGGGGACGCCCACCTCGCCCGGCTCACCAGCGAGTTCGTCGGCGAGGAGGAGGCTTCGCTGTTCGGCACGCTGTCGCTGTGGCAGGGCATCGACGTGCCGGGCGACACCTGCCGCCTGGTGGTCATCGACAAGATCCCGTTCCCGCGTCCGGACGACCCGCTGATGCAGGCCCGCCAGCAGGCGGTCAGCGAGGCCGGCGGCAACGGCTTCATGGCGGTCGCAGCCACCCATGCCGGACTGCTGCTCGCCCAGGGTTCGGGCCGGCTGATCCGGACGCTCGCCGATCGCGGCGTGGTGGCCGTGCTCGACCCGCGCCTGGTCACGGCGCGCTACGGCAGCTTCCTGAAGGCGTCCATGCCCGACTTCTGGATGACCACCGACCGGGAAACCGCGATCGGGGCCCTACGCCGGCTGGGAGGTCGCGGCTGAGGCTTGGGAAATGGGCTCCCGGGTGGTTCTCTGGACCCGTGACGGGTACCGGGGACGATGAGCCCCGATCGGCGGGCGGACGAGGCTGGACGTGGCTCCTCCTCGCCGTCGCACTCGTAGCCTTCGTGGCGCGCGCCACGCTCCGGTTCGACGACCTCATCGGAGAGGGCAATTACGACGACGGTGTCCATTTCGCGGGCGCGCTGGCCCTGGTGGCGGGCAAGCTCCCGTACCGGGACTTCCTGTTCCTCCATCCTCCGGTGATCCTGCTGGCGTTGTCCCCGTTCGCCGCGCTGGCGCACGTGACCTCCGAGGGCTTCGGCTTCGCGGTCGCGCGCGTCGCCTGGATGGTGCTCGGCGCGTTCAACGCCACGGCCGTGAGCCGACTGCTCCGTCCCCTCGGCACCCTGCCTGCCGTCGTCGGAGGGCTGGCCTACGCCCTCTACTTCCCTGCGGTGTACGCGGAGTCGACCACGATGCTGGAGGGCCTCGCCAATGCCCTCCTCCTGACGGCGCTGCTGCTCGTGGTGGGCGGGCGGTCGCTGTGGCGGCTCGGGTTGGCCGGGGTGCTGCTCGGGCTCGTCCCGGCGGTGAAGATCTGGGGAGTGGTGCTGGTCGGCGTCGTCGTCATCTGGATCTGGGTCACGCGGGGGCTGCGCGGCGGCCTGACCGTGCTTGCGGCGTCCGCGCTGTCTGGGACAGCGGTCCTCCTGCCGTTCTACCTGATCAGTCCGGTCCGGATGTGGGAGATGGTGGTGCGAGCCCAGTTGGGCCGTCCCGACTCGCCGGCCACGATGGAGCACCGGGCCTGGGCGATGTTGGGCCTGGGTGTTGACCCGCCCAGCGTCGACCTCGCCCACGCGTTCTCCATCACCGCGCTGGTGTTCGTCGCGTTCTGCCTGTGGCGGACCCGGACCTCGCCAGTGACCTGGCTCGGTGTCGGGCTCCTCCTTCCCGCCGCAGGGATGTTATTGGTGACGCCCTCGTTCTACCAGCACTACCCGGCCGTGATGGCGGTACCGGTCGCGCTCATCCTCGGCTCGGCGGTGGCGCTGACGCCCGGTGCGGGGCGAACCAGGCAGCTGGGTGCGCTGGCGCTCCTGCCGGTCGTGCTGGTCTGGGGGACGGCCCAGATCGTCCACATCGCCGAGAGCCAGCTGAATGATCGGGACGTCCACTTCACCGCGTTGCGCGACGCCGTGGAGTCGGCCAGCGGCTGCGTGACCTCGGACGACCCCGCGCCCCTGATCGAACTGGACGTCTTCACCCGCGACATCGAGCGGGGCTGCCCGGTCTGGATCGACCTCAGCGGTGACGCCTACGTGGACGACATCGGCGGCGACCTGCCGCGCTACCGGAACGAACAATTCCAGCGGCAGGCGATGGACTACCTCGCGAGGGGAGAGGTCGCGATCGTCGGACGCGAGGAGTCGCTGCACTACCTGGACGCGGCGAGCCGCCGGCGGTTGGCGAGCTGGCCGGTGCTGGCGAGTTCGGATTCCTACACGGCGTACCACGTGGTTCACTGATCGGACAACCGTGGTGCGAAACGGGGGTGGATGATGACGACCGCAGCGATCCGTCGCCCGCTCTGGCCGTTCCTGTTGTGGGGCTCGGTCGGTGTGCTGGTCGGCCTCGGAGTCGTGGGGATTCTCACGATCGGCATCTTCGCGCTGGCCGCAGCCCTGATCCTGGCCGTCGTCGGGGTCATCCTTCCCGACTCGCGTTCGGCTACTGTTCTCGCCATCGTGCCAGGGCTGGGCCTGCTGCCGACCATCGTCGGCCTGTCGAACCTCGGCGGACCGGGGGAGCGCTGCACCACGTCGGCCACCACGCTCAGTTGTTCGGAGCTGTTGAGCCCCTGGCCATTCCTGGTGCCCGGCGTCGTGCTGATCGTGGTGGGTGCGTGGCTGGCCTGGAGGTTCGGGCAGGCCAGCCCTGCCCATCCGTAGGTCCCGGAGCAACCGGCTACTAATGGTGGAGAAGGATGTTGAGCACGTTTCCGTCGGGGGCCCGGACGAAGAACCTGCGCACTCCCCAGGGCTCGTCGGTGAGCGGATGGATGATGTCGTAACCGCGGCGGACGGCCTCGGCATAGGCGGCGTCGACGTCGTCGACCCTCACCGAGATCACTGGCGATGCCGGAGCGGTCTCGTCCCGGGTGAGCAACTGGAGGTGCGCCCCGGTCTCGGGCGATGTGAACCGGGCCACCCAGCCGAGATTCATCTCCTCGGTCGACAGTCCCAGATAGTCGGTGTAGAACGCCCGGGCATCCTCGATGTCGGGTACCTGCAGATCGACGATGATGTCATGCACGCGCATTGGGCCTCCCTTCGCCGCGGCCGGACAGGGCTACTCGGCCAACAGCTCCGCCAACCGTAACTCCCGGCCGTCCGGGACGTCGATGACCTTGGTGCGGCTGGTGGCACCGGAGACCAAGGTCACCTCACGGGCAGGGACACCCAAGGCCTGGGCGACCGCCCGCAGCGCGGCCTGCGTGGCTCGTCCGTCCACCGCCGGGGCCCGGACCGCGACAACCAGGGTGTCGTCCCCGTAGCGCCCGCCCACCCTGGTTCGCCCGGCGCCCGGCTTCACCCGGATCTGGATGCGGATTGCTCAGACCCTCCGCAGGACAGCGACGACCTTGCCCATGATCGTCGCGTTGGTGCCGTCGATCGGCTCGTAGGCCGGGTTGTGCGGCAGGAGCCACACCTTGTCGAGCGTGCGCTTGAGGGTCTTCACGGTGGCCTCGTCCTCCAGCAGTGCGGCCACGATCTCGCCGTTGCTGGCGTCCGGCTGCTGACGGACGACCACGTAGTCGCCGTCGCAGATGGCGGCCTCCACCATCGAGTCGCCCTTCACCTCCAGCAGGAACAGCGTGCCCTCGCCGACGAGCTGGCGGGGGAGCGTGAAGACGTCCTCGACGGCCTGCTCGGCGAGGATCGGGCCGCCGGCGGCGATGCGACCCAGGATCGGTACCCGCACGGACGGGGCGCTGGGCGGTGGCAGGTCGGGCTCGACCGGCTCGTGGACCGCGATCCCGCTCACCGACATGGTCTCCGGCAGCCGCACCTCCAGGGCGCGCGGACGGTGCGGATCGCGGAAGATGAACCCCTTGGCCTGCAGCACACGCAGCTGGTGCGCTGCGGACGACGAGGACGCCAGGCCGGCGCGGTCGGCGATCTCTCGAACCGTCGGAGGGTAGCCGCGGCTGACCAGGTCGTCGCGGATCACCTCCAGGATCCGGCGCTGGCGGGCGGTGAGACCCTCTGCGTCCGCAGGGCCGTCGGGCAGCTGGCTCACTTTCTTCCCCAACTGGGCTGCGATGTCTTCCTTGCGCGGACGGCCGGGCTTGCGGGCCGGAGGAACTGCGGATCTCGCCATGCACAGAACGCTAGCCCGCCCACGGAGGGGATTCAAACACCTGTTCGAGCGTGTCGCTGACTCCCCGAGAACTGTCAGAGCCGGCTGTTTGACTGTCCTCAGTCCGACACGCGGACGAACAATTGTTCGAATCTGCTTGATCCTCGACCCGAGGTGGGGTAGAACAGATATCGAACACCTGTGCGAGTCTTGATTGGAGAAGCCATGAGCGCCCTGCTGGTAGACGACCTGGTGGTTCCGGTTCCAGTCCGCCCGCAGCCCGGTCGCTGGCGTCATGTCGAGCGCAGGCCGCAGGCCCGTCCGCAGGTGGTGAGCCTTCCTGGTGGGCGGCCTGAGGGAGTGCCGGCCCCTGAGCTCAGAGCGACAGTTCCTGCAGCCAAGACGGCGGCGCGGCCCATCGCCCCGCGCGGTGACTCCTGGCAGCTCACGGACCGCGGGATCGCCGTGGTGGTCGTGTTCTTCCTCGCGGTGGTCGCCACGGCCGCCGTGGTGCTGGTGACCAGCTTCCTCTCGGTGAGCAACGCCCCGCTGCCGGCGGCTCCGAACGCCCCGATCGCGGCCGCTGCGAACGGCTGAAGCGGCAACTGTTCGGACGCCGACCGTCGGGGGATCGGTCGGCGTCCGCAATTCGGCCCATTCGCCGCGACACGCGGCCGGTGCAGTCTTGCGGGGTCCAGCCTGGCGGAATAATCTACTAGATGTAGTAGTTACAGCTTTGTGGTTCGTCCACAGATTGTGTTCTGAACCCACAGGTTATCCACATGGCCGTCCACCGGCCGTCCCCAGGGAAGGACCCGCGAAGTGCACTGCCCGTTCTGCCGTCACACCGACACCAGAGTCCTGGACAGCCGGGTGGCCGAGGACGGCACCAGCATCCGCCGGCGCCGCCAGTGCCCGGTCTGCGAGCGTCGGTTCACCACTCTCGAGCAGATGCAGCTCGTGGTCGTGAAGCGCTCGGGCGTGGTCGAGCCGTTTTCCCGCGAGAAGGTCGTCAACGGCGTGGCGAAAGCCTGTAAGGGCCGGCCCGTGTCCGAGGTCGACCTCGCCCGGCTCGGCCAGCGGGTCGAGGAGACCCTGCGGGCCAGCGGGCAGGCCGAAATCCCGGCCGACGAGGTCGGTCTGGCCATCCTCGGCCCGCTGAGCGAACTGGACTCCGTCGCGTACCTGCGATTCGCGTCCGTCTACAAGCACTACGACACGGTCGAGGACTTCGAGGCCGAGATCGAGACCCTGCGCCGGCAGGCGCTCGTCACCAACTGACATCCCACTCCACCTCCAGATATCGAAAGGCAGCCCAACGATGACCGAGACCGCGAAGGCCACCACGCGTGGTGGCCGGAAGGCGCCGGGCCTGAAGATCAACCGGGTCTTCACCACTCCCGGCGTGCACCCGTACGACGAGGTCACCTGGGAGCTGCGCGACGTGGTGCAGACGAACTGGAAGACCGGCGAGCACGTGTTCGAGCAGCGGGGGGTGGAGTTCCCGGATTTCTGGAGCCTCAACGCGTCCACGATCGTCACCACCAAGTACTTCCGCGGCGCGCTGGGCACCTCGCAGCGTGAGTCCAGCCTGAAGACCCTGATCGACCGCGTGGTGGAGAAGTACCGCGCGGCCGGCGAGGAGTACGGCTACTTCGCCACCAGCGAGGACGCGGAGATCTTCGCCCACGAGCTCACCTGGATGCTGCTGAACCAGTACTTCAGCTTCAACTCCCCGGTCTGGTTCAACGTCGGCACGGCGAGCCCGCAGCAGGTCAGCGCCTGCTTCATCCTCAGCGTCGACGACTCGATGGACTCGATCCTGAACTGGTACAAGGAGGAGGGCTTCATCTTCAAGGGCGGTTCCGGCGCCGGTCTGAACCTGTCCCGGATCCGTTCGTCCAAGGAGCTGCTGTCCTCTGGTGGCACGGCGTCCGGGCCGGTGTCGTTCATGCGCGGTGCGGACGCGTCCGCGGGCACCATCAAGTCCGGTGGCGCCACGCGCCGCGCGGCCAAGATGGTGGTGCTGGACGTCGACCACCCCGACATCTACGAGTTCGTGGAGACCAAGGCGCGCGAGGAGGACAAGATCCGGGCCCTGCGCGACGCGGGCTTCGACATGGACCTGGGTGGCAAGGACATCGTCTCCGTCCAGTACCAGAACGCGAACAACTCCGTCCGGGTGAGCGATGAGTTCATGCGCGCGGTCGAGGAGGGTTCCGAGTTCGGGCTGCGGGCGCGCAAGACCGGTGAAGTGATCGAGACGGTCGATGCCCGTGATCTGTTCGGCAAGATCTCGGAGGCCGCGTGGGAGTGCGCGGACCCGGGCCTGCAGTACGACGACACGATCAACGCCTGGCACACCAACCCGGAGTCGGGCCGGATCACGGCGTCCAACCCGTGCAGCGAGTACATGAGCCTGGACAACAGCTCGTGCAACCTGGCCAGCCTGAACCTGCTCAAGTTCCTTCGCGAGGACGACACCTTCGACGTCGAGCTGTTCACGAAGGCGACGGAGCTGATCATCACCGCGATGGACATCTCGATCTGCTTCGCCGACTTCCCGACCGAGTCGATCGGCGAGACCACCCGCAACTTCCGCCAGCTGGGCATCGGCTACGCCAACCTCGGCGCGCTGCTGATGGCCGTGGGCCGCGGCTACGACTCAGACGGCGGACGGGCGCTGGCCGCGTCCATCACGTCGCTGATGACCGCTGCGTCCTACCGTCGCTCGGCCGAGCTGGCCGCTGTGGTGGGTCCGTACAACGGCTACGCGCGCAACGCGTCGGCGCACCAGCGTGTGATGCGCAAGCACCAGGCCGCGAACGACGATGTGCGCACGTTCAACGGCCTGGACACCCCGATCCACGAGGCGGCGACCGCCGAGTGGGCGAAGGTGGTCGAACTCGGTGGCAAGAACGGCTACCGCAACGCCCAGGCGTCCGTGCTCGCGCCGACCGGCACGATCGGCTTCATGATGGACTGCGACACCACCGGCATCGAGCCGGACTTCTCCCTGGTGAAGTTCAAGAAGCTGGTCGGCGGCGGATCGATGCAGATCGTCAACCAGACGATCCCGCGGGCGCTCCGCAAGCTCGGCTACGCGGACGAGACCGTGGAGGCGATCGTCGAGTACATCTCCAGCAACGGTCACGTGGTGAACGCCCCGGGCCTGAAGCCGGAGCACTACGAGGTGTTCGACACCGCGATGGGGCAGCGCTCGATCAAGCCGATGGGCCACGTCCGGATGATGGCCGCGGTGCAGCCGTTCCTTTCCGGTGCGATCTCCAAGACGGTCAACCTGCCGGAGACCGCCACGGTCGAGGACATCGCCGACGTCTACCTGCAGGGCTGGAAGCTGGGCCTGAAGGCACTCGCGGTGTACCGCGACAACTGCAAGGTCGGCCAGCCGCTGAGCGACGCGAAGGCGGAGGACAAGACCGAGACCAAGGCGGAGCCGGAGGTGCGGGTCGAGTACCGGGCGCGCCGCAAGCGCCTGCCGAAGTCCCGGGTCAGCCGCACCACGTCGTTCTCCGTGGCCGGTGCCGAGGGCTACATGACCTCGGGCCAGTACGACGACGGATCGCTCGGCGAGGTGTTCCTCAAGCTCGGCAAGCAGGGTTCCACGCTGGCCGGCGTGATGGACGCCTTCTCCATCGCGGTCTCGATCGGCCTGCAGTACGGCGTGCCGCTGGAGCAGTTCGCGCAGAAGTTCACCAACCTCAAGTTCGAGCCGGCCGGCATGACCGACGACCCGGACGTGCGGATGGCGCAGTCGATCATGGACTACATCTTCCGCAGGCTGGCTCTGGACTACCTGTCCTTCGACGAGCGGGCCGAGCTCGGCATCCACACCGCGTCCGAACGGGCCCGGTACGTGGAGACCGGCCGGTACCTCTCGGAGGAGGACGAGGCGGAGCTGATCGAGTCCGAGTCGCTGAAGAACGACGCTGCCGACGACGTCCGGGTGCACGAGGACGGGCCGAACCAGCCGGCGCTGGTGGAGGTGGACGCCCATTCCACCGCCGAGGTGCTGGAGAAGCTGTCCGGGCTGAGCGTGGACGCCCCGCTGTGCCTCACCTGCGGCACGAAGATGCGGCGCTCCGGTTCCTGCTACATCTGCGAGGGCTGCGGCTCGACCAGCGGCTGCAGCTGACGTTCTGACGAAGAACGGCCGGGGGATGCGGAGCGCGTCCCCCGGCCGTGCTGTGTGGTGGGACGATAGGGCCGTGCTGCGGGTGCAGAACATCTACGGTCACGGCTTCGACGCCGCGCAGGTGGCACGGCTGGAAGGCTTCGGCCTCGCGTTCCGTGCGGAGGCATCGACGTACGCGGGCGCGCAGCTGTGCCGGTTCATCGACTTTCCCGTCGGTCCGTCCCTGGAGTTGATCGAGGTCACCGATCGGAGTGCGTACGAGGCGTTCGTGCCGGCCGGAATGACGCCGTACGCTCCGGGGATCTCGTTGGTCGCCGCCGACGGTTCGCCGGCCACGCTCGACGCATACGAAACGGGGCTGTCCGATTTCGAGCCCTACCGGCTCCACGTCCCGTACTCCACCGAACTGGGCCCCGACGCACCCGGCTGGCACTACCTGAACTTCGGCGTGCCGCTGGTACGCGACACCTTCGTGTGGTTGACCGCCTATGACGAACCGCGACCGGCGCCGGTCGCGAAACCTCGCCGCCCGGGCGGGTTCGAGGGAGTGGTCGGGCTGGTGTTCGAGCTCGGTGCGGACGACCTTCGTCCCCTGTCCGCGCTGGTTGGCACGGCGCCGGCAGGCGACGAACTGGATGTCGGCGGTGTCCGGTTCATCGCCGCAGGCTCGGCGTCCGCGTCCGATCGGTTCCCGCTCCGGACAGTGGTGCTGCGTACGGATCGTGCCGAGCTGGTGGCCGAGGAGCGGCCGCTGATCGCGACGAACGGGCTGTGTTGGGACCTGCTGGCTACGGCGCAGTCCTGAGCGCGGCCACAGCAGAGGCGCGGGAGACGTTGTGCAACCTCGCTGTTGCGATACCGGCCGTCGTGCGGCCATGGTGTGAGCGTGCATCCGGTCGAGTCGAGTCACGACGCGTTCCCGCATTCGCTGGCTTCCGCGGGGAGCATGCGGGTGATCCCCGCACGCCGAGGCCTGCGGAACGTCTACGTGCACCTGGACGTCCCTTACGCGGTCAAGGACAGTCGGGATCTGCGTCTGCAGATCATCCAGCCTAGCCAGGACGCCACCTTCGGGGATCCGGCGCAGGTCTTCGCCGAGCGGTTCCCGTGCATCGTCTTCGTGCAAGGGTCGGGCTGGGGAGAGCAGCCGCTCGGCAGTTCGATGGCGTTCTGGTGCCGCTTCGCCGAGCGTGGCTACACGATCGCGATCGTCGAGTACCGTCCGTCGAGCCTCGCGTTGTTCCCCGCGCAGGTGAAGGACGCGAAGACGGCCGTCCGCTGGCTGCGCGGCCACGCGGACGCGTACAGCATCGACCCGGGTCGGATGATCCTGGCCGGGGATTCGTCAGGCGGCCACACCGTGCTGATGGTGCACGCCACCCAGGATCTCGAGATCATGGACGATGAGCCCGGCCAGATCCTCGCCGTGGCCGCGTTCATCGACTTCTACGGCCCCACTGACCTGTCCCGGCTCAACGACGAGCCGAGCACGATCGACCACCTGGGTGCGGACAGCCCGGAAGGACGGTTGTTCGGAGGCGTTGCTCTTGCCGAGGTGCCAGAGTTCGTGCGTCAGGCCAACCCTGGGGCCTGGATCGACTCGGATCGCAGCCTGGCGCCGTTGTTGATGATCCACGGCTCGAAGGATCGGATCATCCCTTTCGCCCAGAGCGTCTCCCACTACGCAGCTCTCCGAGAAGCCGGTGCGCCCGTCGAACTCGTCCAGGTTCGGGACGCCGGCCACGGCGTCTGGCCGGCGATGTTCAACGACGACATCGCGGAGATCCTGCACGCCTTCATCCAGGCACAGGTGCCGTGCTGACGATCGCTCGACGCGATGTGCTCTGCAGACGGCCGGCGGGAGCGGCGCGCAGCGCATAGAGAGCGTCCACTGCGCAAATCGATTCGCCCGTTGATGTGCGGAAGTCAGTCCTCGTCCGATTCCTCGGTGGGCGACGCGACCTGGAGCGAGACCCACGAGGTCGTGGCCCCTTTCGGCTCCGGGCTGGGGGAATTCGCCGTACTGCCTGGCTCGCGGGGCCGGACGGGCTCGCCCATGGCCGCCTTGAGCGCCTGGGCGATCGCGTTCCCGGCTGCGGGGTCGAACTTGCGGATCTCGGCCATGCGGAAATGCTAATCGACGCTCAGGCGACGGGGCTGTCGTCCGGCTGTGAGTCGGAGCCGTCCAGCCTCTTCCGGGACTGCCAGAGCACATAGCCGACGATGCTCCCGACGACCACGATGACCACGCCGACGGCGAGGGCGGGGGAGAAGTCGTAGAGACGACCGAAGAGGTCCACGCCCACGGTGCCGAGGGTCGCGTAGAGCAGCGCCCATGCCACTGACCCGATCGTCACCGCAGGCAGGTAGTGGCGCAGCTTCATGCCGGTCGCGCCCGCAGCCAGGTTGGCGACGGTCTGGAAGCCGATGGTCAGGAACGACAGCGCCACCACGGGAGCGCCGTACCGGTCGATCCGGTCGGTCGCGCGCACGTACCCGGGAGAGGAGAGCAGGCGGGCGAGCCGGGTCCGGCGGACGCCTGCCGACCCGAGCCGGCCCAGCCAGAACGTGCCGTTGGCCCGCAGCATCACGATCACGAACAGGGCCGCGACGACCATCGGGAACGGCAGGTTCCACTGTGTCGGGTCCATCGGGCCTCCCGGTCTGGTGGTGAGGCGTCAGCATAGCCAGCCGCCTGCGGAAGGGCTCGGACGGTCGAGCCTGTCGAGACCGGGGTGGTCGCGCTACCGGCTGGTCGCCCGGCGCAGCACCAGCACGCCTGCTGCGAACACCAGCGCAGCGATCAGTCCTCCCGGATCGCCCGGGTGCAGGATGGCGCCCAACTGCCACACCGCCCACGTCCCCGCCGTGAACAGGGCATAGCCGAACACGGCGAGCCAGCCCGGGCGGCCCTGTCCGAGCTTGGGGATGAACCGCACCTCGACCCGGGCTATCAGCGGGACGGCGACGACCACGACGACCAGCACCAGGGCGACCAGCACCAGCGGATGCATCAGGAACGGCGCGGCTGCCGGCAGGAGCAGCGAGAGGCCGACGAGCAGGCCTGCCGCCACGACGATCGAAGGAATGTGCCACAGGTAGACGGTGAGCAGCAGCGCATTGGCGATCTGCAGCACCCGCGCCGTCCGCTTCGGGAGCCGGGACGCCACCCCCGCGCGCTCCAGCAGGCCGAGGACGCACGTCTGCACGAGACCCAGCGCGACGATCGCCAGCGTCGGCGGCAGCAGGTTCGCGACCAGTACGTCAGCCCAGGCCACGGCTGCGGGAGGGTAGTGCAGCCAGGCCACCAGCGCGACGATCACGGCCGCCGCCCCGCCGATCACCGCCAGAAGCCGTGCGGTCGACCAGCCGCGGAACCACCCGCGGTGGTACGCGATGCCCCACTGGTGGGCCAGCGGCCAGACGAAGACGAGGTTCACCCACTGCAGGCCGAGATCGCCGGTGACCCGGACGGCGATGTCCACGGCGATCGCTCCGGCCAGCAGCGGCAGCATCACCCAGCCGCCCACCCGGTCGTGCAGCCACACCGCGAGCGGCGCGGTCGCCAGCAGCAGTTGGTAGACGACGGCGAACCACAGCAGCTGCGCGAACTGCCTGCTGTAACCGGCGGCCTCGGGCAGCCAACCGGCCCAGGCAGCGATCGTCCCGACCACGGTGAACACGACCGAGAAGAACGTCATCGGTCCGAGCAGGCGACTGCCGCGCAGGGTCAGGAAGGCAGCATAGGGCTCGCCGGTGGCCCGCCATTTGTCCACCACCACGGCGTTCGCGTAGCCCGCCGCGACGAAGAACACCGGAATGATCGTCGCCACCCAGCTGACCGCCCAGAACACCGGACCGGGCGCCCACGGGACGACCTGCACCTGGCCGTCCACGAGCAACACCTGCCACAGCAGCGAGTGGAACACCACCACGATCAGCATGGAACCGGTGCGCGCGATGTCGATCAGGTGGTTGCGTCCGGGCACCGGGACATCCTAGGGAACGACGGCGGTGGTGGATGTGGACAGTCCCTTTCGTCCACCTCCCGGGCCGGTGGGCACAGCCCGGTCGGCCCGTGGCGGCGTTCTACGCTGAGGGCCGTGCAGGCGGCCCTCAGCGGATACCTCACCATCTGGTCGGTGATCGGGGTTGGCTGGGTGGTGGCGCACTTCCGCGTCCTCAACGAGAACCACCGCAGGATGCTCTCCCGGCTCGCGTTCACGATCGCGTCGCCGGCCCTGCTGTTCTCGCTGGTGGCGCACGCCGACCTCAGCCATCTGTTCAGCGGCACCCTGGTGGTCTCCGCACTCGCGATCGTGCTGGGAGCGATCATCTATCTGGTCGCGGCGCGGCTGCTGTTCGGCCCCGGTGACCTGTCCGGACGCGTGGTCGGCACGCTCTGCTCGGTGTACACCAACGCGGGCAATCTCGGCCTGCCGGTGGCGGCGTACGTCCTGGGCGACATGACCTGGATGGCGCCGATCATGCTGATCCAGGTCGGCCTGCTGCAACCCACCGCGATGGCGCTGCTCGACCTCTCCGCCGCCAGGAAGGAGGGACGCCGGCTGAGCTGGGCGCGGTACGTGACGCTGCCCGTCCGCAACCCCATCACGCTCGGCACGCTGGCCGGACTGGCTCTCAATGCGCTCCACGTCACGCTGCCCGACCTGGTCTGGCAGCCGATCGACATGGTTGGCCAGGTGGCGGTGCCCGCGATGCTGATCGCGTTCGGGGTCTCCCTCCGCCTGGACCCACTGCCCGGACGCGGCCCGCACGCCCGCGAACTCGCCCTGGTCACGCCGATCAAGGTGGTGCTGCACCCCGCGATCGCCTTCGTCCTCGGGGCGTGGGTCTTCCACCTGCGGCTCTCCGACCTGCTCGCGGTCACCGTGATCGCTGCGCTGCCGACCGCGCAGAACATCTACCTGATCGCCAGCCGCTACCACGTCCGTACGTTGCTCGCCCGCGACGCGATCTTCGTCTCCACCCTTGCCTCGATCCCGGTGATCGTCGCTGCGTCGACCTGGCTGCGCTGAGCGGGCCGGGCGACACGCCCTGGTGGCGACTTCGGCGGTTCCCCCCTCCGAACCACGGCAAAAGGACTAACATTCGCGCGATGGACAGCGGCCACTTGACCCGACTCTCGGGCGAAGAATGCCGTCATCTGCTGCGGGGACACTGCATCGGCCGGGTTGTCTGGTCGTCGAGTGAGGGGCTGCAGGTGCTCCCGGTGACCTACGGTGTCTCCGGCGATCTGATCTGCTTCCGGGTCGACCCCGCGTCCATGCTGGGCGAACTGGCGAATCCCACGGCGGTCGTGTTCGAGGTCGACGACATCGACCTGCCGACCGCGACGGGCTGGAGCGTGGTCGTGCGGGGCGAGACCGCCGCACACTCGGCGGACGACGTTACGCTGCCCGTCCCCTGGGCGCCGGGCCATCGGCCGCTCACCGTGGCGATCACGCCGCTCGCATACTCGGGCCGGGCAGTCTCGGCCGACCATCCGAGGAGTTGAAATGCTCAGACCGTACGCGGGGCCTGCACGGGTCATCGTCGGTTTCGACGGTTCGGAGGACTCCAACCGGGCACTCTCCTACGGGGTGGGCGAGGCCCTTCAGCGGGACGCGGAACTGGTGCTCGTGCACGCCGTGGACGACACCGTCCTGAACAGCGCGTGGGGCGTGGTGTTCGATCCGGAGGAGATCAAGGAGGGTGCGGCCGCGATGCTCGTCACGGCGGTCGAGGATGCGGTCGAGGCGGGCGTCTCCCGGCATCGGGTACGCACCGAGGTCGTGCTCGGCAACCCCGCGGCAGCGTTGACCAGGATGAGCGACCAGGCGTCCCTTGTGGTGGTCGGACGGCAGTCGAGCGCGCCGGAGGAGAAGCCGTTCGCCGGCTCGACCGCGGTGGGCGTCGTCGGCGCCTCGCACTGCCCGGTGATCGTGGTGTCCACCGAGGATGTCGTCCGCGAGGGACGGACGGGCCTGATCGGCGTCGCGGTGGACACGGCCGCCCGCGGCGCTGTGGCGCTGGAGTGGGCCCTGACCGAGTGCAGCCATCATGGCGGCAAGGTCGTCGTGATCAGCGTCTGCCGGGCGCCGCAGGGACGCTGGTTCACCGGCGGCCGGCCGACTCCTGAGCAGGAGCAGGCTGCGGTGGAGGTCACTCGCGCCCGGATGGCCGACATGGTGTCGGAGATCACCGAGGACTTCCCGGAGGTCGAGGTGTCCCTCGAGGTCGAGTACGGCAACCCGCTCGACATCCTCGTCACGCGCTCGGAGCAACTGGATGTGCTGGCGATCGAGGTGCACGCGTCCTTCCCGACCTACTCGGTCGGTGGCCTGATCCGCGGCCTGCTCAGCCACGCCCGCTGCCCGGTCGGCGTGATCCGGCCCAAGGACAGCCACGGCTCTTGAACGCCCCTGCTCCCTGAGCCTGACGAAGGGCCCGAGCCCGACGATGCTCCCTGAGCCTGACGAAGGGCCCGAGCTGAACGAAGGGTCGGCGGCGTAAGCTTGGCCGGCTATGACGACCGCTGACTCCCCGCACCTCGCCTTCGACGAGGCGCTGCCGATCAGCGCCCACGTCGCCGAGATCGCGGACGCGCTGCGCGAGCACCAGGTGCTCGTGGTCGCGGGGGAGACCGGGTCGGGCAAGACCACCCAGCTGCCCAAGATCTGCCTGCTCGCCGGACGCCGGAGTATCGGGCACACCCAGCCGCGGCGGATCGCCGCCCGCAGCGTCGCAGCGCGGATGGCGGAGGAACTCGGCGAGGAGCTCGGCCAGACCGTCGGCTTCCAGGTCCGGTTCTCCAGCCAGCGCAGCCGGCAGACCCGGGTCAAGGTGATGACCGACGGCATTCTGCTGGCCGAGATCTCGCACGACCGGGACCTGCGCCGCTACGACACGATCATCATCGACGAGGCCCACGAGCGCAGCCTGAACATCGACTTCCTGCTCGGCTACCTCAAACAGCTGCTGCCGCGGCGCCCCGACCTGAAGGTGATCATCACCTCGGCCACGATCGACACCGAGCGGTTCTCCGCGCACTTCGACGACGCACCCGTGATCGAGGTCTCCGGACGCAGCTACCCGGTCGAGGTGCGCTACCGTCCGGTCGCAGGGACGGCCGAGGAACGCGACCGCGACCAGCTGGACGCGATCTGCGACGCGGTCACCGAGCTGTCCACCCGCCTGGACGGCGACATCCTCGTGTTCCTCTCCGGCGAGCGGGAGATCCGCGACGCGGCAGAGGCGATCAACGGCCTGCAGCTGCGGTTCACCGAAGTGGTGCCGCTGTACGCGCGGCTGTCGGCCGCCGAGCAGCACCGCGTGTTCGCCCCGCACACCGGACGGCGGATCGTCCTCGCCACGAATGTCGCCGAGACCTCCCTCACCGTGCCGGGCATCCGCTTCGTCGTCGACCCGGGTTTCGCCCGCATCTCGCGCTACTCGGCGCGCACGAAGGTGCAGCGGCTGCCGATCGAGCCGATCTCGCAGGCGTCGGCCAACCAGCGCGCCGGCCGCTGCGGGCGACTCGGACCGGGCATCTGCATCCGGCTCTACAGCGAGGAGGACTTCGCCTCCCGTCCGGAGTTCACCCAGCCCGAGATCCTGCGTACCAATCTCGCCTCGGTCATCCTGCAGATGGCGGACGCCGGCCTCGGCGACATCACCCGGTTCCCGTTCGTCGAGCCCCCGGACGCCACCCAGGTGCGCGACGGCCTGCGGCTGCTCACTGAACTGGGCGCCGTCGAGCACGGCAAAGGCGGCACGCCGCACGGCACCGTCCGACTCACCGCGGTGGGGCGGAAGCTGGCCCGGCTGCCGGTCGACCCGCGGCTGGGCCGGATGCTGGTCGAGGCCGATCGCCAGAGCTGCCTGCGCGAGGTGCTGCCGGTCGTGGCGGGCATCGCGATCCCGGACGTGAGGGAGCGCCCTGCCGAGAACACTGCTGCCGCCGATGCTGCTCACCGTCGCTTCTGGGCCCCGCTGGACGGTGCCGCCGAGCCGACTCCGGACGGCTCGGATATCGCCGCGCTGTGGCGGCTGTGGACCTACCTGCGCGAGCAGCGCAGGCAGCTCTCCGGAAACGCCTTCCGCCGGCTCTGCCGGTCCGAGTACCTGAATTTCCTGCGGGTGCGCGAGTGGCAGGACCTGCACACCCAGCTGCGCGAGGCGTGCACGGAGGTCGGTCTGCACCGCAACGACGCGCCGGCCGGGCTGGACTCCGTCCACACCGCCGTCCTCTCCGGGCTGCTCTCGCACGTCGGGCTGCTGGACGAGGCCAGCCTCGCCAAGCCGGCGCGCGGCAGACGCCGCGGCCCCGCGGAGTACCTCGGGGCCCGAGGTGCGCGGTTCGCGATCAACCCAGGGTCCAGCGCCGCCCGGACGAACGCTCCGTTGGTGATGGCGGTCGAGCTGGTCGAGACCACCCGGTTGTGGGCGCGGACGGTCGCGCCGATCACCGCAGAACAGGTGGAGGCCGTCGCCGGTCACCTCCTGAAGCGCGCCTATTCGGAGCCCCATTGGTCGGCCAGGGGCGGCCAGTGCGTGGCGTACGAGCGGGTCACGCTGCTGGGCGTCCCGATCGTCGCGCAGCGCCTGGTCAGCTATGCGCGGATCGACCCCGTGGTGGCTCGGGAGGTGTTCATCCAGTCCGCGCTGGTCGAGGGCCAGTGGCGCACGCGCCACCACTTCTGGGCGCGCAACCAGGCCGTCCGCGCCGAGGCGGAGGAGCTGGCCGACCGCAACCGCCGCCGGGACCTGCTGCTGGACGACGCCGCGATCGCGTCCTTCTACGCCGAGCGCATTCCCGCGGACGTGGTCAGCGTCGCCCACTTCGACCGCTGGTGGCGCGACGCCCGCCGCCGCGATGAGCACCTGCTCGATCTCACCCTCGCCGACCTGGTCGCGCCGGACGCCGACCTCGATCTCGACGCCTACCCGGACCGCTGGCTCGCCGCCGGTGAGGAACTGGCCGTCGACTATGCCTTCGACCCGGGCTCGGGCCACGACGGCGTGACCGTGACCGTCCCGCTGGAGTTGCTCACGCGCCTCGACCCTGCGACGTTCACCTGGCAGGTCCCTGGGTTGCGTGCCGAGGTCGCGACCGAACTCATCCGCGGGCTGCCAAAAGCGTTGCGCACGCAACTGGTTCCCGCGCCGGACACCGCGCGCCGCGCGCTGGACTGGCTGGACGAGCATCCCGGGTCGCCCGGCGAGCCGCTCTGGACGGCCCTGGGCCGGGCCGTGCTGGCCCTCACCGGCGCGCAGGTGCCCCCTGACGCCTGGCACCCTGAGGCCGTGCCCGACCACCTGAGGGTGCGCTTCCGCGTGGTCACCGACAGTGCCGAGCCGGTGGTCGGACGTGACCTCACCGAACTCTCGGAGCAGCTCGCGCCGAGAGTCAGCCGCACCCTGAACGCTGCAGCCAGCCACCTCACCCACCCGGGTGCCAAGGACTGGGAGTTCGGCACGCTGCCGGAGCAGATCAGCGACCCGATGCCCGGCTTCCCCGCCCTGGTCGACCGCGGGGATCGGGTCGGCGTCCAGGTCTTCGCCGATGCGGACGCCGCCCGGCGCGCACATCGCAAAGGCCTGCGGCGGCTGATCACCCTGACCACTGTCGATCCCACCCGCTCGGTGGTCTCCCGGATGGGCAATGCCACCAAGCTGGCCCTGGCGACCTCGCCTTATCCGGACGTGCCTGCCCTGCTGGCCGACGCGCGGCTGAAGGCCACCGGCGACCTGGCGGACGCGATCGGCGGGCTGTGGCAGGTACGGAACCGGGCGGCGTACGAGCAGCTGGCGGACGCCGTCCGCGCTGACGCCGCCGGTGCGATGCAGCGGGTGGTGACCCTCGCAGGGGAAGTGCTGCAACTGACGGGTGAGGTGCGTCGCGCGCTGCCGTCCACTCCAGCGGCGACGAGGGACGACGCGTCCGAGCAACTCGACGGGCTGGTCTATCGCGGATTCATCTCCGCCACGCCCGCGAGCGCCTGGCTTCGCCTGCCGACCTACCTCAGGGCGATTCGGCGGCGCCTGGACGCGGCGGTGACCAACCCGCGCCACGAGGCAGAGGGACGGCAGATGATCGGCGAACTGGAGGACGAGTACGCGCGGCTGTGCGCGCACTTCCCGTCCGGCCCCCTGCCGCAACCGGTCGCGGACGTCGGCTGGCTGCTGGAGGAACTGCGGATCGGCCTGTTCGCCCAGGCGCTGGGCACGGCGGTGCCGGTGTCTGCCAAGCGGGTGCGGACAGCAATGGCCGCAGCCGCCGGCAGTGCCTGAGCGGAATCAGGAAGTCATCGGTGCGGCCCCGTACGACTTCGGGGCCGCACCGGTTGGGGCGCCGACCTGCCTGGGAGGGGATCCAGCGGTCGTCGCTGCTCCGCAACCTACCTCGTGGGCCGCGAGTCAGTAGCTCGCGAGGTGGGTGCGGATGGTCTCGCCCTCGGTCATGGCACGACGGAACCAGTGGTGCTGATCGACCTTGCGGCGGTAGATGGGAGTCGGTTCAATTTGGCGAGCGATGTCGAGGTCCTCGACGAGCCGCTCGCGGTCCCGGTCGACAACTGCGTAGCTCAACATGACTCAATTCTCCCGCGATCGTTCATTCGGGACAAGCTGAGAGTCCCGAATAATCGTGCGGTTATGCCGTATGATTGATTCATGCTCGATCTCAACCGTCTCCGGATCCTCCGCGCCGTCGTGGCCAGCGGTTCGGTGAACGACACTGCCCGTCGGCTTGGCCTGACACCGTCCACCGTGAGCCAGCACGTGCACACCCTGGAGAGGGAGGTCGGGTTCGCGCTGGTGGAACGGGTGGGACGGGGAATCCGGCCCACTCCTGCGGCGGTCGAACTCGCCCAGGCCAGCGCGGAGGTCCTGCACGCGATGGTGGACCTCGACGCTGTCACGCGCGAACTGCGCGAGGGCGTGACGGACCGGCTGACCATGCGCACGTTCGCGTCCGCCGCGTACACGTGGATGCCGGCCGTGGCCCGCGCGCTGCGGCAGGAGTTCCCTGGTCTGACCCTGGAACTGTCGATCAACGAGACCGACACCGCCGACCTCGCCGGCCAGGCGGACGTGGAGGTGCACACGGAGGTGCCCTACGACGAGCCCCGGGTGCCGCCGGCGTACCGGCGCGTGGAACTGGGCACGGACGACTTCCTGGTCGCCGTGCCGCCCGACCACCCGCTCGCCGAGGCGGAGGAGAGCGAGCTCAGCGACTTCAGCGAGGACGACTGGGTGCAGTACGACTTCCGCGACGAGATCGCGACCCGGCTCACCGCGCACGCCTGTGCGGTCGCTGGCTTCACGCCGCGCTACGTGGCCAGAGCGCAGGACCACGTGACCGGACTGGCCTTCGTGGCGGCCGGGGTCGGCATCGCCCTCGTGCCGCAGCTGGCGGTGGGCTGGTCTGGCTTCGATATCGGGTACGTGCGTCCGACCAACCCGACGCCGCACCGACGGATCGTCGCGCTCGTCCGGGACAGTGCCAGGACGAACCCCGCCGCCGGGCGCACGGTCGAACTGTTGACCGAGCTGGGTGAACGCCTGGGGGAGTTCAGCCCGACTCTTCGCCGCCACGCGCCCGGCCCGAGCCGGCTCGCCTGAACCAGACCGCCGCGAGTCAGCCCAGAGCGCAAAGCCGCGGTTGAGCGGAGTCCGCGGGGTACAGTGGCCGCGTGCTGGATCCTCGGTTGCTGTACACCTTCAATCCGGAGCTCTGGGAGGCGGTTCGGGGAACCCAGCCCGCCCTGCTCCACCTCCTGGACGGCTACATCGACGCCGGGGCGGTCACCCACACCACCAGCCACTACCTGCTGGAGGTCTGCGAGCACGAAGTGCTGGTTGAGTTCGACCACGACCAGTTGCACGACTACCGCTCGCGCCGGCCGCAGATGGTCTTCGACACCAATCACTGGGTGTCGATGACCGACTACTCACTCGTCATCCACCGCCTGCTGGACAACAACGGCAAGCCGTTCCTGATGCTCAGCGGCCCGGAGCCGGACACGCAGTGGAACCGTGCCGCCGCGGCCGTGCTGGGCATTGCGGAGCGGCTCGGCGTGTCCCGGATGCTCACCGTCGCGGGCGTGCCGATGGCCGTCCCCCACACGCGGCCGACCCTGGTCACCGCTCATTCCACCGACCCGGCCACGGTCAGCGGCAACCCGATGTGGATCGACCGCGTCCAGTTGCCCGGCAGCTTCTCGCACGTGCTGGAGTTCCGCGCGGGCCAGGCCGGCATCCTCGGCCAGGGCTTCGTCGCGCACGTGCCGCACTACCTGGCCCAGGCATCGTTCCCGCAGGCGACCGAGGCTGTGCTGCGCCGCATTGCTGATGCGGCAGGACTCGCGCTGCCGATGGCCGAACTCGCCGAGCGCAACGCGGCCAACCTGGCCACGATCGAGTCGGAGACCGCGGAGGACGCGGATTTCCCTGCGGTCGTGCAGGCGCTGGAGGAGCAGTACGACCGGCTCAGCAGCAGCGGGGCCGCGTCCGTGCCCAGCGCGGAGGAGATCGGCGCGGCGGTGGAGCAGTTCCTCGCCGAGCAGGACCCGCCGCAGCCCCCCGACTTCCGGCGGTAGCCGTGCCGGAGTCCGTGAACGCGCTGATCGGGATCCTCGACCTGGACCAGACCGGCGAGAACGTCTTCGTGGGCAGGGACGCCGGGTCGCCCCGCCAACGAGTGTTCGGCGGCCAGGTGCTCGCCCAGGCGCTCACCGCCGGCTACCGGACGGTGCCGGGCGGGCGGGTCGCCCATTCGCTCGGCGCCTACTTCCTGCGCCCCGGCGCCAGTGGCGTGCCGATCACCTACACCGTCGAACGGACGCGGGACGGCGGCAGCTTCTCCTCCCGCCGGGTGGTGGCCGACCAGGCCGGGCGCGTGATCTTCAGCATGGTCTGCTCGTACCACGAGCTCGAGCCGGGCCTCGACCACGCGGACGCGACCCCGGCCGGCGTCCCGTCTCCCGAGGACTGCCCGCCGCTGTCCGAGGTGCTGGGCGCTCGCTCGCGGCGGGCCGCCGCCGCGTGGCGGCAGGAGTGGGGCGTGCTGGAGACGAGGTTCGCTTCGGACACGTCGACGCTGAGCGCCGCGGGTCACTCCGATGCGCGGATGTTGGTATGGGTGCGCGCCGAGAGCGCGTTGCCCGATGACCCTGAGTTGCATCAGGCGTTCCTGGCCTACGCCAGCGACCTGACCCTTCTCGCCGTGAGCACCGTGCCGCACCCGGTCGAGTTCGCCGGGCCGAACATGCAGGTTGCCTCGATCGACCACTCGATGTGGTTCCACCGGCCGGTCCGCGCAGACGAGTGGCTGCTCTACGACCAGGTGTCGCCGTCGGCGTCCGCCGGACTGGGGTTCAGCTTCGGACGGTTGTTCTCCGGCGGACGCCTGGCCGCGTCCTGTGCCCAGGAGGGGCTGATCCGGCTGGTGGACGGAGAACCAGAACGGCCCAGGTCGTCGGCATGACCTGGGCCGTCGGGTGAACGGTGATTCTCGCTCCGCCTCCTGTCAGGCGGCTTCGGAGTCTCCGCGCAGCTTGGAGATGGCGTGCCGTTCGATCTGGCGGACGCGCTCAGCGGTGATGCCCCAGACGGCGGCGATGTCGGCGAGCTTCGCCTGGCGGCCGTCGAGCAGGCCGTAACGGCGGCGCACGACGTCAGCGGAGCGCTCGTCGAGGCTGGAGAGCATGGCGTCCAGCCGGGCACGATCCTCTGCGTCCAGCACGACCTCGTCGGGCCCGGGGGACATCTCGCGGGCGAGCAGGTCGCCCAGCGCGGTGTCGCCGTCCTCCTCGACCGGGGCGTCCAGGCTGACGTGGTCGCGGGAGAGCCGCAGCAGGTCGATGATCTGCTCCTCGGGCACGCCCAGCTCGTCCGCGATCTCGAACAGCTCCGGCTCGCGGCCGAAGCGCCGCTCCAGCGTCCGGCGGACGGCGGAGACCTGGTTGACCTGTTCGGCCACGTGTACGGGGAGCCGGACGATCCGCCCCTGCTGCGCGATGCCGCGGGAGATGGACTGCCGCACCCACCAGGTGGCGTACGTGGAGAACTTGAAGCCCTTGGTGTAGTCGAACTTCTCGACGGCGCGGATCAGGCCGGTGTTGCCCTCCTGCACGAGGTCGAGCAGCGGCATCTGGGCCCGGCCGTACTTGCGGGCGACCGAAACGACGAGGCGCAGGTTCGCCGTGATGAACCGCTGCATGGCTTCCTCGCCCTGGCGGGCGATCTCACGCAACTCCTCCGGCGAGGCCTTGATCTTGTGCAGGGGTGACTCGGACTCGTCCAGGGTGCCGTCCAGGATGGCCTGCGCGTAGCGGCCGGCCTCGATCAGCTTGGCGAGCTGGACCTCCTCCTCCGCGGTCAGCAGGGGGGTCTTGGCGATCCCGTCCAGGTACAGCCCAACCGCGTCCTTGCCGTCGATGCCTTCGGTGGTGCGGACCCGATGTGCGGTAGCGATCATTCGTCATCCCTTTCGCTCGTCATCAGTACAACGTGCGAGAGGGGTGTTTTTCTGCCCAGGACACCCCTGAGCATCCCCCGAGAGCATGCTCGGGTAGCAGATTCAGACCGTGGTTGTACCTGACCCCTGACCACGGGAGGTAGCCGGGCTCACCCGGCCGGACGAGGCGTGGTCGCTTCGATCAGCCAGGCCAGCTCGAAGGCGGCGTCGCGCCACGCCTGGTAGCGCCCGGACGCACCGCCATGGCCGGCCGTCAGCTCGGTCTTGAGCAGGATCGGACTTCTCGAGCCCGAGTCGTGCCGCAGCCGGGCCACCCACTTGGCGGGCTCGGTCACCTCCACCCGGGTGTCGTTCAGGCTGGCCGTGACCAGGATCGCCGGATATTGCGCCGGCCGGACGTTCTCGTAGGGCGAGTAGCCGCGCATGCGGAAGTAGGCGTCCGGGTCGTGCAGCGGGTCACCCCACTCCTCCCACTCGCTGACGGTGAGCGGCAGCTCAGGATCGAGGATGGTGGTCAGCGCGTCGACGAACGGGACCGCGGCGTGGACGGCGGCGAAAGCGTCCGGGGCGAGGTTGATCGCCGCCCCGATCAGCAGGCCGCCGGCGCTGCCCCCCTCCGCGGCCAATCGCTCGCGGGAGGTGTAGCCCTGCTCGACCAGGTGGCGCGCGCAGGCGATGAAGTCGGTGAACGTGTTCTCCTTCGCGGCGAGCTTCCCGTCCAGGTACCACGACCGGCCGAGGTCGCCACCGCCGCGGACCTGCGCGATCGCGTAGACGTAGCCGCGGTCCAGCAGGCTGAGCCGGGCGATCGAGAAGGTGGGCGGCGTGCTGATCTCGTACGCGCCGTACCCGTAGAGCAGGCAGCCCGCGCTGCCGTCGAGCGGCGTGTCCGCCCGGTACACCAGGGAGATCGGCACGCGGGTGCCGTCGTCCGCGACCGCCCACTCCCTGCGTTGTACATAGTCGGACGGACGGTACGGCCCGTGCACCGGGTGGTCGAGCACCGGACGCTGCTTCAGCAGCGTGCGCGACCCGTCCACCAGGGAGTACTCGATCACCTCATCGGGGGTGACCATGGACTGGTAGTGCAGCCGGATCCGGTCGGTGTCGGCCTCGTCGCCGTCGTCGGCGTCCACGTGGAAGAGCGGTTCATCGAAGCCGATCTCGACTTCTTCGCCCACGTCGCCGGCCGCGTCCCGGTGGCGCAGGGCCACCACCTGCAGGCCTTCTGAGCGCAGGCTGACCACGAGTACCCGGTCGTAGGCGGTGACGCCGAGCAGCCGGACGCCGGCCTCGCCCGGACGCAGTGTCCGCCACTCGTCGGGTGAGGTGGCGGTCAGGGGGGCCTCGGCCAGCGCGAAATCGGGGGCGCCGTCGTTGTGCACGATGAACAGGCGGTCGTTGGCGATCTCCACGTCGTACTCGACGTCGTCCCGGCGCGCGGCGACGGAGCGAAGGGTGGACGCCGGATCGGTGGCGTCCAGCAACCAGACCTCGGTGCTGGTCTTGCTGGCCGCGGCCAGCTGCACCCAGCGCTGGTCGCGCGAACAGTCCACACCCAGCCAGAAGCGCTCGTCCGCCTCGGTGTGCAGCAGTTCGTCCGGCCCGATGTCACCGAGGCGGTGCCGCCACAGCTGGTCGGGTCGCCAGGCGTCGTCGACAGTGAGGTAGCAGAACGCGCCGTTGCCTGCCCAGCAACCGCCGGCCGCGACCTCGGGCACCTCGTCGGCGAGCAGTTCGCCGGTCTCGAGGTCCTTGAACCGCAGGTGATAGCGCTCGTCGCCCGCGGTGTCCACGGAGTAGGCGGCGAGGCGACCGTCGGGGGAGACCTCGAAGCAGCCGAGCGCGAAGAAATCCTCTCCCGCGGCGAGCGCCTGTACGTCCAGCAGCAGCTGTTCTCCGTCCGGCGTGCCCGACGCGGGGTCGGGCAGCGAGTCGCGTCCGTGGGCAGGGCAACGATGGAGGCTGGGGTAGTCGAGTCCCTCGGTCGTCCGCGCGTAGTACCAGAACTCGCCGAGACCGGGGTGCCGGGCGAACTCGGGGACGCTCAGATCGGTCTGTTGGGTGCGAGCCGAGATGTCGGTGAAGATCTCCTCGCGCAGGCCCGCCAGGTCTGCGGTCTGCGACTCCGTCCACTCGTTCTCGGCGCGGAGGTACGCGAGGAAGTCCGGATTGGTCTTGTCACGCATCCACGCGTAGGGGTCGAGGACCGTGTCGCCGTGGTGGATGCGGGTCTCCGGCCGGCGCGGCGCGACCGGCGGCTGGGCGGGTTCTGGCATGGGGCACAGCGTAGGACTCCCGCCCGGGTTGGGTGTTTCGGGCGGTCGTGGCACAATGGACCTCGCGAAGTATTGACAACCCCCGGTTGTCGTGCGCCCTTGAACGCTCTGTCGAGAGGTAAGCCCTGTGACCCCACATGCCCGCGCCGCCGCCGTTTCCGCTACTGAGGAGCCGGTTGTCGAGGCTCGGAAGCGGCGTGGCCGGAAGGCTGGTAACGCGCCGGTGAAGGCTGTGCCGAACCCTGAGCCGGCGTCGCCTGTCACCCCGGACGAGGATGAGGTCGAGCCCACCGAACTGGTGGACGAGGAGGTCGAGGAGGGCGATGAGGTCGAGGACATCACCGTCGAGGACGTGCTCGACCCGGAGAACGTCGAGAAGGTCAAGTTCGAGCGGGACGGCGATGACGTCGTGCTGACCGTTGGTGGCAAGAAGCGCAGTCTCGACGACGTGGACGAGTCCGAGTTCGAGCCCGCAGAGGAGGCCAAGACCGAGAAGGAACTCACCGAGGACGAGGGCTTCAGTCTCTCCGACGCCGACGACGCCGACGAGCCTGAGCAGCAGGTGCTGGCCGCCGGCGCCACCGCCGACCCGGTGAAGGACTACCTCAAGCAGATCGGCAAGGTCGCCCTGCTGAACGCCGAGCAGGAGGTGCAGCTCGCGAAGCGCATCGAGGCCGGCCTGTTCGCGGAGGAGACCGTGAACGAGGGGAGCGTCGCCACGGGCGACGTCGACGACCTCGAGTGGATCGCGGAGGACGGCCGCCGCGCCAAGAACCACCTGCTGGAGGCCAACCTGCGCCTGGTGGTGTCGCTGGCCAAGCGGTACACCGGCCGCGGCATGCTCTTCCTCGATCTGATCCAGGAGGGCAACCTCGGCCTGATCCGCGCGGTCGAGAAGTTCGACTACACCAAGGGCTACAAGTTCTCCACCTACGCGACCTGGTGGATCAAGCAGGCGATCACCCGCGCCATGGCCGACCAGGCACGCACCATCCGGATCCCGGTGCACATGGTCGAGGTGATCAACAAGCTGGCCCGCGTGCAGCGCCAGATGCTGCAGGACCTGGGCCGGGAACCCACGCCGGAGGAGCTCGCCAAGGAACTCGACATGACCCCGGAGAAGGTCGTCGAGGTGCAGAAGTACGGCCGCGAGCCGATCTCCCTGCACACGCCGCTGGGTGAGGACGGCGACTCCGAGTTCGGCGACCTGATCGAGGACTCCGAGGCCGTTGTGCCCGCGGAGGCCGTGAACTTCACCCTTTTGCAGGAGCAGCTGCACGACGTCCTGGACACCCTGTCCGAGCGTGAGGCGGGAGTCGTCTCGATGCGCTTCGGCTTGACCGACGGCCAGCCCAAGACGCTGGACGAGATCGGCAAGGTCTACGGCGTGACCCGGGAGCGGATCCGGCAGATCGAGTCCAAGACCATGAGCAAGCTGCGCCACCCGTCCCGCTCTCAGGTGCTGCGCGACTACCTGGACTGAGCCCTGCACTCCGGCGAACCCAGCCGGACCGCCTGGTCGGCGGCCCTCTATCGCGGCGCCCACCAGCTCGTCGACGGCGGACGCGTCTTCTCCGACCCCTTCGCGGTGCCGGTGCTCGGCCTGAGCGCCGCCGCGGTTCTCGACAGCCGGCAGGCGAAGCCGGAGTCCATCGGCATGCGCTTCTTCATCGCCGCGCGCTCGCGCACGGCGCAGGACGCGGCCGACGCCGCCTTCGCCGCCGGCCGTCAGGTGGTCGTGCTGGGCGCCGGACTGGACACCTTCGGTCTGCGCCACCCCGGCCACGACGTGTTCGAGGTCGACCATCCCGCGACCCAGCAGTGGAAGATCGCCCGCCTTCGCGAAGCCGGACTGGAGGCCCCTTCCGTCCGGTTCGTCGGTGTGGACTTCGAGGTCGACGACCTGGCTTCCCGGCTCGCCGAGGCAGGCCACAGCGCCGCAGAGCCGTCGTGCTACCTGTGGCTCGGTGTCGTGCCGTACCTGACCGAAGCGGCGTTCCGCCAGACCCTGGCCGTGACCGCGCGCGCGGCGGGAGACGAGGTCGTCTTCGACTATGCCGAGCCCCTCGATGGGCACGGCATAGGAAGGACACGCCGGGCGGCCCGCGCCGCGGCGGTCGGCGAGCCCTGGCGGTTCTTCGCCACGCCGGAGCACATCGCCGGCATCGCGAGCTCGGCGGGCTTCGACGCCGTGCAGGACCTCGACGGCGCGGCGCTGGCCGGCCGCCTGCTGGGCTGGGTCACGTCCCGTAGCGGAGGTGGGCACGTCGTGCATGCCTCTCGCCGGCGCTGAACCTGGATGCTGGCGCCGGGCTCAGCTGGCCGCAGCGAGGCGCGGCACCTCGCGTAGGTCGTCGACAACGGGGGCGCCGAGGGATTTCAGGTGCGCTCTCGCGTGGTGGCCGCCGCTGAACAGGACGCAGCGGGCACCCAGCGCGTCCGCGATTTCGAAGTCGTGCTCGGAGTCACCGACGAAGAGGACGTCCGCAGGATCCAGGTGCTCGGACAGCAGCCAGCGTCGCGCGATGGATTGTTTGGACGCGGCGTAGATGTCCTCGATGCCGTGTGCGCCGTCCAGCCACTGATCGAGGTCGAACAGGTCCAGTTGGGCCCGCAGGTTGCTCTGCTCGGACGCGGACACCACGACCTGACAGATGCCGGCCGCATGCAGCTCGCTGACGGTTTCCCGTGCGCCCTCGTGCAACCCGCAGGAGCGTGCGGCCGGACCGTACAGTTCGAGGTAGCGGTGCGCGGCGGCGTCGAAGTTGCCGCCCGGCGAGATGTCGAAGCCGAGATCCGCGTAGTACTCGACGATCGGGAACCGGAAGACCGCCTGATAGGCGGCCACGTCGTCGAGCACGGGCAGCCCGAACTCGGCCAGCATCCGGTTGGTGACGTCCACGCAGCAGCGCAGGTCGTCGAGGAGGGTGCCGTTCCAGTCCCAGACCACGTGTGTCGCCATCCAAGTCACCCTAGCCCGGATCACGCCGGCCTGAAGCCGTGGACGCGGCCGAGGAACGCCAGCACCGCCTCCGCGATGGTGACGATGCTCTCGGAGCGGCGGAACATGTGGCCCTCCTCGGCGAACATGATCAGCTCGACCGGCAGCCCTTTCGCCCGAACCGCGGCCGCCATCGACTCGGCCTGCTCGGGAGGCACGACGACGTCGCGCCGGCCCTGCACGATCAGCATCGGGCAGCTGAGCCGGTCGAGGTGGTGGATGGGGGACCGCTCGACGTAGGTGGCCCGGTCGTCGGGATAGGGCGCGACGAGGCGGTCGAGGTAGCGCGACTCGAACTTGTGGGTGTCGCCGGTCATTGCCTCCAGGTCGGCGATGCCGCACAGGCTTACCCCGGCGGAGAACACGTCGGTGCTCGTCAGCGCGGCGAGGGTCGTGAAGCCGCCGGCCGAGCCGCCGCGGATGCTCAGCCGCCGCGGGTCGGCGAGTCCGGCGTCCACCAGTGCCCGGACGCAGCCCACGCAGTCCCGCACATCGCTGATTCCCCACCGGCCGTCCAGCCGCTGCCGGTACGCGCGGCCGTAGCCGGCCGAGCCGGAGTAGTTCACGTCGAGGATGCCGATTCCGCGGGACGTCCAGTACTGGGTGTCGAGCCGGAACGCCGGCCCGGAGAATCCGGTCGGTCCGCCGTGGCTCCACACCTGGACGGGTGGCAGCTCCCCTTCCCGCGCGGTGTGGTCGGGATGGCGCGGCGGGTAGAACCACGCGTGGACGGGGCCGTCGGGGGACTCCCAGGTGATCGGGTGCGCGGCCGAGACCAGGCCCTCGGGGAGGGTGGTCCCGGTCGTGCGCTGCAGTAGTTCGTCGGCCCCGGTCGCCAGGTCGAGCACGCGCAGCTCAGTGGGCCGGTCCGCGTAGCCGAGCAGGGCGACCACCCGGTCCCCGCGCCCGGTGAGGGTGCAGCTGACCGGGTCGGCGTCGAGGACCGTCAGGTGGGACTCTCGTGGCGCGGACGGGTCCAGCACGCCGGGACGGGAGTAGCCGTCCTCGTACCACGAACAGGCGATCCGGCCGTCGGACAGAAGGCTGTAGGGGGCCGGACCGGGCGTCCAGGGCGGGTAGCAGAAGTCGAACGGGTCCGCGTGCAGCGCCCTGCTGTCCGCGCCGTCCCAGCGCTGGAAGTTCCAGTAGCCGGACTGGTCGGCGAGGTAGGTCAGCGAACCGTCGTCCGCCCACTGCGGGTACGCGACGGACACCCCGTCCCCGCCGGCGACCAGCCGCGCGTCCTCCGGGTGGTCGAGCGGGGCCACCCACAGCTCGCTCGCGTCCCACGGCATGTCCGGCAGGTTCCACTGCACCCAGGCGACGTGGCCGTCCGGCCGGACGACCGGTGTGGCGTAGAAGTCGGCACCCTCGGCCAGCACCCGGACCACGGACGCGTCCAGGTCGACCGCGACGAGGGACTGCACGCACGAGGTGTCCTCTGCGGAGTGGTCCTCGCGGACCGCGAGGGCGAGCCGACGAGCCGGGTCGACGGCGACGCACCCGTATCGGAACGCCCCTCCCGGCGCGATCGCGCGCGCCACGTCGTCCTCGATCATCCACAGCTCGCCGGAGGCATGGCTGGAGAACACCACGATGCCGGCCGCGGCAGTCCAGGCACCCCCGCCGTACTCGTTGATACCGCTGCGCACGCTGTGTTCGGGCACCAGTTCGGCCCTGCTGCGGTCCGGCTGGCGGCACCAGAGGGCGACGCGTCCGCCCTGCTGCGCGTAGCCCTCCGTCCAGTAGATCCGGTCGCCGTCCGCGACGCCGTAGTCGAGACCGATGGTGGCGCCGGCAAGGTCGGTGGCGGTGATCGGGGACGGCCAGGAGCCGTAGGGGAGGGCGCTCATGCCAACCGTCCCAGTTCGGCGGCGAACGCGTCGTACAGCCGTTGGCTGAACAGGACGAACCGGACGCGCTCGATGCCGGTGCGCGGATGGGACGCCACGGCGTGCACCGCCACCCGGGCGGCCGTGGCGGCGTCCCAGCCGTAGACCCCTGCCCCCACGGCGGGGAAGGCGATCGTGCGCGCGCCCAGCTGCACGGCGACGTCCAGCGAGCGGGTGTAGGCCGACGCCAGCAGCCGTTCGTCGGTCTGCCCGGCGTTGCGGTTCGGCCCGACCGTGTGGATCACCCACTTCGCCGGCAGGTTTCCGGCCTCCGTAGCCACGGCCTCTCCTACCGGGAGCCCGTTCGGCCACTGGTCGGCACGGACCCTGCGGCACGCGGCCAGGAGCGCGGGCCCCGCGGCGGCGTGCAGCGCGCCGTCCACACCACCGCCCCCGAGCAGGCTCGAGTTGGCGGCGTTGACGAGGGCGTCCGCTGCTTCAGTGGTCAGGTCGCCCAGGACAGCGTCGATGCTCATGGGAGCGAGTATCGCAGGCAGGAAAACGAAGGGCCCCGGGAAGACCCGGGGCCCTTCGGCTGAAGCAGATTCAGCTGAGCTTGCTGGTCTCGTCGTGGATCTTCAGGGCCACCTGGCTGAGCTTGGCCGAGTGGGCCTTGCCGTGGTGGCCGCAGAAGAGGAGTTCGCCGCCGGAGCTGAGGGTGACTCGTACGTAGGCCTGCGCACCACAACGGTCGCAGCGATCGGCTGCGGTCAGGGGTTCGGTAACAGTTGCGCTCATCGGTTCGTCCTCACTCTCTCACCCGCGACTCAACTCTCTGGTTCGCATCCGGCACAACGTGGCACTGACCCCGCTTGTTCCCGGTGACCACAGTGTAGGCAGGGTCTCCGACAATCCCACGCGGCTGTCCGACACCGTCACGTGAATGCAATGAAGTACTACCCCGTCGGGATAATCTCAGCCGGTGACGACGACGAAAGCTGCTGAGGGCAGGGAGTACGAGGCCCGGCATCTGCTCGTGCTGGAGGGGCTGGAGGCCGTCCGCAAACGTCCGGCGATGTACATCGGCTCAACCGACACCCGGGGCCTGATGCACTGCCTGTGGGAGATCATCGACAACGCAGTGGACGAGGCGCTGGCCGGGTTCGGCGAGCACATCGAGGTGACGCTCGGGCACGACGGCAGCATCCTGGTCTGCGACCACGCCAGGGGCATCCCGGTCGACATCGAGCCGCGGACGAAGCTGACCGGCGTCGAGGTCGTGTTCACCAAGCTGCACGCCGGCGGCAAGTTCGGTGCCGGCAGCTACAACGCCACCGGTGGCCTGCACGGCGTCGGAGCGTCCGTGGTGAACGCGCTCAGCGCGCGGCTCGACGTGGAGGTCGACCGCAACGGCGCCACCTGGGCGATGAGCTTCCGGCGCGGGGTTCCCGGGACGTTCGCCGGCGACGGTCCGGACGCACCGTTCACACCCGGCAGCGAGCTGCGCAAGGCGGGGCGCGTGGGCAAGGCCGTCACCGGCACCCGGGTGCGCTACTGGCCCGACCGGCAGATCTTCCTGAAGGACGCCCAGCTCGCCCTGCCCCAACTGCTGGCCAGGGCGCGGCAGACGAGCTTCCTCGTGCCCGGTCTCGAACTGAAGGTGACCGACGCGCGCGGGACCGAGGCCGTCACCGAGGTGTTCAAGCACGACGGCGGCATCTCCGAGTTCTGCGACTACCTGGCGTCCGATGCCCCGGTGACCGACGTGCTGCGGCTGCAGGGCACGGACAAGTTCACCGAGACCGTCCCGATGCTGGACGACAACGGAGCGATGACCCCGACGGACGTCGAGCGGACGCTGGACGTGGACATCGCCCTGCGCTGGGGCGGCGGCTACGACACCCAGGTGCAGTCGTTCGTGAACATCATCGCCACGCCGAAGGGCGGCACCCACGTGATGGGCTTCGAGCGCGGCCTGACCCGGGCGTTCCTGCGTGGCCTGGACGGCACGCGACTGCTGAAGGCGGGCGAGGAGATCAGCAAGGACGACGCCCTGGAGGGGCTCACCGGTGTGGTCACCGTCCGGTTGGCCGAGCCGCAGTTCGAAGGCCAGACCAAGGAGGTGCTCGGCACGCCGCCGGTGACGCGGCTCGTCGCCCGGATCGTCGAGAACGAGCTGGGGAACTTCCTGAACTCGACCAGGGCGGCCCAGCGGACGCAGGCCCGGGCGGTCATGGAGAAGGTCGTGGCGGCGTCCCGGACGCGGGTGCAGGCCAGGGCCCACAAGGAGGCACAGCGGCGCAAGAACGCGCTGGAGTCCTCGACGCTGCCGGCCAAGCTCGCCGACTGCCGCAGCACCGACCTGGATCGCACCGAGCTGTTCATCGTCGAGGGCGACTCGGCGCTCGGCACGGCCAAGCTCGCCCGCGACTCCGAGTACCAGGCGCTGCTGCCGATCCGGGGGAAGATCCTGAACGTCCAGAAGGCCTCGGTGGGCGACATGCTGAAGAACGCGGAATGCGCGGCGATCATCCAGGTGGTCGGCGCGGGCTCGGGACGCACGTTCGACCTCGACGCGGCCCGGTACAACAAGGTGATCTTCATGGCGGACGCGGACTCCGACGGCGCCCACATCCGCACCCTGCTGGCCACCCTGTTCTTCAAGTACATGCGGCCGCTGGTCGAGGCCGGCAGGGTGTACACCGCCGTCCCTCCGCTACACCGGTTCGAGCTGACCAGCCCGCGCAAGGGCCAGGAGAAGTACATCTACACCTACAACGAGGCCGAGTACCGGCGAAAGCTCGCCGAGCTCACCAAGAAGGGCCAGGCGTTCAAGGAACCTCAGCGCTACAAGGGTCTGGGCGAGATGGACGCCCACGAGCTGGCCGAGACCACGATGAACCCGCGGCAACGGACGCTGCGCCGGATCACCGTGGACGACACGCTCACGGCCGAAGGCACGTTCGAGAAGCTGATGGGCAACGACGTCGCGCCCCGCAGGGAGTTCATCATCGAGGGTGCCTATGCCCTGGACGCGGAGCGCATCGACGCCTGAGCGATCCCTGAGCTTGACGAAGGGTCCCTGAGCGGCTTCGTCAGGCTCAGCCAGCGTGGGAGCGGGCTTCGTCAGGCTCAGCCAGCGTGGGAGCGGGCTTCGTCAGGCTCAGCCGTCACACGTCAGCAGATGTGCTCGAGCAGGCCGGTGTCCACGTCGTAGCGGAAGCCGCCGACGGTCGCCCGTCCGGTGATCAGGGGGTGCTCGGCGAGGAGTTTCACGTCGGCGCGCAGGCGGGCCTCGTGATCGGGGTCGGCGTCGAACACATAGCCGGAGGCATCGCGTCCGCTGGCCTGACTGACCCTGCGGGCCAGTTCCTCGTCGTCGCCGGACGCCATGGCGCACTTGGTGTGGTTGACCACGAGGATCCGGCGCACGCGCAGCAGGTTCACGCCGAGGATGCAGCCGCTCAGCGCGTCCTCGGTGACGTGGCCGCCCGGCGTCCGCAGGATCTTGGCCTCGCCGAGGAACAGCCCGATCATCTCCAGCGGCTGCAACCGGGAGTCCATGCAGGTCACCACCGCGATGCCGGCGTGGGCATAGCCGTCGAAGTTGCGCGGCGCCGAGGTCGCGTAGCGGCGGTTGGCGGTCAGCAGGTCGTCAAAGGAGTCGTCCACGGACGCCACCCTAGCTACTGCGCCCGGCGAGGCCCGCGAGCGCGAACCCGTCCCCCTCCACAAACGCTCCCGAAATTCGCAAACGCCACCGAAATTTCGGGAGCTTCTGCGAATTCCGGGAGCGTTTGCGGGACGGGCGGGTCTGTGGGGACGGGGCGCGGGCGGTCAGGCGTGGTAGCGGGAGCCGACCGCGGCGATCGGCTGGGACACGGCGACGCCGGACATGTCGCGGCGGGGGTCCGGCGCGGGCAGGTCGATCGGGGTGCCGGACGCGGCCGCGGCGATCGCCGGGTCGGGACCGGCCCAGGCCAGCAGCAGCACGTCCTCGCCTTTCAGGAAGCGCTGGCAGCGGACCCCGCCGGTCGCCCGGCCCTTTCCCGGGTACTCGGCCAGGGGAGTGACCTTGGCGCTGCCCGCGTCGGTGCCAGGCAGCGCGGCGGACGACCCTGACACCGTCACCACGGAAGAGTCCGCGACGGGCGTCGCGCCGAAGAACACCACCCGGGCGCCCGGGGACAGCTTGATGCCCGCCATGCCGCCGCCGGATCGTCCCTGTGGCCGGACGGAGGACGCAGGGAAGTGCAGCAGCTGCGCGTCGCTGGTGATGAACACGAACTCGACCAGGTCGTGAGTGAGCTCGACCGCGCCGACCACCTCGTCCCCTTCGTCGAGGCGGATGATCTCCCAGGCGTCCTTGCCGATGATCTCCGGGTTCACCCGCTTCACCACGCCGTCACGGGTGCCCAGCGCCCAGCCGAACGTGCCCTCACCGAGCGTGCCGAGGCCGAGGATCCGCTCGCCGGGCTCCAGCGGCAGCAATTCGGCGGCCAGCGAGCCCCCCTGCAGGTTGGGCGCGGCAGCCGTGACCGGCACGGACGGGACGTCGATCGCCTGGCCGCGGACCAGCCGTCCCCGGTTGGTCAGGACGCAGAACTCGCCGCGCGCGGTCGTCCGCACCGCGGAGGCGATCACGTCGTGCGTCGCTCGCGGCCCTGACGTGGGCAGCGGCTCGTCGTTGTCGGTTCGGGCCAGCAGGCCGGTCGAGGAGAGCATGACCCAGCACGGGTCGTCCGCGATCTCGAGGCTGCCGCCGTTGGCCTTCGCCGCGGTCACCTGGTTGCCTGCGGAGGCCAGCAGCACCGTCCGCCGCGGCGTCCCGTGCGCGCGGGCCACCTCGTCCAGTTCGTGGGCGGCCACCTCGCGCAGCCGTTCGTCCGAGTCGAGGATGGCCTGCAGGTCGTTGATCGTCGCCCACAGTTTGTCCCGCTCGGCCTCCAGCTCGATCGCGGAGAACTTGGTGAGCCGGCGCAGCTGCATGTCGAGGATGTAGTTGGCCTGCACCTCGGTGAGCTCGAAGGCGTCCATCAGCCGGGCCCGCGCCTGCGCGCTGTCGTCGGACGAGCGGATGATCGCGATCACGTCGTCGATGTCGACGATGGCGATCAGCAGGCCCTCCACCAGGTGCAGCCGGTCCTGCGCCTTCCGCAGCAGGAAGCTCGAGCGCCGCCGGATCACCTGCAGCCGGTGCTCGAGGAAGACCTCGAGCAGTCGCTTGAGGCCCAGGGTGGTCGGCTGGCCCTCCACCAGCGCCACGTTGTTGACCGCGAACGAGTCCTCGAGCTTGGTGAGCCGGTACAGCTCCTCCAGCAGCGCCTCGGGGTTGAAGCCGTTCTTCACCTCGATCACGAGCCGCATGCCGTTGGCGAGGTCGGTGAGGTCCTTGATGTCGGCGATGCCGGTCAGCTTCTTGGCGCTGACCAGGTTCTTCACCTGCTCGATGATTCGTTCGGGGCCGATCATGTACGGCAGTTCGGTGACCACGATGCCCTTGCGGCGGGCGTGCACCTGTTCGATCCGGGCCGAAGCACGGACGCGGAAGCTGCCCCGCCCCGTGGCGTAGGCCTCCCGGATCCCGTCCAGGCCGATGATCTTGCCGCCCTCGGGGAAGTCGGGGCCGGGGACGTAGCGCATCAACTCGTCGACGTCGGCCTCGGGGTGCCAGATCAGGTGCTTGAGCGCCTGGATCACCTCGACGAGGTTGTGCGGCGGCATGTTGGTGGCCATGCCCACCGCGATGCCGGTGGTGCCGTTGACCAACAGGTTCGGGAAGGCGGACGGCAGGACGACCGGTTCGGTCTCCTTGCCGTCGTAGTTGGGCCGGAAGTCGACGGTGTCGGACTCGATGTCCGCGGTCATCGCGACGGCGGCCGGAGACATCCGGCATTCGGTGTAGCGCATGGCCGCCGGACCGGCGTCGAGCGAGCCGAAGTTGCCGTGGCCGTCCACCGTGGGCAGCCGCATCGCCCACGGCTGACCCAGCCGGACGAGCGCGTCGTAGATCGCCGTGTCGCCGTGCGGGTGGTACAGGCCCATCACCTGGCCGACGACGCGCGAGCACTTCACGTGGGCGGCGTCGGGGCGGATCCGCATCTGGTCCATCGTGTACAGGATCCGCCGCTGGACGGGCTTCAGGCCGTCCCTGGCGTCCGGGAGCGCCCGGGAGTAGATCACCGAATAGGCGTACTCGAGGTAGCTGGTCTCCATCTCCGCGGACACGTCGATGTCGACGATCCGCTCGGCGACGTCCTCATCGGTCGGCGGCTTGGCAACCATCTGGTCCTGGTTTCTCTTTCTCTCTTCGCTTTCACAGGGGCTTGGGCAGGGCGCGGAGGCCGGCCAGCAGGCCGCGTCCGTCCGGCGCCACCACCCAGGGTGTGTCAGCCACGGCCTCCTGCTCCTCGGGCAGCACGGACAACGTGCCGTGCGCGAGCACCTGCTCCGCGGGGGACAGCTGACGAATCGCGATGGCCCGCACCCGGTCGGGCGCGACATGGGCGAAGTTCGCGTAGATCACCGGGTCGTGCTGGCCGTCGTCCCCGACCATGACCCAGCGGATGTTCGGGAAGTCCCGCGTGAGCTGCAGCAGGGAGTCGGCCTTGTGCGCCATGCCCGAGCGGAACCAGCCGGTGTTGGTTGGGCCCCAGTCGGTGAGCAGCATCGCGCCGTGCGGATAGCCGTGGCGCTTCAGGAACCGGGACAGGAAGCCGTGGGTGTTCCACGCACCGGTGGAGATGTAGATCACCGGGGCGCCGGGGTGCTCGTCCAGCAGCGTGGTGTACATGCGGGCCATTCCGGGGACGGACTGCCGCGCCGACTCGTCCCGGATGAACGAGTTCCACGCCGCGATCAGCGGACGCGGCAGCCAGGTGGAGATGATCGTGTCGTCGATGTCGGAGACCACGCCGAAGTCGACGTCGTCCGCCACCACGTGGACGTCGGCGCTGGCCATCTTGGACGTGCGGCTACGCATCCGCACCTGCTGCCAGCCGGACGGCAGGTCGTGGTTGCGGATGCGCTGGTCGATGTAGCCGCCGCGATCGGTGGTGGCGGAGACGACCTGGTCGCCGACCGTGATGGTGACCGCGGCTCGCACGCACGCCGCACTGAAGAAGTTCCGGAAGCCGCGACGCTTGATGAGTTCCTCGGTCGCCTTGCCGAGGCCCCCGCGGGCCCGCTTCGGCACCAGCACCACGCGGCCTAGCACGCGGATGCTCTCGCTGGTGCCGTAGCCGGTGTAGCAGATCACCTTCTCGCGCCAGCCGAGCCCTCGGAGCACCCCTTCGATCCGCCGGTCGATGAACTCCTCGACCCGCGCGGCGATGAAGGGACGCGTGCTCACGGCTCCACACCTTAATGGCGGCTCGGGTTCGGACGCGTGAGCGGCACCCGTCAGCGACAAGTCGGCGCAGGGCGGCGGAGGTGAGAGGATGCAGCAATGACGCCACGTCCTGCGCTGCACCTGCCGGCGGGCCTGCGGGCCGAGATCCACGGCTGCGGCTACTTTCCCGAGCTGGTGTCGGACGCGGTCTCGCTGGCCCTGGGGCCGGAGGAGCCAGTGGCGCACCTGGTCCAGCTCGAGGCCACCTTCAACCGGGAGGAGATCCAGCGGCACCTGTCGGTGCTGGTCCTGACGCCGTCCCGGTTGATCGTCGCCCACACCGACGAGGGGGAGGAACCGGGCGAGCCGTCCCAGGCCATCACCACGACCGAGTCGGTGGCGCTCCGGGAGGTGAACTCGGTGGCCCTGAGCCAGGTGGTGTCCCGTCCCGAGCGGTACGGCTCCCGGCGCTCGGAGATCTCCGAGGCCTGGCTGACGATCACCTGGGGCACCATGCGCCGGATCGACCTGGAGCCTGCCCACTGCGGCGACCCCGAGTGTGAGGCCGACCACGGGCTGACCGGCATGCTGGCCGGCGACGACCTCACGGTGCGGGTCAGCGCGGCCGGTGACGGCGAGGCCAAGGTCGCGCAGCTGGTCGCGTTCACGTCGGCGTTGCAGCTGGCCACCGGCAGTTTCGGGTGAGCTCGCCGACGCTCCCGGGGTACGGCCGGGCGTCCCTGGCCGACCTGATGCCCGGCCTGGGCGCCCATCTCGGCCTGCCGGGGGCGGAGGATGTCCTGGGGTTGCCTGCGTCGAACCGGTACCTCCTGGTGCTCGTCGACGGTCTGGGCAGGCAGTTGCTCGAGCAGTATCGCGGGCACGCGCCCTTCCTCGCGTCCCTGGCCGGACCCACGATCACCTCAGGAGCGCCGAGCACGACAGCCACCTCGATCACCAGCCTCGGCACCGGGCTGCCGCCAGGGCGGCACGGCATCGCCGGCTACTCGTTCTGGTACGCCCCCGAGCAGATGGTGCTGCAGACGCTGCGCTGGCCCGCCGCCATCAGCGGACTGGACGTGCAGCCGCAGCTCACCTGCTTCGAACGGCTGGAGCGGGCGGGCGTCCGGACGGCGGCCATCGCGCCGGCCGCCTTCGCGGGCAGCGGCCTGACCACGGCCGCGCTACGGGGACCGGCCTTCCTTCCGGTGACCGACGAGCGTGACCATTCCCGCCGGGTGGAGCTGGCACTCCAGGCCGTGACGGCGGGGGAGCGGACGCTGGGCTATTTCTACGAGCGCCAGCTGGACCACGCCGGCCACGAGCATGGGACGGGCTCGCCGGCGTGGCTGCGCGCGCTGGAGTCCGCCGACGCGCTGGTGGCGGAATTGCGCGCGGGGCTGCCGTCCGACGTGGTGATCCTGGTCACAGGCGACCACGGCATGGTGGACGTGCCGCTGTCCCGGCGGCTGGTGGTCGAGGACGAACCCGAGTTGCTGGCCGGTGTGACGGCGCTGGCCGGCGAGGGCCGGTTCCGGCAGCTGATGACGGCGCGTCCCGAGCACCTGGCCGTCCGCTGGCGGGACCGGCTGGGGGATCGGGCCTGGGTGAGGACGCGGGACGAGGCGATCGCGGAGGGCTGGTTCGGGGAGGTGTCCCCCCGCCTGGCCGGCCGGTTCGGCGACGTGCTGGTCGCGATGGCCGACGACGGTGCGGTGATGACCAGGACCCTGCCGAAGGAACTGGAGCTCGTCGGCATGCACGGCTCGCTCACGCCGGCCGAGGTCGAGGTGCCGCTGCTGGTTGCGTGACCGCGCCGTGATTCCGAGGCGGGGTGAGCGATGATCGGCACGCACCCGCCACCAACCCTGCGGAATTGCGCGCTCGACGGCTTCCGGCGCCTTCCTGGCACGCCCGACCGACGTCGAGTGTGCAAATCCGCAGGCCGAACGCTCCTGCCCTGATGCTGGTCAGCTGGAAGGTCTCGCCGCGGCGCGTGTCAGTCCAGCGCAGGTGTTCCGGGACGGCCAGATTCACCGTGAGAGCAGTCACCTCGACCTCTGTCGGATCGCTCATCGGCTCATCCTCGCACGGCCCACGACGGCGAGTAGGTGGGGGAGGCGCAGTTGGGTCAGAATGACGCCCGTGGCTGAACTGATCTACTTCACCGGTCCGATGGACTGCGGCAAGTCGACCCTGGCGCTCCAGGTCGCCTACACCGAGTCGGAGGCGGGTCGGCAGGGCCGGCTGTTCACCATGCTGGACCGGTCAGGGCAGTCCGCGGTCACGTCCAGGATCGGGCTCACCTCGCCTGCGAACGAGGTTTCTGACGACCTCGACTTCTGGCGCTACGTGGTCTCCGAGCTGACCGCGGGACGTCGGGTCGACTTCCTCGTCTGCGACGAGGCCCAGTTCTACACGAGGACCCACATCGACCAGCTCGCCCGAATCGTCGACGAACTCCAGATCGACGTGTTCTGCTTCGGTATCCTCACCGACTTCCGCACCGAACTGTTCCCCGCGTCCCAGCGGCTGGTGGAACTGTGCGACCGGATGGAGCAACTGCAGGTGCGGCCGCGGTGCTGGTGCGGCGAACCGGCCACCCACAACGCCCGGACCGTGAACGGCGTGATGGTCACCGAGGGCAGCCAGGTGGTGGTCGGAGACACCGACTCCGCTGACGTGGCCTACCAGGTGCTGTGCCGTCGGCACCACCGGCGCCGGGTCACGCGGCAGGTGGCCGCGGTCACGCTCAGCCCCGAGCCGCTGCCTTTCGAATCGGCCTGATCAGCGCTGCTTCGGGTTCTTCGGCGAGCCGAACATGATCTCGTCCCAGCTCGGGACGGACGCGCGCTTGCGCTTGGGACGTGCCCGCGTGGGTTCGGGCTCGTCCTCGACCAGCGCGGGCTGCTCGGGTTGAGTGGGGGGCGCTTCTGGTTCGGGCTCCGGTTCTGGCGTCGCCGCCTCCTCGAGCTCCGGCTCGACGTCCTCCTGCTCCTCGTCCGCGGGGGGCTCCTCGTCCGCCTCGGGCTCGGGGGGCAACTCGTCCAGGATCGGGCGCGGCGCCGGTGCATTGGCGGGACGGATCAGCCCGGCGTAGATCTGGACGGAGTCCTCGTCGAAGCTGGAGAGCATGTCGTAGAGCACGTCCAGACCCGAATCCGAAGAAGGCACGATGTCGTACACACCGTCCACCTCGGTGAGTTCGCCCTCGGCGTATGCGTCGTCGAGTTCGTCGTCCAGTTCGTCCAGGGGGACGGTGTCGTTCGGGTCCTCCGGCTCGTCCGCCCGAGGCTGGACGACCCGCACCAGGGCGAGGTCGTCGTTCAGCCCGACGGTCGGCTCGGCGTCCTCCTCGCGCCGGCGGCGACCCGGCTGCGGACCGTGGGACGCCGAGTGCAGCCCCAGCAGCCAGCGGGCGTCGTCGTTCTCGGCCACGGAGAAGCGGCTGCCCGCGTCGTAGGTGAACAGTGCCTCGCGGTGAGCCTTGCCCGAGTCGTAGTCGACCCGGACCGCCCACCGGCGTCCCTCGACCTTCCACGCGTCCCAGGTGACCGTGTCGACGTCGACGCGCCGGGAGGCCAGTCGGTCCGCCACCACGTCGCCCAGGGTCCGGTGGGCAATTGTCTCCGAACCGCGGCGCACCGGATGGCTCTGGGCCTGTCCGGCGATGAACTCGCGCTCGGCCAGGACGGGGGCGGCGAACGGCTCCACCCAGTCGACGCCCATCCCGGCGGCCCTGGCGACGTCCTCCAGGCTCTCGCCGGCACGGACGCGGGCCTGGATCTCCCGGGGGGTCAGCGCGCTGTCCATCTCGATCTCCAGGTGGGTGGCTTGTGGGGGCTGGCGCACGGGACCCCTGGCATCGCGGGCCCGGTCTCGATGAGTCATCGCCCCTTCTGGGTTTGTGTCTGCAGGTAACCTACCAAGCCGACCCCCCAACCGGACGTCGGCACGGCCGCAGCACGGTCCGCGCCGAAGTGGTGGAGGGCGGGAATCCCGGCCTGGATGTGATATGCATGCCTCGCACGAGATGCCCCGACAGCCGCCACCAAAAGCGGGCACCGCGGAATGGAGATGGACGTAACAGCATGGCGACCGACTACGACGCCCCTCGCAAGACCGACGAAGAGAGCGAAGACTCGATCGAGGAACTCAAGACCCGACGGAACGACAAGAACTCCGGCAAGGTCGACGAGGATGAGGTCGAGGCGGCTGAGACGTTCGAGCTGCCCGGCGCTGACCTCTCCCACGAAGAACTGACCGTCCGGGTGCTGCCGCGCCAGGCCGACGAGTTCACCTGCGCGTCCTGCTTCCTCGTGAAGCACCGCAGCCAGATCGCCGAGGTCCGCAACGGCTTGGCCTACTGCATCGACTGCGCAGGCTGAACCTGACTGCGGGCTGAGCCTGGCCCAGTGCCGGCTGAGCCTGACCCAGTGCCGGCTGAGCCTGACCCAGTGCCGGCTGAGCCGGACCCAGTGCTGGCTGAGCCTGACGAAGCCCGCTCAGATCGTCAGGGTGGTCTTGTTGAACCGCGGCGCCGGCGTGCCCATGACCTTCGTCCACTGACTGGCGGCGAAGCGGTTCACGAGGAGCTGCGACAGCCCGATGCCGACGCCGCTGGCGATCGCCCACGTGAGCGCGCGACGCAGCGGCACGCCCGGGTCGTTCGGCTCCGGCGGCGCGTCGCCGGTGGCGAGCTGCCAGGCTGCGTTCACCGCCTTCGCCGCCACGATGGTGGTCAGCGCACCGACGGCTCCCGCATAGAGATTCCAGAGCAGTTTCTGCGACGTGTTCACATGTCCTCCTGCTGCCATCCTGCCAACCACCGCTAGCTTGGATCAATGACGTACCGCGAGCGACTTGCCGTCCCGGCCGGCTGGTGGGTGGTGGGCATGTTCTTCGCCCTCACCTTCGTGACGGCCGTGGGCTTCTACGCCGGTCCGTGGGTGGCCGTGGTTGCCGGGGTGGTCACCGCCGGCGGAGTGGCCGTGGCGCTGCTGTGGTACGGGCGCATCGTGGTGGCAGTGGACGAGGCGGGTGTGCATGCCGGCGACGCCGTCCTGGAGTGGCCATGGGTGGGCGCGGTCATCGTCCACGACCGCGCGGCGACCCGCCGCCGACTCGGACCGGACGCCGACCACGCGGCCTGGCTGCTCGTGCGGGGGTTCGTCCCCGGCTCGGTGGAGGTCACGGTGGACGACCCGGCGGACACACACCCGTACTGGTTGGTGTCCAGCCGGCGGGGGGCCAAGCTAGCCGCAGCGATCGAGGAGTCCCGTCCCATCTCGCCCGCACCGGACGGGGGTCCGGCCGCGGCTAGACTGCCGCAATGACTTCGGCCAGCTCGGAACGGGTTCGGGTCGGCCTGACCAGGCTCGACCCGGGGATGCCCGTGCCCCGCTATGCGCACCCCGGTGACGCGGGCGCGGACCTGGCGGTCGCCGAGGACGTGGAGCTCGCCCCTGGCGAGCGCCGGCTGGTCGGCACCGGGATCGCGATCGCGCTGCCCGAGGGCTGGGCGGGCTTCGTCTACCCGCGCTCCGGGCTCGCCGCACGCGCGGGGCTGACCATCGTGAACGCGCCCGGCACCGTGGACGCCGGGTATCGCGGCGAGATCCGGATCTGCCTGCTGAACACCGATGCCAGCCGGCCGGTGCGGCTGGCCCGCGGCGACCTGATCGCACAGCTGGTCGTCCAGCGGGTGGCCCGGGCCGATTTCGAACTTCTCGACCAGCTACCGGAGAGCCATCGCGGGGACCGCGGGCACGGCTCCACCGGAGGGGTCACGGAATGGGCGGCCCCGACGGCCGCCGGAACGACGACAGAGGTGGACAAGTGATCTTTGGGCGCAAGCGCAGGCCCGCCGGCTCCGAGCCGGTGGACACCGAGGAGGAGGCGCTGCAGATCGTGGGTGAGGACGCGGGCGAGCACGAGGCCGACGTCGACGAGACCGGGACCGGTGGCGCGGCCGTGGCGGACGACGGCGAGGTCGAGGACGCGGACGCCGACCTCACCGAGGCCGACCTCGACGCTGACGAGGAGGAGGCGGAGCAGGTCGACTGGCGAGCGGACGGCCCGTTCGACTCCGAGGAGGTCGACCTGTCCGGCGACCACGTGACCCGGATCGACCTCGGCTCGCTCGTGATCACCCCGTGGGAAGGTCTCGGCCTGCAGCTGCAGGTGAACGAGGCCACCCGCGACGTGCAGGCGGTGACCGCCGTGTGGAAGAACTCCGGTCTCGAGGTGGCGCTCTTCGCGGCTCCCGCGAGCGGCGGGATGGCCGACGAGTTGCGCGAGGACGTGGTCGAGGAGGCCGAGCAGGGCGGCGGCAGCGCGACCCTGGCCGACGGCCCGTTCGGAGCCGAGGTGCGCCGCGTCCTGCCCCAGGAGGGGCCGGGCGGTGAGCAGTTGTTCCACGTCTCGCGGATCTGGTTCGCTGAGGGTCCGCGCTGGCTGCTGCGCGGCACGCTGCTCGGCGAGGCCGCGATCGGCGAAGCGGATGCGCCGCTGGTCGCCCCGTTCGTGGAATTCTTCCGTAATCTTGTCGTGCGGCGGGGCGCCAAGCCGATGGTGCCCGGCGAGTTGGTCCCGATGACACTGCCCGAGGCCGCCCAGGAGGGCTGATGGCGAGCACGAACCCGTTCCTGCGGGCGCTGCGGCGCCTCGGCGCGTCCAACGCCGAGCTCGAGTCCGAGCAGCGGCAGAAGGTCGTCGAATCCGCCGGTGCGACAAGCATCGGGGAACTGCGCGACCGCCAGTGGGCGCGACTGAGGGGCACGATCGTCGTGCTGACGATGAAGCCGCGCAGCGGCACTCCGTGGCTGGAGGCCGAGTTCAACGACGGGTCCGGCACGGTCACCCTGATCTGGATGGGACGGCGGGCCATCCCCGGGATCACCGCCGGACGCGAACTCACGGTCAGCGGACGCGTGTCCTACGTGGACGGGCAGCGTCGCCTCTACAACCCGTATTACGAACTCATCGCGAGCTGAATGGAACCCCGGCGGGGCCTCCGGATCGGCTGGACGATCCTCGTCGTGAGCGTGCTCTAGCGTCGGCGCAGTGGCGGTCTGGATCGCGTCCGGTGACCGGTGCTGGGCGTTCGGCCGTGCCCTGACGCGAGCGAGGGTTACCCGACTTCGGTCGAGCGCAGGTTCCGCGGCACGAGGTACTGGGCCAGCTCAGCCTCGTAGCTGGGGTCGGAGACGAACAGCAGTTCGTCGTTGGCCTCGAGCGCGGCGTCCCTTTCGGGGGCGCGCGCGGCGCCGTCCCTGATGATCGTGACCAGTACGGCGTCACCGGGCAGGTTGAGGTCGGCGATCCGGGTCCCGACGCGGGGCGAGCCCTCCGGCAGCGTCATCTCGACGAGGTTGGCATGGCCGCCGCGGAAGCTGAACAGGCGGACGAGGTCGCCCACGGTGACCGCCTCCTCGACCAGGGCGCACATCAGGCGCGGGGTGGAGACGGCCACGTCCACGCCCCACAGGTCGTCGAACATCCACTCGTTCGCCGGGTGGTTCACGCGGGCGACCGTGCGCGGCACACCGAACTCGGTCTTGGCCAGCAGCGAGTGGACGAGGTTGGCCTTGTCGTCACCGGTGGCGGCGATCGCGACGTCGCAGGTGTCGAGGCTGGCCTCCTCCAGGCTGGCCAACTCGCAGGCGTCCGCCAGCAGCCACTCGGCCTCCGGGACGCTTTCGGGCTTGATCGCGTTGGGATCGCGGTCGATCAGCAGAATCTGGTGTCCGTTGGTGATCAGCTCCCTGGCGATCGAACGGCCCACGTTGCCGGCCCCGGCGATGGCTACACGCACAGCTGGCTCCTACCCTTCAGTGCTCTACCGGCGGCCGGCCCAGGACGTCCTCGACGTCGGGCACCTGCTCGTTGGAGACGGCGGCGTAGACCAGGTCGCCGTCCTGGAAGACCGTCGTGTCGCCGGGCACGATGCCCGAGCCGAACCGCATCAGGAACGGGATCTTGGAGCGCGTGGCGGCCTCCATCGCGCTCACCTTGCTGCCCACCCAGCCGGTGTTGACGTGCACCTCGATCAGTCGGACGCTGCCGGACGGATCCCGCCACTGCGGTTCGGAGCCGGACGGGAGCAGCCGGCGCAGCACCTGGTCGGCGGCCCAGCGGACGGTGGCCACGCTCGGGATGCCGAGCCGCTCGTACACCTCGGCCCGGTTCTGGTCGTAGATGCGGGCCACGACGTTGTGCACCTCGAACGTCTCGCGCACCACGCGGGCGGCGAGGATGTTCGAGTTGTCGCCGCTGGACACCGCGGCGAAGCCGTCCGCGCGCTCGATGCCCGCGCGCTGCAACACCTGGCGGTCGAAGCCGACGCCTTTCACGGTCTTGCCCTGGAACTCGGGGCCGAGCCGGCGGAACGCGTCCTGCACGATGTCGATCACGGCCACGGAGTGACCGCGGCGCTCGAGCGCCCGGGCGAGGGACGCACCGACGCGCCCGCAACCCATGATGACGATGTGCATCGCCTGCCTCCACTCTGCGTCGGTCTGCCGCGGAAGACCCTATCCGGGTTACGAGCCAGATGTTACCGACGCTACACCGGCGGATAGTCGGCTACGGGTCGGGAAAGGCATAGTGTTCCGTTTCGTGAACGCCACCGACTTCGCCAAGCGTTTGCTGGTCGGGCGCAAGCTCGCCAGCGCGCAGCTGGGCGAGACCCTGCTGCCGAAGCGGATCGCGCTGCCCGTGTTCGCGTCCGACGCCCTGAGCTCGGTCGCCTACGCACCGGACGAGATCCTGCTCACGCTCTCGCTCGCCGGCATGGTCGGGTTCGCCTTCTCCTGGCAGATCGCCCTCGCCGTCGCCGTGGTGATGCTGCTGGTGGTGATGTCCTATCGCCAGACCGTGCACGCGTACCCGTCCGGCGGCGGTGACTATGAGGTCGCCACCGTGAACCTGGGGCCGACCGCCGGCCTGGTGGTGGCGAGCGCGCTCCTGGTCGACTACATCCTCACGGTCGCCGTCTCGGTGTCCTCCGGTGTGCAGAACGCAAAGGCGATGTTCCCCTTCCTGCAGGGGCACGAGGGCTGGGTGGCCGCGATCGTGATCCTCATCCTGATGACGATGAACCTGCGCGGCGTGCGCGAGTCGGGCTCGTTCTTCGCCGTCCCCACCTACGGCTTCATGATCGGCGTGCTCGGCATGACGGTCTGGGGCCTGTTCCGCTTCTTCGGCCTGGGCGAGCACCTGCAGGCGCCCACCGCGGGCTACGAGGTGGTCGGGACGATCAACAGCCTCACCGGTTTCGCCGGCGTCTTCCTGCTGGCCCGGGCCTTCTCGTCCGGCTGTGCGGCGCTGACCGGCGTGGAGGCGATCTCGAACGGTGTCCCCGCCTTTCGTGAGCCGAAGAGCCGCAACGCGGCTACCACGCTGGCGCTGCTGGGCACGGTCGCGATCACCATGTTGGGCGGCATCGTCGTGCTCGCCAACCTGACCGGACTGAAGCTGGTCGACGCGGACGGGGGCTCGCACTTCGTCCAGAACGGTCAACCGGTCGACGCTCCGCACGACACGGTGATGGGTCAGTTGGCCCGGACGATCTTCTACGACGGGTTCCCGATCGGCTTCTACTTCGTGGTCACCATGACGATGGTGATCCTGTTCCTCGCGGCGAACACCGCGTTCAACGGCTTCCCCGTGCTGGGGTCGATTCTGGCCAGGGACGGTTTCCTGCCCCGCGCGCTGCACACCCGCGGCGACCGGCTGGCGTACTCCAACGGCATCCTGGCGCTGGCGACTGCGGCCATCACCCTCGTGCTGATCTACAACGCGAGCGTGACCGCGCTGATCCAGCTGTACGTCGTGGGTGTGTTCGTGTCGTTCACAGTCAGCCAGTTCGGCATGATGCGGCACTGGACCCGGCACCTGAAGACAGAGAAGAACCCGAAAGCGCGCGCGCACATGATGCGTTCGCGCGCGATCAATGCGGTCGGCCTCACCGGCACCGGCATCGTGCTGGTGATCGTGCTGGCGTCGAAGTTCATCTACGGCGCCTACCTCGCGGTGCTGGCCATGGCCGTCGTGTTCGTGCTGATGCGCTCGATCCGCGTCCACTACGACAAGGTCGCCCACGAGCTGGCCGTGGGACCGACGGACGCCCGGATGCTGCCCAGTCGCGTGCGCGCGGTGATCATGGTGCAGGAGGTGAACAAGCCGACGATGCGGGCGGTGAACTTCGCCCGCGCGACGCGCGCCAGCAGCATCGAGGCCGTCCTGGTCTCGGTGGACGACGCGGAAACCAGGGCGATTGTCTCCCAGTGGGACTCCCAGCAGCTCGAAGTGCCGCTGAAGGTGATCGCTTCGCCCTACCGCGAGGTCACCGGACCTTTCCTCAACTACGTGAAGGGCATCCGCTCCGACAACCCGCGCGACGTCGTGTGCGTCTATATCCCGGAGTACGTGGTGGGACACTGGTGGGAGCAGGTCCTGCACAACCAGACCGGGCTGATCCTGAAGGCGCGGCTGAACTTCATGCAGGGCGTGATGGTCACCTCCGTGCCGTACCAGTTGGCGTCCTCGAAGTACGCGCTCAGCCGCGCCCAGCGCAACACCGCGGCCGCCTGGCGGCGTCCGGGCAGCGGACAGGTGCGGATGGGCGACCCCATCCGCGAGTCGGCCCGTCGCGAGTGACCGGGCTCGAGCCGGGCGTCCTGCTCAGGGACGTGGAGGTCGGGCCGGTGGCCCACGGCGGCCATTTCGTCGCCCGCCACGAGGGTCGGGTGGTCTTCGTGCGGCATGCCCTGACCGGAGAACTCGTCGACGTCCGCGTCACCGAGGTGAGCCGTCGATTCGCCCGCGGCGACGCGGTGGCCGTGCACCGTGCCAGCTCCCACCGGGTCGTCCCGCCCTGCCCGATCGCCGGGCGCTGCGGCGGGTGCGACTTCCAGCACGTCGAGCCCGCGCACAGCCGGGAACTGAAGCGACAGGTGGTCGCGGAACTCCTCGGCCACCTGGCCGGCTACACCTTCACCGGGGATGTGGAGGAGGTGCCCCCGAGCCCGTTGGGTTGGCGGCGCCGCATGCGCTACCACCTGGACGGCGCCGGACGGCCGGGCCTGCGCGCTCACCGCTCGCGCGAGGTCGTGCTCCTGCCTGACGGCGGCTGCCGGATCGCGGACCCCGGCATCGCCGCACCGCCGGCGGACGCGGGCCGACCGGGTGGTGAACTGCTCGGCGTCGCCGCGGCCAGCGGGGCGGGCTTCCTCGACCCTTCGACGGCCTCCGTGCTCGTGACCGAGCGGGTAGGCGAGCGGAGCTACCTCGTGGCTTCGGACGGGTTCTGGCAGGCCCATGCGACGGCACCCCGGGTTCTGGTGGAACGCGTGCTGGCCGGCGCACAGCCGCGTCCCGGCGACGTGGCGTTCGACCTGTACTGCGGTGTCGGGGTGTTCGCAGGCGCCCTGGTGGACGCGGGCGCGTCCGTCTGGGGTGTGGAGGGCGACCGCCGAGCGGTGGAGTTGGCCGAGCGGAACGTGCCCGGCGCGCGGTTCTTCGCCGGCGACGTCGCCCGGCGCCTCCGCCGGCTTCCGTCCCGGGCCGACCTCGTGGTGCTCGACCCGCCGCGGACGGGGGCCGGTCCGACCGTCCTGCAGGGCGTGGCGGAGCGGCGTCCACGCGCGATCGCGTACGTCGCCTGCGACCCGGCCGCCCTCGGTCGCGACCTGAAAGCGGCGGAAGGATTCGGCTACCGGCCCACCTCGGTGACCGCCCACGACCTGTTCCCGCTCACGCACCACGTCGAGTGCGTGGCTATCCTCGAACGGTGACGACCGCTCCCCAGACCCGGACGCGACGGTCGCGCCCCGAGGCGAAGTGCCCGCTGCGGCCGGACGAGATCTGCAACCTCTGCCAACTGAACGTGACGGGTCCGCACGACTGCGGGCTGGTCTACCTGGTGATGTCGGACCCGGACCTGCGGGCCGAGTGGGGCGAACGCCGCCACAGCCCGCGCTGACCGCACCGGCTCCGCCTGCGCTGAACCCACGGGCCCAGCCCGTCCGCCCACAAAAGCTCCCGAAATTCGCAAACGCCACCGAAATTTCGGGAGCTTCTGCACTTTTCGGGAGCGTTTGTGGGTGGGGAGGGGGGCGGATGGGCTGAGCGACGGGGGTCGGGCGGAATGAGCGGTAGGGAGTTCCGACGGCGATGGCGCGGCTCGGCTAGCCTCGATCCGTGAGGTGAGATAATATCTCGACATCAAGATATCTCCGGCGACCACGGGAGGTCCCATGAGCATTGACAGCTACTCGGCAGCCGACGAACTGAACGTGGCGGGCCAGACGTATCAGATCTTCCGGGTGGACGCCGTGGAGGGCTCGGAGAGCCTCCCGTTCAGCCTGAAGGTGCTCCTGGAAAACCTCCTGCGCACCGAGGACGGGGCCAACATCACCGCGGACGACATCGCCGCGCTCGGCTCGTGGGACCCGTCCGCCGAGCCCAGCCGTGAGATCCAGTTCACCCCCGCGCGGGTGATCATGCAGGACTTCACCGGCGTCCCGTGCGTGGTCGACCTGGCCACGATGCGGGAGGCGATCGCCGAGCTCGGCGGCGACGCGACGAAGGTGAACCCGCTCTCGCCGGCCGAGATGGTGATCGACCACTCGGTGGTGGCCGATCTGTTCGGCACCCCGGACGCGTTCACCCGCAACGTCGAGCTCGAGTACCAGCGCAACCGTGAGCGCTACCAGTTCCTCCGCTGGGGCCAGACCGCCTTCGACGACTTCGTGGTGGTGCCGCCGGGCACCGGCATCGTGCACCAGGTGAACATCGAGCACCTGGCCCGCGTGGTGTTCCCGCGCGAGGTCCCTTCGTCAGGCTCAGGAAGCAAGAAGGTTCTGCAGGCGTATCCCGACACCTGCGTGGGCACCGACTCGCACACCACGATGGTCAATGGCCTCGGAGTGGTGGGCTGGGGCGTGGGCGGCATCGAGGCAGAGGCGGCGATGCTGGGTCAGCCGGTGAGCATGCTGATCCCGCGCGTGGTCGGCTTCAAGCTGAGCGGCAAGCTGCCCGAGGGCACCACGGCGACCGACCTCGTCCTGACGATCACCGAGATGCTGCGCCAGCACAAGGTCGTGGGCAAGTTCGTCGAGTTCTACGGCCCGGGCGTGGCCGAGGTGCCGGTGGCCAACCGCGCCACGATCGGCAACATGAGTCCCGAGTACGGCTCGACCATCGCGATCTTCCCGATCGACGACAAGACGATCGACTATCTGCGGCTCACCGGTCGTCCGGCCGACCAGCTGGAGCTGGTCGAGGCCTACGCCCGCACGCAGGGTCTGTGGCACGACCCCGATCACGAGCCGCGCTACTCGGAGTACCTGGAGCTCGACCTCTCTACGGTGGTGCCCAGCATCGCCGGCCCGAAGCGGCCGCAGGATCGCGTGGTGCTCGCCCACGCCCGGCAGGGCTTCAACGAGGCGCTGCGCGACTACGTGGACGATGACGAGATCGAGGGCTACGACGAGAGTGTCGCGGAGAGCTTCCCCGCGTCCGACGCCCCCACCCACACCGAGACCAACGGGTCCGCGCAGCCCCACGCCTACGGCGAGGCGCCGTCGGAGGGCCCGGGACGCCCGTCCAAGCCGACGCCGGTGACCCTGTCGGACGGGACCAACTTCACCCTCGACCACGGCGCGGTGACGATCGCGGCGATCACGTCCTGCACCAACACGTCCAACCCGAGCGTGATGATCGGCGCGGCGCTGGTGGCGAAGAAGGCCGTGGAGAAGGGTCTCACCCGCAAGCCGTGGGTGAAGACGTCGCTCGCTCCGGGCTCGAAGGTGGTCACCGACTACTACGAGAAGGCCGGGCTGACCACGTACCTGAACGCCCTCGACTTCGACCTGGTCGGCTACGGCTGCACAACCTGCATCGGCAACTCGGGTCCGCTGATCCCCGAGGTGTCGCAGGCCGTGAACGACGCCGACCTGGCGGTCACCTCGGTGCTGAGCGGCAACCGCAACTTCGAGGGCCGGATCAACCCGGACGTGAAGATGAACTACCTCGCCAGCCCGCCGCTGGTCGTCGCCTACGCACTGGCCGGCACGATGGACATCGACCTGACCACCGAGCCGCTGGGCAAGGGTTCGGACGGCAACGACGTCTTCCTGCACGACATCTGGCCGAGCCAGGAGGAGGTGGACGAGGTCGTCAACTCCTCGATCTCCGCCGATATGTTCACCTCCCGCTACGCCGACGTGTTCGCCGGGGACGACACCTGGCGCTCCCTGCCGACGCCGACGGGGGAGACCTTCGCCTGGGAGGGCGACTCCACCTACGTCCGCAAGCCGCCGTACTTCGAGAACATGCCGGCGGAGCCGCAGCCGGTGACCGACGTGAGCGAGGCCCGCGTCCTGCTGAAGCTCGGCGATTCGGTGACCACCGACCACATCTCGCCGGCCGGCTCGATCAAGGGCGACAGCCCGGCGGGGATCTACCTCACCGAACACGGCGTCGCGCGCAAGGACTTCAACTCCTACGGCTCCCGGCGCGGGAACCACGAGGTCATGATCCGGGGCACGTTCGCCAACATCCGGCTGCGCAATCAGCTGGCGCCCGGCACCGAGGGTGGTTTCACTCGCGACTTCACCCAGGCCGATGGGCCGGTGGCCACCGTCTACGACGCCGCGATGAACTACGCGTCCGCGGGAACGCCGCTGGTCGTGCTGGCCGGTAAGGAGTACGGCTCCGGCTCGTCCCGCGACTGGGCGGCCAAGGGCACGGCCCTGCTGGGGGTGAAGATCGTGATCGCCGAGAGCTACGAGCGGATCCACCGGTCGAACCTGATCGGAATGGGCGTGCTGCCGCTGCAGTTCCCGGACGGCCAGAATGCCGACTCCCTCGGCCTGACCGGCACCGAGACCTTCAGCATCGAGGGTGTCACCGAGCTGAACTCCGGTACGACCCCGGCGACCGTGAAGGTGTCGGCGACGGGGGACGGCGAGCCGATCGTCTTCGACGCCGTGGTGCGCATCGACACCCCAGGGGAGGCCGACTACTACCGGCACGGAGGCATCATGCAGTTCGTGCTCCGGTCGCTGCTGACCCGGTAATGGGCCGCCGGCGGGCACACCTGCAGGCGAGCGCGGTCGAGACCGTCGACTTCATGCCGGTCTCGGCCCGGGTCGCCTGGTCGTACCTGGCGGCGCTGCTGGCCGTCGTCGGCTCCGCCCTGGTGGTCGTGCTTGCCAACCAGACCCTCGCCGTCCTCGCGTGCGGCGCGGCCAGCGGCGCCGACGACGCGGTCGCGTCCTGCAAGCTCGGCTACGCGATCTGGTCCGGCATCGTGGGCTTCCTGCTGTGCCTCGTCCCGGCCGTCCTGGCCCTCAGGCTCGGTTGGTGGCTGTGGTCGGCGATGGTGGCCGGCCTGGGCTTCCTGGTGGCGTCGGACGGCATCGGCGAGTGGTGGTGGTGGCCGGCCGCGGCACTGGTCCCGGCCGCCGCTGCGCTGGTCAGCGCCAACTGGGGCAGGGGGCGAGGCTTTCGCCGGGGCCAGCTGGCGTTCCTGATCGTCCTCGACGTCGGCGCGGCCGCCGCGCTGGTGTGGTGGTACCTCTACAGCTGAGGACGTGTCGCGGACTCCCAGCCGGGCGATTCCGGTCGGCTCACTCGACCCGATGCGCGGCTGCCAGCGTGGCCGCGAGTTCCGCGTTGCGGACGGCGAACTCGCGCCAGCTGTCCGGGGTGCGCGCGCTCGCGCGGCGTCCGGTGGTGTCGTCAGCGACCCGGGTGGTCCACCGGTCCAGCCGTCCCTGCGTGGCGACGAGCGAGAACAGCGTGCCTTCGGCCCAACCGACGACCTTGAGATCGGGCGGACTGCAGCCTGTGACCCGTTGCTCGGCAACGAGCCAGTCGAGTGCCGCCGATTCGAACTGCACCTGCTGGGCGGTCTCGAAGGCCAGCCGTGCGGAGGCCTGATCGCGCAGGGCGATGAGTGCGCTGCGGGCGCGCGCCAGGGCGTCCTGGTCACGGGTCAGCACCGCCCGGATGCGGGCACTGAACTCCTGCCGATCCTCAAGGGACAGCCCACGCGCGTCAGCGAGCGACCGGTCGGACCGGGAGAGGAGCGATCCGGTCAGGTGCAGCGGGTAGAGCCGTAGCAGCCCATCCCGGGCGAGCGTGGCCTTCTCGAAGCCGAGGTAGGGCCCGAACACCGACCCGGCGCTGGTCGACGCATCGAACACCAAGTGGAGGCCGGGTCGTCGCGGCCCGTCGTCCAGCACCAGCCATGCGGGGGTCTCGGTGCCGCCCCGGATCCGGTTCCAGCGGGGGAGCGATCGCTCCAGGAGGTTCCGCTCGAGCCAGGCCGCCTCGTGCGGTGAGGCGCACACGATCGCCTCGACAGAGGCGACCTGAGTGATCATCCGTCGCAGGTGCAGACGGTCAGTCAGGTCACCCCAGTACGAGCGGACGCGTGCACGCAGGTTGGTGGCCCTGCCGAGGTATGCCACCCGGCCGCGGTCGTCCCGGAAGCGGTAGACGCCGGGCTCCTCCGGCAGGGTACGACAGGCGGACCGGGCGCCGGTCATTCCGGGGCGGCGGGTGTGAGCTGGACCTCGTCCTCCAGAAGCCGTCGGACGCCGGCGCGCGCGAGCATGAGCCCGAGGATCAAGCCGGTAACCGACCAGAAGTTGCCGAGGCTGACCCGGTCACCGAATGCCAGGGCCACGAGCTCGAGCACGACGAACTTGCTGCTCACCAGCAGGAGCCAGAGCAGGAGCGCGCCGCCGATCTTGCCGGCAGGCCCGGTGGCTGCCTTCAGTCGCGCCTTCACGCGGTCCTTGATCGCGACCACGACTTCGAGCACCAGCTTCAGCAGCACGGCGGTCAGCAGCGACAGCGTGAAGGTCTCGGTGATCACCGCGGGGAAGTACTCCACGACGAGGTTCAACACGATGACGTAGACGAAGACGTCGACGATGTCGGCGGCAGAGATCCAGCGCGTGAGGCGGAACCGTCGTCCGCCGGCCGGTGAGGTCACGGCGGCAGCCTAGCTGTGATGTCCGGGCACGTTGGTCGAGATCGTGTGACGACACGATCTGAGG
>DAIPJC010000014.1:0-82834 GCA_036770475.1 Propionicimonas sp. | reverse complement strand
GCCCTCCGCCTCGGCCTTGCGCAGGATCTGGTTCACCCGGGCGTGCGCGTACTGCAGGTAGGGGCCGGTGTCGCCGGTGGTAGCCACCATGCGTTCGGCGTCGAAGACGTAGTCCTTCTGCAGGCCGTTGGACAGATCGGCGTACTTGATCGCGGCCAGGGCGATGGACGGCGCCGCCTCCTGCTCCGCCGCGTCCAGCAGGCTGTTCAGCGTGACCGCTGTGCCCTCCCGGGTGGAGAACTTCTTGCCGTCCGCGCCCAGCACCTGGCCGAAGCCGACGTGCTCGGCCGACACCGACTCCGGGAGGTAGTCAGCGATCCGTGCGACCGCGAACACCTGCTCGAAGTGGTAGGTCTGCGGCGCCCCGACCACGTAGATCAGCCGGTCGGCGTGCAGGTCGCCGACGCGGTGCCGGATGGCGGCCAGGTCGGTGCAGGTGTAGCCGAAGCCGCCCTGCGCGTTGCGGATGATCGCCGGGGCGGGGAAGCCTGCCACGAAGACCACGAGCGCCCCGTTGTCCACCACGGCGATCCCGCGATCCTCCAGATCGGCGGCCACCACAGGCAGGTCGGCGTTGTAAATCGACTCCCCGGCCAGGTCTGCGTCGGAGAGCAGCACGTTCATCCGCTGGTAGGTCGCATTGAAGCCGGCCAGCGAGACGTCGATCAGCTGCTGCCAGATCCGCCGGGTCTCGGCGTCGCCCGCCTGGAGCAGCACCACCCGGTCTCGCGCCTTGGCCGCGAACTCCTCGGAATCCTTCAAGTGAGTGTTGGCCCGCTGGTAGAGGGCCTCGGCGGACGGCAGGTCGAGCTCGGACGCGTCCAGCCCCTCCTCCAGGATCTGCTCGACCAGCATGCCGAACTGGCGTCCCCAGTCGCCGATGTGGTTCTGCGGGATGACCGTGTGCCCTTGCGCGCGCAGGACGCGGGTGAAACAGTCGCCGATGATCGTCGAGCGCAGGTGGCCCACATGCATCTGCTTGGCCACGTTGGGCGAGGAGTAGTCGATGACCACTGTCCTCGGCTCGGTGGCAACGCTGATCCCCGCACCCGGCTCGGCCAGCACCTGCGTGGCGGCCGAGGCCAGCACGTCAGCGCGGATCCGCAGGTTGATGAAGCCGGGCCCGGCGACCTCCAGCGGCTCGCAGAGGTCGGCAAGGTCGATCTGCTCGACCAGCCGCGCCGCCACCTCGCGCGGTGGTCGTCCCTCGGCGTTGGCCAGGCGCAGCGCGACATTGGTCTGGAAGTGCCCGAACTGCGGACGGGTTGCCGGACGCAGTTCCGGGTCGATTCCGGCGACGGCCTGGACGCGCTCACTGAGCAGGGACGGCAGAGACAGCATGCCCGCCATTTTCGCACGCTCGTCCGGCCCGTCCTCACCATGCAGGATGCGCCACTCCGACGGCTCTTGACGTCCCTTTCGTCACGCCCTCAACACCTGATCCAGCGCCTGCTCGGACGTACTTTCGTCACTCGTTCGGGGCCTCTGAAGCAGGCCCCGAACATGGTAGATTTCACGCGTCTGCGGCAGGGGCGCACGCGGACTCGGAGGGGTTCTGGGGAGGTCGCGTGAGGACGCGTGGTAATCGGCTCAGCCGGCTCGCCGCCGTGCTCGTGACCGTTACCCTCCTGATCGGGATCGGGCCGGCCGAGAAGGCGATCGCGGATCCGATCATGAGCCCGCCGCCGACCTCGGTGAGTGTCAGCCAGCGCGCGACGATGGCCATCCTCACCTGGCCCGCCGCAGCGACGGCTACGGGCTACGCCGTCGACTACAGCACCGACCCGACCTTCGCTACCGCGCAGCACCTCACGGTCGGCGAGAGCGTCGCCGTGCTCACCGGACTGGTCCCCGAGACCACCTATTTCGTCCACATCGCAGCTTGGGACGAACCCAGTGGCGCCGTCGGGGCCTGGGGTTCGACGATCAGCTTCACCACCGGCGACCCCGTGTACGCCCTGGCCGCCCCGGTGGTCACCCTGTCGACCCCCACCACGACCTCCGTCGTCGCTGAATGGACGGCTGCCGCTCCCAAGCTCCACTACCAGGCCGCCATCGGCGAGGACGTCACCGCCCTCGACACCACGGAGAACGTCGGTACCCACCTCACCGCGAGCTTCGCCGACCTGAAGAAGGCCACCACGTACTACGTGAGCGTGCGCGGGCTGGACGCCACCGGCAAGCAGGTGACGGCGTGGTCGGATCCCACGGCGGTGAAGACCCCGGAGGAGCTTCCGCTCAAGGTCGCCAGCTTCAACATCAAGTGCAACAGCTGCAAGGGCAAGGGCGAGAAGTCCTGGGCACAGCGCAAGGCGGCCGTGGTGCAGACCATCCTCGGGCAGGCGCCGGACGTCCTCGGTCTGCAGGAGGCGTCGCAGGGTCGGCTTCCCGGTCGGCGCGTGGCGCAGTACCAGGACCTGGTGAACTCACTCGGTGCGCCGTACGCCGTGACCCTCAACCACGACGTCGGCGGTGGCGCAGGCGTCGACGACCGGATCGTGTACAACACGAAGACCGTCAAGCTCCTGAAGACCGGGGTCGTGACCTTGCCCAAGGGCAAGAAGACCAGGTACATGGCGTGGGCGACCTTCATCCACCTCGGTACTGGCAAGAAGTTCCTCTTCGCCGACACCCACCTCGAGCCCGGCAAGGGTGCGAAGTCCGTGCGGAACCGCGAGACGAGCACGATCATCTCTGCGCTGGAGAAACTGTCGGCCAGGCAGACCCTCCCCACGATCCTCGTGGGCGACTTCAACATGTTCAAGTGGATGACCGGCGGCGGCTACAAGCCCTACGACATGCTGGTCTCCGCCGGCTACCTCGACCCGCTCGGCAACACGTATCGCAGCCACGCGGCCGCCTCGACGGCGTTCGTGGAAAAGCGGATCAACACCAACTACTCCACCTTCAACGATTTCGACCGCAAGGCGCCGAGGTTCGCTTACGAGAACGGCACCCAGCTCGACTTCATCTTCGTCACCAAGATGCGCGTGACCGAGTGGGAGACCGTTGTCGACGTGGACAGCCAGGGGCGGTTCGTGGGCACCATCCCCTCCGACCACAACATGGTCAGGGCGACGGTCCTCCTTCCCTGACGCCCCCGCGCCCATCCCTTCAGCCCCGGTTGAGGGTTCACGTCGGCATGCTGGCCGGTTCGCGCGACTTGTCCATACATTGGGTTTTCCCCGACTCGGAACCCATGGAGCCCTCGTGCTATTCAGGAATCGTCTTCTGCTCGCCTGGTCTCTGGCAGCAGCCCTGCTGCTGGGCCTCGGACAGCTGACCGCAGTCCCTGCGGAGGCCGCTACTGCCGTGCCGTCCGGACTGAAGGCTGTCAGCGTCAGCAACCACGCGCTCGCGGTGTCCTGGAAGCCGGTTTCTCGCGCGCCGAAGTACCGCGTCCAGTACTCGACCTCCTCGAAGATGAAGAACCCCACCTACCGCCGGTTCACCGACCCGTACGCCGAGCTCACCGGGTTGAAGGCAGGCACCACCTACTACCTCCGGGTGCGCTCGATCACCGCGGACGGCGCCAACCTGAGCAGCTACTCCAAGGCAGTGGCGGTGAAGACGGCGGCGACGAAGGGCTACAGCTACCTCAGTCCTCGCGGACTGACCGGGAAGAGCGCAGCGACCGACAGCATCACGCTCAGCTGGAACTCGCGCGGGGCGGGGGTGCGGTACCGCGTGAACTGGTCGACGTCCTCCTCGTTCGCCGACCCCGCCTACGTCCGGGTCACAGGCACCAGCTATACCTTGACCGGGCTGGGTGCCGGCACGAAGTACTACGTCAGGGTGCGGGTGATCGATGCGAACGGCGTCAACCTGAGCGCCTACTCACCTGCGATCAGCACGACCACCGCGGCGGGCGCGGCCAACCTCAGCTTTGACGCGCCGACGGGCCTGAAGGTCACCGCCGCTGCGCGCGGCACCGTTGCCCTGGCCTGGACGGCCGTGACCGGTGCGGAGCGCTATCGCGTGCAGTACTCCACCTCTGCATCGATGTCCTCCGCGCACTACGTACGCACGTCGGGGCATGCCGTCGAGATCACGGGGCTCACTGCGGGCAAGCAGTACTACTTCAAGGTCCGCGTGATCAAGCCCGACTGCACAAACCTCAGCCCGTACTCCCCTGCCGTGTCCGTGAAGACCGCGACCAGTACCGCCGCGTCCTACCTCCCTCCCACAGGTCTGACACTGACAGCCAACGGCTCCAACAAGCTCGATGTCGCCTGGCAGAGCCGTGGCTCCGGCCTGACCTACGAGGTGGTCTATGCAGACAACGCCGCCCTGGACGACGCGAACTCGCTGACCACGACGTCGACCAAGGCGACGATCAGCGGACTGGATGCCGCCACCGCCTACTGGGCGAAGGTGCGGGTGATCAGCGTGTCCGGCAGTACCCGGACGGCGCGGAGCGCCTTCTCTTCGACGGTGGCCGGCAAGACTCAGGAGTCCGTGCCGTCCACGCTGAGAGTGGCGTCCTACAACGTCAAGTGCGCGAACTGTTACTCCGCGGTGCCCAACGAGGGCACCTGGTACCAGCGTCGGGACGCCGTCGTGGAGAACATCCTGGCCCAGAAGCCCGACGTGATCGGCATCCAGGAGGCCTCGCAGGGCTGGTTGAAAGCCGACGACGGCGCCGGGAAGGCGATCAGCCTCTCGCAGTTCGAAGACCTCGTGAACCGGTTGGGCAGCCCGTACAAGCTGGCCAACTCGCACCGGAACAATTGCGTGAAGTCGACGACGCCCACCAACTGTGAGTACAAGGACCAGGGCGCGTCCCAGGGCACGAAGATCGTCTACAACAGCTCCCGGCTGACGCTGGTCAGTCAGGGCTCGAAGCAGCTCTCCGAGATCAAGGGCTCCGACAACGACCGCTACGTGTCCTGGGCGATCCTGGAGCAGAAGTCGTCCGGCAAACGGTTCTTCTTCGCCGACACCCACCTCGAACACGCCGACGGCACCGCGTACTACAACCTGCGGATCAAGCAGACCCAGGAGGTCGTCGCCGTGGTCAAGGCGAAGAATCAGGGCCTGCCCACCTACGTGGTCGGCGATTTCAACTCGAACAAGTGGACGTCACCGAGCAACGGCCCCTACGACGTCATGACGGGGTCGGGGTTCGTGGACCCGCTGGGCAACACCTACCACTCGACGAACAGCACGTCGGGCGCGACCGTGTCCACCCGCGTCCACACCAACTTCTACAGCTACAACGGGTACAACCGGAAGGCGCCGTCCGCGTCGTACACCAACGGGTCCTACATCGACTACATCTGGACCTCGAAGGGCATCGGCGTGCCGGAGTGGGAGACCGTGGTGAACGTCGACTCCAGTGGCAACTTCATCGGCACGATCCCGTCTGACCACAACCTGATCCGGGCCACCACGACCCTCCCGTGATGCCGGCCAGACGCTCAGCCGAGGTCGAGGAGCCGGTCGATCACGCGCTCGGCCGAGTGCCCGTCATCGTGCGGATTGAACCGCTCGCGCCATGACCGGTAGCGCTCGGCGTAGTCGGGCCGGGACGAATCGATCGCCCTGATCGCGTCCAGGACCTCGTCCTGCCGGGCGAGCACCGGGCCCGGTGCGACCTCGGACAGGTCGAAGTAGACGCCTCGCAGGGAGTCCCGATAGTCGTCCATGTCCGGCACGAAGAAGATCATCGGCCGACCCGTCACCGAGAAGTCGAACATCACGGACGAATAGTCGGTGACCATGGCGTCCGCGGCCAGGAACAGTTCGGTGATGTTCGGATGACTGGTCACGTCGATCACCCCGGCAAGGCGCACGTCCGCGCCGGTGTTGAGGGTGCGGGAGTGGCCTCGGAGCAACAGCACGTAGTGGTCGCCGAGCGCCGCCACCAGCTTCTCCAGGTCGAGGAAGGTCACCATGTCGGTGCGGTTCTCCCGCCAGGTGGGCGCATAGAGCACGGCGACCTGGTCGTCCCGGATGCCCAGCGCGCGGCGGACGGCGACGCGGTCACCGGTCAGCAACGCGTCGTTGCGGGGGTAACCCTCCTCCCAGATGTCGGAGTCCCAGGCGTAGGCGGTGCGGAAGATGTCGGTGCTGTGCGGATTCTGGGAGAGCAGGAAGTCCCACTTGGCCCGCTCTTCCAGCAATGCGCGGCGCAGCACGATGTCGGTCGTGGGCCGGTCGAGCCCGATCCGCTTCAGCATGCTCCCGTGCCAGGTCTGCAGGACGAGTTGGTGCGGCAGGTGCCGGTAGGTGCCCTTCAGCCACTCGTTGGTGATGACGAAGCGCGAGGACTGGCGCGCGTCCCACCACGCTTCGGTGCCCTGCACGACCTGCACCGACCCTTCGGGAACGGGCACCGATGCGTCCTGGACCCCCCAGTAGCGCGGGACATCAGGCAGCCGCCGAGCCAGCTCGCGGTCGAGGGCCAGCGGATTGCACGTGGCGAGGGTGCCGCTGAACGACTCGAAGTAGAACTGGTCCTTCACCGGCAGGGACGAGCGGTGGTACTTGCGGGCCAGGCGGCCCTGTCCGTAGGCCCCGATCTCGGCCGGCCGCAGGGACGCCTGCACCGAGAAGCACAGCCGTCGTCCGGGGCCGATCCCCACCACGCAGGCGAATCGGTCGAGGTCGACCGTGGTCGGAGCCTCCTCGACCAGTCCGATCGCCGCCGCGATCCGGAACCACCGGCCTTCCGCGGTCCGGCCCCGCAGGGTGTAGCGCCCTGACGGGGGCGGCGCGTCGGGGCCGCCCCACATCGAGGCCAGCCATCGGGCCTCTGCCTCGAAGGTGCCGTCCTCGTGGAGCTGCAGGTCCATGACGCGCTGGGCGCGCGGGCCGATCAGCGACAGCTGCGCGCCCGCGAGGTCACCGAGAGCGCGGCCACGCACGAGCACGCCGGGCTGCCGCCCGGTGCTGATCTCGTAGTCCGTCACGACCATCATCGCTTCGGTGTCCCGCACCCTCAGGCTCCCGTCCGGGCCCGGGTAGAGCAGCGGGAGCGAACCCGGCGCCTCCGTACGGTTCGCCGGATCGAGCACCGTGGACACCACGTGACGGCGACCGGCGTCATCGATCACGACGATCTGGCAACTGAGTACCGGCAGCGACTCCGCGTCGACCTCCGGAGTGAACAGACCCTCGTCCTCGTCCGGATCGTGCAGGCTGCTGTGCCCGTGGGGGTCGATCGGCGGCAGCGTGCCGCTCACCCGCACTCCGCCGCCGGGGAGCGCGGTGCTCCGCATCCCGACCACAGTCTGTGGGGTGACCAGTTCCGCCCGGGAGAACGCGATGCCGTTCAGCCGGAGGTCGGCGATGACGGTACGACCGTCGACGGACGCGTTCATTGCAAGCGCTGGCGGCCGGCCGACCGTGAACTGCAGGCCGGCGCGCTCATGCCAGACCGGCAGCACCTGTGCTCCGTCGAACGTCCGCGCGAAGAGCTGATGGGCCGAACCGAGCTGTACGCGGCGCCGGAACCCACCCGTGGCCGTGGAATGCTCCGAGGCCACGTCCACCAGTACCCGCCACGTGCGAGCCGACGACCCGGCGAGCCGGACCAAGTCCGCCACATCGAAGCGCGCCACGAAGCCGGTTCGGGAGTAGTCGAGGCGGCCGTCCTTCAGCTTGGTGTTCGCGAGCGGCTCGGTCTGCGGAGTCACCTCGGCGAAGACGTCAGGACGCCCGGCGCAGTGCAGCCTGACCGAGACCCTCGGCTCGACCTCAGTGAAGTCCTGGCCTCGTTCGTAGGCCCAGCCGGAGAGCTCGAAGACGGTGTCGTCCCGCCAGTGTGCGGTCTGGACCGTGCCGACCCAGCCGAGCTGCAGCGGAGTCACGGTGTTGACTACGCGCCGTACGACCTGCCGCCCCGCGACGTAGGCCCGCCGGACCGAGGGATTCTGTGATCGCGCCAGCCACCCTGGCAGCCGGGTCACGTACTTGACCGGCAGAACTCGTGCCAAGCCCAAGGTGGGCGCTCCTTCGAACGCAGGTCAACGAATGATGGTCGCGGAGGCGCGAGCCTTCTCGATCATATCCGCCATCGCGATCGACTCCGCCGCGCGCAGTTTGAACGACTCGGTGGTGCGCGCGCGGATCATCCAGGCGAACTCGGCGAGTTCGTAGCGGAGTCCGTCGCCGTCGAACTTGTAGTAGTACTTCTTGTTCTGCCGCGAGTCCTCGAAGCGAGCCTCGAAGTACTCCGTCAGCCACCACGGCGCGGGGACGTAGATGTAGCCCCGCGTGCCGGCCACGACCAGTTCGCCCTCTGCCTTGACCCCCAGCCCGGTGCGCGCCGAGGCGACAGCGTGGGGGAAGACCAGGTCGATCCGCGAGAACACCTCGGTCTCCGAGCCCTCCGGACGCAGCGAGACCGTCCGTAGTTCGGTGTAGTTCGTGCCCAGCAACTTCACCACCGCGAGCAGGGGGTAGGTGGCCAGTTCCGAGATGCTGCCGCCGTCCGCGCCGGTGAGCTCCCGCCCCGCCGTGACCAGCTTGGTGAAGGTGGCGTCCACAGACCGCACCCGGCCGATCGAGCCGCTGCGGGCGACGGCCACCATGCGCTGGAAGCCCGGCGAGAACGCCGTCTTCACCGCTTCGAGAAGCACCACACCGGCAGCCTGCGCCCGCTCGAAGAGTTCCGCCGTCTCGGCGCTGGTGAGCGTCATCGGCTTCTCGCAGAGCACGTGCACCCCGGCCTCGATCGCTCGTCGCGCGAAGTCGTAGTGGGTGGCGTGGGGGGTGGCGATGTAGACCGCGTCGACGTGCTTGAGCAGATCCTCGTACGTCTCGTTCGCCCACTCCAGCTCGAGCCGGGCGGCGAAGTCCTTCGCCTTGTCGTAGCTGCGCGAGTAGACCGCCTCGACGCTCACGCCGCTGACGAACCTGGCCTCCGCGACGAATCTGCTCGCGATCCGCCCTGCGCCCGCAACCCCTACGCGGAGCACGCCGGCGGACTCGTTGCGCAGCTGGGTACTGGAGACGCCCTTCGTCCGCTCCAGATACACCACCTTGCAGTAGTCCCCGAGGTAGTCGAACTTGCCCAGCCAGTCCGACCCGATGGCGAAGATGTCGACGCTGTGCTTCTGGATGTCCTGGACCTTCTGGCCCTCGTACTCCTCGATGATCACTTCGTCGGCGAGGCCAGAATCGACGACATTGCGGATGCGCTCCATGAGGCTCTGCGCGACGTTCAGCTTCCCGCGCGAGTCGTCGTAGTTCTCGGTGGTGACACCGACGATCAGGTAGTCGCCCAGCGCCTTGGCCCGCTCCAGAAGCCGCCGGTGGCCCTCGTGGAAGAGGTCGAACGTCCCGTAGGTGATCACCTTGACCACGAGCTGCACTCCGATCTGGCACGCCGCCACCGTCGCGACCATCCGGACCTAGCCGGTCGCTATCATGCAGCCAAGGATAGGGGGTCAGGGCATGGGCGACGGGGCCGCGCTGCCGGACGCGCGCTATGTCTTCCTGGTCGACGTCCTCCCCCGCAATCACGCCGGACGCAGCGCTTCCATCCTCACCAAGACCCGGCTCCTGTGGGAGCACGCCGGACGCGAGTCGATCATCGTCACCGCCTACGACTCCTCCCAGCTGGACGACATCAGCCACGGCCTGCGCGAGCGCGGACTGCTGGCGGACGGGGTGACGGCGGCGAGCCTCCACGACTTCTTCCCCGACCAGACCCTGCTTGACCCGACCGACCACCACCGTCCCTTCGAGGAACCGGGGATGACCTGGACGTACGACGAAGCGGCCGGCCAGTACCACTTCTTCGAACACGGCGTGCACCGCCTGTCCAAGCGCATCGACTACGCCGGCCGCCTGATCGTCCTCGACTGGTTCAACGAGGCCCGCAACCGCGTCCGCAGTGACGAGTTCTGGCCCAACGGAGTGCAACGCCGCACCGTGTTCTTCGACCTCTACTACGGGGTGGCCAGGCAGGAGCTGCTGCACCGTCGCGACGGTTCGGTGCGGCTGTGCATCTGGTGGCAGGTCGACCCGGTCACCAAGGTGCGCAGCCCGCAGCGCGCAACCGTCTTCGACGCGGACGGCAGGCCCGAGCGGGTCCTCGACTCGTACCACGAGATCATCCACGCCAGCCTGGACGGCCTGATCGGGGCCGAGCCCGCGTTCCTCACCTGCGAGGCGCGGCGGATCGACGAGTGGGTACTCGACTACCGGCGTCCGAACGTGCGGCAGATCCACGTGCTCCACAACGCCCACATCCGTCCGCCGTACGACGACATCCACAGGATCCGGCCGATCTACACCCCGATGTTGACCAGCCCGAACGTCGACGCGACGGTCTTCCTCACCCATCGCCAGGAACGCGAGGCCGCGGCCCACTTCGGCGCCCACGCCGGCTATCACGTCATCCCGCACTCCGTGCCCGCCGCCCGCAAGCGCTCCGGTGAGACCCGGGATCCGCACCTCGTGGTGATGATGGCCCGGCTCGATCAGCAGAAGCAGGTCGACCACGCGATCGAGGCGTTCGCGCACATCGTCCGCGCTGTGCCGGACGCGCGACTCGAGATCTACGGCCGCGGCGTACTCGAGGGCGCCCTGCGCAGCCAGATCCGGCGACTCGGCCTGACCACGCAGGTGTCGCTCGCAGGATTCACGAACGACCCCGCGGGGGTGTACCAGCGGGCCGGCCTCTCGCTGCTGACCAGCAAGTACGAGGGCTTCGGTCTGGTGCTGGTGGAGAGCCTTCAGTACGGCTGCCCTGTGGTCAGCTACGACCTCGCCTACGGGCCGGCCGACATCGTCCGCAACGAGGAGAACGGCCTGCTGGTCCCTCCGGGCGACGTCCAGAAGCTCGCGCGCGCCGTGATCGGCCTGCTCAAGGACCAGGAAGAGCTCGCCCGCATGTCGGCCGCCGCGCCCGCTTCGGTGGAGAAGTTCAGCGAGACCGCGTTCGTCCACCACTGGGGGACCCTGTTCACCGAACTCGCCGCAACCTTCCCGACGTCCGACCACCCTCAGGAGCCTTCATGAACATCCAGCAGTCGGCGAGGCGCGTCCTGGCCGCGACAGGCACGACCCAGTTCGCCAAGCGGGTCCTGCGCAAAGCCGGTGCGCTGGGACCTCGACCGAAGGCCAGGGCGGTACGCATCGATCCCGTACCTGTGTTGCAGCCCTTCCCGCAGGCCCGGTACATCTTCGCGGTCGGTGCGATCCCCCGGCGCTACGCCGGACGCACGGCCTCGGTGCTGGCCAAGGCGAAGCTGTTCTCCGAGCAGGCCGGTGTGCCCTGCGAGATCCTCACCATGAATTACTCCGCGGAACTCGACGACGTGACCCACGACATCGAAGAACGCGGTGCGCTCGGCCGTGGGGTGCGGATCGTCAACCTGTACGACTCCCTGATGACCTGCGCCGAAGCGAGCGAGCCGATCCGCCATCCGGTGGAGGAGCCCGGGATGGACTCGATCAAGGACCCGGACGCACCCGTGTACCGCTACTACGAAGGCGGCGTGTACCGGCTGTACAAGAGGTTCGACTACGCCGGTCGCCTTATCGTGCGGGACTGGTTCAACGAGAACCGCGGCCGCACCCGGCGCGACGAGTTCGGCGCCGACGGCCGTATCCGCCGGACGACCTACTACGACCTGCACTACAACAAGCCCCGCCAGGAGGTGTACTTCCGGTCCGACGGCACCGCCTTCATGAACAAGTGGCTGGTGGTGAACCCCACCGATCTCACCACGGACGTGGAGCGCATCACCCTCTTCGACGAACACGAGCGCCCGACGAAGGTGCTGACCTCGCACATCGAGCTCATCCAGGACTACCTCGACCGCATGGTGGGGGACGACCACGTGTTCCTGAGCGTCGAGTCCCGGCGCACCGACCCCGAGGTACTCGACTACCGGCGCTCGAACGTGAAACGGCTGTATGTCCTGCACAACCCCCACACCACGCCTCCGTTCCGCGCGGTCAACAAGATCCGGCAGACGTATCGGCCGGTGCTCGACCGGCACGCCGAGGCCGACGCGATCGTCTTCCTGACCGCAGCTCAGCGAGCGGACGCCGAGGCCCACTACGGCCGCAGGAACAACTTCTGGGTGATCCCCCACCCGGTGTCGCTGCCTGCCGAGCCCCGCACGGCGCCCCGGGATCCCCACCTCGTGGTGATGCTCGCACGGCTGGACCAGCAGAAAAACGTCGGTGAGGCGATCCGCGCGTTCCAGCATGTCGTGCGCAAGGCGCCACAGGCCCGGCTCGAGATCTACGGCAGGGGTCCCGAGGAGAAGAACCTCCGTGCGCTGATCCGCGAACTGCGGCTGGAGCGCTCAGTCACGCTGGCCGGCTACACGACCGATCCCGGCGCGGTCTACGACCGGGCTTCGGCCTGCCTGCTGACCAGCAGCTACGAGGGCTTCGGGCTCGTGGTCCTCGAGGCCATCGCGCACGGCTGCCCTGTGGTCAGCTACGACCTCAGCTACGGCCCGTCCGACATCATCGAACAGGGCGTGACCGGCTATCTCGTGCCGCAGGCCGACACCGGCGCGCTGGCCGAGCGCACCCTGCGGATCCTCAACGACCCGCAGGCTCGGGACGAGATGAGCGCACGATGCCGAGAATCCGCGCTGCGGTTCAGCCCGGACGCGTATCTCGCACGGTGGTCCGACCTGTTCAACCGGCTGGACGCCAAGGGCTGGGGCTGACGGTCAGCCGCGGCGGCGTCTGACGAGCCACCAGGCGACCCCCGCCGCCGCAGCGACCACGACCACGACCGCCGCGACGATCCAGCCCAGCACCGGGCCGTTGTCAGCGGGAGCCTGGGGCGCGGGGGTGGCGGTCTCGCCGGGCGTAGGAGTCCCTGAGACGCTGGGGGTGGCGCTGACGCTCGGCGACTCCTCGACCACCACCGGCGGGGGCGTGGCCGTCGGGGTCTCCTCCGCGGTGGTCGCTTGCGGATCAGGGTTCTTCATCTCCGGCGGCTGTTCGGCCGTGCCGCTCCAGGAGGACTGGATGTCCGTCCATTTTCCCTTGCCGTACGCGAATTGGAAGGCGCCGCCCTCAGGCTGGCCATCGGGCCGGTTGATCTGGTACTTCACCGTATAGGTGCCCTTGGGCAGGTCGTTCTCGAGCTGCACCATGACCGAGGATCCCTGATAGATGAGGTCTCCGGAGACGTGATCGCGGCCGTCCGACCCGAGGACCAGGACCTTCACGACCGACTTCTTGACCGTCCGCGAGAAGGCGAGTGTGACCCAGCCCGGCCGGTCGCTCAGCTGCTCCTTCGGCGCGGGGTCGCTGGCCACCAGCGGGCTAGCGGCCGACGCTGGCGGCGCGCTGAGTATCGCGAGCATGGCCAGGACGGGGCCTACCAATAGTCCGATGACCCAGCGTCTCGACCCACTCAACTCAAACCACCTCATTCTGCCGCCCAGCTACGGGGGCGCCTGCACGAACAGCTACGTCAACTATGCTAAGGCCCATTCGTGCGCTTGTATGCGCCCAATGTGGTGCGTAGCTGATGGTGATTGGGGAGTTGATGGGTTCCAGGAGACGACTGATTCGAAGCACGCACGGGATCACCGCAGTGGTAGCGATTCTGCTCTCGGCTGTTCTTGTCACGAACAGTGCAGGTGCGATCTCGTTCGACACGGACGACGCGTCGGTGATCAAGGTGCCCACCACATCGGCGTGCCCGACGCTGGACAATCCGCCGCGGTCGGTCGAGGCCTGGTTCAACGTCGACGACATGGAGGTTCGCGGCTATTACGACCCGCTGAACCAGACCCCGTGGGACTTCCCGAAGAAGATCGCGCAGGTCATCTGCGGCGCGGCCAAGAACGCCGAGATCAAGATCGGCATGTACTTCATCCGGGCGATCGGCACGATGACGCAGCCGGGCCTGAAGGCGGGCAACGACCCGGCGTCCACGCTCGGCAGCCGCCCGGAGAGCGATCCCGAGGTCATCTATGACGCTCTGGAGTACGTCCACAAGTACCGCAACGTCCAGATCGGTCTGGTGCTCGACGGCGGCTCGATCACGCCGGCATCGGCGAAGTCTCTGATCAACAAGCGCCTGCTGACCATCGCCGGCATCGACGGCATCAAGAGCTCCGACGACGGCACCGCGGTGAAGACCAAGGGCATCGCGTGGTGCACCAACGGGTGCTTCAACACCAACTCCAGCAAGACCTTCCCGTACGCGATCAACCACGAGAAGTTCGTCACGATCAGCGACACGATCTGGGATCGCGGAAACAGCGGCAGTGCCACCGCACGCGCGGCGGCGAGCGCGATGCCCGCGGTCATCTCGTCGTCCGGCAACTGGGCGCGCAGCCAGATCCGCAACTACTGGCAGGAAGTCACCATCGTCTACGGCGACCGCACCCTGACCAAGCAACTCAGCGTCCGCTACGACGGCATGGCGAACTGTGCGGCCACCGGCTGCAAGTCGAGCTCGGGCTTCCCCAGCACCCTGAAGAAGAACCTGGGCAGCGCACGCCAGCGCGGCATCTGGGTCGACCAGCTGAACCCGCACGGGACCGATTCCGGCCGGGGTACCTGGGTGACCTTCGCCCCGCAGCCGCTCAGCGTCACCGACTCCTACATCTCGGCCTTCGACAACGTCGACTGCACGGTCGACAAGCGCATCCGGATCGCGATGTTCAAGCTGACCGACACCAAGGCCGAGACGATGGCCGGCGCGTTGTCGCGCCTGGAGAAGCGCGGCTGTGACGTGAAGATGCTGATGACCCAGCAGGGCGGCTCGACCACGATCTCGAAGAAGGTCATCAAGATCCTCAAGAAGGCCAAGATCTCCTTCAAGTGCTCGGCGGTGGCCATGCACACGAAGATGATCCTGATCGGCCCGCCCACCTCGAACAACGGACGCGTGCTGCTCGGCACCGCCAACATGTCCACGTCAGGCCTCCGGTACAGCGAGGAGCACACCATCACCTTTGACGCACGACGCGCGAATTCGACGTACCAGGACGATCTCCGCAGAGTGTATGGAACCTATCTGGCCGGCTGGTACGAGCTGTCCCAGGGCTCCAAGACGTGCCACTGAGGGAGGCGACGATGAACCTGAAGAAGACCCTGTCCGATCGCCGCACCCGTCTTGCGATCGCTGTCATCGCGGCCTCGTCCGTGCTGTTCTCCGGCGTGCTGGTCGCCGGCACGGCGATGGCCGCCAGCGGCCCCAAGCCCGCCGTGAAGGCTCTCGGCGCCGACGTCGTCCACCTGTCCTGGACCGCGGTCAGCGGCGCCTCGAGCTACCAGGTGCGGTACTCCACCTCATCGAAGATGAGCAGTGCCAAGACGGTGACCAAGGTCGACGACAACGGTGACGGCACCGCCACGGCGATCACCAAGAACTTCACCAACATCTCCGGGCTCTCGGCGAAGAAGACCTACTACTTCCAGGTCGTCGGCGTCGATGCGACCGGGAAGGCGCTGAACAGTTGGGGCAACAGGTCGTCGGGGGCCAAGACCTTCTACTCCTACGGCACCCCGACGGCGCTGGCAGCGGCGAACATCGCCAGTACCTGGATCGAACTGGCCTGGAACCCGGTCTCCGGCGCGCCCGGCTACAGCGTCCGCTACTACAACCAGACGGACGGCGCGCGGTACGTCTGGAACCAGGTTGAGAACTTCACGCTGCACGGCAAGAACGACAGCGACAACCTGCGGAAGAACACGAAGTACTGGCTCAAGGTCGCCGTCCAGCAGCCGCCCATCGGAACGCCCGGCACCTCGGGCTACACCCCGCTGGTGACGATGAGCCCGTTCTCGAAGGAGATCACGCTCACCACGTCGAACTACGCCATCGCCGCTCCCAGCGACGTCCAGGTGAGCAAGCAGACGCCCAACAGCTTCGCGGTGAGCTGGGAGGCACCGAGCGGGGTCGACTCGACCATGAAGTACCGCGTGCAGTACTCGAAGAACGCCAACATGAGCGGGGCCAAGAACCTCGACGTGGCAAGCGGATCGACGAGCGCGACCCTGACCGGACTGGCGAACAACACGACCTACTACGTGCGGGTGCTCGTCATCGACGCGGCTACCGGCGCGCAGAAGAGCGACCGCTCGGCCTACCAGATCGGAAAGACCCGGGTGCCGAAGGGCACGATCAAGGGCACCGTTCAGGGGCCATCGGGGTCGGACGTGGTGGCCATGGTCTACGGCACCGGTGGCGAGATGGTGGCCCAGTCGGACGTGTCCTCCTCCGGCGCCTACAGCGTGTCGGTTCGGCCGGGCGCCTATCGCGTCATGCTGAGCTATATCGGCAAGGGCGGCTACACCTCGATGTGGGCTTCCAGCGCGAAGGGCGGCGGCGTCCCGGTGTTCTCCCAGGGCACGAGCCTCAGCGTGGCCGGCGCGGGATCCACCGTCACCGCACCCACGGTGACCCTGGCGAAGGGCGCATCGCTCCCCGGCGTCGTGAAGTACAGCGGCAGCGGCCTCAACGGCGTCTACGTGACGAGCCTGACCGCGCAGACGACCGCACGCGAGGTCGAGGACGTCGCCCAGACTCCCACCACCAGCGGGACCGACGGGTCGTACGCGGTCCAGGGCCTCTCCGACGGCCAGCACTGGGTTCGCTTCGCCAAGAACGGTTACAAGACCGTCAGCGTCTGGCTCAATGTCCAGGGCGCCAAGGTCACCCAGTACCGGGTCTCGACCGAGACCAGCCCGCACGCCTACTCCGGTAGCGGGCTGACCGTCAACATGAGCAAGTAGCCGCCGGACGCAGAAATCGCCGGGCAGCCGATGGGCTGCCCGGCGATTCTCGTTCAGGGCTTCGCGTCAGGGGAGTTCGGGCCAGAAACCTGATCCGCGGGTCGGTCAGTGCGCGCGCGCCTGCTCGTACGCAGTGACCACATCCTCGGTGTCACCGTCCATGACAAGCTCGCCCTTGCTGAGCCAGATCGTCCGGTTGCACGTGCTGCGGATCGAGTTCATCGAGTGTGAGACCAGGAAGATCGTGCCCGCCGCGTCCCGCATCTCGCGGATGCGAGCCTCACTGCGGTCCCGGAAGCGCCGGTCGCCCACCGAGAGCGCCTCGTCGATGATCAGGATCTCGTGCTGCTTGGACGCGGCGATCGCGAACTTCAGCCGGGCCTGCATGCCCGAGGAGTAGGTGCGCATGGGCAGATCGATGAACTCCTCGAGTTCCGCGAAGGCCACGATCTGGTCGCGCAGCGCGGCGACCTCCTTCTTGGAGAACCCGAGCGCCAGTCCGCCGAGCACAATGTTGTCCTCGCCGGAGAGGTCGGGAAGGAGGGCGGCGCCCACGCCCAGCATGTTGGGGCGGGAACTCGCGTAGACGGCGCCCGCCGCCGGTGGCGTGAGCCCCACGATCGCGCGCATCATGGTCGATTTGCCTGAACCGTTGGAGCCGATCACCCCGATCGACTCGTTCTCGTAGGCGGTGAACGAGACGCCCTTCAGGGCGTGGACGGTGCGGATGCCCCTGGTCTTCTTCAACAGGCCGTTCCGGGCGCTGCCCGCCGCTTTGCCGCTGGAGAACACGCGGTACTCCACGTGCAGGTCGTCGACGATCACCACGGGGCGGCGTCCGTCGCGGCTGGGGCTGTAGAGCTCAGTCACGTCCGTACCTCTCCTCCGCGACCCAGAAGAAGACCAGCCCGCCGACGAAGAGCAGTACGGCCCAGCCGGAGAGGTAGCCCCAGTAGAGCGTGTTGTACTCCCGGCCGGTCATCAGGGCCGAGCGGGCGATCTGCAGCACCTGATAGATCGGATGGAAGTCGTACAGCCGGACCAGCGTCGGGTGATCCGCCAGGAGCCGGTTCACGTCGAACAGCACTCCGGACGTGTAGAAGAGGATCCGGCTGACGAACGGCAGCAACTGGGTCAGGTCGGCGATGTGCACGGTCAGCCGCGCCCCGATCATTGCGATGCCGGCATTGAAAACGGTGTAGATCGCCAGCAGCGGAACGAGGAGCAGCCATTCCAGCCTGGGGTAGTGCCCGAGGATGACCAGGTAGAAGAACATCACGCCGAGCATCGGCATCAGCGAAAGGAAGTGCTCCACCACCTCGGCCAGAGGCAGCGTCAGGCGAGGGAAGGAGAGCGACTGGACGAGTGCCCGGTTGCCTGTGATCGACTTGGAGCCGTCGTTCATGCTCTTCGAGAAGAACTCGAACAGGAACACGCCGATCACGACGTAGGCGGTGTAGTCCGGCGGCTTCGCCCCGCCCTGCAGGACGCCGAAGATCAGTCCGTAGATCGCTGCGTTGATGGTCGGGCGCAGGACCACCCAGAGGATGCCCAGCCGGTTCCTCTCGTAGGTGGCATGGAGCCTCGAGCGAGCCATGGTGTACAGGAAGTCCCGGCGATTCCACGTCTCGGCCAGATACTTCAGGAGCGGCGGGCGCGCCCCGACCCGGTGCAGGTTGACCGCAGCCTCCGCCAGCGTCATGCGCCTGAACTCTCCTTCGTCGACGAGAACCCGTCCGTCCCCGAGCCAGCGGTCAGTCTACAGCGCCGGGTGATTCCCCCGGGCAGGAGCCACCCTCGCCCGGTCAGCTTCGGTGGGCGAGGTAGTAGCCGACCAGGCTCTTCGTGGACGGGTCCTGCCCGGCCAGCGCCGCCTCGTCCCCTGCGACCGCGGGCGCGATCTGCAGCGCGAGCTGCTTGCCGAGCTCGACACCCCACTGATCGAAGCTATTGATGCCCCAGACCACGCCCTGCGTGAACGTGATGTGCTCGTACAGCGCGATCAGCTGGCCGACCACGGACGGGGTCAGCGCGGGCGCCATGATCGAGGTGGTCGGCCGGTTGCCGGGGAACACGCGCGCGGGCACGATCGCCTCGGCCGTCCCCTCCGCCCGCACCTCGTCCGCGGTCTTGCCGAAGGCGAGCGCTTTGGTCTGGGCGAAGAAGTTGGACAGGAAGAGCTCGTGGACGTCCGCGTCCCCGTCCCGCAGCGGATGGGCGGGCGTGGCGACCGCGATGAAGTCGGCCGGAATCAGCTGGGTGCCCTGGTGGATCAGCTGGTAGAAGGCGTGCTGGCCGTTGGTGCCCGGCTCGCCCCAGAAGATTTCGCCGGTCTCGGTCACGACCTCGGACCCGTCCAGGCGGACGCCCTTGCCGTTGGACTCCATCGTGAGCTGCTGCAGGTAGGCGGCGAACCGGTGCAGGTACTGCGCGTACGGCAGGACGGCGTGGCTGGACGCCTTGAGGAAGTTCACGTACCAGACGTTCAGCAGGCCCATCAGCGCAGGGACGTTGGAGGCCAGCGGGGTCTCGGCGAAGTGGACATCGATGCCGTGGAAGCCGGCCAGGAAGTCGGCGAAGTTGTCCGGGCCGAGCGCGACGGCGAGCGAGGTGCCGACGGCGGAGTCGACCGAGTAGCGGCCGCCCACCCAGTCCCAGAAGCCGAAGGCGTTGGCCGGGTCGATGCCAAAGGCGGCGACCTTGTCCAGCGCGGTGGAGACGGCGACGAAGTGCTTGCTGATCGCATCCTTCGACTGCTCGTCCGAGGCGTCGATCGCGCCGGCGTCACGCAAACCGGCGAGCAGCCAGTCACGAGCCAGCCGGGCGTTGGTCAGGGTCTCCAGCGTGGTGAAGGTCTTGGACGCGACGATGAACAGCGTGGTCGCCGGATCGAGATCCTTCGTCTTCTCCGCGACGTCGGTGGGGTCGATGTTGGAGACGAACCGGCACTCCAGGCCCGGCTTGACGTACGGCTTGAGCGCCTCGTAGACCATCACCGGGCCGAGGTCGGAGCCCCCGATGCCGATGTTCACCACCGTGGTGATGGGCTGGCCGGTGACCCCCTTCCATTCCCCCGAGCGGACGCGGTCGGCGAACGCGTAGATGCGACCGAGAACCTCGTGCACCTCGGCCACGACATCGACGCCATCGACCACGAGGCTGTCGGTGCGCGGGCGGCGCAGCGCGGTGTGCAGCACGGAGCGGTTCTCGGTGACGTTGATCCGCTCGCCGGCGTACATCGCGTCCCGCCGCGCCTCCAGGCCCACCTGCTCGCCCAGCTCGACCAGCGCCGCCAGGATGTCGTCGTCGACGAGGTTCTTCGAGAGGTCGACGAAAAGGTCGGCGGCGGTGAAGGTGAACCGCTCCGCGCGTCCCGGGTCGTCGGCGAACCAGCCGCGCAGGTCCGGCTCGAGGGCCGCGGCGAGTTCGGTCAGCTTCTCCCAGGCGGGAGTGGTGGTGGGATCAACCAGTTCGCTCATGCGGCTCAGCCTAGTGATTCGGGCGTCCCCGTCACCCCCTGGGCGCCCTTCTCGAGTGAGTCAGCCCGGGTCGGGCGTACCGTGCCCGCCGGATCAGGCGTTGATCGCCACGTGCACGTGGTTGAAGTGGTTCGCGGTGATGCTGCCGCGGTCGGCCATCTTGCGCCAGTGCGGGTTCTGGGGCGTCCAGATGTGCTGCTCGAAGATGATGTGGTTGATGTTGAACACCTTCGCGTGCGCGATCAGGTAGCTCGCGATCCGGTGGCCGAGCGCGCTCTCCTTGTGCGGGGTGAGCATGATGTCGAGCGCTCGTCCGTTCTTGTGGAACGGCAACCCGCCGGCCCGCCAGCCGCCGTAGGAGTTGACCTGCGGGAACAGTGCGCAGACCGAACGGTAGATGTGGACGGTGTCCTTGCGGAGCTTGCGCTCCACGGCCGAACCACGGGGGCAGGGGTTCCAGGTGGTGCCTGCGGCTTCGATCGGCGCCGCGTCCGAGAGCCCGGACGCGAGCACCCAGCCGTACCCGTCCGCGTACTCGACCTGACGGTAGTCACCGTCGATCTTCGCGGTCGCGAATACCCGGGTGCCCAGCTGGAGCGTGCCGAGCAGGGCGGACGAACCATCGGCGGCCTTGCGCACGTTCACCGACGATGTCGTGTACATGGGTGTGACGCTGATCAGAGCCTTCGTCGCGACCTTGGCCTTGCTGACGGCCGGAGCGGCGAGCTGGTCTGCGGTCAGGGTGCGGGTCACGGGCGCGGAAACGGCCGCCGCCTGCGCCAGCTGGACCGAAGGGACGGGAGCGTCCGCCGTCCCGACCGCGACCGCCGGCTCGCCACTGCTGCCGACGACCACCGCACCCGCCGTTGCGGACACCGTCACGATCGCGAGCGCGGCGCCACCCCGGGCGAACAGCCGGTCGGCGAGGGTGGGCGCAGCATGCCGTGGCGCAGGACTGGTGAGGGCCTCCTCGCGCCGGCTCTCCGCGGGCATGCCGAACGGCGACGCGTCCGCCTCTGCGACCCGGCGGGGCTGATACATGGGCACAACCTGTCCTGAAGAACTGAAGACCGATTCTCAGGATAACTTAAGGATTCTTGCTGGGGCAAGACCAGTTCCGGACTGCGCTGACGGTCCCCGACCGGAATACTGGGTGGACGCGTTCAGCGTCGAAAGCGATCGATCGGGGGAACCGATGAAGACCGTGGCCATCCTGCTCACTGCGCTCGTCCTCGCGTTGGGTGTGGGTGTGCTCGAGTCCGGGACCACAGCGGCGCCGGTCGCCGCGGCGGCCGGCAGCCATCCCGTGCCGGAGGCGACCAAGAAGAAGCCCAAGAAGCCCACGCCGAAGGCCACTCCCTCGACGCCCGCCCCGAGCCCGGCCGCGCCGACCCGGCGTCCGATCGACGAGGAGGGCGAACGCTGGGTCCAGCTCGCGCTGGTCGGTGGCGGCGGTCTGCTCGCCTGCGTCCTCGTGTTCTTCGGGGTGGGCGCCCTGCTGCGTCGCCGGCCGCGGGACCGGCGCGGGTAGCGGAGGATCAGTCGCCCAGCCGCCAGCTCTGCAAGGTGACGCGCAGGCCGTCCAGGCTGTCGCCGAGCACGGCTTCCGGCCCGATCAGGTCGCGCGGGCATACCGCCACTCCCCCGGATTCCAGCCAGAGTTCGGCCTGGTAGCGCTCGATCCGTCCGCTCGCGATGAGCGGGTACGGCGCCAGCAGCTGCGGCAGGACGCGGGCGTAGCTGGTGCCGAATGCCTCGCTGGGCACCAGCTGGACGGCGGCCGCTCCGGCCACCATGCCCGCTCGCAGTTCCGAGGGTGTGAGCCCACCGAGAACCACCGGAAAGTCCTCGACGGCCGCGACCAGCTCCCGCAGGGCGAAGTCGGACGAGGCGAACGCGGCCCCGGCTGCGGCCGCAGCCGCCACCTCGCCGGGCTCGGTGATGCCGTGGACGCCGATGCGCGCCCTGCGTCCGAAAAAGCGCAGCAGCGCCGGCAGCTGGGACAGCTGGGCCACAGCCACCGTCCAGAGCTTGAAGCCCTCCTGGCAGAGCACCTCGCAGGCGGGGACGAGTTCGTCCGCGTCCAGGTCGGGAAGACGGACGATCACGCTGTGCCTGCCCAGATCGGGCAACTCCGGAGCCACGCGCCAATCCTGCCCGATTCGGCGATGACACGTGGGGTTGGCCGTGGTTAGCTGAGCCTGAAGCCATGCGAAGGAGCGAGGAGATGGAGATCACCAGCGGCAGCATCGCCGCCGACACCAGCATCGACCTGCGTTACGCCGAGCCGGGAGTGGGGGGAACGAACATCTCACCGGAACTCACCTGGTCCGGTGCGCCGGAGGGCACCCGCAGCTATGCGATCACGTGCTTCGACCCTGACGCCCCCACCGGGAGCGGCTGGTGGCACTGGGTCGTGACCGACATCCCGTCCGATGTGACCGCACTGGCCGAGGGAGCGCCGCTGCCCGCCGGCGCCCGCACCTGGCCCAACGACTACGGCTATTCGGGCTGGGGCGGTCCGTGGCCGCCGCCCGGTCCAGCGCACCACTACGTCTTCACGGTGTTCGCCGTCGGGGTGGACCGACTCGACGTCCCGGACGAAGCCTCCAGCGCTGTGGCCCGGCTCACGCTCAGCTTCAACGTGCTCGACCAGGCGTCGTTCACATCCATCTTCGCCAACCCCGCGAGTTGAGGCTGCGTTCGTGGCGGTGTTGATCGACCCGCCGCGGTGGCCGGCCCACGGAACGCGGTTCTCCCACCTCGTCTCGGACGGCTCTCTGGACGAGCTGTTCGCGTTCGCGGACGCACGTCAGGTGCCGATGCGGGCGTTCGACCACGACCACTACGACGTGCCCGAACGCCGCTATGCCGAACTCGTGACGGCAGGCGCCCTGCCGGTCGGCCCTTCCGAGCTGCTGCGCCGGCTGGTGGCGTCCGGTCTCCGCGTCCGGACGCCGCAACGCACCCCCAAGGCCACCCAGGTGCTGCCCGGCCTGCAGGCGGCCTGGCGCGGGGTGATGCCGGACGCGCCCGAGCTGGGTGACGGACTGCTGCGACGCTGGCAGGAGCCGCACCGGCACTACCACGACGTGCGCCATCTGGCGCAGCTGCTGGACGCGCTCCGGCTGGTGGCCAGCGGGACAGTGTCGCGTCCGGTCACGCTGGCCGCATGGTTCCACGACGCCGTCCACGACGGGACGGCGGGCACGGACGAGGAACAGTCGGCTCGCCTCGCCGAGGCTCTTCTGCCGGACGCGGGCGTCCCGGACGCAGAGGTGGCGGAGATCGCGCGCCTGGTCCGGCTCACCACTCGCCACGATCCGGACTCGGACGACCTGGCCGGCAGCCAGCTCGTGGACGCGGACCTCTCCGTCCTGGGGTTGATCCCGGGGCGCTACCACGTGTACTCCCGGGACGTGCGCCTGGAGTACCCCGAGATCAGCGATGAGCTTTTCGCTGCTGGTCGCCTGCGGGTGCTGGAGACACTATTCTCGAGGCAACCGTTGTACCGGTCGAAACCCGCGCAACGGGAATGGGCCGAGCAAGCACGCCGGAACCTCGTAGTGGAGCGACGGCGATGGTCGCGAATTGTTCGGTCCGAACGAGTACAGTAGCTTCAACGAGCACTAGCCACTGCTTGCGGGGGGTACGCGATGGCGAAGGCAGGTATCTGGCTTGCCGCGGCAGCATGCGTTGCTGCAGGCGCCTTGGTGGCGCCGCCTCGCTCTGGCGTGCCCTTGATCACCACCGGCGACCAGGTGCAGCCGACCATCGGTCCCGTGGTTGTGCCCACCACCTCGCAGACTCCGCCGCCGAGTTCATCGCCCAGCCCTTCGTCGACCGTCGGGCCGACGCCGACCCCAACCGCAGGGCTCCCCACTACTCCCTCGCCGACGGCGACCGTGACGCCGAGTTCCTCGCCCACGTCGTCGACGGTCAATGTGCCGACGTCGACCCCTTCGCACAGCGTGGAGCCATGGGAGAGCCCGACTCCCTCGGCTACCGAGACGCCGACCACCGAGCCGACGGAGACTCCGACAGCCACGCCCACCGAGCCGACGACCACACCGACCACCGAGCCGACCGGCACACCCACGGATACGCCTACCGCCACGCCGACGGACACCCCGACGGAACCAACGGCCACACCCACGGAACCAACGGCCACACCCACGGAACCAACGGCCACACCGACCGAACCCACGGCCACACCGACCGAACCCACGGCCACACCGACCGAACCCACCGCTACACCCACGGAACCAACAGCCACACCCACGGAACCAACAGCCACACCGACCGAGCCAACAGCCACACCCACGGACACGCCTACCGCTACGCCCACGAACACCCCGACGGAGCCGACGGCTACGCCGACCGCCGTGCCGACGAATACCGCCACGGCGACGCCGACCCCCACGCCCACGCCGACCCGGACCAGGCCGACGCATCGTCCGTGGTCGGGTGGCGGCACGGACGCTGCTGCGATGACGTCCGGCACTGCACCCACGGCCGACTCGGGTGCGACATCGTCCGGCCCCAGGCCTGATCGCCCCGTGAAGGCGGACCAGCCGCCGGCCGAGCCCGCGCGCAAGGAAGCGTCCGAGGCCGCGAAGCAGGTCGAGGGCGTCAAGAGCACGCCAGGCACCAGTCGCACGACGGAGCCCAGCGGCCACGCCTCGCAGCCGCTCACGCACGTCCGGCATGTGCCGAAGGCCCCGGCCCGTGCTGCTGCGCCGACGGTCCAGGCCGCACCGTCGGAAACTCACGCTGCAAAGGCGTGGGGAGCCCCGGGCACCCATCGCCCGTGAGGTACACGAACGTCCTCGTCGTCGTCACGCTGACGACTGGCCCCTGGCTGGGCGGATGCAGCGTCCAGCCGACGCCGAACACCTCCGTCCCTGCGCCTGCGAGCGTGATCCAGACGACGCCGTCGACGACGCTGACCACTGCAACCGCCTCAGCGTCGCCGACCCCCCGCACGACGCCGAAGCCGACTCCCACTGCACCGCCGAAGGACACCCGTAAGGGCCGCCAGCTGAGCACCCCGTACGCGGTGAACGGGATCATCGTGGTCTCGAAGAAGCACCGAATCAGCGCGGCCTACGGCCCCCAGCACCCCACCGGTCCGTACCACCTGGACGCTGACGCTGCGGCCGCTCTGGTGAAGATGACGGCCGCTGCGAAGAAGGACGGCGTCCGGATCCGCGTGCACAGCGGCTACCGCGGCTGGGCGTCCCAGAACGCCAGCTACCAGCGGGCGCTGAAGAACTACCCGCAGAACATCAGCTTCTACGCCCCGGCCGGGGCCAGCGAGCACCAGACCGGCCTGGCCGTGGACCTGTGGGACGGCGTCACCTGGAGCCTCCCGATGGCGAACACGGCGACCGGCAAGTGGCTGTTCAAGCACGCCCACGAGTACGGCTTCATCCTGCGCTACCCGAACGGCAAGACGAAGATCACGGGCTACCACTACGAGCCATGGCACTACCGCTACATCGGCCCCAAGGACGCGATGAAGTTCCACGGCAACTCCGAGACGCTCGAGGAGTACCTCGGCCTCGCCTGAACAACGGGGACGGTTCTCCTGGTTCGAGGGGACGGTTCTCCCGGTTCGAGGGGACGGTTCCGCCGGTTCGGGGGGACAGTTCCCCCAGTTCATCGTGAATCGAGAGAACCGTCCCCTCGAACTGGGAGAACCGTCCCCTTGTCGTTCGGGCGCGGTGGGCTGCTCCGGACGAGAGAATGGCGGCATGAGCATCGACGACCAGCCGGACGGGCGCCCTGGCGCGGGCAAGCGGATCGGCATCCTGACCAGCGGTGGCGACGCCCAGGGCATGAACGCCGCAGTGCGCTCCGTGGTGCGGACGGCGATCACCCTCGGCGCCCAGGTGTACGCGGTCTATGAGGGCTACCAGGGCATGGTGGACGGCGGGACGGGCATCCGCGAACTCGCCTGGGAGGACGTCGGCAGCATCCTGCACAGGGGCGGCACGATGATCGGCACCTTCCGGTCGAAGGACTTTCGCGAGCGCGACGGACGCCGCAAGGCCGCCCGCAACCTGTTGCAGCACGGCATCGACCGGCTGATCGTGATCGGGGGCGACGGCTCGCTCTCTGGTCTTGACCAGTTCCGCGCCGAGTGGCCGGAACTGCTGGCCGAGTTGGTCGCGTCCGGAGAGCTGGAGCAGGACGTCGCGGACGCCCACCCCGCGCTGATGTTCGCCGGGCTCGTCGGCTCGATCGACAACGACCTGGTCGGCACCGATATGACCATCGGCGCCGACTCCGCCCTGCACCGGATCGTGGACGCCATCGACGCCCTGGCCAGTACCGCGGCCAGCCACCAGCGCAGCTTCGTGGTCGAGGTGATGGGACGCCACTGCGGCTACCTCGCGTTGATGAGCGCCATCGCGGGCGGCTGCGACTACGTGCTGCTGCCCGAGAACCCGCCCGAGCCGGGCTGGGAGGAGCGCATGTGCACCGCGCTCCGGCGCGGCCGCGCGGCCGGCCGGCGCGACTCGCTCGTGGTCGTGGCCGAGGGTGCCCGTGACCGGCAGGGGCAGCCGATCACGTCCGCGTACGTGCGCCAGGTGATCGAGGACCAGCTGCACGAGGACGCCCGCGTGACGATCCTCGGCCACGTGCAGCGCGGCGGCGCGCCCAGCGCCTACGACCGCTGGGCGTCCACCTGGCTGGGCCACGAGGCCGTCCGGGAAGTGCTCACCGCCACCGCCGACAGCGCCGGGCCCGTGATCGGGTTCCGTGGCAACCGGGTGAACCGGGTGCCGCTGGTAGAGGCGGTGGCGAAGACCAGGCAGGTGCCGGAGCTGATCGTGTCCGGCGACTACGAGGCGGCGATGGCGATGCGCGGCGGCTCGTTCACTGAGTCGTCCCGGATCTTCGCCGAGCTGGTCGAGCCGAGCCGGATCGACGCCCCCGAGTCGTCGAAGCGGATCGCGATCATCCACGCCGGCGGGCTCGCGCCGGGCATGAACGCCGCAGCAAGGGACGCCGTCCGGCTCGGCATCAGTCGCGGCCACACCATGCTCGGCGTCCAGGACGGGTTCCCGGGTCTGCGGGACGGTCACATCACCGAGCTGACCTGGGGTGACGTCGAGGGCTGGCTGGTGGACGGCGGCGCCGACCTGGGCGTGCGGCGGACGGTGCCGACCGTCGAGGAGCTCTACCGGATCAGCCGCTCGATCGAGGACCACCGGATCGACGCGCTGCTGATGATCGGCGGCTGGAACGGCTATCAGGCGGCCGACCTGATGCATCGGGAGAAAGACCGGTTCCCCGCATGCGGCCTGCCGATCGTGTGCGTCCCTGCGTCCATCGACAACAACCTGCCCGGCTCGGAGCTGGCGATCGGAGCCGACACCGCGCTGAACGTGATCACCGAGGCCGTTGACCGGATCAAGATGTCGGGCAGCGCAGCCAAGCGCGCCTTCGTGGTCGAGACGATGGGCCGCTACTGCGGCTACCTCGCCCTCATGGGAGCGCTGGCCGGGGGCGCCGAGCGGGTCTACCTGCATGAGGAGGGCATCAGCCTCGCCTCGCTGCAGGAGGACCTGGAGTGGTTGCGGAACAGCTTCGCCTCCGGACGCAAGCTGTTCCTCGCGATCCGCAACGAGAACGCCAACCCGCTCTACACCACCGACTTCCTGGCCCGGCTGCTCGAACAGGAGGGACAGGGCCTGTACGACGTGCGGCAGAACATCCTGGGCCATATCCAGCAGGGCGGCTGCCCGTCCCCGTTCGACCGGCTGCTGGCCGTCCGGCTGGTGTCGCGGGCCCTGGACCTGATCAGCGCGGAGTTCGCCGCCGGGACGTCCGAGAGCCACTACCTGGGCCTCGTGCAGTCGAAGGTGACCGCGTTCCCGGTGAGCCAGATGATGGCCGAGATGGACCTGCGCTACCGCCGTCCCAAGGAGCAGTGGTGGTTGCAGCTGCGCCCGGTGATGAAGGCGGTCGCGGACGCCGCCGTGTGAGGTTCGTCGCGGTCAGCCCTTGAACGTCGAGGTGTCGATCACGAAGCGGTAGCGGACGTCGGACGCGACGACGCGGTCGTACGCGGCGTTGATGTCCTCGCCGCCGATCACCTCGACCTCGGCCGCGAGTCCGTGGGCCGCGCAGAAGTCGAGCATCTCCTGGGTCTCGGCGATGCCGCCGATCTGTGAGCCGGCGAGGATCCGCCGCTGGCCGACCAGGCCGCTGAGGTTCAGCGGCACGGGATGTTCGGGCAGGCCGACATCGACGAGCGCGCCGCCCGTCTTCAGGCAGCCGATCAGGGCGTTCAGGTTCTGGTCGGCCGACACCGTGCTGACGATCAGGTCGAAGCTCTTGCGCAGCGCACGCAGCGTCCCGGGCTCGGAGACCGCATGGTACTCGGACGCTCCGAACCTGCGCCCGTCCGCCTCCTTCGACCGGGTCTGGCTGATCACCGCCACCTCCGCGCCCATCGCGGCGGCGATCTGGACGCCCATGTGGCCGAGCCCGCCCATGCCGACGATCGCGACCCGCCTGCCGGGGCCGGCGCCCCACCGCTTGAGCGGCGAGTAGAGGGTGATGCCCGCGCACAGCAGCGGGGCGGCGTTGGCCAGTTCGATCCCGTCCGGGATGCGGCAGAGGTAGTCCTGCTCGACGGTGATGCAGGTGGAGTAGCCGCCCGCGGTGGGCAGGCCGTCCCTGCCGGTGGCGTTGTACGTCCAGATCGTGCCGCCGGGGCCGTCGCAGAACTGCTCGTCCCCCGCCCGGCACTGCTCGCACTCGCCGCACGAGTCGACGAAGCAGCCGACGCCCACCCGGTCGCCGACCGAGAACTTCGTAACGCCGGGCCCGACCTCCCGGACAACGCCCGCGAGTTCGTGTCCCGGCACCAATGGGTAGGTGGCCGGCCCCCACTCGCCCCGGGCGGTGTGGATGTCGGAGTGGCAGATGCCGGCGTAGACGACGTCGAACAACACCTCGGTCGGGCCCGGTTCACGACGCTGGATGATGGTCCGGGCGAACCGGCCGGTGGGGCCGTCGATGGCGTACGCGAGTGCTTCGGGCATGGCACAACTCCTGTGTGGTTCGACATAGCGGGGCCATCGCGGCCTCCCGGAGCCTTTCCGCCGGAACGCGACCGGCTCCTCGTCGCATTCTGCCAGCCCGGAGGGCGTCCAGGAGCACGGAACCGGTCGCGTCCGCTCCCCTGGACGCGACCGGCCGCCCCTTGCGGGGTCTTCAGCAGCGGACGGGGTGACTCACCGGAACGGCGGACCGCTGGACGCTTCCTGGCGTCCAACTCTGCCATCCGCGCACCGCGCGCCACCAGAGGACGGCCAGGTCAGGTCTTCACGACCCGGCTGGCGACGAGCGTGCGCCGATTGCCGCGCAGGTCGCGGATGCCTTCGAGCACCTTCGCGCCGTCGAAACCGGGGATCGGCAGGGCGTTGAGCACCGCGAGGAACAGGCTGCTGATGCCACCGACCCACCAGATCGACGTGGACGCCGCGCCGAGACCGACGTGTTCCGGCGGGCTGCCGACGAACGCCACCACGAGCAGCGGCAGCGCGAAGAGCAGGTGCGCGAATGGCCCGGCGGCACTGCGCAGGAGTCGATCCCACCCCTGCGGCCTGGGCTCGATCACCACACCCAGCCCGGCCCCGTTCAGGACCGCCTTCGTCCACTGGTGGCCGGCCGCCAGCGCGGCGGCGACGTGCCCCAACTCGTGCAGCAGGGTGCCGAAGAGGATCAGGACGGTGACCGCCGCCGCCCAGTTCAGTGACTCCAGCAGCGAAACCGGCTCACCGATGCGGCGGGTGGTGAGTGCGTGGTACCACGTGTACACGGCGACCAGACCGACCATGGTGACCGCGAAGCCGGGCTTGACGACCACCTCGAACTCTCGTCCGGGCTGATCGTTCACCGCGCTCCTCCTCACGTCCGTGCGATGGGTCAGCGTGGCGGCGCTGTCCCGCAGCCTACCGGCGTTGTCCCCCCTACGGGTGACAACACTACGCGGTCGGGCCTGAGGCCGTCGAGGACGACGGTCGGCATACAGCGGCCCCGGCGGTGAGCACCGCCGGGGCCGGGTTGAAGGTTCGGCTACAACGCGATGATTGCGCTGATCATGTTGTGATCGGACGGGATCACGCCGTTGATCTTCAGCGTGGCGGGATCGAAGTCGATGACCACCTTCCACTGCTTCACCCGCAGCGAGTTGGTGGCGAAGATCCAGTCGACCCCGTTTCCGACCTTGTCGTGGCGGGTCGGGTAGGAGTACTTCGTGACGTCCTTGCGATAGCCGTTGAAGGAGTTGATCCAGCCGTTGACCACCGACTCGGCGCGAACCCCGGTGGGCGGGTTGGTCTGGTACTGCTGGTTCATGACGTCGCCGAATCCGGCGGCCTTCATGGCGGGCAAGGTCTCCTTCGTCTCACTCCACCACTTCGACGTGTTGAAGTCGCCGACCGTGATCACCGGCAGGCCCCCGGAGTTCAGCTTGGGGATCTCCTTGATGAGTTCACGCCACTCGGCGACCTTCACCGTGCTCGAACTGTTGCTGGCCGAGTACGGGTCGAGATGGGTGTCGGCGTAGAAGAACTTCTTGCCACTCCGCACGTCCTGGAAGGTGGCCCACACGAGGTAGCGCGTTTGCTTGCCCGAAGCCTGGGCGGCATAGGTGTAGGTGCCGTTGTCGAGGAGCTTCTCGGTGGCCGTGTTGTAGAGGATCCGGGTACCGGCGGACGCGCTCTTGGCCTCGTCCGTGACCGCATAGCTGCCGCCGGCGTCGTTCAGCGCGTCCACGAGTTGGGTGTACTGGGTGGTGGTCCCACCCCAGTAGGCCTCCTGCAGTCCCACAACATCGGAACGCTCGCCGAGGATCTGCGACACCACCTTGGGCATCCGCTTCGACCACACCTCGTGGTCACCGGACGCGCTGCTGTCGGTGTTGCTGCCGGACAGGTTGAAGGTGCCGACGTGGAGCTCGCTGCCCGTGCCGGACGGCGTGATGACCGAAGTGGTCGGCGTGACCGCGGGGGAGGTCGCTGTCGCCGTCACGTAGCCGGCCTTCGCAGCCTTCACCGAAACGGTGAGCTTCTTGCCCAGGTCGTCATTGGTGATCGCGTAGCTCTGGCCGGTCGCGCCACCGATCGCTTTCCCGTTGCGGTTCCACTGGTAGGTGAGGCTGTCCGGGTTGGGCGCCCAGGTCCCCGCGACGGCGCTCAGCCTCGACCCCGAAGTCGCCTTGCCCGTGATGGACGGCCGCGGCTTGGTGGCAAAGCTGTACTGGACCACCTTCGAGGTCTTCGAAGAGGTGACCGAGGTCGAGTGGTAGCCCGCGGCGGCCACGGACACCTTCACCTTCAGCCGGTACCCCTTCACCGAACTGGTCACGGTGTAGGACGCGGATGTGGCACCGGTGATCCGGGAGGTCTTGCCCTTCGAGGACACCTTGTACCACTGGTAGGACGTGCGCGTGGGCGATGGCGTCCAGGTGCCCACCTTGGCCGTCAGAACCTTGTCCACGACCGGCTTGGTGTCACTGACCTTCACGGTCGCCTTCTTGAAGTATCCGGCGGCGACCTTCGACGTCGCGGAGGACGTCTTCGTGAGGGCGGTGAGCCCGCTCGCCTGGCCGGTCACCGAGACCTTGAGCCGGTGCTTCAGGTCACCGGGCCGCACGACATAGATGGCTCCGGTCTGGCCGCTGATCGGCGTCGAGTCGAGGTACCACTGGTAGCTCAGCGTGGTGCCGGCCGGCTTCCAGGAGCCCGACTTGACCCGGAGCACCTGACCGACGCGCGGGGTGGTGTCGGAGACCTTCGGCTTGCTGCCGGAGACGGACGTTGCCTTCGGAGCGGCGGCGACGGCCTCGGGAGCCACGGCGACACCGACTGAGGCGACGCCGAGCGTCACCAGGAGCGACCAGCCGGTGAGCAGGCCCGCCCAGCGACGACGCTGGCTGCGGACACGAGACGAGAACATGAATGTCCCTTCAAGGCATGCGAGCAGGTGGGCTGCTCAGAGCCCATCGATTCTCGGGGGGGAATCGCAGAAAGAATGCTAACAGGTTCCTGAGAAAGATCACATACTCTTCTCAGGCCAGATATTCGTCCCCGAGGATCACGGCAGCACGCTGCCGAGCCAGAAGCCCAGCGCGGCCCCTGCGACACTCAGCACGAGCATGCCTGCCGCGTGCACGAGAAGCGACCAGCCGCGTCCGGCACGGGCCAGACGGGCGGCCTCGACACAGGCGGTGCTGAAGGTTGTGTAGCCGCCCATGAAGCCGGTGCCGAGCATGGCCCGCATCCCGGGGTCGCCGGTGTGGAAGGCCCACCAGCCGGTGATCAGGCCGAGCAGGAACGAGCCGCTCACGTTGATGAACGCGGTGCCCAGCGGCATACCGAGGTTGGGCGCCCGGCGACCGACCTCCGCGTCCACGACGAACCGGGTGACCGCCCCGAGCCCGCCGGCCAGCGCCACCAGCAGCTGGATCACCGGATCGCCCCCCTCGCCCTGCGGTAGCCGCGCATCAGCCAACGCACCCCCCGTGCACCGGCGAAGGCAGCCAGGAGCCCAAGGACGACGCTGCCCAGCGCGTACCCCAGCGCGACCAGCCAGGCGCCGGACTGCAGCACCTGGAGGGTCTCGACGGCGAAAGTGCTGTAGGTCGTGTAGCCACCCAGGACGCCGGTGCCCACACCGAGGCGCAACCCTCGCCGCCAGCCGCGGTCGGGGCCGGTCTCGGCGAGGACTTCCAGCAGGACGCCGAGGATCAGCGCGCCCGAGATGTTGATCCCGAACGTCGTCCACGGCCACTCCCCGGGCACCGCAGGATGGGCGCCCTCGAGCCAGGCGCGGACGGCCGTCCCCACCGTCCCCCCGACCATGATCACCCCCAGCCATGCGGGACGCACCGGGATCCGGAGCATGCGCAGGCCGGGAATGGTGTGCCCGGGATCGGGAACTACCACTTGGTGGGTGCCTTCCAGTCGATGACGGCGAGCGGCACGATCAGGACGGGCCGATGCTGGTGACGGGTGAGGCGGACGGCCACCGACCCAGCCAGGAATTCCCGCACCCGCTCGGTGGACGACGGGTGCTTCGCTCCCACGATGATGGCCGAGGCGTCCACCGCTCGCGCCAGGTGGGTGAGCGCGCGGTCGGCGCGTCCGGCCAGGTAGCGGAACTCCCACGGCCCGGTGTGTTCGACCAGCACTTCGCCGAGGAAGTGCTGGATCTCCTGTTCGCGGCGCTCCCAGACGTCGTCGGCCTGGTCGGGGTCGATCGCGGAGTGCTGGACGGTGCCGTCCGCGTACTCGGCGTCGACGATCCGGGCGGCGTCCGAGTAGCCGAAGTAGATCGTGACGTTCCCGAGTGCTTGCGCCCAGGCGGCCGCTGTCAGGGCGACGAGTTCAGGTTGACCGGGAATCACGCCGACGACGAGCGGGTGGCCGGGTACCGGCACCATGCGCTGCGGGCTGGGTTGCGGCACGCGACCGAATGCCATCTCTACCTCCGGGCCGGGCGTGCGTACGCCCGTCTCGACGCACAGGAACCATCAGCCGGCCGGCGGTTCGGGACGAGCCCGGGCGGGATCCATCGCCTGCTCCAGACCCTAACCCATGCGGCTTTCCTCGGCCCGGGGGCGTCCGACGACGACCACCGCGCCGAACGAGCGGGATCAGGAGTGGTCGGAACCGGGGTCCGGCGCGGGCGGAGTCGCGGCAGCGGGTTCGGTCGGTGCCGGGGTGGTGGTCTCGCTGGGCTTGGTCAGCCCCGAGGTCTCCTCCTTGAACTCCCGGATCGCCTTGCCTGCGTTCTTGCCGACACTCGCGAGCCGCGAGCCGCCGAACAGCACGAGTGCAACGATCGCCAGGATCACCCACTCCCAGCCACCCATGTCCGGCATCGCCGCGCCTCCCAGAATCCGTCGTCAAGCTGCAACCGGATCAAGTATGGTCCCCGCCCCCAACCCGATCCGGACAGACGCGCAATGATGGAAGCCGTGCGTGGGCGCGGTCCCTACGATCGCCACTATGCCCACGAAGAGGAGTCGGAACGATGAGGTACGTGAGGCTGGGTGGGTCGGGACTGAAGGTCTCGGCCGTTGTCGTGGGGTGCATGAGCTTCGGAGACCCGGGCCGCGGCCCACACCCTTGGTCGCTGCCCGAGGAGCAGAGCCGACCGATCATCAGACAGGCGCTGGAGGCCGGGATCACCACATTCGACACGGCGGACGTGTACTCCGACGGCACCAGCGAGGAGATCGTGGGCCGGGCCTTGAAGGACCTTGCCCGGCGGGACGAGGTCGTGGTCGCGACCAAGGTGCACGGGCGCATGGGACCCGGGCCGAACCAGGCCGGGTTGTCCAGGGCGCACATCCTCGCCGCGATCGACGACGGCCTGCGTCGACTCGGCACCGACTACGTCGACCTCTACCAGATCCACCGGTGGGATCCCGAGGTGCCGATCGAAGAGACCATGGAGGCGCTCCACGACGTGGTCCGCTCGGGCAAGGCGCGCTACATCGGGGCGTCCTCGATGTGGGCGTGGCAGTTCGCGAAGGCACAACACACCGCCGAGGTTCGCGGCTGGACGAGGTTCGTCTCCATGCAGGACCAGTACAACCTGTTGCAGCGGGAGGAGGAACGCGAGATGCACCCGCTCTGCATGGACCAGCAGGTGGGCGTGCTGCCGTGGTCACCGCTGGCTCGCGGCCGACTGACGCGGGACTGGGACGAGACCACGCAACGCAGTTCCAGCGACACCTTCGGTTCGCGCCTGTACCAGACCGACGTCGATTCGAACCGCCGCATCGTGGACGCGGTCGCCCGCGTCGCCGCCAGTCGTGGCGTCTCGCGCGCCCAGGTCGCCCTGGCGTGGGTGCGCCAGCAGGACGCCGTCACCGCGCCGATCATTGGAGCCACGAAGCCCGAGCACCTCGCCGAGGCCGTGGCGTCTCTTGACCTCGAGCTCACGCCGGACGAACTGCGGATGCTCGGCGCGCCCTACACCCCTCGGCTCCCCGAAGGGTTCTGACTCGATCCGCACAGTAGGCGGCCCGGAGCACGGCGCGTCCGGATGGCCGTGGCCGACCGCGACATAGTTCCACGCCCGTTCCGAGATCCGGTCATTGGGGGTCGTCTCCAGACGGGAACGGACGGCCACCGCGTCCTCGTTCCGGGTGTCCTTGGCATGGACGTGGTGCCTCGCGCCGCGGGCCGCGCATAACGCGGGGAGGGCACCGTCAGCCGGCGACCGCGGCCACCCCGCCGCCGAGCGTGGTGACCACGAGCGTCGCCAGCCCGGCCAGCGCCAGCGTGCGTCCGCCGGCCCGCCTGAGCACGGCCCAGTGCACCGACGTTCCCAGCGCGAACATGGCGGCGGCGAGCAGCCAGGTCTCGGCGGTCTTCGCCCCGTCCAGCACCGGGGCCGGGAGCACTCCGACACTGCGAACCACCACCATGGCGACGAAGCCCACCACGAACAGCGGAACCAGCGGCGGCAGCTTCCGGTCCGGACGGGCGCTCGCCGCGACCTCGGCGCGCTGCCGCCAGGAGATCACTCCGAGTACCGGGGCGAGCATCAGCACCCGGGCCAGCTTGACGACCACGGCGACCTTCAGCGCGTCCGGTCCGATGATCCCCGCGGCGGCAACGACCTGGGCGACCTCATGCACCGAGGCACCCGTCCAGATGCCTGCGGTGTGCGGATCGAGCCCGAGCAACCCGGTCAACGTCGGCATCACCGCGATCATGACGGTCCCGAACAGGACGACCAGCGCGACCGCGGTGGCTGTCTCGGCGTCCTTGCGCCGGGCGAGCACGCCGTCGACACCAGCCACCGCGGCGGCCCCGCAGATCGAGAAGCCGCCCGCGATCAGCAGCGCCTGTGAGGGATCGATCCGCAGCCAGCGTCCCAGCAGCAGGGTGATGCCCATGGTGCCTGCGACGATCACCACGACGCCCACGACGATCTGCCAGCCCAGGGCGGCGATGTCCCCCAGCACGAGCTGCAGGCCGAGCAGCACGACGCCGAGGCGCAGGAACCGCCGCGCGGCCACGGCCAGGCCCGGCTCGAGGCTCGCAGGGAGCCCACCCCTCAGCGCGGCGACGTTCACCAGCAACGCGCCCAGCAGGATCGCCACCAACATCGCGCTCACGCCCGGAGCCAGCTGACCTACCCCGATCGCCACCCCCGCGCCCGCCAGCGAAAGGGCGAGACCCAGCCACGGTCGATGCCGGGTGGGCGCGATGGGCGGGGCAGGCGAGGTGGACTCAGAGTCGAGGAGGGAACGCGTCACCCTGTCACGCTATTGCTACTGGAGCTATCGCTGTAGTCGGGAATTCTGGATCTCACCTATATCGTTCGCGATATGAATGAGTGGCATTCGGCATGGCGGCAGACGCCCGCCGTGGGCGACCTCATCGTGCTCGTCGCCACGGCAGAGTACGGCGGAGTGAGCGCGGCCGCCCGGGTGGTCGGACTGGCCCAGGCGAATGCGAGCCGGGCCCTGCGCCGCCTGGAGAACCAGTTGGGCACCCCGTTGCTCACCCGTTCGACCCGCGGCGCGACCCTCACTGCGTCCGGCGTGCTCGTCGTCGACTGGGCCAGGCAGGTGCTCGAGGCCAACCGTCAGCTGCTCGCCGGCGTATCGGCGCTCACCCAGGCGGACGCGCCCCTGCGGATCGCGGCCAGCCACACCATCGCCGAGGACCTGCTGCCCCGTTGGCTGGCGATCCTGCGCACCGAGCACCCGGACGCCACGGTCACGCTGACCGTCGCCAACTCTGTCGAGGTGGGCCGCCTGGTCAGCGGCGGGGGCGTGCTCGGCTTCGTGGAGAGCCCCCAACTCCCCCGCACCATCGACGTCCCGACCGAGAGTCGGACGGTCGCCACCGACCGCCTCGTCGTGGTGGTCTCCCCCGGCCACGACTGGGCCAGACGCACCCGTCCGGTCACTCGTCAGGAGCTCGCCGCGACGGCCCTGATCGTGCGGGAGCCCGGCTCCGGCACCCGCGTCAGCTACGAACAGGCGATGACCGGCTTCCATCTCGCGCCGCCCGCGCTCGAGCTCACCGGCAATGCCGCCGTCCGGGTGGCGGTGGCCGCCGGCGCGGGACCGGCAGTGCTCAGCGAACTGGCCGTGCACGCGGCCGTGGCGTCCGGCGAGCTGCGCGCGGTGATGGTGGACGGGCTCACCATCGAGCGTCCCCTGCGCGCGGTCTGGCCCACCGACCCACCACCGCCACCGAACCTGCTGGCGATGGTGGAGATCGCCGCGCGCGACCACGACCAGCCCGCTCCTTCCCCGTGGGGTCGACAGTGGGCGTAGCCCCGGCGAAGGTCCACCGCATGACCACTGTGCTCTTCGTCGTCACCGCCGCCGATGTCTGGACGCTGTCCGACGGCACGTTGCACCCCACCGGCTACTGGGCGGAGGAACTTGCCGAGCCACATCGCCTCTTCAGCGAAGTCGGCTGGGAGATCACTGTCGCCACGCCCAACGGGAAGGCTCCGACGCTGGATCGCCTCAGCCTCGGCGTCGCCGGCGGATCGAAGGACAAGCGGCGGTGGATCGACGCGTACCTCGAGTTGATCTCCGACCGGCTGAACCACCCCGTGCCGCTCGACCAGATCGACGACACGCAGTACGACCTGCTGTGTCACGCCCCGGCGGCGATCCTGGCCGCCAGGAACTGGCCCAGTCGGAATTGCGCACTCGATCGGGATTCTCCGCCCTGAGCCTGCATTGCGGCCATCGAGTGCGCAAATCCGGTCGTCCCGCTCGGGAGCCCATCCGTCGCGCGTCACGTGCGCCTCAGGTGGAGGCGGGCGGTGTCCCCAGGCCGTGGCGCTGGCCCCGGTAGGGTTCAGGCGTCATGGCACATATCCACACAGGCGCAGGGCAGCACGACTTGACCGTGAGCGCGTTCATCGTCCGCGAGTCAGCGGAGGGTCCGCGGCTATTACTGCACAAACACAAGCGGCTGGACCTGTTCCTGCAGCCGGGCGGGCATGTGGAACTCGACGAACACCCGTGGGCGGCCCTGGCCCGAGAAGTCCGCGAGGAGACGGGCTACGACCTCGCCCAGCTCGACGTGCTGCAACCGCCGTCGCGGATGACCGTTCCGTCCCTGGATTCCACTGTTCTGCATCCGATACCCGTCAGCGTGCGCACCCATGATTTCGACTCAGACGGACGGCATCGGCACATCGATCTGGGGTTCGCGTTCGTGACCAGCTCGGAGCCGAACGGGCGTCCAGCAGAGGGCGAGTCCGAAGTTCTGGTGTGGACGTCGCGAGAGGAGTTGTCCGCGCTGGACGCGATTCCCGCAAACGTCCGCCAAGTCGCAGACTTCGTCCTCGGCCGGGCGCGAGTCATGTGGGATCGGGTTGCCGCCACCTCATTCGCATTCATGGGAATCCAGGCAGGCCTGCCTTCCTGAGAGGCGTGCGGGTGCCGGCCCGGTCAGCTCCCTCAACACGCCCGAATGGCCCTCCGCCACGCGCGTCGACCCACGCCAGCGACCACGCGTCCACGCCCGCCTCGCCACGCGACGCTGAGCCACGGCGCCCGTGAGGCGCCCGAGTAGCCTTCGCATGATCAGGGTCTGCGTTGCCGGCGTAACCGGATGGACGGGACGGGCACTGGTTCCGGCGATCGAGGCGAGCCCCGACCTGCAGCTGGTCGCCGGAATCTCCCGCACCGCGCGGCGCCGAGGTCGCGGGCACGCGGATCCACTCGGTTCGGCTGCCCAGCTTCGTCGTGAGCACCGAGGTGGTGTTCGGCGGCCCGGGCGAGCGGCTCATCCTGCGCCACGATCCGGGGCCGAGCCCCGAGCCGTACGTCGGCGGCACACTGCTCGCCGTTCGGCGGGTCAGCGAGCGGGCGGGGGTCCGGCGCGGCCTGGGCACCCTGCTGTTCCCGGGACGCGAGTAGCCCGCGTCAGACTCTCGTAAGCAGCAGGTAAGCCCGCTGTCATGGAGGTGCAGGGGGCGCGCGCGTTGACTGGCAGGTGCCAACAAACCCTCTTCCGACAGGAGTGGCACCGTGAAACTTCCACGTCTCACCACGTTCGTCGCGACCGCCGCTGCGGCCGCGGCCCTCGCGGTCGCACCAGCCCCGACAGCCTCGGCGACGGCTCATCCCACGTCGCACGCGGTCGGCGCGGTATTCGTCCAGACCGACGACCCCGCGCACAACGCCGTGATCGCCTACGACCGGTACTCGGACGGCCGGCTCGCACGCGCCGGCACCTACTCCACGGGCGGAGCGGGCGCCCAGGAAGCCGGCTCGGTCGTCGATCCGCTCGCGTCCCAGGGATCGCTCACCCTCGACCGGGCGCGAAACCTGCTGTTCGCCGTCAATGGCGGCAGTGACACCGTCACCGTCTTCGGCGTCCACGGCAGCCGGCTCGACGTCCGACAGGTCCTGTCCACCCACGGCGACCTTCCCGTATCGGTGAGCGTGGTCGGCAATCTCGTCTACGTCCTGAACGCCCGCGGCGGCGGCTCGATCACGGGTTACCGACTGGCCGGACGGACGGTCGTCCCGCTGTCGGGTACCAGCCGCTCGCTGCACCTGTCCGACAACGGGAACCCGGAGTTCCTGCAGACACCTTCTCAGGTCGCGATCACGCCTGACCGGCACGCAGTGGTCGTTGCCACGAAGACACACGGCAACCTGCTCGTCTTCCCGCTCGACCGGTCCGGTCGGCCCGCGGCCAAACCGATCGTCACGACGTCCGGCACCGTGCCGTTCGCGTTGTCGTTCGACCGCAGCCACCACCTCCTCGTCGTCGACGCCACCGGCCTGGTGAGCGCCTACCGCGTGCACAGGGACGGAACGCTGGCGCTCACCTCGTCCATCGGCCCGACCGGCCAGGCGGCGGCCTGCTGGTCCGTGGTCGTGCACGGCACGGTCTACGTCGCCAACGCCGGCTCGGACAGCATCTCCGCGGTCGCCGATCACTCCGGACGGCTGACCCTGCGGGACGCGACCGCAGCCCACACCGACGGTGGCCCGGTCGACCTGGCGGCGTCCCGCAACGGCCGGTTCGTCTACCAGCTCAGCGGCGCCACCGGGAAGATCGACGAGTTCCGCCGCTCGGCCAATGGCTCGCTGAGCAGCATCGGCAGCGTCGACACCGGTCTGGGTGCATCCAGCGGCCACCCGCTGGAAGGCATCGCAGCCAGCTGACCAACCCGCAGACTGCCGGCGTCCCGCACTTCGGGGACGCCGGCAGTTCGCCGTCCAGGTCAACTCGATGCTGCCGCCGGCGCCGTCGGCAGCCGGACGGTGAAGCAGCAGCCCTGCCCGACGTTGCGTACCGACACCTGGCCGAACTGCGCGTTGACCAGGCCTCTCACGATCGCCAGACCGAGGCCGGCGCCCGCCCCCAGCGGCGATTGCTCGGGCGAGCGGGCGGCGCTGCCGCGGTAGCCGACATCGAATACTCGGGGAAGGTCCTCGGCAGGGATCCCGCCGCAGCCGTCCGTGATGGCCAGCCAGGTCTCGGCGCCGTCCCGTCCCCCGCGCACCTCCACTCGCTGCCCCGTCCTGGTGTGCCGGACGGCGTTCACCATGAGGTTCTGCACCACGCGCTCCAGTTCCGGCCCCGACCCCAGGCCCAGCACGGGCGGCAGGTCCACGTCGAGACCAACGCCCCGGCTGCGGGCCACCGGACCGAGACCACGCACGGCCTGGTTGACCAGCTCGTGCAGGGCGATCGGCTCGGGACGCAGGTCGAGCGCGCCGCTGCTGATCCGGGAGAGCTCGAACAGGTCGTCGACCATCGAGCCCAGCCGCGTGGCTTCGCGCCCGATCCGGGCACCGTAGTCACGCACCTCGGACGGATCGTCCACGACGCCGTCCTCCAGTGCCTCGGCCATCGCCTTGATGCCGGCGAGCGGGGTGCGCAGGTCGTGGCTGAGCCAGCCGATCAGCTCGCGTTGGCTCACCTCGCGGGCGCGCTCCTCGGCGCGGCGCGCCTCGGCTGCGAGCGTGCGCCGGGCGAACTGCTGCCCGATGAGCACCGAGCCGGGCACGAGCATGACCCCGACGAGGACGCAGGTGACCAGCGTCCAGCCGAGCTGCTCGGTGAACATGAAGCCGCTGATCGCGACCACGAAACCGAGCGCGGCCAACAGCGGGACGGCGACCACCACCCCGAGAGATACCGCGGGGTGCTGCCGGAGCAACCGGAGCAGGCCCCACAGCAACAGGATCGTCGCGGCGCAGGTCAGCGCGGCCCACGGCGCGATGTGCAGAAGCGACTCATCCACGCGAACCTCCCAGCGGGCGATAGCGATAGCCGACACCCCACACCGTCTGCAGCCGCACCGGACGGGATGGATCCGGCTCGATCTTCTCCCGGAGCCGGCGCACATGGACGGTCACCGTCGAGTCGTCGCCGAACTCCCAACCCCAGACCTGGCTGAGGAGCTCCGGGCGGCGGAAAGCCTGATCGGGGTGGGCGACCAGGAAGGCGAGCAGGTCGAACTCGCGCGAGGTCATGGAGAGCTCCCGGACGCCGAGCGTGGCCCGGCGAGCCGCGAGCTCGACGGTCAGGTCGCCGTCCACGAGGACCGTTGCCACGTCCGGCTGACGTACCGAGCGCTGAAGGAGCCGCTGCGCGCGGAGGGTGACCTCGCGGGGCGAGAACGGCTTGACGACGTAGTCGTCCGCGCCCTGCTCGAGGCCCACCACCCGGTCGGACTCGCTGCCGAGCGCGGTCAGGATCATCACGGGCACATCGCTGGTTCGCCTGATCCGCTCGCAGACGTCCAGGCCGTCGATGCCCGGCAGCATCAGGTCGAGGATCACCAGGGCCGGTGAGGACCGCGCGAAGGCGTCGATGCCCTGCAGGCCGTCCTCGGCCTCGATGACGTCGAGGCCGGCGCGGGTGAAGTAGCGGCGGAGCACCTCACGCGTGGTGGGGTCGTCCTCGATCACCAGGACACTGCTGGCTGGCACGCCGGTCCCCTCGCTTCCTCGTCCCTCCATTCACTCAGCCATGGTGGCCGGTTCGCAATGGGTTCAGATGCCCCAGGACCTTGCCGAAAGACTTCCGTAAGGATCGCCGGGGCAGTCGGACGTACGCTGCCAGTAACGAGACATGCGGGTGACACCGATCCGGGTGCCACCCCGCGGCGGTCTCGCTCAGTCCCAGCCGGGATCTGCCGGGCCGTCGCCGTGGTCGGGGATCGAGAGCCGTGCACCGCCCTGGCGCGCGGAGTCGAACGCCACCACACCCGGCAGCGTGAACCGGGCTGCGCGCCAGGCGTTGACCGGGGGCTGCGTCCGGGTGGTCACCGCACGGACGAAGTCGTCGGCCAGGAAGTGGTGGCTGCCTTCGTGTCCGTTGTGAGCGCCGTCGAACTCCCGCGGCAGTCGTGAGCGGTCCTGAACCTTGGCGGTACCGGACGCGAAGCTCTGCATCAGCGCTGGGTCGACATCACCGAACCCCTCAGGCAGCTCCGCGCCACCGGTGTAGAAGAGGTCACTGATGTCGAGGGTGTCACCCTTGGCGTAGTCCTCGCCCTCGGTCTTCACACTCAGCGTCGCCCCGTCGCCGGACTGCTCGAAGACCTGCTCGGTGCCGTAGAAGCGGAACCGCGACTCGTGGCCCTTCCAGTAGCCCACCCTGCGGAACTCGTTGGTGCGCATCGCCCCGCCGTCGGCGAGCTCGAAGAGCGCGGTCATGTTGGAGAAGTCGTTGCCCCAGCGCGAGATGCTCTTGTCGAAGATGCCGTCGGTGCCGGTGTCGGAGATGCCGATGCACGACACCGTGGTGGCGTAGGTGGGCAGTGCCCCCAGGACCCCGCCGATGGCGTGCGTCGGGTAGAGCATGGGCGGGTAGCTGGCGGTCGACTTCCAGTCCTCGCCGCCACTGAACTGATAGGCGGCCGAGAAGCCGTTGTCCATGTCGTGGACGTAATCTCCCTCGGAATAGAAGACGCGTCCGAAGTCTCCGGCGGCGATCCGCTGCCGCGCGTAGATCACCGCGGGGTTGTAGTAGCTGGTCTCACCCATCATGTAGATCAGCCCGGTCTGCTCGACCTTCGCCACGATGGCGGCGATCTCCTCGGCGCTGATCGCCATCGGCACCGCAGAGTAGACGTTCTTGCCTGCCTCGAGCGCCCTGAGTGCCAACTCACCATGACTCCACCGCTGGGTCATCACCGCAACCGAATCCACGTCCGAGGCCAGCATCGCTTCGACGTCCGGGAAGCTGCCGGCCAGGTCGTACTGCTCGACGTGCTGGGCGGCCCGCTCCGCGATCAGGTCGGTGACGTAGACCTTCTCCACGTCGGGGTGCAGCCGCCAGAGGCTGATGAAGCTGCGGGCAAATTGGCCGGTTCCGATGACGCCGATCTTCACGGTGACGGGAGTCCTTTCGATGCTGAGGGTCAGAAGATAAGTTACCCGGGTAACTCATCCACGCGCAAGGTGATCTAGGATTGCTGCAGCTTCAGAAGATGCACTCTTGGAAGCGTCCATTGACCCCCACCGCAGGAGGCTGTCGGTGTCCTCGGAGCCGTCGGCCCGGAGTAGGCCTCGAGCCGCCACCCGGACCGATGTCGCGCGCTACGCCGGCGTCAGTACGGCGGTCGTCAGCTTCGTGGTCAACGGCGGCCCGAAGCCGGTGTCGGAGGCGACGAGACGTCGCGTCCTGGACGCGGTTGCGCATCTGGGCTACCGACCGAACCGCACCGCTCGTGCCCTCTCCCTCGGCAGCACGAAGACCCTGGGCCTCGTCGTCTCCGACACCACCAACCCCTTCTTCGCCGAGTACACGCTCCAGTTGCAGCGGGCTGCGGCCGAACTGGGCTACGCGTTGCTGATGACCGCCGGCGGCCCCGGGCCCGATGCCGAACTCCGCTCGATGCTCGATCTCTGCGATCGTCAGATCGACGGGTTGATCGTCGCTCGAGCCACCGCCATCGGCCGGCTCGAGGAGCTGCTTCGCCACGGCGCGCAACCGCCGGTGGTCGTCATCGATGCCGCCGCGCCCGTCTCTGGCTACGCCGCCGTCGGTCCGGATGCCGCCGACGGCATGGCGACGGTGGTCGGACACCTTCTGGACGTCCACCACCATCGGAGCGTCTCCTTGATCATGGGAGACGACGTGGAGCCTGCCACGGACGGACGCGAAACCGGCTGGAGGCTCGCGCACGCTCACAGCGGCCGGGACATCGGCGCGCTGGCGAGAGTCGCCTTCACCCGGGACGGCGGCTATCAGGCCGGGCTCGATCTCCTGCAGCGCACGGACCGGCCCACGGCCGTCGTCACGAGTTCCGACCTGCAGGCCATTGGGCTGCTGCTGGCGACCCGTGACCTGCACCTTCGGGTCCCCGAGGACCTCGCCGTCGCGAGCTTCGACGGCACCGAGGAGACCCGGTACGCCGCTCCTCCACTGACCACCGTCCGCCAGCCCATCGCCACGATGGCTGCCGCCGCGGTCGACCAGATCGTCCACCGCCGGCCGCCGACCCACCAGACGTTCCCGATGGACCTCCTCATCCGCCGCTCGTGCGGGTGTCCGGCGCCGGATTACGCCTCGGCACCCTCCACAGCCTGGTAGAGACTCAAGAGCCTGGCGACTTCGCTGCTCATGGCCTGGCTGGCCGGCGAGGTCCATTTGCGAGGGTCGACGAGGTGGGGTTGAGCCTGGAGGGTGGCTCGCACCTGGTCGGTGTAGACCTTGTTGAGGTGGGTGGAGACGTTGATCTTGGTCATGCCCGCACGGACGGCGGCGACCATGTTCTCGTCACTGACCCCCGACGAGCCGTGGAGGACCAGCGGCACGGGCACGGCCCGGGCGAGCCGGCTGATCAGTTCGAGGTCCAGCGCTGCGTCGCGGGTGGTCATGGCGTGGGAGCTGCCGACGGCTACGGCGAGGAGATCGACGCCGGTGTCAGCGACGAACCGCGCGGCGTCGTCCGGATCGGTGCGGACCCCCGGCGCGTGGACGCCGTCCTTGCCGCCCACTTCGCCGAGTTCCGCCTCGACGGTGATGCCGGCGTCGTGGCACCAGTGGGCGACCTGGGCGGTGGTGGCGCGGTTGGCGTCGTCGTCCAGGTGCGAGCCGTCGTACATGATCGAGGTGAAGCCGAGGTCGATGGCTCGCCGGATGAGGTCGAGGTCCTTGGCGTGGTCGAGGTGGACGCCGACGCGAGCGGGGCTGTGTCCAGCGATCCACAAGGTGGCGAGGCCGAGTGGTTCGAGTTGGCCGGCGTGGAACTTGACGGCGTTCTCCGAGATCTGGAGGACGACGGGGAGATCGACCTGTTCGGCGGCGCGCACGATGGCTTCAGCGTTCTCGAGGTGGATGACGTTGAAGGCACCGAGACCGCAGTGCTGGGCGCGGGCCTCATCGGCGAGGGTGTTGAGCGGAGCGAGCATCACAGTTCCTTGAGGATGACATGGCGGGTGAGCTGGTCGGCGACCCTCGGGTCGATCTCACCAGCGACCGGGGAGAGGACGGCGGCCGCCGACCATCCGACAGCGTCGGGAAGCGCGTCCTGAAGCGCCGCTTCCCTGGTGTCAGCCAGACCGGTGGCCAGGTGCTGGGCGAGAGCGGCGACGAGCGCGTCGCCCGCGCCGGTCGGGTTGCCGCTGAGCGCTTCGTCCAGGCGTGCGGTCCAGGCGTGCCGCGAAGTGGCGAGCAGGAGGCCGTCCGCGCCGAGGGAGGCGACGACAGCCTGACAGCCAGCGTCCAGAAGAGCAGCGGCGCCTTGCTGGACGTCCGTGGCGCCGGTGATCTCGAGCAGTTCGTGCTGGTTGGGCTTGAGCACGTGAGCACCGGCGTGGGCGGCGGCGAGGAGAGCGGGCCCTGACGTGTCGACGATCACGGTGGCGCCTGCGTCCCGGCTGCGAGCGACGAGCGTGCCGAGGTGGCCGGGCGTGGACCCTGCCGGGAGGGAGCCGGAGACGGTGACCACGTCGCCGGGTCCGCAGTGGGCGGTCACCGCTGCGGTGAGGTGCTCCCAGTCGTCGTCCGTGACCGCGCGTCCGGGTTCGTTGAACATGGTCGTGTCCCGGTCGTCGACGACGGCGATGGTGAGCCGGGTGTCGGACGCCGTGGTGGTCCAGCGCTGCTGGATCGCGGGCTGCAGGCGGTGCAGCAGGTCGCTGAGCTGTTGTCCGGTGGATCCGCCGAGGAAGCCGTAGGTGGCGACGTCGCGTCCGGCCGCGGCCAGGAGGCGGGCGACGTTGACGCCCTTGCCTCCGGGTCGCTGCGTGACCTGGTCGATCCGGTTGACCGCGTGCAGGCTGACCGTGGGGAGCCGGTAGGTGACGTCGACGGCCGGGTTCGGCGTGACGCAGTGGATGGTCATCTCAGCTCTCGCCTCCCGCGATTCTGAACATCACCTTAAGTCGCTGCTGCTCCTGGGGGTTGCGCATGACGGCGAATCCGTCGGCGACCTGGTCGAGGTCGAACTCGTGGGTGATGATCGCTGCCGGATCTGCCGCCGCGCCGGCGAGGAGCCGGGGCGCCCTGGCCCATTCCCTGCCCGGGAACGGGGCGGAGTAGGACATCCAGGAGCCGCGGATCGTGAGTTCCTTGCGCAGGATGTTCTCGAACGTGTGCGGGTCGAGGACGAGGTCGGTCGTCGGGGTGCCGACGAACACGACCGCGCCGTTCTTGCCCGCGACATCGAGTGCGAGGCGGCGGGTGGCCGCGGCGCCGGCGGTCTCGACGACCAGGTCGGGTGCGCCGACCCGGTCGAAGTGGACGACCGGATCGCTGACGCCCACCTGGACGGTGTGGGTGGCGCCGAACCTGACGGCCATGTCGAGCACCCACGGGTTGAGGTCGACCACGGTGATGGCCCTGGCCCCCAGGTCGCGCAGGACGATGACGCTCATCAGGCCGATCACCCCCCCGCCGAGCACGGCGGCGTCCTGACCAGGCACGAACCCGACCCGCTCGACACCGTGGATCGCGACGGTGAGGGGTTCGATGAGCGCCGCGACCCGGAGGTCGAGGTCGCCGACCGGTACCGCGTTCACCGCCGGTACGACGACGTAGTCGGCGAGCGCCCCCTGCTGCCGAGACCCGACGAAGGAGTAGCGCGGGCACAGGGACGGCCGTCCGGCGCGGCACTCGTCGCAGTCGTGGCAGGGCACCAGCGGAGCGACCGCGACCCGGTCGCCGGGCCGCAGGTCGGCCACCTCGTCGCCGACCGCCTCCACCGTCCCGGAGAACTCGTGGCCCAGCACCTGGGGGTAGGCGTGGACGGCGCCGTCGAAGTAGCGCGGCACGTCCGAGCCACAGATGCCGCAGTACGCGACCCGGACCAGGACCTGGCCGGGTCCGGGGGCGGGGACCGCGGTGGTGGTCACCGAGAGCTGCTGCTTCCCGGTGACCGCCACGGCCCGCATGGTGTGGGTGGTCAGGTGGGCGTCCATGGTCACTCTGCCGCGGTCTCGAGCGCCGGCTCGGGATCGTCGATCCACAGGGTGCGGCGGCGGTACTTGATGTAGGTGTAGACGAAGCTCGCGCCGTACAGGGCCAGGATGACGACCCAGCCCAGCGAGATCTGGCCCGAGGCGCCCTTGGCGAGCAGGAACGTGATCGGGCTGCCGGCCTGGTCGAGGGACGACACCTGGGTGGCGTTGCCGAGCATGTTGACGTTCTGAGCGAGCTGGGTCTGGAGTTCGACCATCTGGTTGGAGATCCAGATCGTCATCACCATGATCGCGGTGCCGGAGAACAGCGTCCGGAAGATGTTGCCCTTGTGCACGCCCACCGCGATGGCGACGAAGAACCCGATGGTGGCCAGGTCACCGAACGGGAGCACCCGGTTGCCCGGAATGAGTGCTGCGATCACGATGCTGAGCGGGACGAAGATCAGGCTGGCGGAGATGACCTGGGGGTGGCCCAGCAGCAGGGCGGGGTCGAGGCCGATCTTGTAGTTGGAGTCCTTGAACCGCTTCTGCAGGATGGTGCGGGCGGCCTCGGCGATCGGCAGCAGGCCCTGCATGATCAGCTTGACGACCAGCGGCATCAGGATCATGACCGCGCCCATCTTCACGCCCAGCTGCAGCGCTTCGCCGATCGGGTAGCCGGCCAGCAGGCCGATCACCAGGCCCAGGATGGTGCCGATGATCAGGGGTTCCCCGGCCGCCCCGAGCTTCTCCTCCAGCTTCTCTGTGGTCAGGGTGATGTTCTTCACCCCGGGGATCTTGTTGAACAGGTCGTCGATCGGCGAGGCCAGGACGCCCATGTAGGCCGAGGTGCCGTGCGGGATCGCCACGCCTTCGAGGCCGAAGAAGTTGTCGGTGACCTGGCCGAACATGTCGCCGAGCTTGTAGGCGATGGCAGCGTGGATCGCGACACCGAGGATGCCGAGCCAGAAGTTGCCGGTGGCGATCTGGACGATGGCGCCGGTGAACGCCATGTGCCAGATGTTCCAGATGTCGACGTTCAGCACGTGGGTGCCCCGCAGCAGGAGCATCACGATGTTGACCGCGATCGCCACCGGGATCGCCACCAGGCCCATCGGGGACGCCCATGCCATCGGCGAGGTGCCTGGCCAGCCCAGGTCGACCACGGTCAGGCCGAGGCCGAAGTTCTTCGCCATGGCCTGCGCCGCCGGGCCGAGGGCATCGGTGAGCAGTCCGACGACCAGCCCGATGCCGACGAACCCGACGCCGATGGTCAGACCGGCCCGGATCGACTTGCCGATGCCCTGTCGCAGCGCCAGGCCGATGATGGCGATGATCAGGGGCAGCATGACGCTGGGCCCGAGGTTGACGATGTATTGGATGACTGCGAGGAATGCGTCCATAATGGATCTGTCCTTTCCGGAGGATGACTAGGGGTGTTGCCTCCCTGCACGGAGGCGACACCCCGCTTGCGTGGTTAGCTGTTGAGGATCTCCAGGATCTTGGCTTCGGTCTGCTCGATCTTGATGCCGGAGACGAAGGCGATGCCGTGGATGACGGGCTTGCCGTAGTCACGGCTCACCTTGGCGGTGGTGACGATCAGGTCGACCTGGTCGGCCCGGCTGGCCAGTTCGCTGATCCGGCACTGCTGGACATCGACGGGGATGTTGTTCTTCTTGCACAGGTCGCGGACGCGGTCGGCCGCGACCGTTGATGTGGCGACGGCTCCGCCGCAGGCCACGAGGATTCGCTTCATTGGGATTCCTTCTCCTTACAGGGGTTGGTTTGGGTCAGGTGGTTGGCTGGTCGGGGGGGGAACGCTTCGGCGAGCACCCGGGCCATGGCCGCGGGGTCGGAGGCGTCCTTGATGGCGCGGATGAACTCTGCGTCCTGGATGCGGCCGATGAGCTTCGACAACAGCGGGACGTGCTGGCTGGCATCGGCAAACACCAGCAGCAGGACGGTGGAGACCATGACCTCGGAGTCCTCCTCGCCACCCATCTCCATGAACGTGACCGGATGGGCGAGGGAGGCGACCGCGATCGTGTTGCCGCTGACGTGGTCGGCCGAGGTGTGCGGGATCGCAACTCCGCCGCAGATCGGCAGCCCGGTCGGGAACTCCCGTTCGCGCTCCTTCAGCGCGGCGGCGTAGCCGTCCGTGGCCAGGCCGAGGCCGGCGACGGCCGTCCCCAGCGTCTCGAGCAGGGCATCGCGGTCGGCGACGGCCAACGCGGGGAACATCAGTTGCTCATGAAAGTCCATCGGTGGGCTCCTCGGGGGTGATGACGGTGACGTCGGCGGCTGTCAGCGCTGTGGTGAACTCGGGGCCGGGTGCCGTGTCGGTGACCAGGAAGTCGATCTGGCTCAGGTCGGCGATCTTGTTCGGCGCGGTCGTGGAGAACTTCTCGGAGTCGGCCAGCACCACGACGCTGTCGCAATGGGTCATCGCCAGCCGCGACGCTGCCGCCTCGAACGGGTGGTGGTTGCTGATCCCGTTCCGCGGGTCGATGCCTGCGCAGCCGAAGAAGCCGGCGTCCATGTGGACCAGCTCCAGCGAGCGTTCCGCGATCGGCCCGTAGAGGGAGCGTTCGTTGCGCCGGAGAATCCCGCCCAGTACGACGGTCTCGATGGTCTCGCTCTCGGCCAGCAGGTTCGCGATCGGCAGCGCGTTGGTGAACACCGTCAGCCGACGACCCGTCCGCAGCAGGGCCGCGGCGAGCGCATAGGTCGTCGTGCCGTAGTCGAGGTAGATCGTGGACCCGTCTTCCAGCGTGTCGGCCGCGAGCGCCGCGATCGCCTCCTTGGCCGCCGTGTTCACGGTGCGGCGCCGCTCGTACGCGCTCTCCTGGCCGCCTGCCCGCACCTGCGCGCCGCCGTGGACCCGAACCAGCACGCCCTGCTCCTGGAGGTCCAGCAGGTCCTTGCGGATCGTCTCGACCGACACGTCGAACATCTCGCTCAGCGCGAGCGCCTTGACCTTCTTCCTGGCCCGAACCAGCTGGCTGATCTCCGCCTGACGTTCCTCGATGTCCATCCCCAACACCTCCTCGAGTTGAGCCCTGGTGGCCGCTTCCCTGCGGCTCTGGCTGCAATCGTGCACCATCTCCAAGCCAAATGCAATAGTTTGCTTGGATTTAGCTTGGGATTTGGTTGGAGGTCGGGTCAGTTGGATCACGGGCGAAGCGAGTTCCACACCCATCGCGCTACGGTCACGTCCGGGCGGTCACATCCGCTCCCCGCCAACTGGCGAGGAGCGCGAGTTTCTCCTCGGCAGCGCTACCAGGTTCGGCGGTGTACGCGATGATCGTGAGGCCGTCGCCGGAGAGTTCGAGCGCGTCGCCGGTGAGTTCGATGTCGCCGACGACGGAGTTGTGCAGCCGCTTGGTTGCGGTCCGGTGCAGTCGGACGTTGTGCTGGGCCCACTTGGTGGCGAACGGATGGCTGCGGGTGGTGAGCTCGCCGATCAGGTCGGTGAGCGGTTTGTCGAGCGGATTGCGCCCAGCCTCGGCGCGCAGCGCTCCGACGGTGCCGTCCGCGACCTCGTCCCAGTCGAGGAAGAAGCCGTGCGCGCGTCCGTCGAGGAACACGAACCGGGCCAGGTTGAACGGGACGTCGCGGGCGAGGATGCCGTCGTAGAGGGCCAGGCACAGGTCATTGGCGGCGAGGATGTCGGCTCGTCCGTCCCGGACGTAGGCAGGGACACCGGTCATGCCGTCCAGGAGCGCCCGGATGCTGGGCCGCAGCGAGGGCGGCCTGGGCTGACGGGTGCGGAGCTTGCGCTCGGGCGCGGCGGCGGCAGCGGCGAGGTCGCGGAGGTGTTGCCGTTCGGCTTCGTCGAGTTTCAAGGCGTCGGCGATCGCGTCCAGGACCGACGCGGAGACACCGCCGAGCTGACCGCGTTCGAGGCGGGCGTAGTAGTCGACGCTCACGCCGGCGAGCAGGGCGACCTCCTCGCGCTTCAGCCCCGGCACCCTTCGGCGGTCGTCCAGCGCGGGCAGCCCTGAATCCTGGGGCCGGATGCGGGCACGCCGGCTGGCCAGGAACTCGCTGATCTCGCGACGGTTGTCCACGCCGTGACGCTACCCCGACGGGCTGGTTCCTGACAGGTACTGCCAGTGCGCTGTACCGCAGGTCCTTCCACGCCCGCGCTCGCGGGAGTGGACTGGTGCTGTACCGAATCACCGGAAGGGATGCCACGTATGCGAACTGTCACTCTCAGCAACGGCGTCGAGATGCCGATCCTCGGCTTCGGCGTCTTCCAGATCGCCGACGCGGCCGAGTGCGAGCGGGCCGTCAGCAACGCGCTCGCGGCGGGCTACCGGGCGATCGACACCGCCGCCTCGTACCTGAACGAGGAGGCGGTCGGACGGGCGATCGCCGCGAGCGGCATCCCGCGAGGAGAGCTGTTCATCACCACGAAGCTGTGGATCCAGGGCGCGGGCGAGGGCAGGACGCGGGCGGCTTTCGAACGATCCCTGCACCGGCTCGGCCTCGACTATCTGGACCTGTACCTGATCCATCAGCCGTTCGGCGACGTCTATGGCGCCTGGCGGGACATGGAGAAGATCCAGTCCGACGGCCTGTCCCGGGCGATCGGGGTCTCCAACTTCCACCCCGACCGGCTGATCGACCTGATCCTCCACAACGAGGTCGTGCCCGCCGTCGACCAGGTCGAGACACACCCCTTCCACCAGCGCGTCGCCGACCAGGAGTTGATGGCGGCCGAGGGCGTGCAGATCGAGTCGTGGGGGCCGTTCGCCGAGGGAAAGAACGGCCTGTTCACCAACCCCGTGCTGTCGGCGATCGCCGAAGCCCACGGCAAGTCGATCGGCCAGGTCGTGCTGCACTGGCTCACCCAGCGCGGCGTCGTGGTCATCCCGAAGACCGTCCGTCCGGAACGCATGGCCGAGAACCTGGACGTCTTCGACTTCGAACTCACCGACGACGAGATGGCCGCCATCGCCGGCCTCGAGGTCGGCACCAGCCAGTTCTTCGACCACCGCGACCCCGAAAGGGTGCGCTGGCTGTCCACCCGCACCCTCGACGTGTGAACGGGACGACGTGAAGACCCGCATCCTCGGCACCCTCGAGGTGTCCGCGCTCGGCCTGGGCTGCATGGGCATGAGCGTCAACTACGGCCCCTCCCCCGACCGGGCCGACCTGATCGCGTTCATCCGCAGCGCCTTCGACTTCGGAGTGACGTTCTTCGACACCGCCCAGGTGTACGGCCCGTTCACCAACGAGGACCTGGTCGGCGAAGCACTCGAACCGCTGCGTGACCAGGTCGTGATCGCGACCAAGTTCGGTTTCGACATCGACCCGGCCGATCCTCGGCGCCGGGCGATCAGCAGCCGTCCCGACCTGATCCGCCGTTCAGTCGAGGCCTCGCTACGGAGGCTCCGGACCGACCACATCGACCTGCTCTACCAGCACCGCGTCGACCCGTCCGTGCCGATCGAGGACGTCGCCGGTACCGTGAGCGACCTCATCGACCAGGGCAAGGTGCTGCACTTCGGGCTGTCCGAAGCCGGCGCGGACACCATCCGCCGCGCGCACGCCGTCCACCCGGTCAGCGCTGTGCAGAACGAGTACTCGCTGTGGGCCCGCGACCCCGAGCCGGACGTGCTGCCCGCCTGCGCAGAACTCGGTATCGGCTTCGTGCCGTGGAGCCCGCTCGGGCAGGGATTCCTCACCGGCAGCGTCGCGGCGTCCGCCACCTTCGCCGACGACGACATCCGCAGCCGCTTTCCCCGCTTCACCCCCGAAGCGCTCGCCGCCAACCAGCCCATCGTCGACCTCGTCCACGACGTCGCCCAGCGCGCGGACGCCACCCCGGCCCAGGTCGCCCTGGCCTGGCTGCTGTCCCGCAGCGACTTCATCGTCCCGATTCCGGGCACGAGGAAACTCGACCGCCTCAAGGAGAACCTCGGCGCCGCAGAGCTCACGCTCGACGCAGACGATCTCCGTAGGCTGGACGAGACCACGGCCGGCTTCAGCGTCCGGGGCGCGCGCGGCAGCGGCCACGAGCACTACGGCTGACCGGCGACCCAAGCACTTCCCCACGACCACCGCGGCAGAACAGAATCAGGAGGCCCATGGCTACCGCACCAGAGCCGACCGTCGCTCAACGCCTCGTCGGCGACATCGCACCGAAGCTCGCCCAACTCACCGATGACGTTCTGTTCGGCGACGTCTGGGCCCGTCCAGAGCTGAGCCCACGCGACCGCTCCCTCGTCACCGTGGCCTGCCTGGTCACCGCGGGCAATACCGAGCAGCTGGTCGGACACCTGCGCCGGGCCAAGGACAACGGCCTGTCCGAGACCGAACTCGTCGAAGCCATCACCCACCTCGCCTTCTACGCGGGCTGGCCCAGGGCGATGTCAGCGATCGGCGTCGCACGACGGGTGTTCAGCGACAGCGAGCGACCGGCCACGGGACGTGCCGGGAATCACTCGCCGGGCTCGCAGGATCAGCGGTCGGCGGCGACCGTCACCCCGGTGAAGGCGGCGAGCGAGTCGAGCAGCCTCGCCTGGAACCGCTCGTCGCGAACCGAAGGGTGCGGCTCCTGTCGCCGCCGGTGGTGCCAGTAGCCGCCGGACGTGAGCGCGTCCGGATCGGTGCTGGTGGCGAGCCACTCCTGGGTGCGGTGTCCGAGTGTCAGGTCGTCCGGCGCGGACGACCCGCCCATCCTCGTCGGCACCCAGCCGGGGTCGACAGCGTTGCTGGGCACACCCGGCCAGAATCGGGCGACGGCCACCGCGAGGGTGGTGACGTACAGCTTGCTGTCGGAGTAGGAGATGCCCGATCGTGCCCAGGTGGGTCCGACTGTGAAGGGCCGGCCGCCGCGGTGCATGCCACTGCTCAGGTACACCAGCCGGTCCGGACGCGCCATGGACGCTGTCAGCACGTACGGAGCAACCACATTCACGGCGGCGACGGCCGCTCCTGAGTACACGCCGGCGTTGTGGATGACGGCGTCCATCCGGCCCAGCCGATTCACCTGCTCGGCCACGTCCCGGGTCTGGTCGAGGTCGCCCAGATCGCCGACGACGAGCCCGGCCCCGCGGCCGATCAGCTCGCGGATGGCGCCCGTCCGGTCGGCGTTCCGGACGTGGACGACCACCTCGTGTCCGGCGTCGAGCAGCGACACCGCGGCGAGCTTGCCGAGCCCGTCCGCCGATCCGGTCACCAGAATGCGCATGTCACCGCCCCGTTCCCGCCTCTACCGCGGCGCTCGCGGCCCAGCTGGCGAGGAGCTTCAGGTTGTGCTCGGACGGAGACCCCGGCTCGGCGGCATACACGGTCATCGACAAGCCGGCGTCGGTGCGCAGGTCGACGGTCTCGTAAGCCAGGACCAGGTCGCCCACCACCGGGTGGCGGAAGTGCTTGGTGCCGGCGGCGTGGATGCGGACGTCGTGAGCGCTCCACCGGCCGCGGAACTCCTCGCTGCGAGTCGACAGCTCCCCGACCAGCTCGTGCAGCTGGCGGTCGTGCGGGTTCCGACCGGCCTCGGTGCGGAGGTTCGCCACGGTGATGTCGGCGAAGAAGTCCCAGTCCGGGTAGAAGCGACGCGCCGCGGGGTCGAGGAAGGTGAACCGGGCGAAGTTCGGGTGCTCGCCCGATCCGGCGAGCAGGTCGCTGTAGAGCGCCCTGCCCAGATGGTTAGCCGCGAGGAGGTCCGCCCGCCCGTTGCCGACGATCGCCGGGGCGTCCCGCATCGCATCCAGGACCCACTGCAGGCCCGGCTGCAGCTTCCACGGCTTCTCCGTCCGGCCGCGGCGCCGGGCCAGGAGGCTGCTGCCGTCCGCGGCCTGCGCGAGGTCGAACAGGTGCTCGCGCTCGGCGGCGTCCAGCCGCAGCGCCCGCGCGATCGCGTCCAGGACGCCGGTCGACACCCCGGCCAGCTGACCCCGCTCCAGGCGGGCGTAGTACTCGATGCTCACCCCGGCCAGAGTGGCGACCTCGTTGCGCCGTAAGCCCGGGACGCGGCGCTGCCCGACCACGGGCAGCCCGACCTGCTCAGGAGAGATCCTGGCGCGCCTGGTGGTCAGGAACTCGCGCACCTCGTCACGGTTGTCCATGCTCCAAAGGTACGGTTCCGGCGGACGAGAAGGGACGCACTGCCGGTACACCTCAGAGCAGGGTGTTCCTCCCAGCGATGGCGGGCGCTTCCATGGGAGTCAGACCCGATCCGGAGAAGAACCGACCATGTTGAGGACAGCCATGACGCCTGACGCCCAGCCGCGTGCCGCAGCGCACTCGCTGAGCGGCGCCGTCCTGGCCACCGTGGTGTTCGTCGGCGGCATCGCTCCCTTGGCCACAGACATGTACGTGCCCGCGTTCCCGCAGGTGGCCGCCGAGCTGGGCGCGAGCGCGACCCAGGTGCAGCTGACGCTCACCACCTTCTTCGTCGCGATGGCGCTCGGCCAGCTCGTCGGCGGCCCGATCTCCGACCAGCGCGGACGCCGCGGGCTGCTGCTCACCTCTCTTGCCGTGTTCGCCACGGCATCGCTGGCCTGCGCGGTGAGCCCGAACATCACCGTGCTGATGGTCGCCCGTGCCGTCCAGGGCTTCGCCGGCGGCTGGGCGATGGTCATCGCGCGGGCCATCGTCGTCGATCTCGCCGTCGGAACCCGCCTCGTCCAAGCCCTCAACATCGTTGCCGGTGTGGGCGGCATCGCCCCGATCGTCGGCCCGCTGCTGGGTGGCCTGATCGTGCAGTTCTCGCACTGGCGGATCTCGTTCTGGCTGCTGGCCGGCCTCGCGGCGGCCATGCTGGTCGCCGTCGCGGTGGCCATCCCCGAAACCCTGCCACCCGAGCGGCGGCGCGGGGGCGAGCTGCGCGAGCTCGGCCACGCCACCCGCCAGGTGGTCGGCAACCCCCGCTTCGTCGCCTATCTGGTCGTGATGGCGTTCTCGATGGGCGTGACGTTCGCCTACGTGGCCACGTCGACGTTCATCCTCCAGTCCATGAACGGCCTGTCGCCGGTGCAGTACTCGATCGCGTTCGCCGCCAACGCCGTCGGGCTGGCGCTGGCCACTCTGCTCGCCGGCCGACTCGCGGGACGCGTCCCCACCCGGCGGGTGGTCGTGGTCGGCCTGATCGGGACGGGACTGGTCGGACTGGTGCTGCTCGTCGCGGCGATCACGGTGGGCATGCCGCTGCCGGTCGCGCTGGTCGGCTTCTTCCTGCTGATGAGCGCGCAGGGCCTGGTCGGGCCCAATGCCGGCGCACTGGCGTCCAACGAGGTGCCCGAGCACCCGGGCACCGGCTCGGCCGTGCTCGGCTTCCTGCAGTGGTGCGTGGCCGGCCTGATCGCTCCGCTCGCCGGTCTCGGCGGCGACCAGACAGCCGTGCCCATGGCCGTGATCATCATCGTCCTCACCGTCGGCTCGCTGACCGCCGTGGTCGCCAGTCGTGCTCCCACCTCACCCACAGCCTGAAAACCCCTACGAGAGGAACAACCATGCGTGCAGTCAAGCTGTACGGCGCCCGCGACGTCCGCGTCGAGGACGTGCCGATGCCCACTATCCGCGAGGACGGGGACGCGATCATCCAGCTGGCCGCGGCGTGCGTCTGCGGGTCGGACCTGTGGCCCTACCGCGGCATCGACCCGATCACCGAGCCGATCACCGTGGGACACGAGTACTGCGGCACCGTGATCGAGGTCGGGCCCTCGGTGACCAGCGTGAAGCCCGGCGACTTCGTGGTCGGATCGTTCTTCGCCTCCGACGGCACGTGCGAGATCTGCCGGTCCGGCTACCCCAGCGGCTGCGTGAATCGGCACGGCATGGGCGCGGAGAACTGCCAGGCCGAGTACCTGCGCGTCCCGATGTCGGACGGCACCCTTGTCGCCACGTCCCGCCAGCCCGAGCCCGACCTCATCCCGCACCTGCTCGCTGCGTCCGACGTGCTCGGCACCGGCTGGTTCGCCGCGAAGGCCGCCGAGGTCGGCCCGGGCAAGACCGTCGCCGTGATCGGGGACGGGGCCGTCGGGCTGCTCGCCGTCCTTGCCGCGAAAGAACTTGGCGCCGAGCGGATCATCGCGATGAGCCGGCACGAGCCGCGCCAGAAGCTGGCGCTCGAGTTCGGCGCCACCGACATCGTCAACGAGCGCGGCGACGAGGGTGTGGCGAGGATCAAGGAGCTGACCGGCGGGCTGGGCGTGCACAGCGCCCTGGAGGCGGTCGGCACCCAGGAGTCGCTGATGCAGGCGATCCGCTCCACTCGCCGCGGTGGCCATGTCGGCTTCGTCGGCGTCCTCCACGGCGTCGAGATCCCCGGACCGGAGTTCTTCATGTCCCACGTCCACCTGCACGGCGGTCCCGCTCCCGTCCGTGCCTACCTGCCCGACCTGATCGGACGGATCATGGACCGCCGCATCCAACCCGGCAAGGTGTTCGACCTCGAACTCCCCTTCGACCAGGCCGCCGAGGCCTACGCAGCCATGGACGAGCGCAGGGCCATCAAGGCGCTGCTCAGGTTCTGACCGCTTCCGGAAGCGACTGTGACAGAGGTCTTGGTGGACGGGCTCGACCGCGGTAGGAACAGGACGAGCCCGTGTAGCGGTCGGCCTCGATGTGAAGGGGCTCAGGCCACCCAGGTGGCGACTCAGCCGAAGGTGAAGGCGTTCACTGTCACACCGGGTGGAAAGGTGAGGGTCAAGGTCGAGGTGATGGCGGACTCGGAGGCGACCAACCGGTAGAGCCGTGGGCCGTCGAGGTGCACCCCGCCGTCGGTGACGTCTGCTCCCCCGGGCCGCGGCAGCCCGTCCACCGAGACTCCGACGGACGCGCCCTTCGGTCCGTCCATGACGAGGTAGACGTCCCGCGCATGGAACCTCAGCCGCAGGGTGCTACCTGCCTCAGCCGACGTGTCGCCCTCCTCGGCAACGGTCCAGTTGCCGCCGAGGGCCCAGGTATCGGCGTCGAGCCCGGCCGGGACGTCGTAGCGGGTCGTGCCACTGCCCAGCGCCGGCGTCCCCGCGTAGCGCGCTGCCCGCGCCAGCCCGAGATACGTTTCGGGCGTCTGGTCGAAGACCGGCCCGTCATCGACGGGGACGGACGCCGCCGCGGTCGCCGTGGTGCCGAGCAGTGAGCGGATGGCCTGCTCCGTACGGTCGTAGTCACCTTCGCCGAAGTGCTGATAGACGATGCGACCGTCCTTGTCGATCAGGTACTTGGCGGGCCAGTACAGGTTCGAGTAGGCGTTCCAGGTGGCAAAGCTGTTGTCCAGGGCAACGGGGTAGCGGATGCCTTCCTCGCGCACGGCGTTCTCGACGTTCGCGGGAACCTGCTCGAAGGCGAACTCGGGTGCGTGCACACCGATGATCTCCAGCCCTGCGTCATGGTAGCGGTCGTACCAGGAGTTGAGGTAGGGCTGGGTGCGCTGGCAGTTGATGCAGCTGTAGGTCCAGAAGTCGATCAGTACGACCTTGCCGCGCAGTTCGGAGATGGTCAGCGGATCGGAGTTGATCCAGTGGCCGATGCCGGCGAGTTCCGGTGCGCGCGGCGGGCCCCCGCCGGGTGTTGCGGGATCTGCGCCGGTTCCACTGGCGCCCTCCACCAGACGGTTCTCCAGGGCCGTGAGCCCGAACGGGTCGCTCCCGGCGAGCGCGGACTGGACGGAGGTGTTCAGCCCCGTCACCAGCGACAGCCCGACGAGGATGAAGGCAACGCCCACCGCGCGCTGGAACCAGCCACGGGGATTCGCCAACCAACCGAGTCGGGCGACGAGCCGGCGTCCGAGCAGGGCGACGGCGAGCAGGGCCGCGGCGACGCCCACGCAGTAGACGGCCAGGTAGAGCATGCCGAGGGCCGGGCTGGACGGGAGCACGCTTGCGATCACCCACGCATAGGTGGGGCTGCAGCTGCTGAACACCGGCCCCAACGCCCCGCCGACGATCAAGGCCGAGCCGAGACCGCGTCCCTTCGTCGCGCGACCCAATGCATCCTGCGCCCTCTGCTCCAGGCCGAGGACCCCGGCCAACCTCGCCCACAGGGAGGGGAACAGCATCGTGACCCCGAGGCCGGCGACCAAGCCGCCGGAGAGGTACACCCAGACGCGGGGGTCCACTCCGATCAGCACCGTCGACACCTTCAGCAGCACGGTGAACAGCACCAACGAACCCACGAGCCCCGCCGCGACGACAAGGGGACGCCTCCGGTCACCGATCGGCCCGTCCAGACTGCCACCGACGATCACCGGCAACAGAGGCAGCACACAGGGTGCGAGCACGGTGAGCACACCCGCCGTGAACGAGAGCAGTGAGGTGAGTAGCATAGGTTCGCTCGTCCTCGGTTCAGCCCTTGAGGTGTGCAGCCAGGCCGTCCAGGCTCGTTGCCGTGAAGGTGTCGGCGGGCTTGCCGTCACTACCGAGCACGACGAATGTGTGCGGATGGGTGACGCCGTACTTTTCGGCGTCCTTCATCATCGCGTCGACGTCGAACTTGACGATCGTGACGCCGTCGGGCACCTGGTCGATATCGGTCATCAACGCCCTGTCGAGCGCCGCGGAGTCGGCGTCGGCAGCCGAATAGAAGAACAGCACCTGCTTCGTCGCTGCGTAGGTGCTCATGCTGCCGGCGTAGGTGTCGTAGCTGATGTAGCTGGCCTTGGACATCATCATGCCCGTGGGGCTCATCGCGGAACGGCTGGGAGACATCATGCCGCTGGGAGACATCTCCCCACTTGGGGACATGGCGGGAGTCATGTCGCCGGACATGGCGGGCTGGGCCGCGCTGGAGCAGCCGGCGAGCAGGATCAGGGCGGATGCCGATGTGGCGAGCAGGAGCTTGATGTTCGTGTTCATGCGTCCAGCGTGGCGGGCAAACCATTACCGGATGGAGGGTGAATTCCTTACGGAACTGTGACGGCTTCCGCGGGACTCGCTCGCCGTCCTCGCAGCCAATCAGCGGCGACACCGAACCGCCTCAATAGCGCAGCAGCAGGTAGGGGGTGGCGATGAGCAGGGTGACCAGAGCGACGACGGAGCCGTAGCGGGTGAACTCCCAGAACGAGATCGGGTGGCCGTTGCGCTTGGCGATGCCAGCGACGACGACATTGGCGCTGGCGCCGATGGCGGTGGCGTTGCCGCCGAGGTCCGCGCCGAGGACGAGGGCCCACCACAGCCCGTGCTGTCCGGCGAAAGGCCCTGTGGGTCCGACGAGTTGGTCGACGACAGGGGTCATGGTGGCGACGAACGGGATGTTGTCGACGATCGCGGACAGGGCGGCGGAGCCCCACAGGATGAGCATCGTCGCAGTTGGCACGCTGTTGCCGGTCAGACCGGTCAGGCCCGACGCAAGGTGGTCGATCGCCCCGGTCTTCACCAGTGAGCCGACCAGGACGAACAGCCCGGCGAAGAACAGCAGGGTCTCCCATTCGACGTCGACCAGGTACGCCCGGGGCTGCAGCCCGCTGATCGCCACCAGCAGGCCGGCGCCGAGCAGGGCGACCACGGACGGCTCCAGGTGCAGGATGCCGTGCAGCGTGAACCCGCCCAGCACCAGGCCGAGCACGACCAGACTGCGGATCAGCAGCGACCGGTCCTGGATCGCTTCGCGTTCGTCCAGCTCCATCACCTGCGCGACCTGGTCGGGGTCGGCGGTGAAGTCCTTGCGGAACAGAAACCGGGACAGGCCGACGAACGCGACCAGCATCACCAGCACGATCGGCGCGAGGTTGACGAGGAAGTCGTTGAACCCGAGTCCGGACTTGCTGGCCACGATCAGGTTGGGCGGGTCTCCGACGAGGGTCGCCGCACCACCGATGTTGGACGCGAGGGCCTCGGCGATCAGGAACGGCACCGGACGCACCCCGATCCGCTCGCACACCAGCAGCGTCACCGGGGCGATCAACAGCACCGTGGTCACGTTGTCCAGACCAGCCGAGGCGACTGCGGTGATCAGGCACAGGAGCGCCATCACCCGGAAAGGACGGCCCTTCGCCCGTTTCGCCGCCCAGATCGCGACGTACTCGAACACCCCGGTCAGGCGCAGTACGCCGACGATCACCATCATCCCGAACAGCAGGAAGACGACATTCCAGTCGATGCCGGTGTCGGAGGAGAAGAACGCGTCATCCGAACCCACCACGCCGACGGCGAGGACCACGCCCGCGCCGGCAAGAGCCGCCACCACCCGGTTGACGCGCTCGGTGGCGATCAGCAGATAGACGATCGAGAAGACGATGATCGCCACGATCATCATCACAGATCGTCCCCGCAGACGAGTTCCAGCAGGCGGGCGGCGGTGACCACCCCGACGATCCGATTGCCTGCGACGATCGCGCACAGCGGGCTCCGCAGCCGCGCCATCGTCGCGGCCAGCTCCACCACCGTGTCATCGGCCTTCACCACGGCCAGCTCCACCGATCTGGCGGCCATCAGGTCGGCGACCGTGGCATGAGTCAGGCGCGCAGTGATCCGCTCCAGGGGAACCTCACCCAGGACCCCGGCCAGCGCCGGGTCGTCCTGCACATAGTCCGGCACCATGAACCGGACCACCTCCGACGCAGGCAGAATCGCTGCCGGACGGCCGTCCCGGCCAGTAACCACCAGCCCGGGCAGCCGATCCCGACCGATCATGCGGGCCGCGTCCCGGGCTGAGGTGTCGAGACTGACCACCGGGTACGGCTCGGCGATGTCAGCGGCGCGCACGCCGAACTCCCCGGACCGCGACCGGACGACGATGACTGTTACCAGAGTGCACGGGCGCCCCCTTGTCCACAGCTCCCGGGCACGCTGCCAAGGAGGTCGACCAGACTTCCCGACACACCGAGGGTGAGCCTAGCCGTGGCTCACCGGATGCGACAGCCCGGTTCCGCGAGGGAAGAATGAGCCGGATGACTATTGGCGGCAGCAGGAACGAGTGGAATCCTGGACCAGGACGGGGGAAGTCAGGCAGCCAGGTGGAAGGTGCGCGCGAATCGTCCGAGGAGTTCGCCCGGTCCCCGCAACACATCGACCACGCCGGTCGCAATTGCTCGCTCGGGAGCGAGTTCGCCGGAGATCAGCCTGCGGATGTCCGGGCCGGCGGAGAAGGCGAGGTCGACCGGGCCGTCGCCTCGTCCCACCTCCAGGCGGGGGCCGTCCACCCGGATTAGGAGGTCCGCGGGGCCGAGGCGCGCACCGTACGCCGTCACCGGAAGGGCGGACGCGACCTCCGGGCGGAACGCCGTCCGCAGGGCGATGGTCATCGAGTCCGGGGTGATCACCTGCTCTGCTCGCGGCTCGCCCATCGCCTTGAACCCCCAGGCCCCGAGCGCGAGCACGACGGGCTCGAGTTCGCGGCCGTAGGAGGTCAGCTCATAGATGATGACCCGGGAGCGAGGTGCCCGCCGGATCACTCCCGCCGCCTGCAACTCCTTGAGCCGAGCCGCGAGGATGTTGGTCGGGATCCTCGGCAGGCCTGTGGCGAGCTCGCCGAAACGACGCGGCCCGACGAGCAGGTCGCGCACGATCAGCAGTGCCCAGCGTTCACCCACCAACTCGAGTGCACGGGTGACGCCGCAGTACTGCCCGTAGTCGCGCGCGGCCATTGCGGCTCAGCCCTGCTGCGCAGCGAACGCCTCCGGGCCCTTCTCTGCGGCAACTGGATCCATCCAGCCGAATTCGAGGATGTTGCCGTCCGGGTCGGTGAGCTGACGCTGGTACATGAAGCCGTAGTCCGACGGAGACTGCTCCTCGGAGCCGCCGGCGGCGATGCCGGCCTCGACCGACATGTCAACGGCCGCACGGCTGTCCAGGAAGATCGCCGTCGCGACGGACGGGTTCACTGCGGGGTCGCCGAGCGGCTTCTCGGTGAAGGTCTGGAAGTAGTCCCGCACCAGGATCATGAAGTAGCTGTGGCCATCCTCGACGACCACACAAGCCGCGTTGTGATCGGTGAAGAGCGGGTTGATGGTGAAACCGATCGCCGTGTAGAACGCCTTCGCGCGTTCCAGATCGGTCACCGGCAGATTGACGAACATCGCGGTCATCGTGGTCTTGCCTCTCGTGGGTCGACTGGGTGGACGTGCACCATACTTGCAAAAAGCAAGTGCCGTGCTCAATGGAGCGAATTGCCACCACGAGCGCAGCTGATGCCGTGGGAGCCGCGCCCGCGTCGTGCGGACGAGAAGAGCGATCCGTCGGGGGCAACGCTGCGATGACTGCACATTTCGGCGCCGAGCTGCGTTCTCGGGGCGCAGGAACATTCCGCAGAACCGTCCAGGAGGACTCCCATGAACGCTTTCACCAAGCCGACCGCCCCCGGTCCCGTGACCCGGCCCGGGCCGGGGAGACGATCCTCGGCGGGCAGGAGCCCCCGTGGCGCCGAGCGACGGCCGCTGACCTTCTCGGCGAGGCCAGTCGAAATTGCGCACTCGATCCGGCTCCGGCCTTCCAGCGGGCGCATTCTGGCCATCGACTGCGCAACTCCGGTCGCCGCACGGTCCCGCGTCGATGCCCCCATGCTGGCAATCTCCAGGCCTGCGCCAGTAGTCCCGCCGGGAGGCTTCGAGCGGGTATAGCGTTGAATGGACGGAAGGTCTCGGACTACAAAGGGGTTGTCGTGTCCTTCGAGTTCGCCGCACGCTGTCCGGTGTCTGTCGTGGCCCGGCTCGCGGGCGGCCTCTATGTGCTCTACATGGCCGCGTCGGTCGTGGCCAGCGCGCTGGCGAACATCGGCTTGGGTGATGCACAACAGGTGTTCACCGCGATGACGTCCGACCCGCTGTCGTTCCGGCTCGGTCTGCTGGTGGCGTTCATCTCGGCGTTCATCTTCCTGGTCACTGCCTGGGCCCTGTACGTCCTCCTCGCGAGGGTCAACCGTGAATGGTCGCTGCTGTTCCTGCTGCTCAACGCCGTAGGGGTCGCCGTCCAGTGCGCCAGCCTGCTCGCGCTGATCGGTGCCCTCCAGCTGGTGGATCCGGCCGTCGGGCTGCACGACTTCAGCGCCGCGCAGGTGGATGCCCTGGCCCACTGGTTGATCACCGTGTACAAGACCGGCTTCGTCACAGCGCAGCTGTTCTTCGGTACGTGGCTGTTCCCCCTGGGTTACCTGGTCTACCGGTCCGGGTTCCTCCCGCGGGTGTTGGGGGCGCTGCTGATCCTGGACGGGGTCGCCGAAATGGTCTGGCTCGTCCAGGCGCTCGTCCTCCCGACGCACCCCGAACTGAGGGTTCCTGGGACCTATGTCAGCCTGCTCGCAGAGGTCGGCCTTGCGTTGTGGCTCCTGTTCAGGGGCGCGAAGCCTCACGACGGGCGAGCGACAGAGGCCGCGCTACCGCCCACCGGGGCAGGTCGGTCGTCGGGATGAAGGCGCCCTCCGCCGATCCCCCAGCACCCCGGCGACGCATCCCCTGGGGTCCGGCGGCGGTCTTGACGTTGGCAGGAGGGGCTGCGTTCTGGCTCGCCAACCTCGTGATCTCCCTCACCCCGATCGCCGCTGAGTATCGAGCTGCCCTGTCGATCTCGTACGTTCCGATGCTGCTGGAGGCGCTCCTCGGCGGTCTGGTTCTCGGCTTCGGTGTGAGCGTTGTCCTGGCCCGCTTCGCCGACAGGGTGCCCGGCCGGGATCAGTTCCGGAAGTCGTTGCTGCTGAGCCTCGCTGCGCTTGCCATCGCCACCGTCGTCATCGAGATCCCGGCCAAGATGTCCGGCGGCATCCCTGACCCCATGCGCTACCTCGTGATCGGCACTGTCATCAACGCCATCCGGATCCTCGCACTGGGAGTCGCCATCGGCGCCATCGCGACGCGGACCAGCGCCAACCGACCCATGTGACCGAGCCCGCGCCGCCGTCCGGACGGGCTACGACCCCGCCGCCTTGTTCGCCGCGTCCTGCGCCTTCTGCAGACCCTCGGCGACATCCGTGCGGCCCAGGAAGATCTCGTTGAAGATCGGCTTCCAGGCGTTGAACGCCGCACCGTAGTTCTCACCGGCCGGTGCCGAGATGGACTTCATCGCGCCCTGCTTCGCGAACTGGGACGGGTCGACCTGCTTGCTGGACCAGTAGTCGGTGAAGGCCTGCTGCGCACTGGTCACGGCCGGCATCGCCGCCCCGGTCGATCCGATGAACTTCGCTCCGTCGCCCGAGCCCAGCCACTTCAGCACGGCCTTGGTGGCCTCCGGATTCTTGCTCTTGGCGTTGCCCGACACGATCACGGAGTTGACCACCGAGACCGCGCCCGCCGGGCCGGCCGGAAGCGGCGCGATGCCCCACTCGAACTTCGCGCCGTCGGAGACGTTCTTCAGGTTGTAGACGCCGGACTGGAACAGCGCGATCTTGCCCTGCAGGAACTGGTCGCGGGTGAAGTCGCCGTTGTCGTTGGTGTTGGACGCCGCGGGCGACACCTTGTACTTGTTGATCAGGTCGACGATGTACTGGAAGGCCGCCACCGAGGCGTCCGAGGCGAAGACGAACTTCCCGGTCTCGTCCTGGAACTGTCCGCCGTTGGAGCCGATGAAGTTGTAGTAGATCCCCTGCAGGTCCTGCGCCGCCGAGTAGCCCCACTGCTTGGGTTTGGCCCCGTTGAAGCCGCTCTCGTCGCCGCGCTTGCCCGAGCTGTCGATGGTCAGCTTCTGCAGGATCGGCAGCAGCGTGTCGCTGCTCCCCCCGCCCGGCGCCCAGACCAGCCCGGTCAGCTGTTCAGGCGTGATCCCGGCGTCATCGAGCAACTTCTTGTTGTAGTACATGGCGATGCCGCCGTCGGTGAGCTGCGGGACGCCCCACAGCTTGCCGTCACGGGTGTACTGCTCGACCGCGGCCGGAACCCAGTCGCTCTTCAGCGAGTCGAAGTCGGAGCCGATCTCGAGCAGCGAGTTCGAGGTCACGTAGGGCTGCAGGTACGAGCCGTTCATCATGAAGATGTCGTCGGCGTTGCCGCCGCTGACGTCCGTGCGCAGCTTCGTGAAGTAGTCCGCCCAGGGCACCAGCACGGTCTTCACCGTGATGCCCGGGTTCTGCTGGGAGAACGCCGCGAAGGACGCGTCGTACGCCTTCTGCACCTGGTCGTCCCAGAGCCGCACGGTCACGGCACCGGACGCCCCCGACCCGGACGCGGTCGCCGACGAGTTGGCCTGCTGCTGGGCCGGCGAGCAGCCGGCAGCACTGATCAGGGCTGCGCCGGCCAGGCCGGTCATGAACGTCCGACGACTCAGTTGGGGTGTCACGGTCTTCTCCTTCTCGAAGTTGAGCTACAGCAATGATCACTCGCCGGACGCCGACAGCGCTCACTTGAAGCCGGTCAGCGAGATGGATTCCACGATCGTGCGCTGGAAGATGCCGAACAGCACCAGCAAGGGCGCCATCGCGACCGTGGTGGCGGCCATCACCAGCGTCCAGTTCGAGTTGTACTGGCTCTGCAGGTTGGCGGTCGCGACGGTGATCACCTGCCAGTCGCGTCCGGTGGTGATGATCAGCGGCCACATGAAGTTGTTCCAGTGACTGACCACGGTGATGATCGCCAGGGTCGAGACGATGCCGCGCGACAACGGCACCACGATCTGCCACAGGATGCGCCAGTCGCCGGCGCCGTCGATCCGGGCGGCGTCGATCAGGTCGTCGGGGATGGCGCGGAAGTGTTCGCGCAGCAGGAACACCGCGTACGGTGAGCCGAACATGAACGGCAGCACGAGGGCCCAGAAGGTGTTGCGCAGGCCGGTCTGCACCATCATCACGTACAGCGGGATGACGATCACCACCTGCGGGATCATCAGCGTCGCCAGATAGATCCAGAACAGCGCGTCGCGGCCGCGGAAGCGCAGCTTGGCGAAGGCGTAGGCGGCCATGATCGAGAAGATCAGCTGGCCGACCAGGATGACCGCGACCATCTGCGCCGTGACCGCGATCGGCGAGACGAAGCTGTACGAGCCGGAGAACAGCGTGCTGAAGTTCTCCAGTGTGAACGGGTTCGGCAGGTTGAGCGCAGGCTCGGACGCGAACTGCTGCGGTGACTTGAACGCCGTCATGAAGCTCAGCACGAAAGGTCCGAGGGTGAGCAGTGCCCCGGCCAGCAGGACCAGGTACGTGACGAGGTCGGCGATCCGGCTGCGCCGGCGTCCCGCCGACCGGACGTCGGACACGCCGGCACCGACTGCCGGATTCGCCCGGCCGGTGGCACTCGCCGGCTCAGCTGAGGTCATAGGTGATCCTGCGGGAGAAGAACCGCTGCTGCACCAGGGTGACCACGACCAGGATGACGAACAGCACGAGCGCCATCACCGAGGCCCGGCCCAGGTTGAAGCCACCCTGGAACGCCTCCAGATAGATCCGCGAGGCGATCACATCGGTCGTGCCCTCCGGGCCACCGTTGGGGGTCAGCGCATAGATCTGGTCGAACGCCTGGAAGGCGGAGACCACGCCGGTGACCAGTACGAAGAACAGGGTCGGACCGAGCAGCGGCACCTTGATCTGCCAGAAGATCTGCCAGCCGGACGCGCCGTCCAGCTCGGCCGCCTCGACCAGCATGTCGGGAATGGCGGCCAGGCCGGCCAGGAAGAACAGCGTGGTGTAGCCGACCTGGGACCAGATCGTCACCCCCGCCACCGCCGGCATGGCCCACGCCGGGTCGGAGAGCCATTCCACGTTCAGTCCGAGCAGGTTGTTCAGTGCGCCGTCGTAGGGGGCCAGGATCCACTTCCACACCACGCCGAGGGCCAGCGGGGCGCAGATCCACGGGATCACGTAGATCACCCGGAACAGGCCCGAGCCGCGCAGCCCGCGGGAGAGCAGCACGGCCAGGGACAACCCGAGCGCTGTCTGCAGCGGGATCACCGACAGGACGAAGATCACGGTGCGCAGCATCGAGTTGCCGAAGGTCGGATCGGTGAGCACGTCGGCGTAGTTGGCCAGGCCGACGAAGCGCATCGGGGCGAGCAGGTCCCATCGATTCAGTGACAGCCAGACCACGACCAGGATCGGCAGCAACAGGAACACCGCGAGCCCGAACAGGCTCGGCGCCAGCAGGACCGCTCCCGTCCGTCCGTGACGCATCCGTCCCCGCGAGCGACGAATGCGTTCCGGGGGCACGCAGGGAGCCTAGACCCGACGACGAGGTGAGGCGAGCGTTCCTTGGGGGGACCGAGGGCGATATATACCCTCCCGTAGAACTTCCCAGTTAGAACTGTGCAGTTCTAGAATGGTCTCGTGATCACCACCAACCGCCGTCCGACTCCGGCAATCGACAAGGTGCTGGACGCTGCCGAGGCCGAGTTCTCCGAACGCGGTTTCGCGGCCGCCCGGATCGACGACATCGCGGCCCGTGCGGGCATGGCGAAGAGCCACGTGTATTACCACTTCACCGGCAAACAAGAGATCTTCGACGCCCTGGTCGACACTCGAGTGGCCGAGATCCTGCAGGCAAAGGACACCCTCTTCGCGGGTATTGGCGAGGAGCCGGTCGCGGCGTCCGATCTCGCGCAGCTCGCCCCCCAAGCGGTGGGGCGGCTGCTCGGCGAGCGGGCGGCCTTCCTGCGGATCGTCCTGCAGGCAGGGCTGACAACGGACGGCTCTGCGGGCACGAACTCGCTGCTGGCACGGGTAGTCACCCCATTCCTCGACGACGTCGCCGAGCGGCTCACCGCAATGGGGTACGTCTTCGACGCCGGGCAGCTCCGCTCGGACGCCTTTCACTTCATCCTGCTGCCCGCGGTGATGCACGTCGTGCTCGGCGAGGCGCTGCCCACGCTGATCGGCGTGTCGCCCGAACGGGCCGGCGAACTCTTCCTCACCAGGCTGGCAGCGCTCGACCAGCAACTCGTGAACGCACTCACCGAGGAGACGTGATGAGCAAGGACGTCGGCACCCGCCAGCGCCACCACTACTACTTCCGCCAGGGCACGCTGGACTTCTATGCGGGCTGGCTGCTCGGCTACGGGCAGCTCGGCGGGCTCGCCCCCGGCGCGCTCTACGACACCCTGAACCGCATCCGGGAAGGCGATCCGCGTTCATGGGTCTCGAACTTCACCAGCACGCTCGACTATCAAGAGGCCGCCGGGACGCAAGCGTTGGCCGCCGGGCAGCCGTCCATCGCCGCGCAACACCTCCTCGCCGGCGCCGTTGCGGCGCGGGCCGCGCTCAACCTCGCCGACCCCGGGCAGCCAACAGCCGTGCACCTGGTGGAACGGATGCAGGCGTGCTTCACGTCCGCCATGGCCGCCCGCGGCGAGCGGCTGGAACCGTGGAACATTCCGTACGGGGACGCCCACCTGCCCGCCTACGTCTCCACCGACCTCGACCGGCCCGTGCTCATCGTCGTGGTCGGCGGCGGCGACACCTACCGCGAAGACCTGTGGTTCTTCGGTGGCGGCGAGGCTCTCGCCCGGGGCTACGCCGTCATGATGGCCGACCTGCCAGGCCAGGGCTCGACGCCGGGCCAGGGGCTCCACTTCGGGCCACAGACCGTCGAAGCGCTCGACGTGGCTGTGCGCGCCGTCCGCGAGCGAGGGTTCACGGGACGGACGGTGCTGCTCGGCTGGAGCGGCGGCGGGCTGTTCGCCACGGCCTACACGGCCCAGTACGGCGGGGTGGACGCGCTGGTCGCCTCGACCCCGATCCTCGATATCGCGCGTGCCATCGAGGTGGCGCTGCCCGGGGTGCTGCGGAGCAACCCCTCCGGGCCGCTTGCCGGCTTGGCCACACGAGTCGGAGCGGCGCTGAACCCCGTCCTGTCGGTCACGTTGGCGAAGTACGACGAGCAGTTCGGGCCGGGCGGGATCGCGTCCATGCTTGGCACGCTGCGCGCCCTCGGCACAGTGGACGCCGCGCAGGTCGACGTCCCGCTGCTGGCGCTGGTCGGGATGAGCGAGGACGCCGAGCTGCGCCGGCAAGCCCATGAGGCCTTCGACTCCGTGGTGCTCCGGCGTCCGGAGTCGCGTCTGGTCGAGTTCCCGCCCGAGAGCGGCGCCGATGCGCACTGCCAGGTCAACAACCTTCCGCTCGCCCTCGCCCACATCTTCGACTGGCTGGGGCAGATCGGCCTCGGTCCGTAGCCAGTCAAGGACCTTGCCCGGGAGCAACGCAAGCGCCCTGGCGCCGCCAGCCACCACGTGAATGGGCGCCATACGCGTGGGAGATCGTGGGGCACTCTCACGAGACACCCTTGACCTCACTAGACACCCTTGACAAGATTTATTGTCAACGGGCAGGGTGGGCCCATGCAGGACGTCGAGGTCATCGAGAGCGCGGGGGCCGCCGCAGCCGCACTGGATCCGGTCCGGGCGCGGCTGCTCCGCGAGTTGGTCGTACCGGCATCCGCAGCCGGGCTGGCCGCCCGGGTCGGCCTCGCGCGCCAGAATGTGAACTACCACCTCAGGGCGCTCGAAGAGCACGGGCTGGTGGAGTTGTCCGAGGAGCGCAGGCACGGTGGCATCACCGAGCGCGTACTGCAGGCGTCGGCCATGTCGTACGTCGTGTCGCCGGCGGCCGTCAGCGCGTCCGCGGCCAACCCGGACGCCAACACCGACCACCTGTCGGCGGGCTACCTGGTCGCCCTCGCCGGCCGGATGGTCCGCGAGGTCGGCGCCCTGGCGCGCCGGGCGAGGGCCACCGGCAGGAGATTGCCGACACTGGCCATCGACACGGAGATCGGGTTCCGCTCGGCCGCCGACCGGGCTGCCTTCGCCGACGACCTGACCGCAGCGGTGCTCGACCTGGCCGCTCGCTACCACCACGACAACGGGCGCCGGCACCGGCTCGTCGTCGCCGCCCACCCAGTTCCGGAGGAGAAGCCATGAGTACGACCCCGAACGTCCCGTACCGCCTCGAGTTCAGCGTCGAGGTGCCGGGCACCCCTGAACAGGTCTGGCAGGCCATCGCCACCGCGAAGGGCATGAGCGCCTGGTTCCTGCCGACCGAGATCGAAGAGCGCGAAGGCGGCTCCCTGCATTTCGCGATGGGCCCCGACATGGGCTCGGACGGCCAGGTCACCGGATGGGAGCCGCCTCACCGCCTCGTCTACGAAGAGGATTGGGCCGCCCTCATGGGCAAGGAGCCGGACGAGCTCAGCTCGCTGACGTCCGAGTTCCTGGTCGAGGCGCAATCCGGCGGCACCTGCGTCGTGCGCGTCACGAGCAGCGGCTTCGGGACCGGCGCCGACTGGGAGTCGGAGTTCTGGGAGGAGATGGGAACGAGTTGGATGCCGTTCTTCGACAACCTGCGGCTCTACCTGTCGCACTTCGCCGGCCAGGAGGCCACCCAACTGGAGGCCGCCGCCTCCCACCCGAGCGACGCCGAGAAGCTCTGGTCGGTGCTGCGCGACGCGCTCGGGTTGCGTGGCGAGGGCACGACGGTGGAGTGGCGGGACGCCACCGGGACGGTCGAGCGCGTTGGCGAGCGGCAGGCCCTCGTCCGGCTCACCGCGCCGGTGCCCGGGATGCTGAACGTGTTCGTGTTCGAGGAGGGGGACGGCAAGGCCACGGCGGGCCTGCGCGCCTACCTGTTCTCCGTGGACGCGGCTGACTATGTACGGCGCGAGCAGTCGGCCTGGGAGAGCTGGCTGCGGGAGCTGCCCGTCCGCGCTGAATGACTCAGCCGGTGGCGTCCGCCACCAGCACGACGAACAGGCTCAAATGCTCCGCATGAAGTGTGTAGAAGGCCCAACCTTGACGCACGCCCGGTGCTTAAATTTCGAATGTGGCACGGGCGGGCCGGACAGCACCCCCGAGGGCGGGCCCCAGCAGGACAGCATGGGGCGCGGCGCTGTGCCGGCTCATCGAACAGGGGCAGCCGCCGGCCTCACGGTTGTTCAGCGACCCTGTGGTCGGGCGCCTGCTCGACCCGGGGACGGTCGCGATGGCTCGCGGCCCGATGCGCGAGCTCCTTCTCTCCGAAGTGGGGACGGGAACCTACGGCGCACAGGTCATGCGCACGCGCTACATCGATGACGTGGTGACCGGGCTCGCGGAGGGCGGCACGACGCAGGTGGTCATCCTTGGGGCAGGCCTCGATACCCGGGCTTTTCGTCTTCCGGTGCTGGCCGGTGCGACCGTCCTCGAGCTCGATCTGCCGGGCACGCAGCAGTACAAGGTGGAGCACCTGCGCGGTGTCCCGGTGCTCGCAGCCGCGGTGAGATTCATCCCCACCGATTTCACGACGCAGCCGCTCGGCGACGTGCTGGATGCGGCGGACCTTGACCGCACGAAGCCCGTCCTCTTCGTCTGGGAGGGCGTCACGCAGTACCTCCCGGAGGCGACGGTCCGTTCGACACTGGCCTGCATCGGAGGCTCGGTCCCGGGCAGCGCCCTGGTGTTCACCTATGTGTTGCGCGGCATCGTCGACGGCTCGGCGTGGGATGGCTGGTCCGACGGGCAGCGGCGACGGCTGGACGCGTCCGAGCCGTGGATTTTCGGCCTGACACCCGGCGAGGTCCCCGACCTTCTCGAGGGCTACGGGCTCACCCTCATCGACGATGTCGGCAAGACCGAGTTCCGGTCCAGGTATGCAGAGCCCCTTCATCGGTGGCTGGACCTCAACGACGTCGAGCATGTCGCCCTTGGCGTCGTCCGAGTTGCTTGAGCCGGTCCGCTCCCCAGAGAGCAGAGCCTGCTCATGACGCGCAAAGCCGCGGACGGAACTGCGCACTCGATCCGGAATCACGCCTTCGAAAGGCGTCCTCTGGCCATCGACTGTGCAACTCCGGTCACGCCGCTTCACGCTGCGGGATGACACGTTGGGCTCGCCGCCAACGGCATAGAACAGTGAGTCAAGGCCTGGCACTGCTTGTCACACGGGTTTGAGTCCATCGATCAGGAGTTCGATGGCCGCCCGCGCCTCGGCGGGCCAGAGTCTGCGCTCGGCCGTGGAGCCGACGCCGTGAAGGACGACCATCACCGCGCCCGGAAGGGCGTCATGCCGAATGGCACCCTCGACGGCCGCCCGGCTCATCAGTTCGGCCACCGTGCGCTCCAGTTCTCCCCCACCCTCAGCCTGAACGTTGGGAGCCACGAGGACGGCGAGCGTCCGTGCCAGCGCCGCATGGGCGATCACATGGTCCGCGAAGCCACGCAGGAATGTCTCGAGCGCCTCCCCGGCCGGTCGTTCCGACGCGCGGGCGAGTTCACACAGCGCAGTCACCTCGCCCTGGTACACCGCCGCAGCCAGCGCTTCCCGGGTCGGGAAGTGCCGGTAGAGCGTCCCCACACCGACGCCCGCGCGTTTCGCGAAGTCGTCGAACCGCAGCTGTTCGTTGCGCTCGAACGCGACCCTCGCGGCCGCAACGATCGCGTCCCGGTTGCGGCGGGCATCGGCTCGCATCGCCCTGCCCTCTGGCATCCGCCCCCCTTTGACAATCGGAGATGGTCTCCATATCGTAGCATCTGGAGATCATCTCCACTTATGTAGATCGTCTTCGGGGGGAACGAGGGATGCGCATTCTGATGTTCGGCCGTGGAGTGATCGCGACGATCTACGGTCAGGCGCTCCAGGCCGCTGGACACGACGTCGAGTTCTACGTGCGCCAGGGCCGCGCAGCGGAGTACGGAGACCACGTCCAGATGGATCTCATCGACGCGCGCCGCGCGCCGCTCGGCCGCAGAGTCCAGCAGACCGTCCCGGTCCGGCTCCGGGAGTCCGTCGACGCTGGGGACGGGTTCGATCTGGTCGTGCTCAGCGTCGCTCACCATCGCCTCCCGGAGGCGGCCGCCTTCCTCGCTCCCCGGGTCGGCGACGCGACAGTGCTCGTGATCGGCAACGTGTGGGAGGAGCCCCTCGCGGCCGTCTCGCCCCTTCCCGCCGCCCAGGTCGGGTTCGGGTTCCCGCAGGCCGGCGGTGGCTTCGGCGCGGACGGCGTTCTGCACGGCGCACTGATGGGCGCCGTGATCCTGGGCACGGCCGGCAGCAGGCCCAGCGCACGCGAACTCGACGTGCAGGCGGCGTTCCGACAGGCCGGTTTCCGCGTCCGAACGGAGCTCCACCTGCGCGAATGGCTCTGGCTCCATTTCGTCGCCGACGTCGGCATGCACGCCCAGGGACGCCGGTCCGGCGGGCTGGCCAACATGATCGGCGACCGCCGAGCCTTCCGGGATGCCTTGCTGACCAGCCGAGAACTGCTGCCCGTGCTGCACGCTCGCGGCGTCGACCTCCGCCGCCACAAGGGCACCATGCTCTCCTACCGGCTGCCGGGCCCGACCGCCGCCGCCATGGCATGGGCCACCGCCCACGTCCCGATCGCCCAAGTGAGCCTGGCAGCACACACCGACCCGAACGCCGCCGAGCCACAGGCCGTGCTCCGCGATGCACAACAGGAAGCCCGCAGATTCGGCGTCCCGACCCCGCGCCTCGACGCAACCCTCACCTGAACCCGCTGACCACCCGCCCGCGAACCTGAGAAGGACCGGTCAGAGGGTCTTCTGCCAAGCTGCCATGACGCCGAGCGGTCGGTAGCCCAGGGCGATGTTGATTGCCAGCATGTGACGGTTCTCCTGGGCATTGTCGGTATGTACCCGCCGGAGGCCGGGCCTGCGCTCGCGGAGCGCTAGAAGGTTCTGGGCTTTGAGGGCCATGCCGAGCCGCCGACCGCGGTGGTCGGCGCGCACCAGGGTTGAGCCCTGGTACGCGAACGGCACGTCCGGGTCCGGGTGCATCACCTCGGTGTAGCCGACGAGCGTGCCCGAAGGGATGTGCTCCGCTGCGGTGATCGTCACATGGAGGTTCCGATCGGCGAAGGTCCGCAGCCAACGCTTGACGCGGGCGGCGTCCCATAGCTCCGGCTCCCAGGCCAGGTCTGCGAGTGGCACGTCGGTCGACATGCGCGCGATGAGCTCGCCCAGGTCGGCCCGCCATTCGGCCGGTACGTCGTCGTGCCACACGTGGAGCCGGTACTCGGGGCCGGCCACGACGAGAGCGGCATCGCGCGCCTCGACCACGGGCTCGAGACGATCGGGCACCGGCAGCACCGACTGGCGGCTGATCTGCTCCAGCGCGTAGCCACGCCTGAGCGCCAGCAGCGTCGACGGGGTGTCAGCAGGGACGCGGCCCGCGCCGGTCGGTGGCTCGAGCGCGCCGGGCCCAGCAGGCGGCTCAGGCACCGAAGTCGCCCACGCGAGCACCACGGTGCGCCCCTCGGACGCGACCTCACGCTCGACGTGCGCGATGAGCGCGGATCCCACGCCCTGGCGACGGGCCGAAGGGCGCACCCACAGGCCGACCCGTGCCAGGTGGGCGTTGTCGGCCTCAGGGAGCCCGACGTGCGCCACGCCGAGGCCATCGCCCCGCACCGGATCGCCGTCGGTATCTCGAACGACGACGAAGAGGCGGTGACGCCCATCCGCCGTCCCCGCGAGCTTCGGGCGCCACACCCACGTCGGCGTCCAGAAATCATCGAAACCGAACGTCTCCCGATAGCTCTGCCCTTGAACGTCAGAGAGTTCCTGCACCGCCCAGGGCGAAGAGTCTGCAGGGCACGGCTCGAGAATGCGCCACCGAGTCGCGGCGGAAGAGGTCACGGCGAGAAGTGTGACACGCGAGGCGGGCGGGATGCCCGCGACCTCCTGGCGCACCTTGGTTGCGCTCTTTCTCGTCCAGCAGAACCGACCGTATGCGGAAGCCGGCGATCGAGGTCGAACAAGTTCAGTGGCGGGTCCGAAAGGAGGAGGCGTCCTCGGTGCACATCTGATCGTTCGCCTCAGCCGAAGGCGAATCAGACGCCTCAGGCGAGCAAGTACGTGCGCGAGAGAGGAGTTGAACCTACAGCGGAGGGTGACAGAACCCGCACCTGGCTAGGTATTTCGCGCAGTTTCGGCGCGGGTTTGGCGCGCCCGCGGGGCAGATGTGGGGCAGGCGTTCGACGTCAGATGGACAGCTTCCACAGCCTGTTACTTCGCAGGATGCCGCACAGCAGCATCGCCGGCAGGAGTTCCAGGGGAGACCGGCGGCCAGCCACTAAGGCCCGGAGAAGTACCCGCCATCGCCGCAGAAGCCCGGTCCCGTCTCATCAACGTTCTGCTCACAGACGAGCGCCCAGCTCGCGCCCTGCGCGTGCTCGAGCCCGTACCACCGGCAGCTACCAGCTGAGCCCCGTAAGGGGACTGAACCGCCCGGGACTGCTGCATGAGTAGGTGACATTCGATCTGTGGGGCCCGAAGGCCCTGCTGGAAGGATGTGCACCATGCCGAAACCCCATCCGAGAGTGGTGTTCCTCCACCGCCCACCAGGCCGCGGCCGACTCCAACGCCGTCACGCCAGGGCGGACCCAGTCCTCCACATGGGCGGCGTGGAGCCTGTTCCGCAGGCATGACTCGCTGATCCGGAACTTCTTCGCGACTTGGCTGATCGCCTTAAGGGCCACCGCCACAACATCGTCCCGGAACTCTCTCGAATGGGGTTTCGGCATGGTGCACACCCTTCCAGTGAGGCCCACAGGCCCCACAGAATCGAATGTCACCTACTCATGCAGCAGTCCCTCATTCGTGCGAGCCGGTGCGGGTGAGACCCTGCCTCCCAAGACGCCTTCGCGGGGGGAGCCGGCGCGCGAGGGGCCGCGCGCCGGCTCGGGGCGAGACCACCGCTCTTCCGCATGGATGAGGCAGATACGACCGCGAATCAGGCGAATCGGCCGACTCGATCCTTGTTCGACGCGCGCCTGACGCTCGCGAGCTGTCGGGCAGGAGCGGTGAATGAAGGGCACCGCGGCCACGACGCCCTCGGCGTCGGTGAGGCGTACGAGTTCCCCGGCATCTGCCCGACTCGTGCGCGCACCTTCTCGCAAATCACATGCTTACCAGCAGCCATTTCACGTCAGCCTGCATTGCGGCTACCTGGCCCGACAGAACCAGGCAACAGCGACAAGCGCTGTTGTGTGTAGCCGAGCACCTCAACCCCCTTGATCTCCGCCAGACCCGGTTTGAACCACCTTGACCGGTGATCAACCATCGTTGCGGGGCAATCACTGGATCAGAGGGCGCGTTACAGGCGACTCAGGCAATCCTTGACGTAAGCGTCGGAGGCGGTCAGCTGGGAGGCTATATAGTCCATCGACCAGCCATGGGTGCCGTGGCACTTAAGGCTTGCCGCACCCGTGTACCCAACGTCCTTCAGCCGCCTGAGGGTCACCGCGTGATCCAGTGTGCCGCTCGGCCGCGGAAGTTGCAGTTCTCCGGGACCGAAGTTCAGGCCATCCTCCCCGCGTCGGTAGGCGCGGTCGATATCCCAGATGTAGTAGTAGTACAGCCGTTTGCGCTCCGCGAGCCAGGTGATCGCCTCGCTGATGGACTCCTGCATCACCCAGAGGTGGGGCGGCGCGAGGCAGACGCCTAGGTTTGGATGGTCGATCTCGAGAATGAGTCGCTTGATTTGCAACAACGTGTCTACGCCTTCGTCCCAGCGCGAAGCTTCGTTGTGGGCGCCGCCCGACTCGAAGTCGGCGGTGAAGGGAACGGTGAGATGGTTCTCGACGGCGATTCGGACGCCCAGCCTCTCGCCGGCCTCCACCAGCGGCGGCAGGAACTTCGATACGAAGTCTGGAAAGCTCGCCTCGCAATCGAAGATCACGGTGTCGATCCCCAGATCGTGCGCAAACTGGATGCGCTCCAGCATCTCGTCCTGGGATTTGCCATACATGGTCAGGCCACAGGGCTTCATATTGTACTTGTCAAGGACGGCAAGAATCTGCTTGGGGTCGTCTCCGGGGTTGACGTGGTGAGCCAACGGAGCTGCCGACGTCCACAGGTTGACCTCTTTGAAGCCCAGCTGGGCCAGCGCCCGGAGGGAATCGTCCAGCGGGAAGTCGTGGAAAGGCAAAATCTCTGCGGTGTAGCGGAACATAGTCTTCTTCCTTTGTGTGATTATCATTAGTTCCAGACGAAGACGGCCTTTTCGGTCTTTCGCTGGTCAAACATTGCGAAAGCGGTCTCCGCGTCCTCGATGTCGAAGGTGTGAGTGACAAGGTGCTCCACTGGAATCTTCGCGGAGATGACCAGGTCGCAGATCTCGCGCCATTCCGCCAGATTGAAGTACCAGCCGCCTATGACGCGCAGGAGCTTTCGGATCCACTGGTCGCTTGGGTTCACTGTTGTGGACGCGCTCTCCCCGACGAACGCGACGACACCACGCTTGGCCGTCGAGTCCAGCGCAGCGTTCTGAGCTGCCGGCGCGCCGGAGCAGTCGACCGCCGCATCTGCCCCGCGGCCACCGGTGAGCTCTCGGATAACAGCAACCGGATCTGTCTCAGCACTGTTCACGACTTCGTCGGCACCGAGCTCTCGCGCCAGGTTCAATCGTTCTGGTAGGACATCGACCGCGATCACCTGGGCCCCGAGTGCCTTCCCGACCAGGACGGCCGCACCGCCCATCGGGCCGAGGCCGAAGACGGCCAGCGACATCCCGCCGCGGATACCCATGGCCTTCTGGGTGCTGTACTGCGAACCGATCATGTCCGTCATCACTGCGCCGGCGACAAAGGAGATTTCATCCGGCAGTGGCAGGCAGTTCCGCTCCGGAAGCAGCAGGTATTCTGCGTCTCCGCCGTCGACATCGAAGCCGATGCATTGCCAGTCGGGGCAAAGCATAAGGTAGCCGGCGGAGCAGTACTCGCAGCTGCCACACCCCAACGCTAGGTAACCGGCTACGCGGTCACCTACTCCGACCTTTGTCACTCCCGGACCAATGGCCGCAACCACTCCAGCCGGCTCGTGGCCAGGGACGATGGCGCCAACTCGTGCCTTCTCGCCTCCGACCACGGCGCTCTTGCCGATGTACAGATCCATGTCGCTGCGGCAGATGGCGGACGCACGCGTCCGCACCAGAACTTCGCCGGGACCAGGCTTGGGCGTCGGCATGTCGACTATCCGAACTTGCCGATCTCCGGGGAATAGAACAGCACGCATTGTTACTCCTTCTTACTTGACTGCGCCGAACGTGAGGCCGGAGACAATCCGGCGACGCATGATGAGGGTGAGGACGAGCATCGGTGCGACGATGATGGACGCGGCCGCGGTGAGCTTTCCCCATTCAGTCCCATACATGCCCGTGAACTCCTGGATGCCGACGGGCGCGGTCTTTGCCGCCGATCGGGTAAGCGACAGCGCGAAGAGAAACTCGTTCCAGGAAAGAACCGAGCTGAGTATCGCAGCGGTAGCGATCGCCGGGACCAGAAGCGGAAGGATGATCCTGCCGAGGATTCCCCACCGGGAGGCCCCGTCAACCATTGCCGACTCCTGGATCTCGTACGGGATCTGCAGGATAGAACTCCGCAGGATCCACACCGCGATCGGTAGGTTGAAGGCGGCGTACGGGATGATCAATACCGGATAGGTGTCCATCACCCCCAGCCGACCGGCAAAGATGAAGACCGGGATCACCGCTACGATCGGCGGGAACATGTAGGTGGACAGGATCCACGAAGACAATCCTTGGCGGGGGCGGAATGTCCGCAAGGAAAGGGCATAGGCGGCCGGCACCGCGACTGCGATGGTCAACAAGGTGGAGCCGAGGGTGATTACGGCGCTGTTCAGCAGCAGCCTGTTGAACCCGACGGAGGTCCCGGAACCTCCGGTGAAAACCGTGGCATAGTGCTCGAAGGTGGGCACGAAGAGCCACTCAGGCGGCAGCAACTTTTCTGTACCGGTGGGTTTGAACGATGTGCTCAGCATGAAGATGAGCGGAACCATCGATATCACAATCCAAACCCAGATGAGGGACAACCCGGCGGCGCTACCCGTCCGAGCTTGGGGAGAACCGGCAATGGTTGACATGACTACATCTCCGGTTCTGTGTTCTTGCCAATGACGCGGACGAGTATTGGTACCAGCAGCGATAGCAGGATCAGGAGCACCATGGCCATCGCCGAGGCGGCACCCACGCGAAAGCTCTGCAGGGCCACCCGATAGATGGCAAGGTTGACGATTTCGGTGCTGTCGCCGGGCCCACCTCCCGTGAGAACCCGGAACGAGTCGAAGGTTTTGAAGGCCTGGATAGTGCGGAGGACGAGCGCGATTGCGAGGAAGGGGGACAGCATGGGCAGGGTTACGTGCCGGAAGGCTTGCCAAGCGGTCGCCCCGTCTATCGCGGCCGCTTCAAGGGGCTCTTGGGACAGGGATTGCAGACCCGCCATGAGGATTAGTGCGACAAAGGGCGTCCACTGCCAGACATCAAGTCCCACCAGCGCGGGCCATGCGTAGACGGCATGGCTCAGCCACTCAATGTGCGCGGGTAGTCCGACTACGCTCATGTAGTAGTCCACCCAGCCGTAGTTCGGGTTGAGCAGCTCTTTGAAGATCATGGCTGAGACGGCAGGGCTGACGGCGAAAGGGAGCAGGATCAGGGCCGCCGCGACATTGTTGGCCTTCGACTGTCGCGCCAGCGGCACCGCGAGCAGCAATCCGAGCACCATTTCGAGCCCCACCGACACCGCCACGAAGGAGACCGTCAGGCCGAGGGATCTCAGGAACGCCGGGTTAGTGAGCGCGCTGACGTAGTTTGCCAGACCCACGTAGGTGCCGCCCGAGCCGAGCAGGGTGTCGTTACGAAGGCTGGAGTTGATCAAGAAGACCGCGGGCACGACCGTCATAACGCCCAGCAAGACCAACAGGGGCGATAGCAGGACCCAGGGGACGAGGTCGGGCCGGGTTCGGGCACCCTCCTTGAGGGTACCCGAACCACCGAAGGCGGACCGGAGCCTCATGGCACCCGATATCCAGCCTCGGTGAGCAGGCGCTTCACCTCTGCGGCTGCGCCTTCTAGCGCTGCCTGAGGGGTCGTGCTGCCGTTCGCGGCAGAGTTCACGGCCTTGGCGACGGCGTTACTCACCTCGGTGTAGTTGGTTAGACGAGCACGACCGACGCCGACCGCGAGCGACTGGCCAAGCACGTCGTAGAAGGCCTTTTCGTCGCCGCTCTTGGCCGAGTTCTTGATCGCGTCGTACACCGAGACCCGGGTCGGGTGCAATCCGTTGTCCGTCATCGCAATCTGCTGCTCGGCGGAAGTCAGCCAAGTCATCGCCCGGTAGGCCCATTGCTTGTTGTTGGAGTACTTGTTCAAGCTGAGCATCCATGTACCGAAGTGCGGGCCGACAGCCTTTTGCGTTGGGACCACGGCGTAGCCGATCTGGCCACCCTTGACCGCGTCGGTCAACTCCAGCGAGTGGTAGTTCATAGTCAGAGCTGTAGTTCCTGCATCGAACAGCGAGGCCGCCTCATCCCAGGAGGCCGACGTGCTGCCCGGGGGTACCACCTTGTCCTTGTTGATTAGGTCGGTATAAAACTGCAATGCCTGCACCCCCTCCGGAGACGCGAGGCTCATCCGGAAGTCGTCGCTCACGAGGTGCCCGTCGCCACCCCAAGCAGCAAGCATGCTCTTGAAATCGTCGGTAGCCCAGTCACCTACGCCGGCCATCACCGTCGTGCCGTAGAGCTTCTCCGCGGGTCGTGTGAAGAATTTGGCCACGTCCCGGAACTCGTCCCACGTCTTCGGGACGGCCAGGTCTCGGCCATTACTAGCCTTGAAAGCAGCCTGTTCCTTGGAATCATTGAACAGGTCCTGACGGTAGGCCATAACTTGAGCGTTGGCCTGAATCGGGAGGCCGTAGACATTGAACCCCTTCGCGGTGATCGCGGAGATGTCGGGCGCAGCGTCCGTTTCCGTGTAGTGAACGCTGCTTTGGTCAGCCTTGTACACAGTCGTGTCATAGAACACCTTTGGGATGAAGTCATTCAGGGCGACCGGCGCGATGTCATTTAGCGCTGGATCGCCGACGTATTTGTCGAGCGGCTCGAGCTGCCCCACCAGAGCTGGCGCCCAAGGCGTGTCGACTATGACGATGTCGTAGTAGCTGCTGCTTGATGCGAACTCCGAGAACACCTTCTGCTGGAGTGCCTCGTACGGCTGGGTGTCGAACTTGAGCTCGATCCCGTACTTCTCCTTAAAAGCGGGGAGAATCGCCTGGACTGCAGCGGCGTTAGCCTCGGCGGTCGCGTACAGGATCCGCAGCTCGGCGGGCTTGCCCGATCCTGATGGTGGCGCTTCGACCGGTGGTGTGCAAGCAGTCAGACTCGCCAGAAGGCCCGCGAGAACGAGGATCCGGCCCTTTCGATTCTTAAGGAATGGCATCTTGCTTCTCCTTCGTGGTTATTGATTCGGACGATTTGTCTATGACTTGTTGGGCGGATGATCCATTGCATTTGGCCCGCTTGGGCTCTGACTCTTCCGTGCCTTTAAGCGCGAGGGCGGCTATCGAGAGCAGCGTGGCAGCGGACATGGCTGCCACGGTCGCGCTGTGGGAACGCGCCTGGACCGAGAACGTTTCCCCGGGCAGGCAGGCGGTGAGGAATCCGAGTTTCATGCCGCAACCTCCACC
>DAIPJC010000067.1:0-15215 GCA_036770475.1 Propionicimonas sp. | reverse complement strand
GATGCCGGGCGAGCCGCCGCGCGTCCAGCCGTCCAAGAAGAACGCGGCGAACTGGTCGTGACTAGGCTATTTAGTTGAGTGGAGCCGCCCCAACGGTTCGGTGTGTTCCGAGCATAGCGCTCACTCGCCTGATAACCTAGCTCCGTGGCCGAGAGACTCGCCGACCTGCACGCGTCGTTCAACCGCGAACTGCGCGCGGAGAAGCGCAGCCCGGCCACGATCCGGCTCTACGGCCAGTCGGTCACGTTCTTCAGCCAGTGGCTTGAACGGCAGGGCAGGCCGGCCACCCTCGACGAACTCACCCGGGCCGCGGTCCGCAACTGGCTGGCCGAGCTCGGCGAGACCCTGGAGGCCAACACCGTCCGGACCCGCTATCGCGGCCTGTACCGGTTCTGCCGCTGGCTCGTAGACGAGGGCGAGTTGGCCGCCAACCCGATGGAAAAGCTCAACCCGCCCAGCCCGGCCGCCAAACCGGTCCCGGTGCTCTCCGACGACGACCTGGCCGCCCTGCTCAAGGCCTGCACCGGCAAGGACTTCAACGACCGGCGCGACGAAGCCATGGTGCGCGTCCTCCTCGACTGCGGGCTACGGGTCTCCGAGTTGTGCGGTCTCACTGTCTCCACCGTCGACCTGGACGCCGGCAGCGCCATCGTGAAGGGCAAGGGCAGCAAGGTCCGGGCCGTCTACTTCGGCGCCCGGACAGCGCGTGCCCTCGATCGCTACCTCAGGATGAGGAACAGCCATCGGTGGGCGCACCTGGACGCCCTATTCCTCACCCAGCGCGGCGCCATGACCCCGGACGGCGCCCGGGAGCGACTCAACATCCGCACCACCCAGGCCGGCCTCGACCACATCCACCCACACCAGTTCCGCCACACCTTCGCCCACGACTTCCTCATGGCCGGCGGGCAGGAGCGTGATCTGAAGAGGCTGGCCGGGTGGTCCTCTGACGTGATGCTAGAGCGCTACGGAGCCAGCGCGGCCGACGCGAGGGCCAAGGCCGCGGCCAGGCGGATGAACAGGGGGGATCGGGTATGAGTCGCAACCTCACAACGCTTCGTTGTCCCTCAGACGGTCGTGCACTAGCACGGCTAGAGGTGGATGACGCCGGACATGTGTGGTTCTTGACCGTGGGAGGGAAGCGCGGCGACCTCATTGCCGGGCGGGAATGGGCAGACGCGAAAGGCCGTGCTTCGTGGCTCGGCGTGCTCGGCGCGAACGGTGAACAGGTGGGTTGGTGGGCGCCCACCCCAGAGAATCCCGACCACGTGGAAGCCGGCCGCATGCAGCTGCCCAGCGCGACGCAGGTCGCCAACGAGCCGCTGCTCCGCGAGGCCGTCGCGCTACCTATCCGCGTGGTGTGCCCACACTGCCACCGCGTATACGGCGCGCAGCTCAGCGTGTCCCAGTGGGATGGCTGGACCGCTGTGCTAGCTTCAAATGCATAGAGCCCGTTGTGATCGGCGACGAACCTGAATCGTGAGCTTGGGCCGCTCGCGAGTGAACCCGAAAGGGATTCCTCGCTATGCCGAGCACCGACTCCGAACGCCGCCTGCGTTCCCAGATTGCCGCTCACATGTCATGGGCGAACACGCCTGACCCGACGGCGCGCACCGCACCCGCTCGCGCCGCGCTTGATCAGAAGTTCATCGAGGCCGCCGGCGGCGACCCCATCAAGGCCGCCCACCTACGGAAGGCCCATTACGCTCAGTTAGCGCTGAGATCGGCACAGGCCCGACGCAAGGCCCGGGAGAGCGCAGCTATCGCGGCCGAGGCTGAGGCCGAGCTGGAGGCCTTGGGCGGTGATGCATCGTGAGCGTCGACACTCCGTCAAAACTCAATAGCACATCACCGGGAATGACGAGACGGAGAGGGGAAGCGCAAAGCCGCCCGGGTCTGGACCCCCAGGCGGCTCATGTAAGCGTTTCCGGCGCTGACGACAGACTACCCGCCGAGTTGGCCCATCTCTATGGCGTGGGCGTGTCCCAAACGGAGATGGCTCGGCTGAACCGCCGAGGTCTGGCTTCATTGCGCCAGGCGATGCCGGAGTTTTGGCGGCAGATGGCGCTGAGGTTCGTGGAGCAGTTGGTGCTCGAATCGCTCCCGGCCTATTGGGTGCGTCGTGCCGAGTACTTCGAGTCCTGCGGCAGCGCGTCTGCGGACGAGGCTGCGCGTCTGTGCCGGATCAAGGCGTGGGTGCTCGCCGAAGGGCTGCGCGACACCGATCTCGAGGAGGTGTTCTCGTGAAGAACACCTCCTCGACGGCCGTGGTGGAGACCACGGTGGTGGATGACGTTCGGTTGTGGCTGGCTCGGTTTCTTTCGACGGTGACTCCGTCGGATCTGGACCTGCTGGCCTTGTGGGTGGTTCACACGTGGTTGGTGAATGAGACCTACACGACGCCGCGGCTGTTGTTCGATAGCCCGGTCCCGGGCAGCGGGAAGACGACGGCGATGGAGCATCTGCAGCGGCTGTGCCTGGCGCCGGTGTTGATGTCGACGGTGTCGTCCTCGGCGATGCTGGCCCGCATCCTGGACCCGAACCCGCGCACGCTGCTGATCGACGAGGCGGACCGGTCGTTGCGGCCGGACAAGGAGACCACGCCGGACGTGATCGCGATCCTGAACTCCGGCTACAAGCGGGGCGCCACCCGGCCGGTGCTGGTGCCGGTGAAGGGAGGCGGCTGGGAGGTCAGCGAAATGCCGACGTTCGCGCCGGTTGCGTTGGCCGGGAACGACCCGAACCTGCCCGACGACACCCGATCCCGGGTGATCCGAGTGCTGTTGATGCCCGACGTCGACGGCCACATCGAGGAGTCGGACTGGGAGCTGATCGAGGACGACGCCGCTGCACTCGCGGGCCGCATCCGGTCCTGGTGTGATCATCACCGGGATCTGATCCGCACGACCCGGCCGGACATGCCCAAGGGCGTGACGGGCCGGTTCAGGGAGAAGTGGCAGCCGCTGGCCAGGGTCGCCTCCGCAGCTGGTGGTAGATGGCCTGCCACGGTGGCGGAGATGGCCGTCACGGACGTTGAGCAAGTCCAGCTGGACCGTGAGGACGGCATGGCCGTCGAGCGGCCGCACGTGATCCTGCTGCAGCACCTGGCGATCGTGTGGCCGGCAGGCGAGTCGTTCGTCCCAACCCTGCACCTGATCAACGACCTGGTCGCGGAATGGCCGCGGGTGTGGTCGTCGTCCTCGCCATTCGGCAAGGATCTGACCGCGCAGCGAATGGGCCGGATGCTGGCCATGCACTACAAGGTGAACTCCGGGCACTCCGACGACAAGACCGTCCGCGGCTACCGCTACGCGGCGCTGTTGGCGGCCTGGACCCGGATGGGCGTGAAGCCTCCAGACCCACCCTGCGAACCGTCCCGAACGTCCCAGCCGTCCGAACCGTCCCCCAACATTCCGGACGGTTCGGACGCATCGGACACTCCGGACGGTTCGATACCCACCCCCACCCGGGGCGTCGCGAAGCCGGGCACGTGCCGGATCTGCGGGGAGAAACTGCACCCCATCTTCGTCGCCGAGGGCTACGACACCCATCCTGCCTGCGACATCGCGAGCGAGGCGCCCTGGATGCATGGAGAGGCTGACCGGTGACCATCGACCACAGCAAGAACTGCTCGCGTCCGGCGCCGCTGCTCAGGTTGTCGTGGTCAGGCCAGCCCGAGGTGTGGTGCCGGGAGTGCGGTCGGTACGCGCCTGCGCCTGACATGCGGGAGGCGACACCGGTTTTTTCGCTTGGAGGTGGCGTCGAATGACCGCCAGTCAGGATTTTTTGCGGACTCGATTTTCAGGGGAAGGGGTTGAACTGATGGCACGAGAGACGATGTTGTCGGTGGCCGCGTTGCTGCAGGCCTACGCGAATGAGGATCTGGTGGCGATCGCCGATCTGATGGACACGATGGGCCCGGCCGAGCGGGATCGGGCGTTGCGGCAGTCGTTGCGGCTGCTGGCCGGCTACATCGCCCGGGCGCCGGGTGGGATGGAGTTGTGGCAGCGGACCTGGCGCGAGATGGACGGCGAGTCGCAGTGAGGTGTCAGTCCGTCGCTGTAGAATTTGAACAGCAGTTCAGTAGTTCTCCGCGGGAGGCGGGGCGCACGGAGTGGCGCCCGGCCGGTGAGGCCCAGAGGGGCCGGTGTGGAGGACCGGGAGCTGTAGTTCGTCTGGTGTTGTCGGAGTTGCCCGGAGTTGGCCTCCACCGCCGAATCATCGCACCGCGCTGCCCGCCCGCACCGGGCGGAATCTGGCGCATTCCAGACCAAGACACGAAAGGCAAGACATGCCGGTAAACATCGACATCATGAGGCAGCACGAGACTGACCTCCTCACCCGGATGCGCGCGATCGACGAAGCTGCGGGAAGCCGCTCGCTCACGCGTTCCCAGCAGACCGATTGGGATGCCCTCGACAAAGAACTAACAGAGGTGCAGACCAACATCGCCAACGCCGAGGCTGCTCAGGTCCGCTCTGCTGCCCGCGCTGAGGCCGCGAAGCGCTGGGAGGGTGGCGGGGCCGACTCGACGCCGGGCGGGTTCGTCCGGCTGAACGACCTGAAGCCGGCCACCCTGGGCCGTGACCAACGGTTCGCCGACCATGACGTGGTCCGGTCTGCGGCCGACATGACCCGGAGCCGGGACGAGGGCATCGTGGGTGCCTACGGTGACCTGGGCGGCCTGCTGCGGGCCATCACCACCACCTCGGGCTCAGCGATCGTGCCGACCCTGTGGCTCGGCCAGCTCATCGACAAGGCCCGGAACTTCTCCGCCGTCATGCAGGCTGGCGCACAGACCGTTCCGATGGACGCGAAGACGGTGAACATCGGCCGGCTGACCGGTGACCCGACCGCAGCGTTCCGGGCGGAGGGGTCGCCCATCACCGCCTCGGACGCCACCTTCGACAACGTCACGCTCACGGCGAAGACGATGAACAGCCTGGTGATCGGCAGCGTGGAGTGGTTCCAGGATGCCCAGAACGCCAACCAGGTGGTCACCAACGCCATCGCGCAGGCCATGGCGCTGCAGATCGACAAGGTGGCCCTCTACGGCGGCACGAACGTGGGCGGGGTCGACCTCACCGCGGCCACGAACCCGGTCGGCGTCCTGGCCAACGTCACCACGAACGCGTCCTCGAGCATCCTGGGCAACGCCACGAACGGCACCACCCAGACCACGGGCTCGTTCTGGAACGAGATCCTTGATCTGATCTACACACCGGCCGACTTCAACGAGAAGCCGAACGCCCTGCTGTGGAACAGCAAGCTCGCCCGGATGTACGCCAAGGCCTACGACACCACCGGCCAGCCGCTGCAGGCGCCGGCTGACGTCTCCAGCTTGCAGCGCTACGTCACCAACCAGATCCCGTCCTACACGCAGGGCACCATGACCAGCGTGGCCACCGACGCGTTCTGTGGCGACTGGTCGCAGCTGCTGGTCGGGCAGCGGCTGGAGATGACCCTGCAGGTGCTCACCGAGCGGTACGCCGACAACGGACAGATCGGCATCCTCGCCACCTGGCGCGGCGATGTCGGCGTGGCCCGGCCCCGCGCGTTCAGCATCTACAAGGCCATCAAGGGCAGCGCGTGATGGCATGGCCACAGGACGACGACAGCGGCCAGCCCCCGCGCTCGGACCAGTCCGGTTCGAGCCGGGAGCTCCCGCCGCTGCCACCGCCCACCACCTGAAGACCAGCCGTGCCCGCGTCAACCACACCGAACTTCCCTGGCTCAATGTTGACGGTCGCCGGGATCGGAACGGAAGGCAGTCCCACTCCGCAGGAACGGGCGGAGGTCAACGGGCCGCCTGCGCGGGCACGGCAACCCGGTTTTTCCACAGCGGCGTCGTCCAAGACCCTCAAACCGTGCCGTTCTCTCTCCGGCCGCCGGGAGACCTACACGGCGGTGTGGGTCGGCCCTATTTCCCGCAGTTGAGGTCCGCCAGCAGGGAGGGCAGGAAGTCCAGGAGCCGTCGTCGTGACGCACTGTCCGTCTCCGATGCCGGGAGCGTGACTTGTTCCGTTGGGTAGGTCGCGGTGATGGCCACACGCCCAGGCCACGAGCCGAAGGCGTCATCACCGAAGAACCCGATCCCACCGGATACGCCCACCGTCTGAAGGTCGCTTCGACGGAAAGTCCAGACTCTCGCGGCCTGCGAAGGGTTGGCCGTCGCTCGAATCACTGCGTGGGTCGAGTAGAAGACGAGGTCTGCCCCGAGGCCGCCAACCTCGTTGCTCACGCTTCCGTCGAAGTACTCCAAAGGGCCGTCGCCGAGGGCCAGCGCCACGCCGGTCCAGAGTGAGTTGATGTACTCCGGGATCCTGCCTCCGAAGATCTGTGCGAGGCCTCCGGCGTCTTCGTGGACCACCTTGAGTAGATCCAGCGAACTCCGTTTGTCCGTAGTCATGGCACGATCCTCCATCCGCTTCATGTGCGTCCGCAGGAGAATGGCGGAAGCGCTGCGGGCAACGTCACGGCCCGCCTGTACGAAGTACCAATACACCGCCCAACACCCACAGCGGCCCCAGCCGAAGCTGAGGCCGCTGCGTCGGCGGGGTGCGGAACTTACCGTTCAAGTGCGAGCACTTCGCCGAGCGCCATCCGCCACGGCGTCGGCTTCCTGCCTCTGGTGATCAGGTCACGCTTGACCCGGTAGAGCAGCCGCGCCCGCTCCCTGGTGGCCAAGTCGCATCCCACACGTTCGTCCTTCGTGCCCTGCTGGTGTGGGCCGCGGACAAGGTAGTAGCCGCCGTCATAGATCACCGGTGGGGTGAATGTGGTGAGGTTGACCGCGGAGGGGCACGCGTACGGCGCGTACCCCTCCCAGGGCCGGCGGGTCATGGCCGCGGGATGCCGAGAAGGTCTGCAGCCACGTTGAGCGCTTCGGCGTAGTTGCGAATCGTCTCCTCCGAGATCCAGAGAAACTCCATCTCGGTGATGATCGGCCCCTCGGGCTCGGCGTGCGCGGCCAGCACATCCGACTGCGCGGTGGTCTGCTGAATGGTCACGAAAGCATCTCCGACCTCGACGCGTCGCTGGTGGATGATGCCATCAAATTCATCGGGAGGGTAGTCGTCGTTCAGGTGGTGCTCGCACCACGACGGGCAGCGGGTGGCCTGCACGGTGGTGGTCATCGGCCGGCCTCCGTCGCGTGTTCCACGACCCACGTGCCGGCCTTGCGGATGTCGGCCTCCCGGGTGTGCCCGAGCTTCGCCAGCGCCTCAGCGAGGGCGCCGATCAACTTCGTGGCGTCATCGGCCGTCAAGATCAGCGCGGTATGCCCGCCAGCCTCACCGTCGATCCGTGCGGTCATTACCTCGATGCACGGGGTGCGGGCCGCGATATCGCCCTGCTGGACGTTGTACTGCCAACCGAGCACCCTCAGTTCTTGGTCGCGGGTGAGCCTGTTGTGGTGGAGTGCGGGCGAGAAGCTGGCGAGCACGGTTGTGAACGCGAGCCACTCATCCGGGCCGCCCAGGTCGTCCAGGTCGACCTCGTCAGCCCAGGTGGGCGACTCAGGGAACCGGCTGGTGATGTCGCCGCGCGTCGTGATGATGGTGGTCATGCTTCCTCCTTCGAGTAGGTTGTTCACAGCCTCGACGGTGGGTCTGACAGCCCCGGAAACTCGCCCGATAACCTAGGCCACAACGCTCCCCAATCCTGCGCTCACTAGGCGTTATCGCACAACGCTTAGCAGGTCGGCACTCCGAAGATGCCGGGCGAGCCGCCGCGCGTCCAGCCGTCCAAGAAGAACGCAGCGAACTGGGACTGACCGGCACTACTGGACGCAGAACAGGTTCCCCTCCGGATCGGCCATCGTGGTGTGATAGCCGCCGGGCTCGTCGACGCGGTACTGCTCGGTGGCGCCGAGCGCGGTCAGCCGGGCGACCTCGGCCTCGATGCGCTCGCGCCCGACGTTCAGGTCGAGGTGCAGCTTGTTCTTCCCCTGCGCACGATCCGGGACGGCGATGAACAGGATCCTGCGGCCCGTGCCGCGCGGCCTGGCCACGTCGTCGGGGTGCTTGATGCCGTTCATCGTGCGCCAGACCAGCCGGCCGTCGATCTCGATGGTGTCCCGGTCGCGGTCGGCATAGCCGGCGGCGAGAACGGCCTCGACCATGTCGTGGGGGTCCTCGATCAGGTAGCCGAGGGCCTGCGCCCAGAACGCGGCCTGGGCGTGCGGGTCGTCACAGTCGACGGTCAGCTGGGTGTTGACGGGCTCATCGGGGGCGCTCGCCGGAGCGCGATAGGCCAGGTCGGGCCACTGCGGTTGGGTCATGGTCTCCTCCATCTCGCCGGACAACCTCCACGCTAGCGGCCGCCTCTGACCGGCCTCGTCCGACCACAGGCCGAGGCGGGTAACGTTCGAAGTGAGGGTCGATCGGTTCGAATGGGGTGAGCATGGCGCCAGCAGAGGCGGAGGTTGCCGCGATCGAGTGCGAACACCTCACCCATCGCTATGGCGACCTGGTCGCGGTGCGGGACCTGACGCTTCGCATCGAGCGCGGTGAGATGTTCGGCCTGCTGGGCCCGAACGGCGCGGGCAAGACCACGACCATCCGCGTCCTGAACACGCTGATCCCCGTGCAGGAGGGCCAGGTGCGGGTGTTCGGCATGGACGTGGTGCGCCGAGCGATGGACGTCCGCTGCAACCTGGGCTACGTCCCGCAACAGCTGTCCGTCGAGGGGGCGCTGACCGGACGCCAGAACGTGATGTGGTTCGCGCGGCTCTACGACGTCCCCAAGCAGGTGCGCAAGGAGCGGGTCGAGGAGGCGCTGGCGACGATGGGCCTGACCGATGCGGCCGATCGGGTGGTGTCGACCTATTCGGGCGGCATGGTGTGGCGGCTCGAGCTGGCGCAGGCACTGGTCAACTACCCGTCCCTGTTGATCCTGGACGAGCCGACCATCGGCCTGGACCCGGTCGCGCGCGACTCGGTCTGGGAGCACGTCACCGGTCTCCGGGAGCGGCTCGGCATGACCGTCCTGCTCACCACCCACTACATGGAGGAGGCCGACGCCTTGTGCGACCGGGTGGGCCTGATGCACATGGGACGCCTGGGGGCCGTCGGCGCACCGGCCGACCTGAAGGCCCAGCTGGGTCCGGACGCGACGCTGGAGGACGTGTTCCGCCGCTACGCGGGAGCTGACCTCTCCGGCAACTCCGCAGAACTGGGAGGCTTGCGAAATGTCAGACAGACTCGCCGCCGCTGAGCCGGTCACCCGGCCACTGCTGCTGGCACCGCGCGGGTGGCACCGGGTCCAGGCCCTGGGCGGACGGGTCTGGACGTTCTGCCTGGTCGAGGTGCAGAAGCTGAGCCACGACCCGATCGAGCTCGTCACGCGGGCGATCCAGCCGGCCCTGTGGATGCTGATCTTCGGCCAGACCTTCAGTCAGCTGCGGGCGATCCCGACCGGTGACGTGCCGTACCTCGCGTTTCTCGCGCCCGGCATCGTGGCCCAGTCGGCCCTGTTCATCTCGATCTTCTACGGCATTCAGATCATCTGGGACCGGGACGCCGGCATCCTCAACAAGCTGATGGTCACCCCGAGCCCGCGGGCCGCACTGATCACAGGCAAGGCGTTCGCCGCGGGCGTCCGGGCGGTCTCACAGGTGGTGGTGATCGTCCTGATCGCGCTGCTGATGGGCGTGGCGATCAGCCTGAACCCGTTGAACCTGCTCGGCGTCGTGGTCGCCACGGTGCTGGGCGCGGCGTTCTTCTCCTGCCTGTCGATGGTGATCGCCGGCATCGTCCGGGTGCGTGACCGGCTGATGGGCATCGGCCAGGCGATCACGATGCCCCTGTTCTTCGCGTCCAACGCGCTCTATCCGATCGACATCATGCCGCCCTGGCTGAAGGTGATCAGCAGGGTCAACCCGCTGAGCTACCAGGTGGACATCCTGCGCGGCCTGATGGTGGGTACGCCGGCCACGCTGCTGCTGGACTTCGGCGTCCTGGTCGTCGCTGCCGCGCTCGGCATCTGGGGCGCCGCCTGGGCGCTGGAGCGCCTCGTCCGTTAGCAGAACGATCCCTGAGGAGTTCACGGCCGAGGAACGAGGCAGTGAGCGTCACGAAGGCCCGCCGACGGAGCTTCACGAAGCCTCAGCTGTTGCCGGCGAGCACCTCGGCCAGGTCGTAGCCGACGACCTCCTCGAGCTGTTCGAACGTACAGGAGGCGGGCTCGCGGTCGGGACGCCAGCGCCGGAACTGCGCGGTGTGCCGGAACCGGGTGCCCTCCATGTGTTCGTAGCCGACCTCGACCACGAGCATCGGCCAGATCAGGTTCGTCTGCCGGATCTCGGCGGGACTCCACCGGCTGACCATGCCCGGACGCCGTCCCTCGACCTCGAAGGCTCGCCACGGATGCTCACCCTCTCCTTCCGGCAGCGTGACCGGGGCGAACTGTGCGGCCAACTCGGCCCGCCTCGCCTCGGGGAAGGCAGCGGCCACGCCCACGAAGTGCAGCGCACCGGCCTCGTCGTACAGGCCCAGTTGCAGCGAGCCCAGCAGCGGCCGCTCCGGTGTTGAATTCTTGTGTTCACGCCAGCCAGCCACCACGACGTCGGCCTCCCGGGCGTGCTTGACCTTCACCATCGCTCGCTGTCCGGGCTGGTACGGACCGTCCAGCGGCTTGGCGACCACGCCGTCCAGCCCGGCCCCCTCGAACCGGGTGAACCACACCCGGGCAACCTCGATGTCGGTGGTAATGGGCGTCAGATGGACGGGCGGCTCCGCGTTGGCGAGGACACGCTCCAGCCGCTCGCGGCGCTCGGTGAACGGGCGTCCGGTGAGGTCGGTGTCGTCGAGCGCGAGCAGGTCCCAGCACACCAGGGACGCCGGCGTGGTCGTCGACAGCAGGTCGATCCGCTTCTGGGCGGGATGGATGCGCTCGGTGAGCCGGACGAAGTCCAGCCGGTCGCCCGCGACGACCACCAGTTCACCGTCGAGCACGCAGCGAGGCGGCGTGTTCTCCAGCACCGCCTGCACGACCTCGGGAAAGTACATCGACAGGTCGCGCCCGTTGCGGCTGATCAGTGAGACCTCGTCGTTGTCGCGGAAGACCAGGCAGCGGAACCCGTCCCACTTCGGCTCATAGGCCATGCCTGGGGGAATAGCCGGCTGGGAGCGGGCGAGCATCGGCTCCAGCGGCGGGCGCAACGGCAGCGACATTCGCCCATCTTGGCACCATTCGCGGCCGGCCCGGTCCAGACTGTGCGCATGAGTCCGAAGAACAAGGATGGGAAGAAGCCGCAGGCAGTGCCGCTGTCCGACCTGCTGCGGCTGCCGCTCGGCCCGGTGTCGATCGCCGATCTCGACCCGGCCGCGACACCCGGTTACCCCGGCGACGGGAAGGACGACGCGCCGGAGCTCACCGCGGCGCTGGCGCCCGAGCTCTCCGATCTGCAGGAGATGTTGTACGCCAGCGGACGCAGTGCCCCGGAGAAGGCGCCGCGCGTCCTCGTCGTGCTGCAGGGCATGGACACGTCCGGCAAGGGCGGCGTGATCCGGCATGCCATCGGCCTGGTCGACCCCCAGGGTGTGGACCTGACCGCGTTCAAGGCGCCGACGCCGGAGGAGCGCAAGCACAACTACCTGTGGCGCATCCGCAACGCGCTTCCCGGCGCGGGCAAGATCGGTATCTTCGACCGCTCCCACTACGAGGACGTGCTGGTCGTTCGCGTGGAGAGCCTCGTCCCGGAGGACGTCTGGAGCAAGCGCTATGACGAGATCAACCGTTTCGAGGCCGAGTTGGTGGCCGACGGCGTGCGGGTGATCAAGTGCATGCTCAACATCTCGTCGGACGAGCAGAAGTCGCGTCTCGCCGCCCGGCTCGACGACCCGACGAAGTACTGGAAGTACAACCCGGGCGATGTGGACGTGCGCGAGAAGTGGCCGGCCTACATGGAGGCATACGAGGCCGCGCTGGCGAACTGCAACACCGAAGCCGCACCGTGGTACGTGATCCCGTCCAACCGCAAGTGGTATCGCAACTGGGCGGTGGCCGAACTGCTCAGGGAGACCCTGGCCGGCATGGGGCTCGCCTGGCCCGCAGCGGAGTTCGACGTGGCCACCGAGCAGAAGCGGGTCGCCGAGAGCTGACGCTGACCCTCAGTGGCGCAACCGGACCTCACGAGCGATCGCGTGGATCACGCACGCCTGCACCACAAGCTGGACGGTTTCCGGCCAAGACGCGGGGAAACCGTCCAGCTTGTGGTGGACAGGGCAGGCTGCCCAGTTTGAGCTGGACCGTTTCCGGCCAAGACGCCGGGAAAGTGTCCACCTTGTGGTGGCAATGGCCGCCTTGCAGGACTGCTCAGGCGCTGGCGACGGTGAGGTGCCGCGGCGGCGCGGACAGCTCGTCCATGCCGAAGTCGAGCAGATCCATCGCCGCGAAGGCGTAGCGGGCCAGCACGAGGTCGAGCACTTCGCGGCAGGCGCCGATCGGATCACTGACCGCGACCGCGCCATACCGGAAGGCCAGGTCGGACTGGGTGTGATAGGCCTCGTCGGCGCTCAGGAAGAACGAGCCGACGGCGATGTGCCGACGTCCCTGGGAGCGTAGGCCCATGATCGCCTGGGCGACGGAAGGGCCGGAGTCGTCCGCGACGGCGGTGAGGCAGGGCAGCCGGTGGTGAGTCGACCACTGGCGCGCGCGGCGGGCGAGCAGGGCACTGCCGCGGACGTCTCCGCTGCAGGCCGCGGAGAGCACCAACCCGTCCAGCTCGAGGCAGCGGGCCTGGCTGAGGCTCGCGCGCAGGCGCTGGTCGAGGATCGTGAGCAGGCTGAGTTCGGGGCCGACCGGCCGGGAGAGCGTGAAGCGGAGGTCCGGGTAGTTGGTGCGGGCCCGGTGCAGCAGCTCGGCCATCGCCGGGTCGCATTCGACGGCGTTGGTGAGTTCCAGGGGCACGAGCACGACCTCGTCGATGCCGGCGGCGGCGAGCTGGTCGATGACCTGGCTGGCGGTGGGTGGGCTGGCCTGCAGGAAGGCGCCGTGGACGGCCATCTCGGGACGCATCTGGGCGAGTCCCCGGACGAGTTGGTGCGTGACCTGGGCGACCGTGGGATCGGAGCTGCCACGGGCCACCATCACGAGGGCTGGGGCGGTCATGGGCGTGCCTTCCTGTCCGAAGGAGCCGGCTCCGTTGCCGAGGTTTGCAGGCAGAACTCTGGTCGTTATCAAGTCGTGACGCAATTTTGCTTACCGCATGTCGAGACGACTGTCCGAATAATGAGATTCCAGGTTACCAACGGGTTACGGAAACCGTTGAGTCACGCCGGTGGGGGACTAATAGTCTTGAAATATGAGACCTAATGGCTCGTATTCTGAGACTTGGTGACGCGGATGGTGGGCGATACTGGGTTCGAACCAGTGACCTCTTCGGTGTGAACGAAGCGCGCTACCACTGCGCCAATCGCCCGCGAAGACCAACCATAGCCGAGAGGCGCGGGGGCCGTCACATCGGACGATTCGAGGCCGAAACCGGTGCTGAGTTCTTCGGGACGGCGGCCCGCCGATGTATCGAGACTAAGGTCTCCAGTGGTTGATGAGGAGGCGTGGTGAACCCTGATGTGACGGCTTCTCGCACCGGAGCGAGCGGCCCGGAGGGACCTCCCGCGCGGCCGTTGGACTCGGTACTGTTCCCGGTCGCTCTCGGCATGACCAACGTGGGGTTCTACGTCGCGTGCATCGGTGTGGTGCTGGTCGTGCTGGCCGGGGACCTGGGCCTGCCGGTGGAGCAGCTCGCGTGGTTCGGTTCCACCTTCGGCTACGGACTCCTCGTGATCGCACTCGCCGGGCCGATCCTGCTGCGCCTGGGTGCGGGGCGGGTGCTGGCGCTCGCGGCGGCGTTCCTGGGCGCGGGGAGCCTGCTGCTGGCGGTGTCGTCCTCCGCGGTGCTGGCGTACACGGGGGCGGTGCTGCAAGGCCTGGGCGCGGCCGGGATCGTCCTGGTGGCGCCGCGAATGCTGCACGGTCCGAAGGCAGAGGCGAAGCTCACCATGGTCAACGCGGCCGGCAGCGTGGCGGGGATCAGCGCGCCACTTCTGCTGGGCGGAGCTGTCCGGCTGAGCCTGGGTGGCCGGCTGCCCCTGTTGCTGATCACGGCCTGCATGGTGGCGTTGGTGGTCGCGGCGCTGCGCATCGGCCCGGTCGAGGCCGCGCAGGTCGTCGTGACGTCCGAGCGCGAGCCACTCGTCCGTTCAGTGGCTGTGCGGCGCTGGCTGGCGCTGGTCTGCTCGGTGTCTGTGGAGTTCTCGTTCGTGGTCTGGGGAGTGGCCCGGCTGACCAGCACGGGGATGGACGCGGGCTGGGCTGCCGTGGTGGGCGCGGCCTTCCCGGCGGGCATGGCGCTCGGCCGCCTCGTCGGGGGACGTCTGATCGCCCGGCTTCCGATGGTGCTGGTCGGTGCGAGTCTGGGCGCGGTCGGGACGCTCCTGGTCGTGCTGAGCACCGTGTGGCCGCTGGTGGGGCTGGGGCAGTTCGTGGCCGGCTTCGGGATCGCGACGCTGTACCCGATCACGCTGGCGAGGCTGATGGCGACGCCGGGGCTGCGTCCGGAACTCGGGGCATCGCTGGGCGCGCTGGGATCGGGGACGGCGATCACACTGGCCCCGATGGCGCTGGCCGGCCTGGCGCTGGTGGTGGATCTCCGGGTGGCGTTCCTGGTGCCGCTGCCGGTGCTGGCGCTGCTGTTGTGGCTGCACCACGAGAGGCGTCCTGCGGTCGGCTGAGGCTGTCGCGCCGCGTCCGGTCGGTCGTTTTGCGGGGTGGTCCGCGGCTGGGTTATGGTTGCTCTCGCACTCGCGCCGGGGACGGTGCAACGGCAGTGCGGACGTGGCTCAGTTGGTAGAGCATCACCTTGCCAAGGTGAGGGTCGCGGGTTCGAATCCCGTCGTCCGCTCGGAGAAGGTCTCAACGATCGACTTTCGAGACCGGCTCTCGCCGGTGGAGTGGCCGAGAGGCGAGGCAACGGACTGCAAATCCGTGTACACGGGTTCAAATCCCGTCTCCACCTCGGGCGGCTGGCGCAGTGGTAGCGCGCTTCCCTGACACGGAAGAGGTCACTGGTTCGAACCCAGTGTCGCCCACCAGTAGGAACTGGCACCTGTCCAGGTGTTTCAGCGACCAAGACTCGTCCGTCACGCGGATCGCCTGTCTAGCTGTGATGTCCGGGCACGTTGGTCGAGATCGTGTGACGACACGATCTGAGG
>DAIPJC010000066.1:0-15253 GCA_036770475.1 Propionicimonas sp. | reverse complement strand
AGTACCGAGACTGGCTGACACACCAACCCACCGCTTGACACCCATAGGAGCATCAACGCGTCAAGAGCAACGGGTCCGCTCGCCGTGGGCACGCCCGGCTACGATTTCTGCATGGACGTTGTGGCCATGACCTTCGCCAGCGGGTGGGCGAGCGGCCTCAACGCGTACGCCACGGTCTTCCTGCTGGGCATGATCGGTCGCCTCGGTGGAGTCGAGGGCATCCCGCTCGGCTTCCAGCGCACCGACGTCCTCGTGATCATGGGCATCCTCGCCGTGGTCGAGTTCTTCGCGGACAAGATCCCCTACCTCGACTCCGCCTGGGACGCCGTCTCCACCTTCATCCGCCCGGTCGCGGGCGCCCTGATCGGAGCCCTGCTCGCGGGCGCGAACGGCGACCTGCTGCCGATGGCGATGGGTGCGCTCGGCGGTGTCACCGCCCTGATCAGCCACGTCGCCAGGTCCGGCGTCCGACTGGCCGTGAACACCTCCCCGGAGCCGCTCAGCAACATCGGCGCGTCCCTGGCCGGGGACGCCGCGCTGGTCGGGGTGATCTCCCTGGCGATCGCGTATCCCGTGCAGGCGGCGATCCTCGCGGCCGTCCTGCTGATCGCCACGATCGCTCTCGCCATCCTGCTGCTGGCCCAGATCCGCAAGGGCGTTGCGGCTTTCCGCACCTGGCTGGCCACGCGTTGATCGCCGTCGTCGGCGGTGGCCTCGCCGGCCTGGCCGCTGCCGCCCGGCTGGCTCGCGTCGGCCACGAGGTCGTGCTGTTCGAGCGCTCCTCCGAGCCGGGCGCCGGCTTCGACGCGGCCACCGAACCCGGCGGTACCGTGCTCACCCTGCCCGCCGCCTGGCGCGACCTGTTCCGCAAGACCGGGCGCGTCCTGGACGCGGAACTCGCGCGCCGCGGGCTCGAGTTCGCGCCCGCCCCACCCCGTGAATACCGGCTGGGCGACGGCACGATCCTCGCCCTGCCCAGTGATCGCGGCGGCCAGTGGGCGGTTCTCGCCGACGACTTCGGTGAGGCCACGGCCACGGCGTGGCGCGACCTGCTCAACGACCTGGACGAGACCTGGCAGGTGCTGCGCCGGCTCGGCCTGGAGAGCGAGTTCGACGGCCGGCTCACCGGTGCCGACCGGGCCGTGCTCCGACCGAAGGAGAGCATCGCCCACCTGGCCGGCCGGGTGCCCGCACTGGCCGAGGTCGTGCTCGACGTGGCCGCCCGGCTCGGTCAGGACCCCGGCCGGCTGCCCGGCTGGCACGCGGCCCGCCTGTCCGTCGAACGGACGTTCGGGCGCTGGCAGCTGGTCGACGCCACCGGCGACCCGCAGCCGGCCGACCGCCTGGTGGAACTGCTCGTCGAGCGGCTCGTCTCCCGCGGCGTCGACGTGCGTCCCGGAACCGAGGTACTGTCGATCCGGCCCGACCGGGGCCAGCACCGGCTGGAGACCTCGGTCGGGCCGTTCCGCGCCGAGGCGGTGCTCAGCTCCGTCGACCCGTTCACCCACGCCGACCTCACCAGCGAGCGCGCCGACCTCCGGATCGCCCGGCAGCTGCGCCCGGCGCCCGGAGGCGGGCCGCGCTGGACGTCCTGGCGCACCCTGCTCGACCTGCCGCGGCTGCAGCCCGCCCGCGCGGGGGTCCTGGTGGCGTCCGCCTGGTCGCCCGGCGGGCCAGACTCCTGGGCGCAACTGCTCACCGGCGCGCTGGCCGCCTACCGTGTGCACTGGCAGCTGACCGGCGAGGACATGCGCCCCACCAACAAGGCCTACCGGGCGGGGCCGATCAGGCGAGGACGGTGATCTCCACCTCAACGAACAGGTCCGAGGACTCCGAGCCGGTGTAGACACCCTTCAGCGGCGTGACATCGAAGTAGTCCCTGCCGATGCCGACCTCGACGTGGAACTCGCCGGGCGCGGTGTCGTTGGTCGGGTCCACCCCCACCCAGGCGCCGTCCCAGTACTGCAGCCAGGCGTGCGACTCCCCCGTCCGGGCCTCGCCGATCACCGCCTTCGTGGTGGGCATGACGTACCCCGACACGTAGCGGGCGGGAATGCCGATGGTCCGCAGCGCACCGACGCTGAGGTGCACCAGGTCCTGGCAGACGCCCGCCCGCGCGTCCCACGCAGCGGAGGCCGTCGTGCTGACCTGCGTCGAGCCCGGGACGTACGCCACGCGGTCGCGGATGCGTCCGATGATCGCCTGCACCGCGTCCACCGGACGCTCGGCCCGCTTCGCCGCGTCCAGCGCCAACCTGCGCAGCTCCGCGGGCGGCTCGACATGGCCCGAGCCGCCGAGGAACTCCACCTGCCGGTCGCACAACAGCGGGTCGGCCAGGTCGTCCCAGCTGACCCCCAGACCGCTGGCGAGCCGGTCGCCGACGTCCACGGTGGACGTCGCCACCACGTCGAGTCGGCGGTGCGGCTCGGCGATCTCGAACGCCGTCACCGCCGTGCCCCAGTAGTCCACGAAACCGTGCGACCACGCCACGGGCGAGATGTCCAGCCGCGTGGCCAGCACGTACTGCTCGCGGGTGGGTCGCGGGGTCATCCGCACCTCGTTGTGGGACGCGCTCACCGGGCTGGTGTACCGATAGCCGGTGCGATGGACGATTCGCAGTTGCCTGCCCATCAATTGCCTCCACTCCAGGCCGAGACCGTCGCTCCGCTGAGGTAACGCCGGGTCACCGTCTCGCAGACCTGGCTGCAGGTCCGCTGCAGGTCGGCCATGCGCTGCGGCAGGTCCTCGAGGATCGTCCCGGGCGCGCGGTACTCCAGCGCCGCGCGGGCCGTCCCCAGCAGCCGCCGGGCCTCGTCGTCGAAACCGACCCGCCGGCCTCCGGCGAAGTCGAGCTCGGTCAACGCGGCCTCGGCCTGGGTCAGGTTGTGCACCACCGAGCGGGGAAACAACCGGTCCAGCAGCAGGAACTCCGCCGCGTCACGGTCGGTCGTCACCCCGCCGTACGTGCGGACGAAGGCGTGGTGGGCACCGCAGCCGCGCAACACGTTGCTCCATGCGCTCTGGATGCCGCCGGCCACCTGGGCCGTGGAGATCAGCCGGGCGGTCATGTCCACCCGCTCCAGGCTGCGGCCGAGCGTCAGGAAGTGCCACCCCTCGTCATGGCTCATCGTCTGGTCGGCAGTGCCCGAGATCACCGCGCAACGCTCGCGGACGTGCCGAAAGGCGGACGCGGGCCGCATCCGCTGCAGCCGACCGCCCTTGACCGAGTACCACGTGGTGTTGATCGCCTCCCACATCTCGCTGGAGACGGTCTCCCTGGCCCGGCGCGCCGCCTCGCGCGCCCCGCCGAGGGCCGCAGCAACCGAGCACGGCGAGAGCGGGTCGTAGCACAGCACGCGCAGCACCTCTGCGGTGTCGGCCACCTCACCCGCCGGAGCACCCATCACCGCCAGGAGGCGCACCGCGGCATCGTCCTGGTCCACGGAGGGGTCATCGAGCAACAACTGGAGGTGCACCTCGACGATCCGGGTCGTGTCCTCCGCCCTCTCCAGGTAGCGGCCGATCCAGAACAGCGACTCCGCGATCCGGCTCAGCACGGCCCGCCACCGACCCTTCGGGTGGCCTGCTGCTGTTGCTGGGCCTGTTGCTGCACCTTCTCCTCACCGAGGTCGGCGAGCGGGACGCCGGTCACCGCTTCCCGCAGGTGGCGGCGGCGCCGCGGGCCGCGAACGCCGTCTCCTGCCAGCACCCAGGTGTCCTTCGAGCCGCCGCCCTGGCTGGAGTTCACGATCAACTCGCCCTCGGGCAGGGCGACCCGGGTCAGCCCGCCAGGCAGGACGTAGACGTCGTCGCCGGAGTTCACGGCGAACGGCCGCAGGTCCACATGCCGTGGCGCCATCCTGCCCTCGATCATCGTCGGCACCGTGGAGAGCTGGACGACGGGCTGCGCGATCCACCCGCGCGGGTCCTTCAGGATGCGGGCGCGCAGCGCGTCCAGCTGTTTCGCGGTGGCCCGCGGGCCGATCACGATCCCCTTGCCCCCAGAGCCGTCCACCGGCTTCAGGACCAGTTCGCCGAGCCGGTCGAGCACCTCTTCGCGATGCGCGGGATCCTCCAGCCGCCAGGTGTCGACGCTGGCCAGCTTCGGCTCCTCGTGCAGGTAGTAGCGGATCAGGTCTGGGATGTAGGTGTAGACCAGCTTGTCGTCGGCCACTCCGTTCCCGATGGCGTTGGCGATGGTCACGTTGCCTGCCCTGGCCGCAGTGACGAGCCCCGCGCAGCCGAGCATCGAGTCGGACCGGAACTGCGCCGGGTCGATGAACTCGTCGTCGACCCGGCGGTAGATCACGTGCACGGGCTTGAGTCCCTGCGTGGTGCGGATCGACACGCGTCCGTTGTGGCAGGTGAGGTCGCGGCCCTCGACCAGCTCGACGCCCATCATGCGGGCCAGCAGCGCGTGCTCGAAGTAGGCGGAGTTGTACACCCCGGGGGTGAGCACGACCACCGTCGGGTCGGTCACGCCGCTCGGCGCCGCCGCCCGCAGCGCGGCGAGCAGGTGCAGCGGGTAGCCCTCGACCGGACGGATCCGGTGCCTGCTGGTGACCTCGGGCAGGGCGGAGAACATCGCGCGCCGGTTGGTCATCACGTACGACACCCCGGACGGCACCCGGACGTTGTCCTCCAGCACCCGGAAGCGGCCGACCTCGTCGCGGACCAGGTCGATCCCGGCCACGTGGCACCGCACGCCGTTCGACATCCGGATCCCCGCCACGACCCGGTGGTAGTGCGGGGAGGTCACCACGACCCGCCGCGGTATCACCCCGTCCCGGAACACCCGCCCCTCGCCGTAGACGTCCGAGAGGAACGCCTCCAGGGCACGGACGCGCTGGACGACACCAGCCTCGACCTCGGCCCACTCGTGCTCGAGCAGCACCCGCGGCACGATGTCGAGCGGGAAGGGCCGTTCCTCTCCCCCGATGTCGAACGTCACGCCCTGGTCGAGATAGGTCGACTTCAGGTACTCCGACCGGGCCCTCACCTCTTCGGTGTCGAGCTTGGCCAACTGGCGCAGGACGGACCCGTAGGCCACTCGCACACCCTCGGCGCCCACCACCTCGTCGAACGCTCGTGGTGTGCCGGCGTAGTCGTTGAACAGCAGGCTCACACCGGCGAGGCTAAGCAGGCCGTGTTTCAGAGAGGGTTCCGGTCTGTTTCAGCCAGGTCTCGAAACTGATGCTCCCTGAGCCTGACGAAGGGCGCCAGCTGCGGCAAACTGGGGCTTCGTCAAGCTCAGCCACCACACCACCGTGCTCCCTGAGCCACCACACCACCGTGCTCCCTGAGCCTGACGAAGGGCGCAAACCGCGGCTTCGTCAAGCTCAGCCACCATCAAGTCAGGCTCACCCGCGCTGCCGCTGTTTGCGTCCGGCGCCCTTCCTGCCGCCGCCGTCCACCCTGCTCAGCTCGATCAGCTTGCCCGAGATCCGCGTGTCGGCGAGCGCCTCCCACGTGCGGGCCGGGAGCTGGGCGGGCAGCTCGACCAGCGAGTGGTCGACGTGGATGTCGATGTGGCCGAAGTCGTCGCGGCGCAGGCCACCCTCGTTCGCCAGGGCTCCGACGATCTGCCGGGGCTGGATCCGGTGGCGGCGGCCGACGTTGATCCGATAGGTGGCCAGCTCGGGGCGGTTCCCTGTCCGGTCGTCCCGTCGGGGACCCCGGCCGGCGGGCCCGCCGCGTCCGACCTCGTTGGCCGCCCGCTCCGGCTCGGGCTCGAGCAACAGCGGAGTGTCCCCCTGCAGCACGATGGCGAGCGCGGCGGCCACGTCGACCTCCGGGACGTCGTGCTCGCGGACGTAGTGCGCGACGACGTCCCTGAAGAAGTCCACCGACTCCGACTCCAGCGCGGCGCTGATGGCCTCGTCGAACTTGCCCAGCCGGGTGCTGTTGACGTCCTCGATCGTGGGCAGCGCCATCGGGGTCAGCTCCTGGCGGGTGGCCTTCTCGATCGCGCGCAGCAGACGAAATTCCTTGGGCGTGATGAAAGAGATCGCGTCCCCACTCCGCCCGGCCCGGCCCGTCCGTCCGATCCGGTGTACGTAGGACTCGGTATCGGTCGGGATGTCGTAGTTGAGCACGTGGCTGATCCGGTCGACGTCCAGGCCGCGCGCCGCGACGTCAGTGGCCACGAGGATGTCGAGACGGCCGGTCTTGAGCTGCTGGATCGTCCGCTCCCGCTGCGCCTGCGCCACGTCGCCGTTCAGGGCCACGGCGGAGAAGCCGCGGGCTCGCAGTCGCTCGGCGAGCTGCTCGGTCTCCTGCTTGGTGCGGGCGAAGATGAGCATCGCCTCGAAGTTCTCCACCTCGAGGATGCGGGTGAGCGCGTCCAGTTTCTGCGACTGGTGGACGGTGAGGTACCGCTGCGTGGTCGTGGCCAGCGTCGTGGTCTTCGACTTGATGTGCACCTCGACCGGATCGGACAGGTAGCGCGCCGCGATCTTGCGGATCGGCGCGGGCATCGTGGCCGAGAACAGGGCCACCTGCTTGTCGGACGGCGTGCCGGCGAGGATCGTCTCCACGTCTTCGGCGAAGCCCATCCGCAGCATCTCGTCCGCCTCGTCGAGCACCAGCAGGCGCAGCTGGGTGAGGTCGAGGGTGCCCTTCTCCAGGTGGTCCATCACGCGTCCGGGCGTGCCGACGATGACCTGGACGCCGCGCCGCAGCGCGCTCAGCTGGACGCCGTAGCCCTGGCCGCCGTACACGGGAAGAACGTGGACGCCAGCAAGGTGGGCGCTGTAGCTGGCGAACGCCTCGCACACCTGCAGGGCCAACTCGCGCGTCGGGCAGAGGACGAGCGCCTCCGGCGCCTTCTGCGCGTGAGTCAGCCGATCGAGCACCGGCAGCGCGAAGGCCGCGGTCTTCCCCGTGCCGGTCTGGGCGCGGCCGAGCACGTCTCTGCCCTCCAGCAGCGGCGGGATCGTGGCCGCCTGGATCGCAGTCGGCGTCTCGTAGCCCAGCTCTCGTACGGCCTTCAGCAGCCGGGGGTCGAGGCCGAGGTCGGCGAATCCGGGCTGGCTGGTCTCTGGCTCGTTCACCGCCCGAGTCTACGGGACGGTCAGTCCTCGGCGAACCGGCGACCGGGCTCGGTGCTGATCACCATCGTGCCCGCGAGGTGGTCGTAGATCGTCCGCCCGTCGCCGGAGAGCAGCGAGACCACGTACGCCACCGGGACGGCGATCGACAGCACCGCGCCGATCCACGCCGCCAGGCCGCCGGTGACGGCGGCGGACACCAGGGCCAGGTGCACCAGCGTCCACGGCAGGCCCAGCTTGAGCAGGTTCCGCAGGAACGAGCGTCCCCAGCTGATCCGCTGCCCTGTCGGGTCGCGCCGCACGCGCAGGCCGTACTTCAGCTTGCCCGGCGTGGCCTCGTAGCGTCCGGCCTCGAGCACCGTGAGCCCGACCGTCGCGGGCAGCACCACCGCAGCGATGCCGATCAGGTTCAGCCCGAGCAGCCCGACCGACCCTGGGGGTGCGCTCTGCACGACGACCAGTGCGACGGCGCCGACGACGAGCGCCCAGACCAGCATCAGGCCGAAGTCGATGAGGCCCGCGAGGAGGCGGCGCCGGGCGGTGGTGTCCACCCGAAGAGCCTACCGAGGAGCGGGTGCTGACCGGCGCCGACGCGGCGTGGCCCGCTATCCTGCCAGGATGCCCGAGTTCCACGTCCGCGAGGTCGCGCCCGGCACCGACTGGGTGTACGAGAGCGTGCACGGGCTGGAGGTGGCGCTCAGCCTCGAGCGGTTCGGTGAGGACCTCAGCGCTTCAGTCGAGTGGAATCGCAGCAGCCACGCCAACGAGCGGGACGCGCTGAAGCCGCTGTTGCTCATGCTGCCCGGCCCGGCGCCGACGGGCGCGCCGCTCGGACGCTTCGGACTCCCGGTGGCTCCGGACACACCCGCCGAACTGCTCGGCGCGGTGAACGCCCAGCTGCCGACCACGGACAACCTCCACCTCGCCGAGGACGTCTTCTGCCAAGTCCGTGCCGACGTCCGACGTGGCGGAATCGGCACCGCGCTGTGGCGGGAGATCGTCCGGATCGCCCGCCAGCACGGCCGGACGTCCGTCCTCGGCTGGAGCGAGCACCTGCTGGCCACGGCAGACGCGGACGGCGGTCGCGTGGTCCCTTCGGCCGGCGAAGGCTGGGTACCCCTCGACGCCGGGTCGCGCTTTGCGCAGGCTCAGGGCCTCCAACTGGCCCAGGTCGAGCGGCAGTCGCGGCTGGACCTTCCGGTGCCGCCGCACCGACTGGCCGGACTGCGAGCGCAGGCCGAGACCCGCGCGCTGCCTGCCTACCGCACGGTGTCCTGGGTGGGGCCGACTCCCGAGGAGCACCTCGACCGGGTGGCCACGATGTACCGGGCGCTGTCCACTGACGCCCCCACCGGCGACGTCGACTGGCAGGAGGAGAACTGGGACGCAGACCGCGTCCGGCGCAGCGACCGGCAGAAGCATCTCACCGGACACTCGGTGTTCAGTCTCGCCATCTCCGCCGAGACCGGTGGGGCCGCAGGGCTGACCGAGATCCACGTCCATGACGCGCACCCGCACCGCCCCGAGCAGTGGACGACCGTCGTCGCGCGGTCGCATCGCGGCCACCGTCTCGGCCTGCTGCTGAAGGTCGCCAACCTGCAGTTGCTCGCCACCGACCAGCCGGAGGCCCTGCACCTGGACACCTGGAACGCCGGGGAGAACGAGCACATGCTGGCGATCAACAACCTGCTCGGCTACCGGCCGCACTCCGTCCACGGAGCCTGGCAACTCAGGCTGAGTCACGCTTGAGAACGAACTCCACCCACGGTGGCTGAGCCTGGCCAAGCCCCGGATCCCCGCACCAGCCGGCAACGCAACCAACGGGATCCCGGTCAAGCCAGCGACGACGATGCTCCGCTGATCGTCCTGGTCAGGCCAAGGGATGGTGTCGGACCGCCTCCGCGCCTTTCAGCAGGCCGTACAGGACGGTGTTGACCGGGACCGGGACGCCGGTCCTCCGGCCGAGGTCGATCATCGCACCGGCGAAGCTGTCCACCTCGGTGGGCCGACCCGCGATGGCGTCCTGGGCCATCGAGGTGTAGTTGTCCGGGCCGAGGGCGTCGAGCACGTCCAGCCAGCGGTCGAGGTCTTCCTCGCCGAGGTCGACGCCACACGCCCCCGCGACCGCGATGACCTCGCGCTGCGCGGCGACCATCACCTCACGCGCGGGGTTGGCCCGGTCCTGCAGCACCCGGTAGGGCGCCTTCAGGACGGCCGACACCTGGTTCACGCCCACGTTGATCAGCCATTTCCACCACAGCTCGCGCACCATGTCCGACGGCACCGCGGTGTCGATACCGGCACAGGAGAGGAGGTCGGCGACGCCCGCGACCCCGGTGGCCAGCGGACCGGGATTGGTCGGCTCGCCGAGCAGTATCCGGCCCAGCGAGGTGTAGCGCACGTCCCTGCCCTCCCGCACGGCGTCGATGCCGACACAGACCGCGAGCAGCACGGTCGACTGCGGGAACGCCGCAGCCAGCACCTCCTCGCTGTCGATGCCGTTGAGCAGACTGACCACCACCGTCCCCTGGCCGACACAGGGACGCAGTACCTCGATCGCCTCGTCCAGCGCGCCCCGCTTCACCGTGACGATGGCGAGGTCGGCCGGGCCGTCGTCGCCGGACGAGAGCGGGAAGGTGTAAGGACGCCCGTTCAGCACCGTCGGCTGTACGGCGTAGCGGGACGCCCGTTCGGCGTCCACCCGCACGCGCAGGTCGACGCCCGCGTCCAGGAGCCGGCCGGCGTACGCCGCTCCGATGGCGCCGAGCCCGACGAGGACGACCCGTCCGGCCATCAGTCGCCCAGAGGGCCGAACTTCACGCCGCGCGCGGTGAGTTCCGCCTCGCCGCCGTCCTCCGCGGTGAGCACCCAGATGCCCGCGGGAGTGAGGGCGATGGTGTGCTCCCAGTGCGCGGCCAGCGACCCGTCCCTGGTCACCACCGTCCACTCGTCGTCCAGCGTCGCCGTGGTCGCCGGGCCGGCGGTCACCATCGGCTCCACCGCGAGGCAGATGCCCTTGGCGAGCAGTTCGCCGCGCCCCCGCCGGCCCAGGTTGGGGACATCCGGCGACTGGTGCATGGCGGTGCCGATGCCGTGCCCGGTGTACTCGGAGACGATCCCGTAGCGCTGCCGGTGCGAGCGGACGGACGACTCGACGGCGTGCCCGATGTCGCCGATGTGACCGCCGATGCGCGCCGCGGCGATGCCCGCCCACATGGCTTCCCTGGTCACGTCACTCAGCGCCGCAGCCTCGGCTGACGGCGTCCCGATCGCGAAGGTGATCGCCGAGTCGCCGTGCCAGCCGTCCAGCGAGACGCCGAAATCGACGCTGACCAGGTCACCGTCCGCGAGCACGCGCCCGCCGGGGATCCCGTGCACGATCTCTGAGTTCACCGAGATGCACGTGACCGCGGGGAACGGCGGCAGGCCGAACCCGCCGCCATAGCCAAGGAACGACGACACCGCCCCGGCCGCAGCGATCCGTTCGCGCGCGACGGCGTCCAGTTCCGCTGTGGTCACGCCGGGACGCGCAGCGTCCCGGACGGCCTGGAGGGTGCGGCCCACCACGAGACCCGCGGAGCGCATCTTGAGGATCTGCTCCGGGGTCTTCAACTCGATCGACGAGCGTCTCGCCATGCCTGACCTGCCGTAAGGGCTTGTCCTGAGCCTGTCGAAAGGCTCAGGCGAGCTTGGCGTCGAGCGCGGAGGTGATCCGGCCGGCCACCTCGTCGATGCTGCCGATGCCGTCCACCTCGACCAGCAGGCCGCGGTCGCGGTAGGTGGCCAGCAGCGGGTCGGTGGCCTCGGTGTAGATCACCATGCGGTTGCGGATGGTGTCGGCGTTGTCGTCCGCGCGCCCCTCGAGCTCGGCGCGCTTCAGCAGCCGGTCCACCAGCACGTCGGTGTCGGCGACCAGTGAGATCACCGCGTCGATCGCCTGCCCGGTCTTCGCCAGCTCGCCGTCGAGCGCGTCCACCTGACCGGCGGTGCGGGGGTAGCCGTCCAGCAGCCAACCGGCGGCCGCGTCGGACTGGGTGAGCCGGTCGGCGACGATGGCGTTGGTGATCTCGTCGGGGACATAGCCGCCCTCGGCCATGATCCGCGAGACCTCCTTGCCGAGTTCGGTCTGGTTCTTCACGTTGGCCCGGAAGATGTCACCGGTGGAGATGGCTGGAATGCCGTAGTGGGCGGCAATGCCCGTGGCCTGGGTTCCCTTCCCGACACCGGGGGGGCCCATGATGAGCAGTCTCATCGCAGGAATCCTTCGTAGTTTCGTTGCTGCAACTGGCTCTGGATCTGTTTCACAGTGTCCAGACCGACTCCGACGATGATCAGGATCGAGGTACCGCCGAAGGGGAACTTGTTGTGCGTGCCGATCACGATGAACGCGATCGCGGGGATCAGCGCGATCAGGGCCAGGTACAGCGATCCGGGCGCCGTGAGTCGGGACAGCACGTGGGCGAGGTAGCGCTCGGTGGGCTTGCCCGCCCGCACACCGGGGATGAAGCCGCCGTACTTCTTCATGTTGTCGCTGACCTCGACGGGGTCGAAGGTGATCGAGACGTAGAAGTAGGCGAAGAAGATGATCAGCACGAAGAAGATCGACTCGTACACCCAGTTGCCCGTGGTCAGGTTGGCCGCGATCCAGCTGGAAACCGGGTTCGGGTTGTCGGCCGTCCCGGGCTGGAACTGTGCGTAGAGCACCGGCAGGTAGAGCATCGAGGACGCGAAGATCACCGGGATCACGCCGGCCTGATTGACCTTCATCGGGATGTAGGTGGTCGAGCCGCCGAGCAGCCGCCGTCCGACCATCCGCTTGGCGTACTGGACGGGGATGCGCCGCTGCGCCTGCTCCATGAAGATCACGCCCGCCATCACGCCGAGGCCGATGATCAGCACGATGATGAAGTAGAACCAGCCCTGCGCGCCTTCGCGGCTCTCCTTGATGGCCCACAGGGACGCGGGGAACTGCGCGGCGATCTGGGTGAAGATCATCACCGACATGCCGTTGCCGACGCCACGGTCGGTGATCAACTCGCCCAGCCACATGATCACGCCAGTGCCTGCGGTCATGGTCAGGATCATCGTGATGATCGGGAAGATGCTCTTGTCGTAGACGAGGTCGAGTGAGCAGCCCTGGAACAGCTGGCCGTTGACGGCGAGGGTGACGAACGCGGTGGAGTTCAGCACGGCGAGCACCAGCGTGAGGTACCGCGTGTACTGAGTGATCTTCTGCGTGCCGGACGCGCCCTCCTTCTTCAGCGCCTCGAGCCGCGGGATCACCACGGTGAGCAGCTGCAGGATGATGCTGGCAGTGATGTAGGGCATGATCCCGAGGGCGAAGATCGCCAGCTGGAGCAGCGCGCCGCCGGAGAACAGCTGGATCATCGAGTACAGGCCGGCCGTGTCGCCGCTGGTGGCCTGGGCGCGGCAGGTGTTCACGTTGACGATGTTCACGTTGGGCGTGGGGATCGTCGAACCCAGCCGGAAGATGGCCAGGATCATGACGGTGAACAGAATCTTCCTGCGCAGGTCAGGCGTCCGTAGCGCGTTCGCGAATGCGGAGAGCATGTAGTGGACCTACTCCTTACCTCGAGGTGCTGCGAGCACAACACCGTCCCGTCGCCGCGGCACTGCACGCAGACAACCCGGTGAACTCTATCAAGCGGGACGCCAGAATCCCGCATCGGGGGGCCGGCTTCCCCGCAGCACCCGAACCCCGCTCCGCGTCCGCCTCCCCACAAACGCTCCCGAAATTCGCAGCCGCCACCGAAATTTCGGTGGCGCGGACGAATTTCGGGAGCGTCTGTCCCGGGGGCGGGTCAGGACGGCTGGATGAAGCCCCGGATGGCCGACGGATTGGCCTGCGCGATAGCGGCCTCGATCCGGCGGCGGAACCCGTCCAGATCGGCGAGATCAGCCCACTTCCAGCGGACGACCGCCCAGCCGAGCTCGCGCAGCCGGTCCTCCCGGTCCTTCTCCAGCATCACCGTGCGGGCGACCTGGTCGGACGTCCCGACATACTTGATGCGTCCATCGAACTCGCCCAGCACGCCGAGCATCTCCCACCCGAAGTCCGTCCGGGCGAGCCAGGTGCCGAACTCGTCGAAGACGTTCACCTGCAACTGCGGGGCCGGCAACCCGGCCGCAGCCATCCGGACGCGACTGATCGACTCCCCCACGCTCTCCGAACGGCCGTCCGCAAACGACAGTGCCGCGCGTGCTGTTGCCACCCCCCGACGTGCCCGCGCTGCCTCCACCGTGTCCGCCATGATGTCGAAGCTCGCCTTCAGGTGCAGCGCTGCGTCCATGACGGCGACCGCGCGGTCGTAGTCGTGGAGGCAGCCGAGGTCGATCGCCGTGCGTTCAAGCCTGGTCACGGGGTACCCGTCGATCTCTGTGATCTCCACGGGAGCGACGGGCGACAGTCGGACGTGCAGGTTGCGGCGCCGGGAGCCGTGTCCCCCGGACAGCCGAAGCACCGTTACCCGCTCCAGGGTCGACTCCCAGCTCGGCAGTTGGTGCAGGACACCCGCGCTGACATGACTGAGCACCATCTCCGATGTCATGATCGGCACGGTGCCCGCGATGAGCTGTCGGTGCCGATCCAGTGCCGAGCGAGCCGCCTCATCAGCGTACGCACCATGGCGCACCCGGACCAGCTCGCCCGTCCTCGACAAGCGCGCTCGATCGGCTGTGGTCTGGCCCAGGCTCGCCAGTTCACGGGTTCGGTTCACGGTCATGGAGGACAGTTCACGGCGCCGGCCGGCCGTCCACAAGGCTTCGCCGGCAACGGACAACACATCGGCGAAACGGACAACACCTCGTTGAATTACGAACTACCCCACCCCGCGCTCTCCTTCCTGGACCCGCGGCACAAACGCTCCCGAAAAGCGCAGAAGCTCCCGAAATTTCGGGAGCATGGACGAGTTTCGGGAGCGTATGCGTCGTGGGGCGCGGACAGGGTCCGGACAGGGGCGGGACGCGCAAAACGGCCCCGGCGAGATCGCCGGGGCCGTTCGCTGAGTCGGATCAGAGCTCGGTGGCGGTGCCGCCGGCCTTCTCGATCTTCTCCTTCGCGGACGCGGAGAACGCGTGCGCGCTGACCTGGACGGCCACGGAGATCTCTCCGTTGCCGAGCACCTTGACCAGCTCACCGTCGCGAACCGCACCCTTGGCCACGAGGTCGGCCGGCGTCACCGCACCGCCCTCGGGGAACAGGTCGGCGATCCGGGCCACGTTGACCACCTGGTACTCCACCCGGAACGGGTTGGCGAAACCACGCAGCTTCGGCAGCCTCATGTGCAGCGGCATCTGGCCACCCTCGAAGTTCTCCGGGGTGTTCTTCCGTGCACCGGTGCCCTTCGTGCCACGGCCAGCGGTCTTGCCCTTTGAGCCCTCACCGCGGCCCACGCGGGTCTTCTCGGTCTTCGCGCCCGGAGCCGGACGCAGGTGATGAACCTTCAATGCCATGTCACTCGACCTCCTCGACGGCGACGAGGTGCGGGATCGCCTTGACCATGCCCACGAGCTCGGGCCGGTCCTCGATCACCACGACGTCGCCGATGCGCTTCAGCCCCAGGGAACGCAGGGTGTCGCGCTGATTCTGCTTGCCACCGATCCCAGACTTGATCTGGGTCACCTTGAAACGGCTCATGAGTGCGCACCCTCCTCACGGGCCCGCAGGATCGCGGCCGGGGTCACCTCGGCCACCGAGAGGCCGCGGCGCTTGGCCACCGACTCCGGCTCCTCCAGGCTCTGCAGCGCCGCCACCGTGGCGTGCACCACGTTGATCGCGTTGTCCGAGCCGAGCGACTTGGCGAGCACGTCGTGCACGCCCGCGCACTCGAGCACGGCGCGGGCCGAGCCGCCGGCGATCACACCGGTACCCGGGGAGGCCGGACGCAGCATCACGACGCCGGCAGCCTTCTCGCCCTGCACCGGATGGGGAATCGTCCCCTGGATCCGGGGCACGCGGAAGAAGTGCTTCTTGGCCTCCTCGACACCCTTGGCGATCGCCGCGGGCACCTCCTTGGCCTTGCCGTAGCCGACGCCGACCGTGCCGTCGCCGTCGCCCACCACGACCAGCGCGGTGAAGCTGAACCGGCGACCACCCTGGACGACCTTGGCGACGCGATTGATCGCGACGACCCGCTCCAGGTAGTTGCTCTTCTCCTTCTCGGCGGCGGCGTCCCGGTTCCGAC
>DAIPJC010000013.1:0-84288 GCA_036770475.1 Propionicimonas sp. | reverse complement strand
CCGTTCAGCCCGTTCACCCAGTTGGCGTAGCGGTGCCGCATGTGGTCGGGCACCCAGAGGAGTTCCTCGCCGCGGGCGAGCAAGGCCTGCTTGAGGTCTTCGTCCCGACCGCCGTTGCGGATGTACCACTGCCGCGTGGACACGATCTCGAGCGGCTTGTCGCCCTTCTCGTAGAAGTTCGCCATGCGCTGGGTGGGCGTCGGCTCGCCGTCCAGGTCGCCGGACGCGCGCAGCATCGCCACCATCGCCTCGCGGGCTCCGAACGCGGTTTTTCCCGCGAGTTCGGCGTACGGCCCGGGGTTCGGCAGCCAGTCGGGCGCCTCGCCGTGGAGGCGTCCGTCGCGGCCGATCACCGTCCGGGTGGGCAGGCGCAGCTCGCGCCACCACTGCACGTCGGTCAGGTCGCCGAAGGTGCAGCACATCGCGATGCCCGCGCCCTTGTCCGGCTCTGCGGCGGGGTGGGCGAGCACGGGGATCTCCACGCCGAACACCGGCGAGGTCACCGTGGTGCCGAACAGCGGCTGGTAGCGCTCGTCGTCCGGGTGGGCGATCAGCGCGCACACGGACACGATCAGCTCGGGCCGGGTGGTCTCGATGTAGACGTTCCCTGAGCTTGACGAAGGGGCTTCGTCAAGCTCAGCCAGCGTCCCGGGCTCAGCCGGCGTCCCGGGCTCAGCCGGCGTCCCGGGCTCAGCCGGCGTCCCCGTGCGGTGGAACGCCACCCGGTAGTAGTGACCCGGATAGTCACGGGCCTCGAGTTCTGCCTGGGCGACCGCGGTCTGGAAGGTGATGTCCCACAGCGTCGGCGCCTCCGAGAGGTACGCCTCGCCGCGCGCGAGGTTGCGCAGGAACGCGCGCTGGGCGACCGTCCGCGCCTCGTCGGAGATCGTGGCGTAGAGAGCCTTCCAGTCCACGCTCAGGCCCAGTGTCCGCCACAGGCTCTCGAACGCCTGCTCGTCCACGGCGGTCAGCTCGTGGCACAGGTCGGTGAAGTTGCGCCGGCTGATCGGCACCTGGCGCTTGGGATCCGGCTGCTCCGGCGGGGTGAAGTCGGGGTCGTACGGCAGGGACGGGTCGCAGCGCACCCCGTAGAAGTTCTGGACGCGGCGTTCCGTGGGCAGGCCGTTGTCGTCCCAGCCCATCGGGTAGAACACGTGCTTGCCGCGCATGCGCTGGTAGCGCGCGACCAGGTCGGTGTGGGTGTAGCTGAACACGTGGCCCACGTGCAGCGAGCCGGACACGGTGGGCGGCGGGGTGTCGATGCTGAACACCTGCTCGCGGGAGCGCGGGCGCACGAACGCGTAGGTGTCCTGCTCGCGCCAGACCTGCGACCACTTGGCCTCCAGCCCCTCCAGCACCGGACGCTCCGGTACGACGCCGGTGCCGCGGGTCGGGGCGGGCACGGCGGTGTTCAGGGGCTGTTCAGTCATGGGGTGCATCTTATTGAGCGGGTGCGCCCAGTTCAGAATCCGCCACCCCTCGCCGCGCACGCAGGAACCGGTGGGTCAGCCTTTCGCGGCGTCCTCGATGATCTTCTTGAGGTCGTCGCCCGACTTGCCGGTGAAGTCGCTGTTCGGGATCCGCTTGCCGTTCACGGTCAGCATGGGCGTCTCGGTGAGGCCGGCCTTCAGCGCGGCGTCCTCGACCCCCTGGACGAACGGCGCCAGGTTCTTGTTCGTGTAACAGGCGCGGAACGCGGTCAGGTCGGCCTGGGTGATGCCGACCTTGTCTGGCAGCGTCTCCAGGAACAGCTGGTCGGTGTAGGGCCCCGAACTCGCCGCCTCCCAGATCGCCTGGTGGTAGGCGGGGTAGTAGCCGACGACGTCCGAGCAGGCCGCCGCGAGGGCGGCTTTGTGCGAGAGCCCGTCCGCGTTGCCCTGGTCGAGGAACACCCGCGTGTGGTACACGAGCGTGATCGCCTTCGTCTGCCCGAGGATGTCGAGGGCCGAACCGAAACTGGCGTCGAACTGGTAGCAGCCCTTGCACTGGTAGTCGAAGTAGAGCCCGACCACCGGCTTGCCCGGGTTGTCGTTGACGACGATCCCGTCCCTTGCGCTGGTGGCGTTGGGCGGGTAAGCGATGCCCGCGGACGCCGACGCCGCGGCGTCCGCGGTGGTCTTCTGGGACTGCTGGATGAACACGATCGCCAGCACGGCGACGAGCACCGCCGCGAGCACGGCCGAGCCGGCGATGATGATCCGGCGCAGTCGAGCCGCGCGCTGGTTGGCCAACTGCGCGTCGCGCAGGCGTTGGCGCTGGCTCACTCCGGGCATGCGGTTCTCCTCGTCACCGGGCGTCGTGCCCGTCCGACGCTCAGGCGTGCTGCGTGATCAGGTCGCCGAGCTTGGTGGGGTCGACCTTCGCGATGTCGTTGATCGGCAGGTCCTTGCCGTTCACGTGGACGGTCGGGGTCGCGACCTGCTTGTTGATCGCCTGCATGTCCTGGGTGCCGAGATCGTTCATCCCGTTCACGAAGGCCTTCGTGAACTGCTTGTCGTAGCAGGACTGGAAGTTGGTCAGCGCCTCGCCGGTGATCCCGACCGTGCCGGGGATCGTCTCCCGAAGGACCGTGTCGGTGTACCCGGCACCCTCGCTCTCCGGCTGGTTCGCGTAGATCGCGTTGTGGAAGTCGGAATACTTCTCGGTCGCCGCCACGTCCACGCAGGTGGCGGCGATGCCGGCCCGCAGCGACGCGTCGTTGTTGAGGTTCTGGTCGAGGAAGCTCATCGTCCGGTAGTGCAGCTCGATGTCACCGGACGCGGCCAGCGAGGTGAGCGCGCCGCCGTAGACGCTCTCGAACTGCTTGCAGACCGGGCACTGGTAGTCGAAGAACAGCTCAACCACCGGGGCTCCGGACTTCGCCTTGCCCGGGTTCACGATGATCGCCTTGTTGTCGGCCGTGGCGTTCGGGGGCGTGATGGAACCGGAACCGGCCGCCTTGCCCTGGTTCTGGAACAGGACGCCCACGATCACACCGACGATCACGACGGCCAGGACCGCGGCGCCGACGCCGATGATCCGGGTCAGCCGCTTCTGCTTGGCCGCTGCGGCCTGGGCCTGGCGCAGCCGTTCGCGGTTGTTCTGGGTCATCGGACGGACTCCTTGTCGTCTGCATCAAAGGGTTGGGTGGGGTCCTCGGTCGGTTCGACCGGGCCGAACAGCCAGTTGTCGACGGCGAAGGGCGAGCGGGGGCGCCACGCCGTCCATGCGCCGGTGAGCAGCAGGCCCACGTCGCGCGCGATCTCGAGCGGGTACTGGGTCTGGCTCGCCTCGATCTCACCGCCGCCGCCGAAGCACCCGCAGTCGATCGAGATGCCGCGCGCCCACACCGAGGCGATCCCGATGATGAACGCGAGCATGAGCAACGAGCCGATCACCGCGGAAACCCGCGTGAACGTGCCGGTGACCAGGAGCAGGCCGACCGCGATCTCCACGATCGGGAGCGCTGCGCCCACGAAGGCGGTGCTGTCCCACGGCAGGATCTGGTACAGCCGCACCGACTGGACGGACGCGTCCAGCCTGGTCACCTTGAGCAGGCCGGCCACGATCAGGGTGACGCCGAGGATCAGGCGGGTGGCGAGGGTCACCCACAGGACTCCGCGCTCCCTGAGCCCGACGAAGGGGCGCCGTGACAGCGAGGCGGCAGCGGAGACGGGCACCGCGTCAGTATACCGAGCACCCTTCGTCAGGCTCAGGGATCGCTCACGGGGCTCAGGGATCGCTCACGGGGCTCAGGGATCGCTCACGGGCTCAGGGACCCTTCGTCAGGCTCAGGGAGCATGGGCAGGGTATGCCGCGGTTAGGCTGGACCCACCATGAGCCGAACCCATGCCCAGATCGTGACCGAACTACAGGCGCGGTGGCCCGAGCACAGGGTGGCGCCCAGCCAGGCCCGGGTGCAGGCGCTCTGCGACCTCCTCGGCTCGCCCGAGCGGGCCTGCCCCGTGATCCTGATCGCAGGTACGAACGGCAAGGGCAGCACCGCGCTGATGATCGACTCGCTGCTGCGGTCGCTCGGGCTGCGGGTCGGCCGGTACGCCAGCCCGCACCTGGTCGACCTCACCGAGCGGATCAGCATCGACGGTGAGCCGATCAGCGACGAGCGCTTCGACGAGCTGTTCGAGCAGGTCGAACCACTGGTGGCGATGGTGGACGAGCAGTTGCTCGACGGCGTCCGGATGACGTTCTTCGAGGTGATGACCGCGCTGGCCTACGCGGCGTTCGCCGACGCCCCGGTCGACGTCGCGGTCGTCGAGGTGGGCCTCGGCGGCCGCTGGGACGCCACCAACATCGTCGACGCCCAGGTCGCGGTCGTGTGCCCCATCGACCTCGACCACACCCACCTGCTGGGCACCACGGTCGCGGAGATCGCGGCGGAGAAGGCCGGCATCATCAAGCCCGGCTCGAAGGCCGTTCTCGCCGCCCAGCAGCCAGACGCAGCCCGCGTGCTGCTGGCCCGCTGCGCGGAGGTCGGTGCCGAGGTGATCCGCGAGGGCATGGAGTTCGGGCTGATCAGCCGGACGCCTGCGGTGGGAGGCCAGGTGCTGCGGCTGGAGACCGCTGAGGGGCCGCTAGGCGACCTGGTGCTGCCGCTGTTCGGCGCCCACATGGCGCACAACGCCGCGCTGGCCGTGGCCGCGGCGGAGGCGTTCTTCGGTGGCAAGGCACTGCCGGCCGAGGTGATCGCAGAAGGGCTCGAACAGGTGCGGGCGCCGGCTCGGCTCGAGATCGTCCGGCGCTCGCCGACGGTTGTGCTGGACACCTGCCACAACCCGCATGGCGCCCGCGCCACGATCGATGGCATCACCGAGGCGTTCGACTTCCAGCCGCTGGTGGGTGTCGTGGCGATGATGGGCGACAAGGACGTCACCGGCGTCCTGTCGGTCTTCGCCGAGGCCATGACCACCGTCGTCTGCACGTCGATCGCGTCCACGAGCCGGGCGCTGTCCGCGTCCGAGTTGGGGGAGCGGGCGGCGGAGATCTTCGGCGCCGAGCGTGTCCGGGTGGCGCCGACCATGGCCGAGGCGATCGACGAGGCCGTGCGGCTGGCGGACGAGTCCGGGCCGGGTGCAGGGGTGCTGATCGCCGGCTCGGTCTACGCCGCCGGTGAAGCCCGCTCGCTGCTCGTCCACGGGGCGGAGGAGTCGTGAGACTGGCGGTGTCGAACCCGATGGGCCGGGTGATGCTGAGCATCCTTGCGTTCGAGGCGGTGGTGTTCGGACTGGCCATCGCGGGCATGGTCCAGATCTCCGATGTGCCAGTGAGCACGGCTTTCGGGCTCGGTATTGGCGCGATGGTGGTAGCCCTGCTGGCCGCCGCGCTGCTGCGCCGTCCACCGGGCTACGCGCTGGGCTGGCTCACCCAGGTGATCGCGGTGGCGCTCGGGCTGGCCACGCCCATGATGTTCGCGGTGGGCGGGATGTTCGCCCTGCTCTGGGTGGTCTGCTTCGTGCTCGGCCGGCGCATCGAGGCCACGCCGCCCGCGGGCCCGCCGGCCTGAGTGACAGCGCTGGACTGTAGGGTGCCAGCCATGACCGATCTGCAACGGACCCTCGTCCTGCTGAAGCCGGACGCGGTTCGCCGCGGCCTCGCCGGCACGATCCTGGCCCGCTACGAGGCGAAGGGGCTGGCCGTCGTCGCGATGGAGTTCCGCCATGTGGACGCGGCGATGGCCGACCGGCACTACGCCGACCACGTCCAGCAGCCGTGGTACCCGTCGCTGCGAGACTTCTTCACGAGCGGGCCGCTGGTGGCACTGGTGCTGGAGGGCACGTCAGCGGTCGAGGTGGTGCGGTCGATGAACGGTGCGACCAACGCCGTCGTCGCCGACCCCGGCACGATCCGCGGCGACTACTCGTTGTCGAACCGGGAGAACCTCGTGCACGCGTCCGACTCCCCGGAGTCGGCCGCCAGGGAGATCGCGCTGTGGTTCCCGACCCTGGCCTGAACGACCCGAACGGGTCTTCGGGTGGGCCCGCGGCACCGCAGCCGTCCCAGCCCGGGACGCCGCTCGCCGGGCCTGAGTACGGCGGCCCGGCCTACCCGGCGCAATACCCGCCGGCGCAGTACCCCGCGGCCTACTCGGCCGTCCCGTTCCCGCCGGGGTACCAGGCGGGTCCGCCGCCGAAGCCGTCCGCGCTCCCTGTGGCGCAGCGTGAGTATCACGAGTTCTTCCGGGCGCCCCGGTTCCGCTGGTGGAAACCACTGGCGGCCATCGGCATGTTCGCGGCGAGCGCCTTTCTGGTGATCCTGCTGCTCACCCCGATCATCTTCATCGACGTCGCCAACGGCCGCATCGACCTGGGCAAGCTCACCTCGGGCGAGATCCCGACGACCCCCCTGTTGTTCCTCGTCAACAACCTCGGCCTCGCCGTCTGGGTGCCGCTCGCGGGCCTCACCGCGTGGGCGGTGTTCGGCCAGCGTCCACGGTGGTTGTCCTCGATCGCGGGAGGCTTCCGCTGGCGGCTGTTCGGACGCTTCGCACTGATCGCCTTCGTCGTGCTCGCGATCTCCACCGGAGCGGACATCGCTTTCTCCGGAGGTGTCGACGGTCTCGCGTGGAACTCCGACTCCTTGTTCCTGATCGTCACGATCGTGCTCACCACGCCCTTCCAGTCGGCGGGGGAGGAGTACGCGCTGCGGGGGCTCGGCGCGCGGGCGATCGGGTCCTGGTTCGGCTGGCGCAGGGCGGGCCTGGCCGTCGCGACGGCGGTGACGTCCGTGATCTTCATGCTGCTGCACGGCGCGGGCGACCCGTGGCTCAACGCGTTCTACCTGCTCTTTGCCGTGCTGAGCTCTGTGTTGGTGTGGCGGACGGGCGGCCTGGAGGCGTCGGTGGCGCTCCACGTCTGCAACAACCTGATCAGCGAGGCAACGCTGCCGTTCTCTCCCATCGAGGGGATCTTCGACCGTCACGCGGGGGTCGCCGGGCCCGAGACGCTGTGGCAGATGGCGGCGATCGTCATCGTGGCGGCGCTGATGCTGTGGCAGGCGCGGCGCCTGAAGCTGCCGCGCACGGCGGCACCGGCCGCCCCCAATCCGACGGTGCCTTCCGCGCCGGGCGGGGTATTCTGGAACTCTTCGCACACGATCGCTTGACAGAGGCGCGATATGACCAACGACGTGATCAACAAGCTCGATGCTGCGAGTGCACTGAAATGGCTGCGGGCGCAGATCCGTCCGCGGGCCGGGCGCACGCTGGTCGGCGTGGACGGCGTGGACGGTGCAGGCAAGACCACTTTCGCCGACGAACTGGCCGACCTGCTTCGGGAGTCGGGGCTGGAGGTGATCCGGATCTCGATGGACCACTACCTGAACCCGCAGTCGAAGCGGTACGCGCAGGGCCGGTCGTCCGCCAAGGGCTACTTCGAGGACAGCTACGACTACCAGCGCTTCACCGAAGAGGTGCTCGAGCCGCTGGGGCATGCGGGGTCGGGACGGTACCGCACGGCCGCCTACGACCTGGACTCGGAATCGGAGGTGCGCTCGCCCTGGCGGATCGCGCCGGACGACGCCGTGGTGATCATCGACGGGATGTTCATCCATCGCGACGAGTTGTGCTCGAGCCAGAAGAAGAAGATCTGGGACGTCTCGGTGTGGCTGGAGGTCCCGTTCGAGGAGTCGTTCCACCGGCTCGCCGAGCGTGAGACCAAGATCGTCGACGACCCCGAGGACCCGCGCAACGCGCGCTACTACCAGGGCCAGTTGCTCTACCTGCAGGCCTGTGACCCGGCCCATCGGGCCGACATCGTCGTGGAGAACGCCGCGCCGCACTCACCGGTGATCGACTGACTCCGGCAGTGCGGGTCGCCGCCGCCGGCCCTGACGATCCGGTCGAGCTGGCCGCAGGCATGCTCGACCGGCTGGAGTCGATGGCGAGCCCGGACAACGTCGCGGGCATGGGCCCGCTTCGGCATCAGCTCCGAGGGCACGCTCGGTGTGCCGATGAGCGTCCTGCACGAACTGGAGCGCGAGCTGCGACCGCTGCGCAGGCAGCGCCCGGAGGACGCGCACCGCGTGGCGGCCGGACTCTGGGCGTCCGGGGTGCACGAGGCGCGGATTCTCGCCGGGTTGGTGGATGTGCCGAGCCTGGTCACGCCGGAACAAGCCGACGCCTGGGTGGCCGATCTCGACTCCTGGGACACCTGCGACCAACTGCAGGGGCTTTTCGCGTCCACTCCCTTCGCGTATGACAAGGCGCGGGAGTGGGCGGGGGACGAGCGGGTCTTCGTGAAGCGCGCCGGGTTCGTGTTGATGGCGACCCTCGCCGTCCACGACAAGCGGGCCGATGACGGCCGGATCATCCCGTTTCTCGACCTCGTCGAACGAGAGGCCTGCGACGAGCGCAACTTCGTGAAGAAGGCGGTGAACTGGGCCCTGCGCCAGATCGGCAAGCGTTCGTTCACCTGCCACGCCGCCGCGGTGGCGTCCGCCGAGCGGATCCTGGCAGCGAACCCGGGGTGTGCCGCTGCCCGCTGGGTCGCCCGCGACGCCCTGCGCGAACTGCGCAGCGAGCCGGTGCTGGCGCGGCTGGCCCACTGACCCCTCGCCGGGCACCACAAGGTGGACAGTTTTCCGGCGTCTCGCCGGATTTTGGTCCACGTTGTGGTGGGCGGGTGGCGGTTAGTGCGTAGTCGAATGGGTTCGGCTTCTGCTGCGTCCCTTGACTACGCTGGTTCGACCATGACCGCCATTGTCGAATCGCTCTATCCGAGACTCGAGCCGTTGCTGGCCCAGGTCAGCAAGCCGGTGCAGTACATCGGCGGCGAGGTGAACTCGGTCAGCAAGGACTTCTCCGCCGTCGACGTGCGCTGGGTGCTGATGTACCCGGACGCGTACGAGGTCGGCCAGCCGAACCAGGGCCTGGCGATCCTGTACGAACTGCTCAACGAGCCCGAGTGGATGCTGGCCGAGCGCACGTACTCGATCTGGCCCGACCTGGCGAAGCTCATGCGCGCCCACGGTATCCCGCAGTTCACGCTCGAGCATCACCTGCCCGTAAGGGCGTTCGACGTGCTGGGGGTCAGCTTCTCGACCGAGTTGGGCTACACGAACCTGCTCGAAGCGATTGACCTCGCCGGGCTCGCCCTGCACAGCGCCGACCGGGGCGAGGACGAGCCGATCGTGATCGCCGGCGGGCACGCCGCGTTCAACCCCGAGCCGATCGCCGACTTCATCGACGCCGCCGTGCTCGGCGACGGCGAGGAGGCGGCGCTGACCGTCTCACAGCTGGTGCGGGACTGGAAGGTCTCCGGTCGTCCGGACGGCCGCCGGGGGCTCCTGCGCAGGCTGGCCGCGAGCGGAGTCGCCTACGTGCCGTCGCTCTACGACGTCGACTATGCGGCGGACGGCGCGATCGCGGCCGTGCGGCCCAATACACCCGGTGTCCCGACGAGGGTCGCCAAGCACACGCTGATGGAGCTGGACGACTGGCCCTACCCCGCGCGTCCGATCGTGCCGCTGGCCGAGACCGTCCACGAGCGCTACTCGGTGGAGATCTTCCGCGGGTGCACGCGCGGGTGCCGGTTCTGCCAGGCCGGCATGATCACCCGTCCGGTGCGGGAGCGGAACATCGAGACGGTCGGGAAGATGGTCGAGGGCGGGATCGCGGCGACCGGGCTCGACGAGGTCGGCCTGCTCAGCCTCTCCAGCGCTGACCACTCCGAGATCGCCCCGATCACGAAGCAGTTGGCCGACCGCTACGACGGCAGCTTCGTCTCGCTGTCGCTGCCGAGCACACGGGTGGACGCGTTCAACATCGACCTCGCGAACGAGCTGTCCCGCAACGGCCGCCGTTCCGGCCTCACCTTCGCTCCCGAGGGCGGCTCGGAGCGGATGCGCAAGGTGATCAACAAGATGGTCAGCGAGGACGACCTGATCAACACGGTGGTCGCCGCCTTCAGCCAGGGCTGGCGGCAGGTGAAGCTCTACTTCATGTGCGGGCTGCCCACCGAGACCGACGAGGACGTGCTCGCGATCGCCGACATGGCGGCACACGTGATCGAGGCCGGACGCCGGGCCTCCGGCACCCGCGACATTCGCTGCACGATCAGCATCGGTGGTTTCGTCCCCAAGCCGCACACGCCGTTCCAGTGGGTGGCGCAGGCGGATCCGGAGACCATCGACAACCGGCTGCGGCTGCTGCGAGAGCGGATTCGCGACGACAAGCGCTACGGACGCGCCATCGGCATGCGCTACCACGACGGGAAGCCAGGCCTGATCGAGGGCCTGCTGAGCCGCGGCGACCGCAGGGTGGGCCGCGTGATCGAGGAGGTCTGGCGCGACGGTGGAGTGCTGGACGGCTGGAGCGAGCACTTCTCCTACGAGCGGTGGACGGCGGCCGCCGAGCGTGCGCTCGCGCCGTACGGTGTCGACCTGTGGTGGTTCACCACGCGGGAGCGCCCGCAGTCGGAGATCCTGCCCTGGGACCACCTGGACGCCGGCCTCGACCGCGACTGGCTGTGGCAGGACTACCAGGATTCGCTCTACGGCGCCGAGGTGGAGGACTGCCGCTGGTCCGGCTGCTACGACTGCGGTGTCTGCCCCGAGTTCGGCACCGAGATCCAGATCGGTCCGACCGGGCGCTCGCTGCTCCCGCTGACCGTGGTGCAGCGCAAGGCCGGCTGAGCCTGGGGACGCCGGCTGAGCCCATGAATGCTGGCTGAGCCCATGATGTTGGCTGAGCCCATGAATGTTGGCTGAGCTTGACGAAGCCCCCCGACCGGCCCTTCGTCAAGCTCAGGGAACGTCGAGCTCAGGGAACGTCGAGCTCAGGGAGCATCTCGGATTTGGCGATGGCGGTTGGGAACTCATGGCACTCTGAACGGGTGCGTACCGCCTTCCGGACCGTCGTCGGTCTCTCAATGAGCCTCTTCCTGGCGCTGCTCGCGGCTCCCACGCCGTCGGCGCAGGCGGCCACCAAGGTGCCGACGGCGTTCACGGTCCGTGGTTCGGGGGCGGGGCACGGGGTCGGCATGGCCCAGTACGGCGCCTACCAGCTCGCGCGCACAGGCAGCACTGCTGCGGAGATCCTCGGCTACTACTACCCGGGCATCAGCGTGGGCACGGCGAACAACAAGCCCCGCACGGTCAAGGTGCAGGTGCTGGGGCCGCCCGTGGACAAGCGCACCAAGACGACCGTCACCGTGACCGGCGGCAAATTCACGGTATCCGACGGCACGGGCAAGCGCCTCGGCACCTTCAAGGCGGGCAAGGCGGCCCTCAAGGTCAAGGGCAGCCGGGCCAACGTGAAGATCGGGAAGAAGTCGCTCACCGCCGCTCGGCTGGTGTTCGGTACGTCCGGCGTCGCGACCGTGACCGGAGCGCAGGGCAGCTACCACTACGGGAACCTGCAGGCGACCGTGATCGGAAAGCGGCTGAACGTCGTCAACCAGGTGGCGATGAACACCGAGTACCTCTACGGGCTGGACGAGATGCCGGCGTCCTGGGCCAAGGCCGGGGGAGCGGCGGCCCTGCAGGCGCAGGTGATTGCTGCCCGCACCTACGTGATCGGCCAGATCCTCAACCACCTGCCGCCGGCGCAGCAGGCAGATGCCGCCGGGATGCCCGGTTGCGACTGCCACGTGTACGACGACGAGCGCAGCCAGAACTACCTCGGCTGGAAGAAGGCGGGCAAGAGCGCCAACAAGCCCTGGGTCGACGCGGTCAACGCGACGATCCGGCCCGATGCCACCAAGCCGTCCGGAAGCGCGGTCGACGTGCTCTGGGCGGCGCCGGGCGTGATCGCCGAAGTGCCCTATTTCGCCTCCAGCGGGAAGGACGGTGGCACCGGCTCCAACGCCGATGTGTTCGGCACGACTCAGCTCAGCTACCTGGCGCATGTCGACGATCCCTACTCCGCGCAGGCGCCCGGCAACCCGTACCTGTCCTGGAAGCGGACGCTCACTCAGAAGCAGGCGGCGAAGGTCTTCGGGTTGAAGAAGATCACCTCGATCGCGATCACCGAGACCTACCCCGGCCGGCTGGTGAAGACGCTCACCGCGACCGCGTCCAACGGCCAGAAGAAGACTCTGACGAAGACTGCTACCGCATGGATGAGCCAGCTCGGCGTCCCTGCGCCCTGGCTGGTGTCGATCAAGCCCACGTAGCCCGGGCACGAGGGTCCGGCGGCCGCTAACGTGGCGGCATGAGCAGTCGCCGCGGACTGTCCTGGGCGCCGGGGTTACGGGTGCTGCTGCACTATGACCGGTCCTGGCTGCGTGGCGACCTGGTCGCGGGCGTCACGGTGGCGGCCTACCTCGTGCCACAGGTGATGGCCTACGCCGAGATCATCGGGTTGCCTGCGGTCGTGGGGCTGTGGGCGACGCTGGCTCCGATGGCCGTCTATGCGCTGCTCGGCGGCTCCCGGCAGCTGTCCTTCGGTCCGGAGTCGACCACGGCCCTGATGGCGGCCGCGGCGATCGCCGCCCTGGCCGGACCGGTGGATGTCACCGGCCGCGCGCGGACGGCCGCGCTGGTCGCGATCGCCGTCGGGGTGGTCTGCCTGGTCGGCTGGCTGGCGCGGCTCGGCTTCGTGGCGAACCTGCTCTCCCGCCCGGTGCTGGTCGGCTACATGGCGGGCATCGGGCTGCTGATGGTGGTCAGCCAGTACGGCCGGCTCACCCGGCTGACCGTCACCGGCGGCGATCCATGGGCTGAAACGGCGTCGCTGGCGGAGCAGCTCGGCTCCGTCCATGGGCCGACATTGATGCTCGGCCTCGGGGTCGTGGTCGCGTTGTTCGCCTTGCGGCGGTGGCTGCCCGGCTGGCCCGGGCCGCTCCTGGCGATGCTGGCCGCCGCTGGCATCGTCGCCGTGGGTGGGCTCGCGTCCGATGGCATCGTGGTGATCGGCAGCGTGCCCCACGACCTCCCTACGCCGGTCGTGCCCACCCTGGACGGCATCGACGTCCCGCAGCTGCTGCTCGCCGCACTGGGCATCGCGGTGGTCGGCTACAGCGACGTGATCCTCACCGGACGCGCGTTCTCCACGCGCCGGGGGGAGCGGATCGACGCCACCGGCGAACTGCTGGCCATGGGCGCTGCGAACGTCGCCAACGGCTTCCTCGCGGGCTTCCCGGTGTCGTCGTCCGCCAGCCGGACGGCGATCGGGGACGCAGCGGGCAGCCGCACCCAACTGCACTCGCTGGTGGCCGCGGCGATGGTCGTGGTCTCGATCTTCCTGTTCGCCCCCGTGCTCACGGCCTTCCCGCAGGCGGCCCTCGCCGGGGTGGTCGTGTACGCCGGCCTGCGCCTGGTGGACGTGAAGGAGTTGCGCCGGCTCGCCCGGTTCCGGCTGAGCGAACTGGTGCTCGCGCTCGTCACGTTGGCCGCGGTGCTGGCCACCGGCCTGCTGTACGGCATCGCGATCGCGGTGGGACTCTCGCTGCTGGACCTGATCCGGCGCATCGCGCACCCCCACGACGGGGTGCTGGGCTACGTCCCTGGGGTCGCGGGTATGCACGACGTGGAGGACTACCCTCAGGCCGTCCAGGTGCCCGGACTGGTGGTGTACCGCTACGACTCGCCGTTGTTCTTCGCGAACGCGGACGACTTCCTCACTCGCGCGCTGGCGGCGGTGCGAGCGGCCGATCCGCCGCCGCGCTGGTTCCTGCTGAACGCGGAGGCCAACATCGAGGTCGATCTCACTGCCGTGGACACGCTCGAGCGGCTCCGCCGCACTCTGGCGGAGGATGGCATCGTGTTCGCGATGGCCCGCGTGAAATGGGAGATCAGGGAGCAACTGGCCGCCGCGGGGTTCCTGGACGCGGTGGGCGAGGACCGGGTCTTCGCAACGTTGCCGACCGCCGTGCGGGCCTTCGCCGAGTGGCACCAGCGCGAGTTCGGCCAGCGTCCACCAGGCATTCCTGAGGCCACGGCCTGAGGAATGCCGATCAGGTTCAGGGCAGCGGACGGACGAACGCCAGCAGGTGCACATCGGGACGAGGCCACCAGTCCCGCTCGGTCGCCGGGATGAAGCCCAGGCGTCGATAGAGCCGATGAGCGGTGCGCATCCATTCCGCCGTCGAGATCACCACGGCCTGCGAGCCGGCTTCGAGCGAGCGCTCGAGGCAGCGCCGCACGAGCAGTTCGCCGACACCGCGACCGCGAGCATCCGCCGCGACCGCGAGGGTCCGGAACTCGCCCTCCCGAGGCCCGGCCAGCTCCCGGTAGGACGAGCCGGCCGGACACCAGGTGACCGTGCCCAGCAGCGTTCCCGCGCCGTCCGTCGCGACCCACAGCTCGGCGTCCTTCGCACGCCCTGCGGCATCCCGGAGCAGCTCGCAGTAGGGATCGTCGGCCGACAGCGTCGCGTCGGCCAGGTATGCCTGGACGGTGAGTTCACCGATCGCGGAGAACTCCGCGGGCTCGGCGAGGCGCAGTTCGATCATTCGGCCAGCCTGGGGATCATTCGGCCAGCCTAAGGGACGTAGGATTCTCCGGCGTGACGACCAGGCGGCAACCCGAACAGCAGGCCCCGCCCGCGCAGCGACTGCGGGTGCGGTACGCGAAGCGGGGACGGGCGCGCTTCGCCTCGTCCCGTGACTTCAGCCGGGCGCTCGAACGCGCGCTGCGGCGGGCAGGGATCCCGATGGCGTTCTCGTCCGGCTTCTCGCCGCACCCCCGGATCAGCTACGCCAACGCGTCTCCGACGGGCGCGGCCACGGAGTCCGAGTACCTCGAGCTGGGCCTCGCTGCGATCCTCGACCCCGGTCAGGTGCGGGACGCCCTGAACGCCGCCATGCCGGACGGGTTGGTGATCCTCGACGTGGTCGAGGCCCGCCCAGGCGCCCTGGCCGACCGGCTCACCGCATCGCGGTGGGAGATCCTGCTGGGCGACGTGGACCCGGACGAACTGGCGGGAGCCGTCGCCGAGCTGCTGGCAGCGGAGCACGTCGAGGTGGAGCGGATGACGAAGACCGGCCTGCGCCGGTTCGACGCCCGGGGCGCGGTGATCTCGCTCACGGCGGCCGGTGACCGTCTGGAACTGGTCTCGGCGATCTCGGAGCCGCTGGTGCGTCCCGACGACGTCGTGCAGGCGCTGCAGCTGTTGCGTCCGGCATTGAAGACTCCGACGCCTCCGCTGCTGACCCGCCTCGAACACGGCTTCTGGGACGGCGGACGCATCCTCGACCCGCTGGCGGACTGAGCCGCGAGCTCCGGCGTGGGGTGCGCCGAGTCGCTGGGCCGGGCTGGGCGAGTGTGGAATACTGGGCGCAGGTCGGAGTCATCCAGACCCGCGACCCTCGGATGCCGTTGACCGGTGTGACAGGCCGGTCATGCGCTGGGACCTCACCGCGACGCCAGTCGACCGCGGGGGCGACAGTGCTGCGGCGCCCGACAAGATCAGGCTTCGCTGCCCCAGGCAGCCACGTTTGCGGCGCCCCCGCCGCTTAAGGAGAGCAGAGTGCTCGATTCCGAACACCCGAATACTGACCAGCCTGCCCAGGAAGAGGGCGCGACCACGCCCGCCGCGCCGCCGCGCCGGCGCAGGGCCGCGAGCCGTCCGGCCGGGCCGCCGGCCCCCGTCGCAGAGGTCGAGCAGGCGTCGTCCACTGCCCCGGAGGCAGAACAGCCGGCGCCCCCTGTCGCGGAGGCTGTGACCCCGGTCGCCGAGGTGACCGCGCCGACCGCCGAAGTCGTGACCGAAGAGGCGGCGCCCAAGCGCGTCCGGCGCAGCCGGGCCAAGGCCGCCGCGCCCGCCCAGGAGGCGATGGTTGACGCCCCGGCCGAGGCTGCTGACGCCACCCCGTCCCCCGAAGCGCCCGCGCCAGCCGAGGCGGGCGCTGAGACCGAGCCGGCGACGACCCCGCGCCGCCGCAGGGCCACTCGTCCAGCCGCCGCACCGACGGACGGCAGCGAGGTGGCCGCGAGCCTGGCCGAGTTGGCGCAGTCCGAGCGTCCCCGCTCGCGTCGGCGCGTGAAAGCGGAGACCTTCGGTCTCGGCGAGGAGGCGAGCCCCGCCGAAGTGCTGGACTCCCTCGCTGCCGCGATCGGCGGGCTGCTGAACGAGGCTGAGGAACCGGACGAGGAAGAGGCCGAGGCGGAGGAAGCCGCCGAGGAGATCGCCGAGGACGAACTCGCCGACGGCGAGGAGGTCATCGAGGGCGAGGAGGCCCTGGCCGAGGGCGAGGAGGGCGCGCCGCGCCGTCGTCGCCGTCGTCGCGGGGGACGCCGTCGCCGTCGCGGTCCCGGCGAAGGCACAGCCGAGGCTGACGCCGATGAGGAGGCCGAGGACGCCGCGGAGACCGACGCGGCCACTGACGAGGCTGTCGCGGAGTCGGGCGAGGAACCGGTCGCGGAGGGCACCTCGCGTCGCCGTCGCCGTCGTCGTCGCCGCGGCGAGGACTCGGCCGACGGTGAAGAGGACGGCGTCGAGGTGGTCGTCCGGACGCGCGAGCCGCGCCGCCGCTCCACCGCCAGCGACGAGGTCACCGGCATCGAGGGCTCCACCCGCATGGAGGCCAAGAAGCAGCGCCGCCGCGAGGGCAGGGCCGCCGGACGCCGCCGCACCCCGATCCTCAGCGAGTCCGAGTTCCTGGCCAGGCGCGAGTCCGTGGACCGCACGATGCTGATCCGCCAGGCCGAGGACTACTCCCAGATCGCCGTGATGGAGGACGGGATCCTCGTCGAGCACTATGTCGACCGGGCGTCCGCCACCTCGATGATCGGCAACATCTACCTCGGGCGCGTGCAGAACGTGCTGCCCAGCATGGAGGCTGCCTTCGTCGACATCGGACGTGGCCGCAACGCCGTCCTGTACGCCGGTGAGGTCGACTGGGACTCGTTCGGCGTCACCGGGGCGGACAAGAAGGTCGAGAAGGTCTTCAAGTCGGGCCAGCAGGTGCTCGTCCAGGTCAGCAAGGACCCGGTCGGGGCCAAGGGTGCGCGGCTGACGTCCCACATCTCGATCCCGGGCCGCTACATCGTCTACTCGCCGGGCGGGCACCTGTCCGGCATCTCCCGCAAGCTCCCTGAGGGGGAGCGCAAGCGGCTGAAGGGCATCCTCGACGAACTGATCGAGCCCGAGGCGTCCGTCATCGTCCGCACGGCGGCCGAAGGCGCGAGCGAGGAAGAGCTCGTCCGGGACGTGAACCGGCTCAAGGCGCAGTGGGAGGTGCTGCAGAAGAAGGTCAAGGGCGGCCAGGCGCCGCAGCAGCTCTACGCCGAGCCCGACCTCACCGTCCGGATCGTGCGGGACCTGTTCACCGAGGACTTCGAAGCGCTGATCGTCGACGGCAACGGCCAGGCCGACGACGCCTACGACACCGTCCAGGCGTACGTGGGCCACGTCGCGCCGCACCTCGCCGACCGCCTGCAGCGCTGGGACCGCACCGAGAAGGGCGACATCTTCGACGCGCATCGCGTGCACGAGCAGGTGGCGAAGGCTCTGGAGCGCAAGGTGTTCCTGCCGTCCGGCGGGTCGCTGATCATCGACCGCACCGAGGCCATGACGGTGATCGACGTGAACACGGGCAAGTTCACCGGCACGTCAGGGAACCTCGAAGCCACGGTGACGTCGAACAACCTGGAGGCCGCGGAGGAGATCGTCCGCCAGCTCCGGCTGCGCGACATCGGCGGCATCATCGTGATCGACTTCATCGACATGGTGCTGCCGGCCAACCGCGAGCTGCTGCTGCGCCGCCTGGTCGAGTGCCTCGGACGGGACCGCACGCGGCACCAGGTGGCCGAGGTCACCTCGCTCGGGCTCGTCCAGATGACCCGCAAGAAGATCGGCACCGGGCTGGCCGAGGCGTTCACTGTCGCCTGCGAGACCTGCAAGGGACGCGGCTACCACGTGCACGACGCACCGGTGGCGTCCCAGGCGCCCGCGGACGGTGGCGACCGGGATTCCAGCCGCCGCAACGGTCGTGGTGGCAGCCAGACCACGCGGCGCTCGTCCCGCACCCGCAGGGACGAGCCCAAGCCGCTCGTGCCGTCCCCGGCCCTGATGCCGCCGCACATGCCCGAGCCGGAGTCGTTGGCCGAGCCGGAGTCGGTGTTCGAGCCGGAGTCGGTGGTCGAGCTCGTCGAGACCCCGGTCGAGCCTGTGGCTGAGACCCTTGTCGTCCCGGTCGCCGAGATCGCGCCGGTCGAGGAGCCCGTGGTGGTCGAGGCCGAGATCGTGGAGCAGCCCGAATCGCTGGTCGAGGCGGAGCCGCTGGTCGAGCCTGTCGAGACCTCGTAACGGTCCCTGAGGAAGCCGCGAGGAACGAGCGGCCGTCACGAAGGGCCGCCGCTCGCGTGGTAGCCGCGGACGCCCTTCGTGACGCGCAGGGCTCGGTCCTCACCCAGCGCTCCTCAGGGAGCGATCATGCTTCTTCCGGCACGTTCTCCAGGTCCTCCAGCCACAGGGCTGCGGACGTGTCGGACGGCGCCCGCCAGTCGCCGCGCGGAGAGAGCGAGCCACCGCGGACGACCTTCGGGCCGTTGGGCAGCGCCGAGCGCTTGAACTGGGCGAAACCGAAGAACCGTGAGCAGAACACGCCGAGCCACTTCTTGATCGTGGCCAGGTCGTAGGCCGTCCGCTCGTCGTGCGGGAAGCCCTCGGGCCAGGCGCCGGCGTCCGCGTCCTGCCAGGCGTGCCAGGCGAGGAAGGCGATCTTCGACGGCTTCATGCCGTGCCGCAGCACGTGGTAGAGGTTGAAGTCCTGCAGCGAGTAGGGGCCGATGGTCGCCTGCGTGGACTGTGGCGTGTCACCCTCCGCCACGGGCACCAGTTCGGGGGTGATCTCGGTGTCGAGGATCGCCTGCAGGGTGGCGGACACGGTGTCGTCGAACTGTTCGGAGCTGATCACCCAGCGGATCACGTGCTGGATCAACGTCTTCGGCACTCCGGCATTCACGTTGTAGTGGGACATCTGGTCGCCCACGCCATAGGTGCACCAGCCCAGCGCCAGCTCGGACAGGTCGCCGGTGCCGAGCACAATCCCCCCGCGCTGGTTCGCCAACCGGAACAGGTAGTCGGTGCGCAGTCCGGCCTGGACGTTCTCGAAGGTGACGTCGTAGACCGGGTCGCCGCCGGCGAACGGGTGGTCCAGGTTGGCGAGCATCAGCCGGGCGGTGTCGGTGATGTCGAGCTCTGCGAAAGTGACGCCCAGCGCCTGCGCCAGCGCGGTCGCGTTGCCCTTGGTGTGGGCGGACGTGGCGAAGCCGGGCATCGTGAACGCGAGGATGTCCGTCCGTGGTCTGCCGAGCCGGTCCATCGCGCGCGCGGCCACGATCAGGGCATGGGTCGAGTCGAGACCACCGGAGACGCCGATCACGATCTTCGGCTGGCCGATCGCGCGCAGTCGCTGTTCCAGTCCGCTGACCTGGATGTGGTAGGCCTCGTAGCAGTCCTGAGCGAGCCGGGCGGCGTCGGCCGGGACGAACGGGAACCTGGCCAGCGTCCGGCGCAGGCCGAGGTCGCCCGTGGGCGGCTCGAGGTCGAAGGTCACCGTCCGGTACTCGCCGGTGCGCTCGGCGTGCGTGCGCCGGTTGTCGTCGAAAGTGCCCTGACGCAACCGGTCCTGGACGAGCGTCCCCAGGTCGAGATCGGCGATCGACGCCCTGCTCCCGGACGGAAAGCGCTCGGACTCCGCCAGCAGCGTCCCCGCCTCGTAGACCAGCGTCTGGCCGTCCCAGGACAGGTCGGTGGACGACTCGCCCTCGCCTGCGGCGGAGTAGACGTAACCCGCGATCAGTCGGGACGACCCGGACGCGCAGAGCAGCTTGCGCTCCTCGGCCTTCGCCACGGTGATCGGGCTGCCGGAGAGGTTCGCGATCACGGTCGCGCCGGCCAACGCCGCCTCGGCGGACGGCGGGATCGGCACCCACATGTCCTCGCAGATCTCCACGTTCAGCACGAACCCGGGCACGTCGTCCGCTGCGAACAGCAGGTCACAGCCGAACGGCACGTCTTCGCCGGCCACCCGGATCTCGCCGGTCACATCGTCGCCGGGGGCGATCTGGCGGCGCTCGTAGAACTCGCGGTAGGTGGGCAGGTAGGCCTTCGGGACGACGCCGAGGATGCTGCCGCGATGGATGACCACCGCGCAGTTGTAGATGCGATTCAGGCTGACCAGGGGGGCGCCGACCACCACGATGCAGCCGAGCTCCACGGTCTGCGGCACGAGCCAGGCGAGGGCATCCTGCACGGCGTCGAGCACGGTGTCCTGCAGGAGCAGGTCCTCGATCGAGTAGCCGGTGAGGCAGAGTTCGGGGAAGACCGCGAGGCAGGCGCCGGCGTCCGCGCACTCGCGCGCCTGGGCGAGCACGGCTTCGGCGTTCTTTCGTGGCTGCACCATCGCCACCGGCAACGTGCAGGCCGCCACGCGGGCGAATCCGTGGGCATAGAGGTTGAAGAAGTCCATGCTGCGCTCCTGGCTACGGTGTCGGCCTCAGCATGCCACGTCCATGTTGGCTGGGCTTGACGAAGCCGGTGAGGCGTTGGCTGAGCTTGACGAAGCCCGGTGAGGCGTTGGCTGGGCTTGACGAAGCCCGGCGAGACGTTGGCTGAGCTTGACGAAGCCCGGTGAGGCGTTGGCTGAGCTTGACGAAGCCCGGCGACCCTTCGTCAGGCTCAGGGATCGTGAGGGAGGATCTTCGCTCAGGGGATCGTGGCGGATCTCAGTTCAAGGATCGTGGCGGATCTCAGCTCAAGGGATCGCGGATCTCAGCGCGCGAGGCCCGCAGGATGGAGACTGGAGTCGTGAGCAAAGTCCTCCGCGTCGAGACTCCGGACGGCCCGGGCGAGCTGTTGCTCGACTCCGCCGACTCGCCGATGGCCGCGCTCGTCCTCGGCCACGGTGCGGGCGGGGGTGTCGGCGCCTGGGACCTCGAACTGCTGGCCCGCGAGCTGCCCGCGTCCGGGGTGAGCGTGGCGCGTTACCGGCAGCCATGGCTGGTGGCCGGGCGGAAGGTGGCGGGTCCGCCGGCGAGCCTCGACCGGGGCTGGCGTCCCGCGGTAGCCGCGATCGCGTCCGCGTGGCCCGAACTGCCGCTGTTCGTCGGCGGCCGGAGCGCCGGGGCGAGGGCCGCCTGCCGCTGTTTCGACACCGGCGCTACGGGTCTGGTCGCGCTGTCGTTCCCGCTGCACCCGCCAGGCAAGCCGCACAAGTCGCGGATCGCGGAACTCGCCGCCGTCAGCGGTCCGGTGCTGGTGGTGCAGGGCGCCGCCGACGCGTTCGGCTCACCCTCCGACGTCGCCCGCGCGCTCGCCGACGCCGGCTTCTCCGGCGAGCGGATCGTCCCCGTCCCGGGCGCGACCCACTCGCTGTCCCCGGCGAGGAGCCTGTCGGCCCCCAAGGTCACCGAGCGCGAGCAGTTGGTCGTCGGCGCGGTGCTGACCTTCATCGCCGACGTGCTGGAGCCGGTGCCGTCCGCCGAGTAGGCCGCGCCGATTTTCCACCACGAGGTGGACAGTTTCCGGCCCAGACGCGGGAAAAGTGTCCAGCTTGTGGTGCCGCCGCGGCCGCTCCACGACAAGGTGGACAGTTTCCGGCCCAGACGCGGGGAAACTGTCCAGCTTATGGTGCTGCGGCGGCCGAGTCAGTTGGCCCTGCTCGCTGCCTCCCGGGCGAGCAGCGAGCGCTTGACCTCCACGCCCCAGGCGAACCCGCCGAGGCTGCCGTCCGTGCGCCGCACCCGGTGGCACGGGACGAACAGGGCGGGCGCGTTGCTCGCGCAGATGCCTGCCGCGGCCCGGACGCCCTTCGGGTTGCCGAGGACCTCGGCGAACTCGGCGTACGACAGCGGAGCGCCCGGAGGGATCTCCCGCAGCCGCTGCCACCCGGCGTGCCGCCACTCGCTGCCGAACTGCCGCACGGGCACGGTGTCCACGGCGGTGAGGTCTCCGGAGTAGTAGGCGTCCACTGCCGCAGCCGGCCGGGCGACATCCGGATCTTCCGTCGATGCCACCTCGACGCCGGTGGGCCGGTGGCCGGGGCTGAGTCGCGCCAGGATGGCGTCCGGATCGTCGGTCCACCCGGAGGCGTACACGACGCCGTCCTCCGCCAGCAGGGTGAACGGACCGTCGGGGGTCGTCATGGTAGTGAGCTTCACTTGTTGTCTCCATTCTTGGTCGGGCGGACGGCTGCCCGCCACAGGTGCAGGCTGGCGTAGGAGCGCCACGGAGTAGTCCGGACTCCCCAGGCCGCCAGTTCTCTCGGTTGGCTCGGCAGGCCCAGACGGGCGGCGCCGTGGCGCAGCGCAACGTCTCCGGTGGGCAGGATGTCCGGGTGTCCGAGCACCCGCATGGCGACGTAGTTCGCCGTCCACTCGCCGATGCCGGGGACGGCGACCAGGCGGTCATGCTGGGCGATCGGGTCGTCCGCCCAGGACAGGTCGAGGTCGCCGCTGGCCAGGGCAGCGGCGATCGCCACCACGTGGGCGGTGCGCGCTCGAGGGCCGACCAACACCTCCTGGCCGTGCTCGGCCACCTCGGCGGCGGTCGGGAACAGCAGGGTGAGGCCGTCGATCGGCTGGGGGAGCGGAGTACCGCAGGCATCGGCCAAACGCCTCAGCTGGGTCCGGGCGGCGGCAACCGAGATCTGTTGGCCGATCAGCGCGCGGAGCAGCAGCTCGTGCGCGTCCACCGTCCCGGGCAGGCGGATGCCGGGGTTGTCCCTTACCGAGCGGGCCAGGCCGGGTTCGGCGGCCAGCGCGTCGTCGATGCCGACCGGGTCGGCGTCCGCGTCGAACAGGCGGCGTACCCGCGCGACCAGCGGGGTCAGGTCGGCCAGGGACGCCAGGCGCGCGGCCAACTGCAGGCGGGCGCCGTCCCAGCGGACGTCGAACAGCGCGGTCCCGCCGGGTAACAGCAGCGTCCGGGCGTAGTGCTCGGCGTCGGCGTCCTCGACTCCGGGGACGGCGCGGGCCGCCAGCCACGCGAACACCCCGGCGGCGTCGAAGGGCTGCCGTACCGGAAGCGCGAGCCGGACCCTGACTCCTTCGCCCGCCCCGGCCTCGGCCGCCGGCCGGATGCGGCGAGTCGCGCGGAGCTGGGACGGCGTCCGGTCGTAGACCTCCGCGATGGTGTCGTTGAACTGACGGATGCTGCCGAAGCCGGACGCGAACGCGATCTCGCTGACCGGGAGTTCTGTGGCCACCAGGAGTTCGCGGGCGACCTGAGCCCGGTGCGCACGGGCGAGGGCGAGCGGGCCCGCCCCGAGTTCAGTGGTGAGCAGCCGGCTCAGGTGGCGGGTGGTGTAGCCGAGCTGCCTGGACAGGCCAGTGACGCCCTCGCGCTCGACCAGCCCGTCGGTGATCAGGCGCATGGCCCTCGCGGCCACGTCGGAGCGGAGATTCCACTCCGGGGAGCCAGGGACGGCATCCGGCAGGCAGCGCTTGCACGCGCGGTAGCCGGATTCGTGGGCGGCGGCGCCGGTGGCGAAGAACTCGACGTTGCCGGGCTTCGGCGTGCGCGCGGGGCAGGACGGGCGGCAGTAGATCCCGGTCGTGCGGACGGCCAGCACGAAGGCGCCGTCGAACCGGGAGTCCCTGGTGGCGACTGCCCGGTAGCGCTGTTCGAAGTCCATGCCGACCAGCATGGCAGCTGGTCCAGCCAGTCACTAGCGGAAATCGGACGTGGCCGTCGGGGTTGTCATCAAGGAGCGCTCCGCCAAGAGGGTGGTCTGCGCTCGTGCGCCGCTGGTCCGGTTTGACCCTCCTTGAGGGTGGGCCGTAGTCTTGACCCTCGGTGCTCACTGTGCGGCCCAGCGCCGCCGTGGGCACGAGACCCAAGGCGTGAACCCCTCCAGAGCGGGTGGGCGCTTGTCGGAAAAGCTTAGGGAAGTAGGTCGGGCGTGTACGCGATCGTGCGCAGTGGTGGCCGCCAGCACAAGGTTGCTGTGGGCGACATCGTGGAGATCGACAAGGTCGAGGCGAAGGCCGGCGACAGCGTTTCGCTGACCCCGCTGCTGCTCGTCGACGGCGACAAGATCACCGCAGATGCCAAGAAGCTCGGCAAGGCGAGCGTCACCGCCGAGGTGATCGCCGAGACCAAGGGTCCGAAGATCCGGATCATCAAGTTCAAGAACAAGACCGGCTACAAGAAGCGCCAGGGCCACCGCCAGCGGTACACCCAGGTCAAGGTCACCGGGATCGAGAGCTGAGGCTACTGACATGGCACACAAGAAGGGCGCATCGTCCTCTCGCAACGGGCGCGACTCCAACTCCCAGCGGCTCGGCGTGAAGCGTTTCGGCGGCGAGCAGGTGAACGCCGGCGAGATCATCGTCCGCCAGCGTGGCACCCACTTCCACCCCGGTGACGGCGTCGGACGTGGCGGCGACGACACCCTGTTCGCGCTGCGCGCGGGCAAGGTCGAGTTCGGCACCCGGCGCGGTCGCCGCGTGGTGAACATCGCGATCGAGGACGCCCAGTAGGGCTCATCGAGCAACGAGAGGCGGCCCCCGGGCCGCCTTTCTGCATTTCCGGACCCTAGGATCGAGCCCATGTCTGCATGGCGTCGGGTGGTGGCGTATCTCGGCATCGTCGTGGCCGGGCTCGCGCTGAGCGGCTGCCACGTCCAGGGGACGGTCGAGCTGGTCTCGACCAAGCGGGCCGATCTCGACCTGATGGTGTCGCAGGCCGGGATCGACTGCAGTGCAACCGAGGGTTCCATCACGATGGAGCCGGCGACAGCTGTCGGCGGCCTGCCGACCTGCCACCTCACCGGCTTCGTGGACCTCAGCGAGGGTCTGGGCCTCGAGAGGTTTGCGATCATCGAGGCCGGCGACTATTGGGTGCTGGACATGGCAGACCGAAGCGACCGGAGCTCCTGGCCGACTGGCGAAGTGACGTTGCGCTTCCCCGGTGACGTGGTCAGGACCACCCAGGGTCGCGTGGCTGGGAACGTCGTCACGCTCGCCAACCTCTCCGACGTCACGTCGACCTTCACCGTTGTGGCGCTCAATCGCCCCGGGCCGCCTTCCTGGGTGATCGGGACGGCGGCTGGAGTGGCGGGCGGCCTGCTCTTCGCCCTCGCGGTGCTGGGCGTGGCCAGGCTGGTCAGGCGGCTTCGGCTGAAGCTCGGTGCGCATGAGCCGATCGCCCAGACTGACCCCGCGGCTCGCGGCGCCGCGGAGTCCGACCAGCTCGGGAGCGAGGAGCACGACAGCGACCCCAACCCGGTCTGGCAGGCAGCGCCGCGGGAGGAGCCCGTCGCGCCTGAACCGGTCGATCACTCGTGGTTCGCGGCGCCCCCGAGTACGTCTGTGCCCCCGCAGCCGGCGCCGGACGCTGCGACGTCACGGGAGCGGCAGGACCACTCGATGTGGGCGCCGCCGGAGCTCTGAGCCCGCACGTGGGCGCCCGACAGAGGCGGCCGAGCTCACTCCGGGACCCGCCTTATTGCGTATCCGGCGACGTCCGACCTCGACCTAGGATCGGCCCATGGTCGGGTGGCACCGTCTGCTCGCCGGTGTCGGCCTGGCGCTGGCCGGGCTCGCGCTGGCCGGATGCCGCGCCCAAGGCACCTTCGACATCCTCTCCGACGACCAGGTCTCCGTTGACCTCACGGTCACCGACACCGAGATCGTGTGTCCCAGGGAACTCGACGCCCTGAAGCTCACCATCGTCCGCACCACCGATCCGTCCGGCGCCCCCGCCTGCCACGTCACGGGCACCACGCAGGCCACCTACTTCTCGCCGTTCGGCATCGACATCTCGTCCGCCGCCGAGTACCTCGTGCTCCAGGCCAGCATCTCGGGTGGACGCGACAGTTGGCCGCCCGCGGACATCACGATCCGCTTCCCCGGCGACGTCGTCCAGTCGAACCAGGGCACCGTCGCGGGCAACACCGTCCGGATCACCGACCTCGGCCCGGTGGCCGAAGGCAGCGGGCTGCGCGTCGTCGCTCTCGGACGCCCCGGCCCGGCCGCCTGGGTGCTCGGCGTCCTGGCCGGCGTGGCCGGTGGTGTCGCCGCCGCCCTGATCGTCGTGTTCGGACGCCGCCTGCTCCGCGGGTTCACGCCGGACGGCCCGGCGTCGATCCCGGTGGGGCAGGGTGCTGCCGGCGACGAACCTGGAGCGGCCCGGACGGCCGCGGCTGGCGTCCTCATCGACTCCGACAGCACCGCGGGCATGGGCAGCCGACCACCGGGGGCGGGTCCGCCGGACGAGTTGTTCGCGCCCGGCCCGGAGGACACCTCGTGGTTCGCCGGTCCTCCCGTGGAGTCGGTGCAGCCGGTCGCCGCGTCGCCGTGGAGCGAGCACCGGGCGGGCGGCGGTGCCCGTGGCCGACACCCCCAGCCCGACCACTCCGTGTGGGCGCCGCCTGAGGACGAGTGAAGGGAGTTCGGGAGCCTGCCGGCGGCCGCCGGATAGACTGACCGCGCAGTGCCTCCCCAGCGGCGGCCCAACCTCTCGAAAGTTCGTCGTGGCGATTCCCTCCTTCATCGATCGTGCGGTGCTCACCGTGGCTGCGGGCAACGGCGGGCACGGCTGCGCGTCCGTCAGGCGGGAGAAGTTCAAGCCCCTCGGCGGCCCGGACGGCGGCAACGGCGGCAACGGCGGCTCGGTGGTCCTGCGGGTCGATCCCGGCCTGACCACGTTGGTGGAGTACCACCGGCAGTCGGTGCGACGCGCGAGCAACGGCCAACCCGGCCGTGGGGACTTCGCCAACGGAGCCACCGGCGAGGACGTCGTGCTGGCCGTCCCCGACGGCACCGTGGTGTCGGACGCCGAGTCGGGCGTGATGCTGGCCGACCTCGTCGGGCCGGACGCGGAGGTCGTGATCGCGCACGGCGGACGGGGCGGCCTCGGCAACGCGGCCCTCGCGTCCGCGGCCCGCAAGGCGCCGGGCTTCGCGCTGCTCGGCGAGGAGGGCGAGAGCCGCCAGATCACGCTCGAGCTGAAGGTCGTCGCCGATATCGGTCTGGTCGGCTTCCCCAGCGCGGGCAAGTCGTCCCTGATCGCCGCGATCTCCCGGGCGCGGCCCAAGATCGCCGACTACCCGTTCACGACGCTCGTCCCGAACCTCGGGGTGGTCGTCGCGGGTGCCACGACCTTCACGGTCGCGGACGTGCCGGGCCTGATCGAAGGGGCCAGCGAGGGACGCGGCCTCGGCCACGACTTCCTGCGCCATATCGAGCGCTGCCAGGCGATCGTCCACGTGATCGACTGCGCGACCTACGAGCCCGGCCGGGATCCGGTGTCCGACCTCGACGTGATCGAGGCGGAGCTCGCCGCGCACGGCGGGCTGGAGGACCGGCCGCGGATGGTCGCGCTGAACAAGGTCGACGTCCCGGACGCCGCCGAGCTGGCCACCCTGGTCGTCGACGACCTCAAGGCTCGCGGACTGCCGGTGTTCGCCGTGTCCACCAAGACCGGTACCGGCCTGCAAGCGCTCACCTTCGCGATGGCAGAACTGGTCGCGGAGCGGCGGAAAGAGGAAGCGAAGACCCCGCCGAAGCGGATCGTGATCCGTCCCGAACCGGTGGCCACCGGACCGGAGTTCACGATCTCCCGTCAGGGGGACGGCGAGGGTGGGTTCGTCTGGCGGGTGCGCGGCGAGAAGCCCGAGCGCTGGGTCAAGCAGACCGACTTCGGCAACGCCGAGGCGGTCGGCTACCTCGCCGACCGGTTCGCCCGGCTGGGCATCGAGGAGGAGTTGCTGGCCCTGGGCGCCCAGGCAGGGGACGCGGTCGCCATCGGCGCGACCAACCCGGTCGTGTTCGACTTCGCTCCCCAGATCGAGATCGGGGCCGAGATCCTCTCCCGCCGCGGCGAGGACCAGCGGCTCGTCACCGAGCGCCCGGCAGCCCAGCGTCGCCGGGCCAAGGATGCCGAGTACCACGCGGCGAGGGCGGCCGAGCGCGAGGCTGAGCAGTACACGCGGTTCGCGGCCGAGGGACTGGAGGGCGACGAGGCGCCGGAGGACGACGACGATGAATGAGCCGGTCGCGTCCGCAGCCTCCGAGGCGCGGACGGAGATCACGGGCGCCCGCAGGCTGGTGGTGAAGGTCGGATCGTCCTCGCTGACCGACTCCTCTGGCGCTCTCGACATCGCCCGCATGGAGACCCTCGTGGACGCGCTCGCCGCGGCCAGGGAGCGAGGTCAGGACGTCGTGCTGGTGTCCTCGGGCGCGATGGCCTCCGGCATGGGCCCGCTGCGGATGCGGCACCGGCCGCGCGACCTGGCCAGCAAGCAGGCCGCCGCCTCGGTGGGCCAGAGCCTGCTGGTGGGCCGGTACAGCTCGCTGTTCGCACGCCACGGCCTCACCGTGGGCCAGGTGCTGCTCACGGTCGAGGACGTCGCGCGCCAGGACCACTACCGCAACGCCCTGCGCACGTTCACCCGTTTGATCGAGCTGGGCGTGGTGCCGATCGTCAACGAGAACGACACCGTGGCCACCCATGAGATCCGGTTCGGGGACAACGACCGGCTGGCCGCCCTCGTCGCGCACCTGGTCGGTGCGGACGCACTGATTCTGCTCAGCGACGTGGATGCGCTCTACACCGAGCACCCGTCCCACCCCGCGGCGCAGCCGATCTCCGTCGTCCCCGATGTCGAGGAACTCGAGGTCGACACTTCCGGTCACGGTGCCGAGGTCGGCACCGGGGGCATGGAGACGAAACTGCAGGCCGCCCGGATCGCGACCGCCTCGGGCATCCCGGTGGTGCTCGCCGCGGCCTCCCACGTGGCCGACGCGCTGGAGGGACGCCTGGTCGGCACCCTGTTCGAGGCGACCGGCAAACGTCGTGCGCGCAAGCTGATGTGGCTGGCCTACGCGTCGGTCTCGCAGGGCGAACTGGTGCTGGACGCCGGTGCGGTGAAAGCCGTCACCGAGCGGAAGGCGTCCCTGCTCCCGGCGGGCATCGTCGAGGTGCGGGGTACGTTCCAGGCCGGTGACCCCGTCCGGTTGGTGGGCGAGTCGGGGACGGTGGTCGCGCGCGGCCTGGTGGCCTACGACTCCGCGGAACTGCCCGGGATCATCGGACGCAGCACCCGCGACCTGGTCGCCGAACTCGGGGCCGGGTTCGACCGCGAAGTGGTGCACCGCGACGACCTCATCGTGCGCGCGAGAAAGAAAAAGACATGACCGCCGTCGTGGTCGTCGGCTGGCTGGCCGCGCTGGTCGGCACCGTGCTCGGCCTGCCGCAGATGATCCGGCTCGCCCGCACCCGCAACGTGGAGGGTCTGTCGCTGCCCGCCTGGCAGCTGATCCTCGCCCTGAACATCGCCTGGACCTCGCACGGGATCATCCTCGGACAGTGGAACATGATCGTGCCCAACGTGCTCGGGCTGGTCTCCACGCTGCCGATCCTGGTGCTGATGTCGCGCGAGCTGGGTCGGGCGCTGCCGCGGGTGCTGCTGCCCGGCGTCCTCGTCGCCACGGCCATGATCGCGGTGGACCTGGGGCTGGGCACCGCGGCGTACGGCATGGTGGCGATCTGGCCGGCCCTGTTCGCCAATGCAGGCCAGAGTCTTGAACTGATCCGCTCGCCGCGGGTGGTGGGCGTCTCGCCGGTGTTTCTGGTTGGTGGGGTGCTGAACCAGGTGCTGTGGCTGGTCTGGGGCATCCTCGTGCAGGACGCCGGCACCCAGATCACCGCGACCGTCACCCTGGTCGTCGTGACGCTGAACCTGGTCTGGTGGATCCTGCGGAAGTTCGGCCTGCGCTCCTTCCTCGTGCCGACCAGGGATGAAGTGCGCGCCCACATCCGGGCACGCCGGGTCGAGGTCCGCACGCGATCCGGGCAGTAGCGCTCCCTGAGCTTGACGAAGGGTCCCTGAGCTTGACGAAGGGTCCGGGGCTTCGTCAAGCTCAGCCAGCATCCACAAGCTCAGCCAACATCCACAAGCTCAGCCGGCATCGTCAAGCTCAGTAACCTGTTCTCCATGACTTTCGCCGAACAGGCCCGCGCGGCCAAGGTCGCGAGCCGGACGCTGGCCGTCCTCACCCGTGCGCAGAAGGACGCCGCACTGCACGCGATGGCCGACGCCCTCGCGGCGGCCACAGACGCGGCGCTCGCAGCGAACGCCCTCGACGTGACGGCCGCGCGTGCGTCCGGCACCGAGGAGTGGATGATCGACCGGCTGGCGCTCACCGCGTCCCGCGTGGACGGCATGGTCGCAGGGCTGCGCTCGCTGGCCGCGCTGCCCGACCCGGTGGGCGACGTCGTCCGCGGCTGGACGAACCCCAACGGCGTCCGGGTGCGTCAGGTCCGGGTGCCGCTCGGCGTCATCGGGATCATCTACGAGGCGCGGCCCAACGTGACCGCGGACGCGGCCGGCATCTGCCTGAAGGCGGGTAACGCGGCGCTGCTGCGTGGCTCTTCGTCCGCCCTGAACTCCAACCGGGCCGTCGTCCAGGCGCTGCGGACGGGTCTGGCCGCATCCGGTCTGCCGGAGGACGCGGTCCAGCTCGTGGAGGGTGACCGCAGCGTGACGGCGGAGATGATGGCGGCCCGCGGGCTGGTCGACGTCCTGATTCCGCGTGGCGGGGCGGGGCTGATCAACGCTGTCGTCGATGGCTCGAAGGTCCCGGTGATCGAGACTGGCACCGGCAATTGCCACCTGTTCGTCGACGCGTCGGCGGACCAGGACATGGCGATCGAGATCATGCTGAACGCCAAGGCCCAGCGGCCGAGCGTCTGCAACGCGCTGGAGACCCTGCTCGTCCACTCCGACATCGCGCCCAGCTTCCTGCCCAGGGCGCTCGCCGCGCTGGCCGGCGCCGGTGTCACCGTGCATGGGACGCCGGCCGTCCAGGGCTACTCGCCGGACGTCGTGCCCGCAGGGTCGGACGAGTTCGACGACGAGTACCTCTCCCTCGACCTGGCCTGCGACATCGTGGGCTCCCTGGACGAGGCGATCGCGCACGTCCGCGTCCACACCACCGGGCACTCAGAGACCATCGTCACGTCCGACCGCCGCTCGGCCGACCGGTTCACCGCGGAGATCGACGCGGCCGCGGTGCTGGTGAACGCCTCCTCGCGGTTCGTGGACGGGGGCGAGTTCGGCTTCGGCGCCGAGATCGGCATCTCCACCCAGAAGCTGCATGCCCGCGGCCCGATGGGCCTGGTCGAGATGACCTCCACCAAGTACATCGTGGATGGCGACGGCCAGGTCCGCTGCTGAACTTCCGCACAGACGCCGCCGAAAATCGCGGACGCCACCGAAATTTCGGGAGCGCGGACGAATTTCGGCAGCGTTTGTGGTGGGGACGCGAGGGGTGGCCGGAGGGTGACGGCGGAAAGCCGACCCCGTGTAATATCCGCGGCATGCATACCGTGCTGGAGGTCGTGGTCGACGTGACCGTCCCCGTCGTCGTGGGCTTGGGGGCTTTCGCCGTCCTCGCGGCCGGGCTGGGGTACGTCCGCCAGATCGGCAAGGGCCGGCCGCACGCCAAATGAGTGAAACCCCGATCGTCTGGGAGCGGCTCGGCTCCCGGCGGCTCCGCCTGGGCGTGATGGGCGGCACGTTCGACCCGATCCACCACGGGCACCTGGTGGCGGCCAGTGAGGTCCAGGCGCGGTTCGCGCTCGACGAGGTCGTGTTCGTCCCCACCGGTGAGCCCTGGCAGAAGGCCGGCAAGCACGTCTCCCAGGCGGAGGACCGCTACCTGATGACGACGATCGCCACCGCGTCCAACCCGCGGTTCTCGGTGAGCCGGGTCGACATCGAACGCCCCGGCCCCACCTACACCGTCGACACTCTGCGCGACATCCGCACCGTGCGGCCGGGCCCGATGGACCTGTTCTTCATCACCGGCGCCGACGCGCTCAGCAAGATCCTCACCTGGAAGGGCGTGGACGAGTTGTTCGACCTCGCGCACTTCGTGGGCGTTTCCCGCCCGGGAGTGTCGCTGGGGGAGAACGACATCACCCACCTGCCCGAGGACAAGGTGACCCTGCTCGAGGTGCCTGCCCTGTCCATCTCGTCCACCGCCTGCCGCGAGCGCGTGGCGCAGGGCCTGCCGATCTGGTACCTGGTGCCGGACGGCATCGTCCAGTACATCGCCAAGCGCGGCCTCTACCGTTCCCGAGGAGCCCAGTGACTGCTACCGAACACGCCCTTGACATCGCCCGGATCGCAGCGAGGGCTGCGGTCGGGAAACTCGCCAAGGACCCGGTGGCGTTCGACGTCTCCGACCGGCTCGCGATCACCGACGTCTTCCTGATTGTCACCGCGGCGAACGAGCGCCAGGTCGGCGCCGTCGTGGACGCCGTCGAGGAGGCTCTGCTCAAGGCCGGCGTGAAAACCGTCCGCAGGGAGGGCGACCGGGAGAACCGCTGGGTCCTGCTCGACTTCCTCGACGCCGTCGTCCACGTCCAGCACTCCGAGGAGCGCGCCCTCTACGCGCTGGAACGACTGTGGAAGGACTGCCCGAGGATCGACCTCGGTCCGCTCGACGAACCCCCGGCGGAATGACCGCCGCCCGGGTCATCGTCCTGCGCCACGGCCTCACCGACTGGAACGACGGCGGACGCTTCCAGGGCCATGCCGACGTTCCACTGAACGCGACCGGCAGGACCCAGGCCGCCGCGGCCGGTGAGCGCCTGGCAGGACTCGGCATCACGCGGATCTTCGCGTCCGACCTCTCCCGGGCCGGCGAGACGGCCCGCATCGTGGCGGCGCGCTGCGGACTGCCCGTGCAGACGGACGCCCGGTTGCGTGAGGTGGACGTCGGCTCGTGGGCGGGGCTGAGCATGGACGAGGCCGGACGCCTCGAGCCGGACTTCTGGCCCGCCCTGCGGGAGGGACGCGATTTCCGTCGCTCCCCGGAAGGGGAGACGGCCACGGAATCCGGGCAGCGCGTGGCGCTGGCCCTGCTCGATCACGCCGAGACTGCCGGCGATGACGAGGTGCTCCTGGCCGTCGGGCACGGCCTCTCGCTGCGCGTGGGCGCCCTACTGCTGATGGGCCTGGACTACTCGCACGCACGGCTCTTCGGCGGAATGCTGAACTGCCACTGGGCCGTGCTGCGTCCCGCCGGTGAGTACTGGCGGATGCTCAGCTACAACGAGGGCGCCGACTGAGCGCGGGCTTCGTCAGGCTCAGCCACCATATGTTCCTGGCAGCCACCATATGTTCCTGGCAGCCGCCATATTGCTCCCTGGTAGCCGCCATATTGCTCCCTGGTAGCCGCCATATTGCTCCCTGAGCCTGACGAAGGGCGACGAGGCTAGGCGATCCCCAGTGGGGTGCCGGACGTGAACCCGGGGAAGATCTGGTCGATGGCCGGGTTGTTCAGTCGGTTCTGCACGATCTCCGACAGCGCCTGCCGATAGTCGGTTGTGATCGGGACGTCGCCGTCCTCGAGGTTGCCCGGGCTCAACTCCGGCATCGACCCGTACACCTTGCCGCCCTTGATCCCACCGCCCATCAGGAACATCAGGTTCCCGTGGCCGTGGTCGGTACCCCCGTCGCCGTTCACCTCGACCCGGCGTCCGAACTCGCTCATCGTCACCACGGTGACCTTGTTCCACTTCGAGCCGAGGTCGGTGCGGAACGCCGCGAGGCCGGTGGCGAAGTCCTTGGCCTGCCTGGTGAACCAGCCGTTCTTGTCGGTGGGCTGCCCGATGCTCTGGTGCATGTCCCAGTTGCCGTAGTCGATGCAGGCCACCTCCATGCCGAGGTCGGCCTTGATCATCCGGGCGGTGTCCTGCAGGCCCTTGTGCCAGTCGGAGTCCTGGTTGTAGGTCGCGCCGTGTTCCGGCTCGGCCTGTTTGGCGTCGATCTTCTTGCGCAGCGCCGCGAGGCTGTTCACGGCGTCCAGAGTGGCCCTGGCCTGGGTCTCAAGGACGCCGCCGGCGTCGCCGTAGATCCTGCCGAGGTCGGTCACCAGCCGCGCGGCGTGGTCGCCTTCGGTCCAGGAGCCGTCGAGCGTGAAGGACGCGATGTTCGACATCGCCAGCGACTGGTAGGCGTTGGTCGTCAGCGAGAGCACCACCCGTTGGTCACCCATGGTGATCGCACGGAACGTCCCCGAAGGGCTCGAGGAGGACGCGATGTGCCGACCGATCCAGCCGGAGCGGACGTTCGCCTTGGCCGCACGTTCGCACAGGTCCTGGTCCTCGAAATGCGAGCGTTGCACGTCGGGGTGGCCGGAGCCCAGCACGACAGCCATCTGCCGGTCGTCCCAGATGCCCTTGAGCGCGGCGAAGCCGTTGTGCAGCACGTAGTCGGAGGTGAGTTTCAGGCCGCCGGTGACCCGGACGTTGCCACGCAGGTCGTGGTAGTAGCTGTCGTTCACCGCGCCCAGGGCGGCCAGTCCGTCGAATCCTCCGCGCAGGAAGATGCAGACCAGGGTGTCGCCGCCGGAGCCGGCGGCGAAGGAGTACCGCGGCGCGGCCGAAGCGGCCAGGAGACCGCCCAGACCGATCAGCGAACCGCGGAACAGCCCGCGCCGGCCGAAGCGCGGGCCGTTGGGCACGTGCTCGACGCCTGGATCGTCGATCCGCCGGTTCGGGCGCAGCGTGGTGACCAACTCGTTGGCCTGGGCGGGACTCACCACCCGGGTCGCGCCGTCGACGGTGGCGAGCAGCCGGTTGTGGGCCTCATCGTGGTGGTGCAGCGGGGTGATCAGGTCCTCGTGCAGCAGCGCTTCGCCGTGCCGCAGGGAGGCGTCCACGCCTGAGGTGGTCATCGCGTTCGTCCTCTCAGCGGAGCTTGAAGTACGGGGAGCAGAAGATGAAGTGCAGCGTGGGGCTCAGGTTGTACTTCAGCTGGTCGGACGTGAGCGTGGTCGTGTCGTGGTCGCCCTTCAGCCGGGCGGCGACGATGTCGAGATGCGCCTGGCTCCACGCGTAGCCGGTGATGTTCCTGGTGAGCTTCTTCGCGACGTCGGTGACCACCTGGCCTTTCTTCACGCCGAGCGCTTTCGCCCACGACTTCGACGGCCATTCCTTGTCCGAACCCCAGTTCGTGCGCGCGTTGGCCGAGTACCAGGAGCTCAGCAGTGCTTGGGCGCCGATCCAGTCCGTGGTCTGGTCGGGGTAGCCGTCCACGACCGGCCACATCCGTGGCTGGTGGTTCTCCAGGTAGAGGAGCCACTGCACGGTGCCGGTGATGTTCCAGATGGTCCTCAGCTGTTTGCCCGCGGGCTTCAGCGTGGAGGGCGAGCGCTGCTTGATCATCATGGCCATGGTCTCTTGGGGACGGCGCCACTTCGAGCCCACGGAGTTGGCGAACTCGTCGCTGAGCAGCAGGGCCCTGATCACCGCGGCGAGCGAGGTGTCGTGGGCCTGGTAGGTGTCGGCGAGTTTCGCGACCAGGGCGCTGGAGGGGGTGTCCGAGACGTAGCGAGTGGCCAGGCGCCGGGCGATGTGTTCGGCGGTCCCGCGATGGTGGGCGAGGTAGCTCGCGTAGGACTTGAGGACCGCCTTCCCGTCCGCCGGATCGGCGTTGGGGTGTTCGAAGCCCATGATCTTCAGCCCCCCGGTCCAGTGCCGACCGGGATAGTAGCGGTAGGTCCACTTGTCCCAGTCGTAGCCGTGGCCGGTGAGCAGTCGCGCCGAGTTCAGCACGTCCTCCTCGTCGTAGTGGCCGACGCCCACGGTGTGCAGTTCGAGGAGTTCGCGGCCCAGGTTCTCGTTGATCGCGTCCTTGGTGCTCACCTGGTTGTCGAGGTAGATCAGCATGCCGGGGTGCCGCAGGCTGGCGTACAGCATGCTGGAGAACTTGCCGAGCGCGTACTTGCGGAGCACCGCCCAGTCGAACCACGCCACCCAGTTGCTGGCCTTGCCGTCAGCGGAGATGTAGAGGTGGTCGGCCATGGTGTCGACCATCGACTCGTACAGGTAGCGCTTGGTGAAGACCTGCCGGACGGTGCGTGACCGGCTCAGCGCGGGGCCGGCCAGCCACGGCTGCTGCTTGGAGGCCTTGTTCACCTTCGCGCCGGTCATCGTGGCGTAGCTCAGGTACTTGTTGACCAGGCCGTCGGCCTTGGAATCGTCGATCTTCTTCCAGTTCAGTTGCTTGTCGATCCACGCCGTGGCGCCCCGCTTGGCGATCTCGCTCGCGATCGCCTGGGTGGGTGCGGGAGCGACCCGTCGCGCCAGGTGCCAGGCGGCGGTGGAGGTCAGGTTCAAGTCCTTGGCCAGGTCGCCGATCACCTCGGGCAGCACCGTCGCCATGGGGACGGGAGGGACTCCGTATGCCTCCGTCGCCCGTCCCAGCGTGGAGACGGCCAGACCGCCGGCAGCGGCCAGCCCGAGAGCTGTCCTGCGGGAGGTGCTGGGTTGCTCGCCGGCCACCGGAGCGGCGACCTGGGGTGCAGTCGTCATCGAATCCACCTGGGGTAGGAGGGATGGCCGGGGCCGATTGCGGTTCACCCTAACGTATCCTGAGAGAACTGTTAAGGAACTCAGGGAACGCCCTGCGCTCAGCCTCCTAGCATGGAACGAGAGCGAGGAGGTGGGCGATGATCCAGGTGGAACTCGCAAGTCTCGCGGTTGACTCGCGGGGACAACCGGTGGTGGTGCTGGCACCGCTGGAGTCCGAGCCGGGTGCGCGGCGGCTGCTGCCGATCTGGATCGGGGTGCCGGAGGCGAGCGCGATCATGCTCGCCGTGGAAGGCGCGAGCCCCGTCCGTCCGCAGGTGTACGACCTGATGACGACCCTGATCGAGCGCCTCGGCGCGGAGGTCGAGAAGGTCGTGGTGACCAAGCTCGAGGGCGGCACGTTCTTCGCCGAGATCACGCTGGAGACCCCGGCGGGACCGGAGGTGATCGACGCGCGCCCGTCGGACTCGATCGCGCTGGCCGTCCGCACCGGCGCGCCGATCCTGGTCGCCGAGGCGGTGTTCGCCGACGCCGGGCTGCCGGACGCGGAGTCCGCGGGCGACGAGCAGTCGCAGCTGGCGGCGTTCCACGAGTTCCTCGACGACGTCGAACCGGACGACTTCAAGGGCTGACGACCGGTCGGGCCGATGTAGGCACCTGCGACCACGTGCCGCGGGTCGGACGGCATGCCTACGCTGCACTCATGCTGAACATCGAATTGCCGGACGGGACCGCAGAGGCGATCCTCGCCGCGCCGTCCTCGGGCCAGGGACCGGGCGTCCTCATGTTCATGGACGCCTACGGGTTGCGTCCGCGGATCCAGGAGCTGGCCGAGCGGGTGGCGAACTGGGGCTACGTCGTCCTCGCGCCGAACGTCTTCTACCGGGACGGTACGGTCGCCGAACTCGCCTTCGGCGAGCAGGCTGCGACACCGCAGGACCAACAGGCGCGCTGGGCCAGGATCGGGCCACGGATGGCGAACCTCACCACGGAGCGGGCCTTGGTCGATATCGACGGCTACGTTGCAGCGCTGCGCGGGCGCCCGGAGGTCACCGGAGGTCCGCTCGGCACGGTCGGGTTCTGCATGGGCGGCCGGCTCGCCGTCCGCGCGGCCTGTCGACAGCCGGACGAGTTCGCGGCCTGCGCGGGTTTCCACACCGGAGGACTGGTGACCGACGACGCCGACTCCCCGCACCTGGCGCTCGGCAGCGCGAAGGCCGAGTTCGTGTTCGGCCACGCCGATCACGACCGGTCGATGACCCCGGAGAACGTCGCCACGCTGGGCGACGCGTTGCTGGCGGCAGGTTTGACCGCGATCAACGTGGTCGTCCCGGATGCCGCGCACGGCTACACGATGTCGGACACGCCGGCGTGGAACGAGGCGGCCTCCGAGTGGGCGTTCGAACAGTTGCGCGAACTGTACGACCATACCCTGCGCTGACCCGGTCACCCGGACGGGGTCTGATGTGGCGCCCGCGCCCTGCCGTAGATTCGAGCCGGCTCCTTCCGGGGGTTCCGCCAATCCCCGGAGGCACGACTCATGCCGACACGTATGGAGGGGGCAGCCGGCCTGAATCGTGGTTGCTGGAGGATGCCCTGGGTGGGGTAGTTCCAGAGGCATCCTCCAGCAGAGCCCGAAAGCCCACCGCGGCACAGCCGCGTGAACGAAAAGGGGACGGTTCCGAAATTCGCAGTCCACCGACTGACGGACTGCGAATTTCGGAACCGTCCCCTTTTCATCCCCTTTTCGTTCAGGCGGTCCGGACGGCGGCCAGCAGCGGCGGTTGCGGCGTCTCTCGCAGGAGTCCGTCGAGAACCCGGAGGTCGCGTCTCAGCGCGCCAAGGTCGGTGTTCGTGCCCGCCACCAGCCGCCGACAGGTCTCCAGCTGGTCGGCCAGGGCTGCCAGATACTCGTCCAGTCCTGCGTCGAGGCTCGCCGTCGCGACGGCTGCTGCCCGATGCGCGGTGCGGTAGCTGTTCTTCTCCGCCTGCCAGGGAACCAGACGGCGGAAGTGCCGGTGCACGAGAGGGCGGGCCAGGAACATCGGGACGGCCCACGAGAGCAGGTCCAGTTGGCTGTCGAACACCCGGTCCACGACCGCGTCCACGGGCGGGATCGGCGCGTAGCCTGCCTCAGGAGCGACGAGCTCCAGATCGATCCCGAGGGCGCGATGCACCAGCAGGCCGAGCCTCTGGATGAAGGCCTCGCCCGTGCGGGTGGCCGATTGCAGTCCCTGCGCGACCAGCGGTTCCAGCGACGTCGCAGCGGCCTGTGCGGTGGGAGTGAACTCCTTCACCAGGGAATCGGCCAGCCAGCCCCGGAATCTCCGGGTCTCGGTGGCCAGGCTCCCGTGCCAGGTCGGCAGCTCGACGTCGAGCGCGACCGCGACGCGACGGATCACCTGGGGCCGCCCGGCCGCCATCGTCTGCTGGGCTCGGGCGCTGATCGCGTTCTTCAGCGGACGCACCTGTGCCCGCAGCTGGCTGCGCAGTTCGGGCAGGCGGCCGGCCTCCTCGTCCAGGACTCTGCGCAGGTCGTCGACCGCCTCCTCCTGCGACGTCGCCGCAGCCCGAGCCAGTTCCAGGTACGCCGCGCACTCGGATGCCAGCCTCCGGACCCGGTGGGTGGCCAGGTCGGCGAGGGTGTCGGTGTGGGCGCGTTCGATGTCCTGCAGAAGGCTGCGGAAGCTCGCGCGCTGGCTCGTGTAGCCGGCCGCCGTGGAGTAGGGGAGGACGGCGACCCGGGTCGGGAGTCGGTCGTCCAGCCGTTGCCGGACGTGACGGGTGACCGCGGTGAGGTCGTCCGCGGCGAGCAGGTCGACCTTGGTCAGGAGGATGGTGAGGTTCGGCGTGTGCGGCTGCAGCAACTCGATCAGCCGAAGATCCTCCTCCGCGAGCGGCTGGGTGGCGTTCACCGCCACCACGGCGGCACCCACGTTCGGCAACCAGTCGAGGCTGGTGTCGGTGTTGTGCTCCCAACTGCTGCCGGTCCCGGGCGTGTCGACCAGCACGACGCTGGGGATGTCCCGCAACGCGGGCGACTCGACGTCCACCCGTTCCACCCCGCGCCGGTTGCCGGGGTTGCCGCTCTCGGTGACCCAGTCGGCCAACGTGCAGGGGTCGACGTCGAAGCCGGGGCCGCGCGTCGGCACCACCCGGGCGGCGAGCACGGGCCCGAAGCGTGCCCTCGTGATCACCGCGGTGGCCGGGATCGCCTGCACCGGCAGCACCTCCGCTCCGAGGAGTTGGTTGAGCACGGAGGTCTTGCCGGCCTTGAACCGTCCCAGGAGAGCGACGTTCACGGTGCCCGAGCCGACCTGCTCCGTCGTGGCCAGGCAGCGCCGTTCCAGTTCGGTGAGCTGGTAGCGGCGGGCGAGTTCGGTGAGCTGGCGGATGGCCTCCGCGGACGCGGCGGGCGCGCCGTCGCTGGACATGGCAGCTGCAGCAGGGGACACGGTGCTCCTGAGTTCAAACCGTCAGGGACCGTCAGCTGTTGCGGTTACGGCGAGCCCCATCGCCGCTCGAAGTGTATCGCGGGCGGAGGACTGTACAGCGGTCATCCGGGGCGGGCGCGACCATGGTGACGCTCTGGTAGCGTCAGATGCGGGCGGAGGGGCTCGCCTGCCACAACCGCCGTGTCTCACGGCCAACGGTCCCTACCTGAGCGCCGTTCGTGTGCCGGGTGGGACATCGTCCCATTCTCGACGCGGGCAGCGCTTGCGGAGCGTCCAGAGCGGGCGTCCGAACGTGGCTTGGAAGGAGCCGATGGTGGCTTTCGAGATCAACAGTGTGCAGGCGCTCGAGGTGCTGGACTCCCGCGGGCGTCCCACCCTGAACGTGACGGTGGCCCTCGCGGACGGGACGGTGGCCGAGGCGGGCGTGCCGTCCGGTGCTTCGACCGGGACGCGGGAGGCCGTGGAGCTGCGCGACGGTGACCCCACGCGGTTCAGCGGTGCGGGCGTGCAGAAGGCGGTCGCGAACGTGGGCGAGCTCAGCTCCGGACTGTCCGGACGGAGCTGGAACGACCTCGCCGAGGTGGATCAGGCCATGCGCGATCTGGACGGCACCCCCAACAAGGCGTGGCTGGGCGCCAACGCGATCATCGGCACGTCGATGGCGCTGGCCCGCGCGCTCTCGGCGTCCGCTGGCGAGCCGCTGTACGAGTGGCTGCCCGGGTTCGGCCAGCCGGCTCGGCTGCCGGTGCCGTGCTTCAACGTGCTCAACGGCGGCGCGCACGCGCCGAACCCGCTGGACTTCCAGGAGTTCATGGTCTGCCCGCTGGGCGCCCCGTCCATGGCCGAGGCCGTTCGGGCCGGTGCGGAGGTGTACGCGGCGCTGAAGAAGCGGCTGGCCTCCGGCGGGCACTCCACCGGGCTGGGTGACGAGGGCGGCTTCGCGCCGAACCTTGCCGAGCCGGAAGAGGTGCTGGAGCTGATCGTCGCGTCCATCGGTGACGCGGGGTACGCGACCGGCGCCGGCGGCGTGGGGATCGCGCTCGACCCCGCGGCGTCCGAGTTCTGGACGGCGGACGGCTACAAGGTCAACGGCAAGCTGCTCTCCAGCGCCGACCTGATCGCCCGGTACACCGAGATGCTCGACCGGTTCCCGATCTGGAGCATCGAGGACGGCATCGGTGAGCAGGACCCGGAGGGCTGGAAGGCCATCACCGCAGAACTCGGCGGCCGCATTCAGGTCGTCGGCGACGACAACTTCTGCACGAACCCCGACATCATCCGTGCCGCGATCGCGGACGGGATCGCCAACGCCGCCCTGATCAAGGTGAACCAGATCGGCACGGTGACCGAGACTCTCGAGGCCATGCGGATCTGCCACGAGGCCGGCTACGGTCAGATGATCTCGCACCGTTCCGGCGAGACCCCGGACACCTTCATTGCCGACCTCGCCGTGGCCACCGGTTGCGGCCAGATCAAGACCGGCGCCCCGGCCCGCGGCGAGCGGGTCGCGAAGTACAACCGGCTCGTCCAGATCGCGGCCGCGCGTCCCGACCTGCCTTACGGTCTGCCCCGCTGAACGAAAAGGGGACGGTTCCTTTTCCATTCACTTATCCACAGGCTGTGGAAAACTGAATGAAAAAGGAACCGTCCCCTTTCCATTCACGGACGCGTGAGTCAGTGCAGGGCAAGCGCCGTCTCGACCGGGTCGTCCTTGCGGTTGGCCATGACCAGGCGCCAGCCGTCGGGACTGTGTCGGAGCAGGCTCCAGCATCCGGTGCGCGGCTGGATGTGGTCGAGGTGCTGCGGTCCTGGGGTGATGCTGTCCAGCAGGAGCCGGATCACGGCGTCGTGGCTGACCACGACGATCGGATCCTCGGGATCGCCGGCCACGAGTTCCTCCAGCGCAGCGGTCGCTCGGGCCGTCACGGCCGCGGCGGGCTCCACGCCCGGCGCGGCTTCCAGTGAGCCGAACTGGGCGATCACCTCGGCCTCGGCAGTGCCGTCGAACTGGGCGTAGTTGCGGTCGAGCCAGCGTTCGTCGGTCTCCAGGTCGAGGCCGGCGGCCGCTGCGATCGGCGTCGCGGTCTGGACGGCGCGCAGCAGCGGGCTGGACACGACCCGCGCCAGGCCGAGCCCTCCGAGTTGGGTGGCCAGGTCGCGGGCCTCGGTCACTCCGACCAGGTCGAGGGCCGGGTCGAGCCGCCCCCGCAGCAGGCCTGCCACGTTCATGGACGTGCGGCCGTGGCGGCACAGGTAGATGTCTGTCATGTCAGATTCCCTCCTTCTAGGACGCCCGGTCCGAGGTGCTGGCCGGGTGTGGGTGCGCCGGCCGTGACCGGCGACGTCTCGGGTGAAGTCTCCCCGAACGACTGGCGGAAGATGTCGAGCCCGTGGCTCGTGGCCTGTGGCCGACCGGGCAGGACGCGGTGGCTGCGCCGTCCGTCGGGCAGCCGCTCGGCGACCAGGAACACCGTTCCTGGCCGGGACAGGTAGTGCTGTGCGAGCGCGTGGAAATGGGTCACCAGCACGACCCGGACGCCGTGGCCGATCAGCGCGTCGATGACGTCGGCGGCGATCCAGGAACCCTCCACCTCGTCGGTCGAGGCGAACGACTCGTTCATCAGCAGCAGGTCGCCCGGATGGCAGCGGTCGACGATCGTGCTCATCCGGGCCAGTTCCTCGTCCAGCTTGCCGCTGCGCAGGTCGTCGTCCTCCGCGCGGCGGAAGTGGGTGTGCAGTGCCGTCGCGAGGCTCGCCCGGTACGCGGACGCCGGCACGAACGCCCCCGCCTGGAGCAGCAACTGGGCGCACCCGATGCTGCGCAGGAGCGTGGTCTTGCCGCCCTGGTTCGCCCCGGTGACGATCGCGAGCGGGACGCTCGGACCGGCCAGGTCGTTGGGGGTAGGCGCCCGTCCGGAGCGGACGGCAAGGCTCAGGGACACGAGGCCCTCCGCGGAGAGCTCCGCACCGTCCGGGCCCGGGTTGGGCCAGCAGGTGCCCACGCCGGCTGCCTGCAGCTTGCGGTACAGCTGGAGGCAGCCGACGTAGAAGCCGGCCTCCCACTGCAACTGGCGGAAGAAACCGACCACGTGAGCGTTGGCCTCGGCCAGCGTGCCCGCCGCGTCGTGGAGCGCGTCGTCCCGCATCTCGGCGAGGGCTCGCGCGCCGGCCTCGTCCCGTTCGGCGATGGTGAAGTGCTGGCGTCCGGGCGGCGCGAAGCCGAGCCGCGCCCACAACGAGCGATGGTTGCTGGCAGGAGCGAGCAGCTCCATGTCACCGATCAGGCCGCTGTTGGTCAGGTGTGCCCTGGTCACCACGCCTTCGGGGAAGGTGAGGTGGGTGAGGACGGCGGCCACCTGGTCGAGATAGCTCGCGTCCAGTTCGTCGATGAGTCGCCGGTAGAGCTCACTCAGCCCGGCCGAGCGGACGGTGGCCAGCTGCTGGGCCGCGAGTCCTGCGAGTTCGCGCAGCAGCGGGAGTAGCGCGCGCAAGCCGTGCACGGACTTCGACAGCAGGGAGTCCGCGGTGCGTCCCGACCACATCCACACGCTGTGCTGGCTCTCCAGGGCCCGCCCGGCCAGGTCGAACAGGTGGCGCATCGCGTCCGGGTTGGCGAGTGCGTCCGAGAGCACGTGCTGGCGCCAGCGGATCTGTTCGGGGTCGGTCAGCGGGTTGAACAGCACGGCGGGGCAGAGCTTCTCCAGGCGCCGGCCGGGAACCATGGTCTCGAGGACCGGCCCGAGGTCGAGGTCGTCGACCAGGTCGTCCGACCCTGGGGACGGCTGGGCGGCCAGGTCGGCGTCCCGGTCGGGGAAGAGCAGGCGGACCTTCATCGCAGCCTCCCTTCGAGGTCTTCGCTGGACAGGCCGTGCCGGGCGGCGAGGGCGACCGCGTGCGAACGACCGGACGGCGGCTGAGCGCGGAAGCGGAAGGTGGGCTTCGTCGGATCGTCCGGCTCGACCTGGCCGACGAGGCTCGCGGCGCCGTCCACGCTGTTGACGAGATCCTCGAGGAAGGTCACCCAGAGCACTCGGCAGCCGAGGGCCGTGATCTGCTCGAGCAGCAGTGCGGACAGCTGCAGGGCATCCTCTGCGGAGGTGGCGGAGAAGAGCTCGTTGAAGACCAGCAGCGAGTGCCCGTCGGCGGCCACCATCACGTCGTGGAGCCGGTGGATCTCGTCAGCCAGCCCGCCGCGGTCGTGCGCGGGGTCGTCCGGACGCGGGAAGTGGGTGAGCACGGTGTTCGACAAGGGCAGGGACGCCGAACGCGCCGGGACCAGCAGGCCGAGGCTGGCGACGTAGGCCAACTGGCCGGCGGCTCGCGCGAAGGTGGTCTTGCCACCCTGGTTCGGTCCGGTGATGAAGGCGATGCGCTCGTCCGCACCGAGGTGCAGGTCGTTGGGGACCAGTTCGGCGCCCGACTTGGCGTCCAGGGCGAGGGCGAGGTCGACCAGTCCGGACACCTGCAGGGGTCCGTCCGGCCCGGCGAGCACGCGCGGGACGCACCAAGCGACACCGGTTCGGCCCAGGTCGTCGGCGACGGAGAGGAAGCCGAGGTAGAACCGCAGCTCCTCGCCGAGCCGCTCCAGGTCGGCGGAGAGGAAGTCGGCGTGGGCGGTGACGAAGGCATGCAGCTGCTGGAACGACTCCGGGAAAAGCCCTGCGACCAGGCCGATGGACTGTGCCTCGATGTGGTTGAGGTAGCGCCGGGGACGCGGCGGGACGGCCGCCTGCTCCTCGGCGCGGCTGTCGCTGAACCGGCCGAAGGTCTCCCGGAGCCGGTCCTCCCATGGCCCGCGTTCGGTGTCGGGACCGGCCCAGACCGTGCCGCCCTGGATGCCGAGCTCGAACATGTGGCCGCGGACCCGCGCGAGGATGGCCGCGTTCGCGTCCGCGAGTTCGGCGAAGGATGCGTCCCGGACATAGGCCGCGAGGTGAGCAGCGAGGTGGCGCAGGCCCGCCGAGCGGGGGGAGAGCTCGCCAAGCCGGCGGGCGGCTTCGCTGACCGCGGTGGTGAAGCGGGAGATGGCCTCGGCGAGGTTCAGTTCCGCGGGAAGCTTGTAGTACTCCTGCTCGGCAGCGCCGATCGAGAGCCGGGCCCGGCGCAGCGCGCCGGCAAGGAGCTCGGCGAGGTCGCGGAACTCACGCCGCTGCAACTCCTCTGCGACGTCCTGCCGATACTCGAGGACGGCGAGGTCGGCGAGGGGTGTGTACCAGACCGTCCGCTGGAACTCGTCGGGCGCCATGGCTGCGATGATGGCGTCCAGGTGGAGATCGGTGAGGCATTGCGGCGGGACCGTGGCGAAGCGCGAGTTCTGGCCGCTCGGATCGAGCAGGCTGGGGCAGACCCCCAGCGGCGGCCCCGTTCGGCCCACGGCCTCCTGGTGATTGGTGACGACGACTGCTGCGCACATACCAGTACCTCTCACTGGTAGGGACCGTCAGCGTTCGCGTTTGCGGCGAGCCCCATCGCCGTTACCTTCGACTCTACCCATCCACTCGCGGGGCGAAAACCCCGCCCGCGCCGGCGTGGTGGCAGGGGACGTGCGTGCTGAGCGGGCTCCTAGTGCTGGTGGATCATGCGGTAGCCGAGCACGACCGGGTCGAGCATGCCGAAGATCATCGCGATGTGCGCGACGACGAGAAAGACGGCGATGAAGGTGGCGTGCCACTTCAGGGAGTTCGTGGCGCCCGTTCCGATCAGGCCCAGCTCGACCAGGGTGATGCCGATCAGCGGAATCGTGCCGGAGAGGTAGAACAGCACGGCGATGACGTCGGCTGGCCCACGCCAGCCGCCGGTCATGGTGAGCGGGACCACGGCGTTCACCAGGAGGTGCAGGAAGATCGCCAGCATCACCGGTCCGGCCAGCAGGCCGGCCACGCGGCTGGTCGTGTGCACCCAGCGCGGCGTGGCGGCGCGCGTGAACAGGATGGCCAGTTCGGTAATGGCGAGGGTCTCGGCGAGCACGACCGGGATGGCCATGAAGACGATCAGGTTCCGCGGCTGGTGAACGGCGAGCAGTTCCATGTAGTGGGTCATGCCCATGCTCATCGCCATGCCGAGGTCGTTGGCGACCAGGTTCGGGCCGAGGAGTGCGGTGAGGCTGAGGACGCCCGTGAGGACGAGGACGGCGATGGTCGCCATCGGACTCGGCAGCGTGCGGGTGGCGGCGGTCGGCCGTCGGGTGGCGGTGGTGGTCATGGGTTCGTCCTGGTCGGGGAACTTCTCGGAGGTGATTCAAGGGTCGGGGTTGCGCAGGAGTGCCCGCTGCCGGATTCGATGAAGTTTCTCTGAAGTTCGCGTCGGCGCCGACCGGACCGGGAATGTGAACCTCGTGACGCAGGTTTGGAAGCATACCCATGGGGGGTATATGAGGAGAGTGAGCACCATGGACCACAGGGCCCACGCCGTGGACGAGGTTCGCGACACCCGGCACGAGCACGCAGGCCACGTCGCCGGGCACGACGACCACGCCGCGCGCGGCGGACACTCCGGACACGGTGACCATGTGGGACGGTTCCGCCGACTCTTCTGGGTGATGCTGGTGCTTGCCGTCCCGGTGGTGGCGCTCTCGCCGACGTTCGCGATGCTGCTCGGCTACGACGTGCCCAGCGAAGGTCCCGCATCCTGGGCACCGGCGCTGCTCGGAACCGCGATGTACGCGTGGGGCGGGTCGCCGTTCCTCACCGGTGCCGTCGCCGAACTGCGTGCCCGCCGGCCGGGGATGATGCTGCTGATCGGCCTCGCGATCACGGTCGCCTTCGGCGCCAGCTGGGGAGCGCGGCTGGGGCTCCTGGGCCACATGCTGGAGTTCTGGTGGGAGCTGGCGCTCCTGATCGTGATCATGCTGCTCGGCCACTGGGTCGAGATGCGCTCGCTGGCTCGCACCACCAGCGCCCTGGACTCGCTGGCCGCCCTCCTGCCCGACACCGCCGACGTGGTCCGAGGCGACACGGTGGAGACGGTCGCCCCGTCCGCCCTCGCGGTGGGCGACGTGGTCGTGGTGCGACCCGGCGGCAGCATTCCTGCCGATGGGCGGATCCTCGACGGCGAGGCAGAGCTCGACGAGTCGATGGTCACCGGCGAGTCGCGTACCGTCCGCCGCGGGCCGGGGAGTCTCGTCACGGCGGGGACGGTGTCCACCGACTCAGGGCTGCGCGTCGAGGTGACCGCCACCGGGGAGGACACCGCCCTGGCCGGCATCCGGCGGCTGGTGGAGCAGGCTCAGGCCTCCCGCTCTAGGGCGCAGCGGCTCGCCGACCGCGCTGCCGCATGGCTGTTCTGGTACGCGCTCGCTGCGGCTGCTGCCACCGGCGTGGCCTGGACGCTGCTGGGGCTGCCGGAGGAGGCCGTCGTCCGGGTGATCACCGTGCTCGTGATCGCCTGCCCCCACGCCCTCGGTCTGGCGATCCCGCTGGTGGTCGCGATCTCCACCGAAAGGGCTGCCCGGGCGGGCGTGCTGGTGAAGGACCGTTTGGCGCTGGAGCGTATGCGCACCATCACGACCGTTGTGTTCGACAAGACGGGCACCCTCACCGAGGGCCGGCCCGCCCTGACCGCGGTCGAGACCACAGCCGGACACGCCGAGTCCGACGTCCTCGCGCTGGCCGCCGCCGCGGAGGCCGACAGCGAGCACCCGCTGGCTCGTGCGATCGTCCGGGCCGCACAGGAGAGCCGGCTGCCGGTGCCGTCCGCGAGCGGGTTCAGATCCGAACCGGCGTTGGGAGTCTCGGTGCACGTGGAGGGCGTCGAGGTGAGGGTCGGCGGTCCTCGGCTCCTCGCCACCGTCGGCACGGATGACCCGTTCATCGGTTCGTCCGTACGGGACGACGGCGCCACCCGGCTGTTCGTCCTGCGTGCCGGCGAGGTGATCGGCGCGCTGAGCCTTGCCGATGCGGTGCGTCCCGAGTCGGCGCAGGTCGTCGCCGCACTACACGAGCGGGGCGTGAAGGTCGCCATGCTCACCGGGGACGCCCGAGGGGTTGCCGAGCGCGTGGCCGCCCGCCTCGGGATCGACATGGTGCTGGCCGAGGTGCGGCCGGAGGAGAAGGCCGCCAGGATCGCCGAGTTGCAGGCTGCAGGCGAGCGGGTGGCCATGGTGGGCGACGGGGTCAACGACGCCCCCGCCCTGGCACGGGCGGACGTCGGGCTGGCGATCGGTGCCGGCACCGACGTGGCGATCGCGTCCGCCGGAGTGATCCTTGCCGGCGACGACCCTCGGACCGTGGTGTCGGTGATCGAACTGTCGCGAGCCAGCTACCGCAAGATGGTGCAGAACCTGTGGTGGGCAGCGGGCTACAACCTGGTGTCGGTCCCACTGGCCGCCGGCGTGCTGGCGCCGGCGGGGATCACCCTGCCGATGGAGGTGGGCGCGATGCTGATGTCGCTGTCGACGGTGGTCGTGGCGCTCAACGCCCAATGGCTGCGTCGGCTCGACCTGCGCCCCGACCGGCTCCGCTCCTAGCCGGCCCTGCGTTGTCTCGATGACGGTCCGGTCGGCAGGGGCAGCTGGAGAGTGAGTGCCGAGCCCTCGCCCGGGCCGCCGCTCTCGGCGACGAGGTTGCCGCCGTGGGCTCGAGCGATGGCGCGGCTGATCGCGAGCCCGACGCCGGTTCCTCCGCTGTCGCGATCACGGGCGCTGTCGGCCCGGTAGAACCGCTCGAAGATGTGTGTCAGGTGCTCGGCCGCGATCCCGTCCCCGGTATCGGCGACCCGGATGTCCACGTGATCGTGACCGGCGAGAACACTCACGGTGACGCGCTCGCCGGCCGGGGTGTGCCGGAGGGCATTCGAGAGCAGGTTGCCCAGCACCTGGGCGATCCGGGTGCGGTCCACGGCCACCAGCGGGACGTCGGCAGCTGGTTCGACCTCGAGGATGACGTGCTTGCGCTCGTATCCCTCCCTGGCGGCCAGGACGGCCTCCGCGGCGAGCCGGTTGGGGTCGGCGGGCTCGAGGCTCAGATCGAGCCTGCCCTCCTCGGCAGCGGACACCTGGCCCAGGTCGTCGGCGAGCCGGGAGATCCGTTCGATCTGGCTGGACAGGATGTGCCACGCGTCCGGCCCGGGTTCGATCGCCCCGTCCTCCAGGCTCTCGACGCAGATCTCCATGCTGGCCAGGGGCGTGCGGATCTCGTGAGCCAGGTCGGTGAGCAGCCGGCGCCGGCTGGTCTCGATGGAGTCGAGTCTCGTCGCCATGGTGTTGAAGCTGGTGGCCAGCTTGGCGAGTTCGCGGGAGTCGGGCTGCTCGACGCGCTGGGCGTAGTCGCCGTCGGAAATCCGGGACGCCGCGTCGCCCAGGTCGTCGAGGGATCGGCGGAGGCGGCGGCTGATCAGGACGCTCACCAGGATCGCTCCAGAGGCGGCGATCAGCAGGCCGATGAACAGGGCGAGGGTCCCGGCGGTGTTGAAGGCCTCCTCCGAGTGGGCGAGGACGTCGGGACTGTCGTGGCCCGCCTCCCGCATGTGGGCCTCGAAGAGCGGCGGGCCGGCGATCACCGCCACGACGAGCATCGTCAGCGCCATCGCCACCGACACCGCAACCTGCGAGATCAGCAGTCGAGTGGTGAGGCTCCCGGGCCGCGAAGGGCCGCTCACCGGCAGGGTCCCATCCGATAGCCGACGCCGCGCATCGTGTCGACGAACGGCAAGTCGGCGAGCGCCGCGAGCTTGCGACGCACGTGCCCGATGTGCACGTCGACAAGGTGCTCGTCGCCCACCCAGTCCGGGCCCCACACCGCGTCCACCAGCTGACGTCGGGTGAAGGCCGCCTTCGGGCGGGCCGACAGGACGTCCAGCAGGTCGAACTCAGTGCGGGTCAGCTCCACCTCGACGCCGTTCACCAGCACCCGGCGCCCGACGGGGTCGAGCCGCAACGCCCCGATCGCGCGCGGCGGCTCCTCGACCATCAGGCCGGCTCGGGGGCGACGCAGCAGAACCTGGACCCGGGCGACGAGTTCGCGGGCGCTGAACGGCTTGGTCATATAGTCGTCGGCTCCGGTCGACAGCCCGATCAGCATGTCGATCTCCTCGTTCCTGGCGGTCAACATCAGGATGTAGCAGTCCGACCTGGCGCGGATCTCCCGGCACACCTGAAGACCGTCCTTCCCGGGAAGACCGAGGTCGAGGACGACCACATCCGGCGCCTCGGCCAGCGCGAGCTCGACCGCGCTGACGCCGTCGTGGGCGACGCTGGTGCGGAAGCCGGCCCGTTGCAGATAGTTCGCCACCATGCCGGCCAGCACCGCCTCGTCGTCGACCACCAGCACATGGGCGGGCGTTGCCCCTGCGGTCTCGCTCATGCCGGCAATCATGCCGCCGCCCCAGCCGGTCGTCCCGGAGTCGTGCCGGCATCTACACCGTTTCTTCATCGCGACTTCGGGGTTTCGTCGGGAAGGCCGCGTTCTGATGGAGTCATGACGACCTCGGGAGACATACGGTGATGGGCTTCGGCGGGATGGGCATGACCATGCCCTGGCTGGTCGGTGTGCTCACCCTCGCGGTGATCTGGGCAGGCGTCTGGTGGATGCTCACTGCGATGGGCATCACGCAGCGGCAACCGCATCGCCACGTGCCCCCGATGCCCCCTCAGGATGAGGTGCCGGCAGCCACGACCTGGGCGCAACCCCGCTTCGGCACAACCGGCACGGTGACCAGCGAAGAGCCGGACCTCCTCCACTCCGAGAGCGATCCCCGATGACCTCCCTGCCCCTGCCGGGACCCGCGGTGACTCTGGTCACCGCCGCCGGATGCCACCTCTGCGATGATGCCCACGCGACCCTGGAGGAACTGGTCGGCAAGGGTTTCCCGGTCGTGTTCGAGGTCGTCGAGGCCACCTCCGAGCGAGGCCGCTCGCTCCTCACGGAGCACCGGCCGCCGATGAACCCGCTCGTCCTCGTCGACGGCAGCTACTTCTCCGCCGGTCGGCTCCCGCGACGCAAGCTCGAGGCACTCCTGCGCAGCAGGCATGCGATCGGAGCGGACCGTGGGTGACCTGCTCACCACGGGTGGGGTGCTGGCGGCATTCTTCGCCGGGGGAGTCGCCCTGTTCGCACCGTGCTGCATCGTGTTCCTCGCACCCAGCTACCTCGCCGCGGCGGTGAAGAACCGCCGGTGGCGACTCCTCCCGCTCACCTTCCTGTTCGCCGCTGGACTGGCGTCGATCCTGGTTCCGATCACGGTCGGCATCAGCCTGATCGCCGCGGCCATCGCCAGGTACCACGCGGTCCTCTACTGGGCCGGCGGCCTCCTGATGCTCGTGCTCGCCGCATTCACCCTGTCCGGCCGCATGTGGAGCCTTCCCAGCGTCCTGCGCACCCCCGACACCAGTGGTGGGGACGGAGCCAGCTTCTTCGCCCTCGGAGTTTTCAGCGGCATCGCGTCGAGCTGCTGTGCGCCCGTCCTCGTCGGCGTCATGACCCTGTCCGCGCTCGCTGGCAACCCGATCGGTGGAATCGGGCTCGGCCTGGCCTACGTGTTCGGGATGGTGTTTCCGCTGTTCGTGATGGCGCTGATCTGGGACGCGACCGGCCTGCGCGACAAACCGATCATCGCCAAGCCCGTCCGCGTCCGGTTGGGCCGCCGGGTCCTGGCCACCAACACGGTCAACATCGTCGTTGCCGCCGGCTTCACCATCATGGGCGGCTTCATCATCTATCTCGCCAACACCGGCCAGATGACCAGCGGCCCGGAGATCCAGGTTGCCACCGGGCGTGCGCTCGCCAGCTGGTTCGCGGCGCTCGAGGACTGGCTGAAGCCGGTGCCCGAACCCCTTCTCGGGTTCGGCCTCCTCGCTGTCGCCGGCACGTTCGTCTGGGCAACCCTCATCGGCCGACGCCGGCATCCTGCGACCGCGCCCGACGCCGGGCAGCCAGAGCCGATCGAGTCCGAGCCGGAACCCGCGCCCACCACCCACTGCCACTGATCTCCGAAAGACCGCCATGACCAGCACCACACGACAGGACCTTCACGCTCGTCAGAGGGCCGCGGCAGCAGCCCAGCATCGCCGCAGCCGCCGAAAGAAGTGGTTCACCTGGGCGGCTGGGCTCGCCGTGATCGCCGCCATCGCGACCATGCTGATCACGTCCCGGACCATCTCCGCAACCACCAGCGACACCGCCCACGACTTCACCCTGCCCACTACGAGCGACACCACCGTCACCCTGTCGAAGCTTCGCGGGAAGCCGGTCCTGCTCTACTTCAACGAAGGAGCCGGCTGCGGCGCCTGCATCATGCAGATGAGCGAGATCGAGAAGCACAAGGCCGATTTCGATGCGCTCGGCCTGACCGTCCTCCCGATCGTCATGAACACCAAGGCCGACATCACAGCCGACATGGACCGCTACGGCGTCACGACACCCTTCCTGCTCGATGACGGCAGCGTCTCCAGGGCCTACGGCACCCTCGGTAAGGGAATGCACGCCAACCTCCCGGGCCACAGCTTCGTCCTCATCGACGCTGCTGGAGTCCAGCGCTGGTACGGCGAGTATCCGTCGATGTGGCTCGAGCCCGGTGACCTCCTTCGGGAAGTCCAGAGCCGTCTGGGCTGATCACTCGTTCGGAGTGGCGTTCTGGGCGCCAGCCGACGTTCAGGCCGCGCGAGGTGGGTCTTGGGGGAAGCAATCAATGTGCTTCTGTCTAGGTGAAACGTCTGGTGGAGCTAACGGGATTCGAACCCGTGGACCGCCCGATCTTCGGCTAACGGTTTCCGTCGTTGTGAAATGCCGGTTGACTAGGTTGTTGAGCGCCACGTTAGCGCCTTCGCGACACATGCACAAGTAAGCAGACCCATGCAGAAATGGGGTGCTATGTTGTGCGTATGTTGCGCGAGGCGAGCTCCGATGAGCGCCGCCGTGGCCCTCGGAAGGGGGCCGACCGGCGCAGCTTCGGACGCCTGCGCAAGGAGCGCTCCGGGCGATGGTCTGCTGCCTACGTCGGGCCGGACGACCAACTCCACCGAGCCCCGTTCACCTTCGACGCCAAGGACAACGCGGTCGCCTGGCTGGCCGCCGAGCGGAAGCTGATCGACCTCGAGGTCTGGACGGCCCCGGAGGACCGAACGAAGGCTCGAGCGTCGAAGGGCAGGACCTTCGACGAGTACGCCGGGGAGTGGCTGGAGACCCGCCGCACGAAGCGCGGGCCGATCAAGCCGCGGACGAAGGCTGACTACCGCCGGCTGCTCGATCGCCACCTGATCCCGACCTTCGGAGAGCGGACGCTGCGGAGCATCGGCGTGGACCAGGTCAACGCGTGGTACCTGTCCATGAACGCCGGCACGCCGACCGAGCGGGCTCACGCCTACCAGCTGCTGAGAGCCATCCTCACCACCGCGGCGGATCCCAAGATGAAGCTGATCTCCTCCAACCCCTGCCAGATCGACGGCGCCGGCCAGGTGAAGCGCGCGCACAAGGTCAGGACCGCGACGCTGGACGAGCTGGCCAGCATCGTGGCGAACATGCCGGCGAGGCTGCGGCTCGCAGTGCTGCTCGGCGCATGGTGCGCGCTGAGGTACGGGGAGATCGCCGAGCTTCGCCGGCGCGACGTCAAGATCGGTAGGGGAGTGCTCGACGTGAGCCGGGGCGTCACCTGGCCGGACGGGAAGGCCACTGTGGGCGACCCCAAGACCGAGGCGGGAAGTCGCGAGGTCCACATTCCGCCGCACCTGTTGCCACTGGTGAAGGAGCACCTGAAAGACCACACCGAGCCGGGCGGCGACGCGCTGCTGTTCCCCGCCGCGAGCGGCGGGCACATGCACCCCCGGACGTTCGGCAAGCAGTTCGACAAGGCCAGGGAGGCCGCCGGGAGGCCGGACCTGCACTTCCACGACCTCCGACACACGGGGGCGGTCCTGGCCGCGATGACGGGCGCCACGCTGGCCGAGTTGATGGCCCGGCTCGGCCACTCCACGCCCGCCGCGGCGATGCGCTACCAGAGTGTGGCGGCAGGCCGCGACAAGGCGATTGCCGAGAAGCTATCTGAGATTGCGAAGGGACTAATGTGAGCGCGTCGGATGTCTTCAGACCGAAACACCCCTTTGATCTGCGGGTCGTCTGCACGGGACGATCTACTCATCGTCCCGTCGAACTCGGGGTGATCGTCTGGTGGCCAGCCGAGCTTGAGCGCGACGGACTCGCCGTGTCTGACGCGGCCAGGGATCTAGCGCTCATGAACCCCAGCCCAATGGGAGACTCCGCACGGGGCACCAAGTCAGCTCGACCGAACAAACAGGTCAAGCGGGCTGCGGTTCATGTGCGAGTCCGGAGCGACGGTGGGAAGACTTTTGTCCTGCCCCCATGCCCAAAGTGTGGGCAGGGAACGGGGCGAGAACTTCGAGATGACACCGTCGCGCGCTACTTCGAGGCGACGCGCGACACGCCCGCAGCCGGCGTGCTCGATGTCAGCCTGCGTCTGCACTAGTCTGCAAGTTAGCGAGTTGTCTCGCGGCCGGTCGCGGTCGGCATCGCATCGCGGGTAGTGCCCTGAACTCCTTGGAGGTAAGGGCGGTCAGTCCTGCCCGAAAGAGTGCAAGATGCCTCGGACCACCCACCGAACCGGCAAGACCATGGAGAGCCCAGCGCACGGGGCTGAGCGCTGGGGTGTCTCCATCGACACCGTTTACCGCCTCGTCCGCGAGGGGAAGATCAGCGCGTATCGGCTGAACCGGCGGATCATGCGGATCGACCCCGACGAACTCGACGCTTGCTTCAACCCAGTCCCCGCGGCTAAGGCGGTGGGAGCGTGAGCGCCATCGTCGAAAAGCAGAGCCGCCCGGGCGGGCGGTCCCAGGCGGCTGGTAGCTCTGCAGCTGACTCCAGCGTAGTGGTGGATGCTGGCGAACTGATGGTTGGTGGGGTCCCGGCGGGTTATGCCGCAGGCCCCGTAAAGAGGCTGAGGTCGACGAAGGCGCAGGTTACTGCCCGGCGCGACGCGCTGGTGGAGATCGTGCGGGAGTCGGCTCCGACTGGTGTCCGGTTCACCTATTACCGAGCCGTGGCGAAGGGCATCGTGGCGAAGTCGCAGGCTGGCTACGACCGCGTTCAGCGTGACCTTCAGATCCTTCGCGAGCAGGGCGAGATCGACTGGTCGATGATCGTGGACTCGACCAGGTGGATGCGGAAGCCCGAGTCTTTCGACTCCGTCGCGGACGCCTTGGAGGCGACCGCGAAGTTCTACCGGCGCAACCTTTGGACCGACAGCGACGTGAAGCTCGAGGTCTGGTGCGAGTCGGAGTCGGTGGCCGGCGTGTTGTACCCGGTGACCTCGGCATGGGACGTGCCGCTGTATCCGGTGAAAGGTCAGACCAGCTCCTCGTTCGCGTGGGGTGCCGCCCAGACCTACCGGAACGATCCCCGTCGTCTGCTGTGCCTGTATGTCGGCGACCATGACCCGGCCGGGTACGAGATCCAGACCCACCTGGCCCGCAAGCTGCAGGAGTTCTCCGGGCGCGGCGATCTTCAGGTGACCCGGCTGGCCTGCCTGTCCGAACAGGTGTCCGCCATGGGGCTGGCGGGCACGCCGCCGAAGAAGAACACCTACCGGAACGCCCTCACCGATCACGTGGTGCAGTTCGCCGGCCCTGCGGTCGAGGTCGAGGCGATCGACCCGCCGGTGCTTCGCGGACTCCTGGAGGACGCAATCCGGGCACGTGTCGACGATCGGCGGCTGGGGAACCTGTTGCAGTTCGAGAGATCAGAGCAGCAGCTCCTGCGACTGATGGCGAGGTCGGCATGACCACCGCCACGAGGATGGGCGCCGACCGGGCCCACGAGTTCGGTGTCGGGATGAGCCAGACCGAGATCCGGGCGTTGAATCGGCGGGTGCTGGCCCGGCTCGGGGATGACCTGGAGTTGATGCTGGCCCAGGCCGCGCGTAGGTGCGTGCAGCAGGTGTTCACCGAGGCGCTGCCGGCGGTGTGGCTGCGACGGGCTGAGCAGTTCGAGGCAGTCGGGTCCACGTCGGCGGATGAGTCTGCCAAGACGTGCCGGCGTCACGCCTGGCTGCTGGCTGAGGGTCTGCCGCACGAGGTGGCGGCAGAGCTGGACGACTTCCTGGCCGGGGAGGTGATCCGGTGAGCGTGGAGGTCATGGAGTCGCCGCTGGCCGAGATGGTGTCGGCGCCGTGGTTGATGGCGCAGCGGTTCCCTCCGGTCGAGTATGTGGTGCCGGGCCTAATTCCGGAGGGGCTGTCGCTGCTGGCGGCCCCGCCCAAGATCGGCAAGAGCTGGATGGTGCTCGGGCTGGGGGTCGCCTGCGCTGCGGGCGGATACGCGTTCGGGCAGATCCGGGTCGATGAGCGGCCGGTGCTTTACCTGGCGCTCGAGGACGGCCACCGCCGGTTGCAGTCGCGGCTGGAGTCGCTCGGAGTCGACGCCCCACCGACGATCCTGCACTTCCTGACCAGGATCCAGCCCGGCACGATGCTGGCCACGATCAGGGAGTTCATCGGCCTGTACGCCGAGCGGCACCCACTGGTAGTGCTGGACACCCTCGGTAGGGCGATGCCGCCGGCGGGCCCGAACGAGACGACCTACCAACGCGACTATCGGATGACCAGCGCCCTGAAGAGCGTGACGGACGAGTTCCCAGGCTCGTCGCTGGTCGTGGTGCATCACACCCGCAAGGCCGACTCGGCCGACTTCCTGGACGCCGTCTCCGGAACCCAGGGCATCGCTGGCGCTGCGGACACGGTGATGGTGTTGCGCCGGGAGCGCCACGAGACAGCCGCTGTCTTGAGTGTCACTTCCCGGGACGCCCGGGAGGGTAGCTACGCGCTGAGCCTGGATGAGTCTGGGACGTGGATGCTGGATGGCTGCACTCTGGACGAGGCCTCAGCGACTGCGCGTGACCGGCAGACCACCCAAGGCGTGGGAGACCGGATGGCCGAGCTGGTGGCCGAGGTGAACCGTCACCCCGAGGGTGTCCGGCCGGTCGAGCTGGCCATGGCGCTGCACCTGGAGGAGCCCACCGTGCGCAAGTACCTGCGTCGGGCGACCGAGGCCAAGCGCGTCCTCAACCCGAAGAGGGGCCTCTACACCCCTGTCACTACTGTCACGTTGTCACTTCTCGAAAGTGACACAGAGACACAAGTGACACCCACCCCGGGGGGCGCAGACGGCGTCACACCCGGTGCAGATCGGGAGATCGTCCGGTGAGCGCCAACGAACTGCCACAGACCTCATGCATCCCGCATTCGGCTCGGTGTTCGCGTCCGGCGCCGGTGCTGCGGTTGTCGTGGCGGGGTGAGCCGGAGCTGTTCTGCTCGGCGTGCGGTCGTAGTTGTCCGGCGCCTGATCGGAGGGGGGCGTCGTGATCGAGTACGACGCTTCGCGTCCGATCAGTGTGGGTTGGGATTCGGGCTGGCCGGTGCTTGTGGTGCAGGACGTGGGCGTGCTGACCGAGCTCGCGGAGGTGGTGGAGCGGGTGCACGCCGGCAGGGTGTATCGCGGTCAGGCGCCGGTGCTCGGCGGGCCGGAGTTCGTGATCCGTGCTCGTCAGGTGGCGGCCATCGCTTCTCTGGTTTCGCCGGGACAACCGAAGGTGGAGGCCGTGCCCAGTGGGGCGGGACGCTGGGTGTCGGTGGCGCAGGCCGCGCAGCGGCTGGGTGTCACCGAACAGGCGGTAACGAAGCGAGCCCGCCGGGGAAGCCTTCCCGCTCGGAAGGTCTCACGGTGCTGGCTCATCGACATGGAGGGACTGAGATGAATCAAGGGACCAGCTCGTTCGTGAGGTCGTGGCAGGGGGTGCGGGCCACTGTGGCGAGCAATGCGGAGATGGTGCTGCCCGCCACAACCGCCGTCACGGCCTTGAGGAAGGCTCGCGGCCAGTGGGACGCGGCACTGGCCCTGTTGATCACAATTGACGACGAGATCGATGCGGTCCAGAAGAAGATCCGGGAGATTGCCGCGGACCCCGAACTCAGCGTCCAGGCACGACAGCAGCGCATCACCGCGGCAGCGACGGCTGCGCGAGCCCAGATGAACGACCTCTCGCGGCGCGCCGACGCCCAGTTGAAGACGGTCCTTGATGGGCTCCGAATAGCGTCCTATCCGGCACGACCACACCCTGACGACCCGGCAGAGGAGACGCGCGTCGCAGGAATCAAGACCGATCTGCGGATGGTCCTCGACGCAGAGGCAACCGACGACCTGCTGGGCCGGCTGGAGGCGCTGCTCGTCCGGGCAATGGGTGACGGCGATCGGTTGCTGCTGTGGCTGCTGGCATCGACCAACTGGGTGGTCGACTACCTGACCTCGAGGCACACTCGCCACGATGCGACGGCCTGGCCCTACAAGGTGGTCGAGAACCTGCGTTCCTTCGATGACGGGGCCACCGATACCCGAACCGCGTACCTGGTCCTCAGCAACCCGAAGAGGGGCATCCCGGCTCTCTTGACGGTCATCAACGCGTCTCTTCCTCGCATCCTCGAGAAGGCCACGGGCTCCACCGGTCCGTTCGCCCCTGCGGCGGGAGTGCCGCGCTGGACCAGGATCTCGAGCTAAGGACACGCTGATGACAGGCTCCGGTGGGCACGAAGTCGCCGCGGCGTACGTCAGCATCTACCCCAAGTTCGCCGACGGCTTCGGCACCGAGATCAAGGCCCAGACCTCGGCGGCGGTCGAAGGGGGTGTTCAGGCATCCGGGAAGGGTGCTGCGCAAGCGGGCACCACCTCTGGGAAGAAGTTCGGCGACAACTTCAAGGCCCAGGTGCAGACGAGGTCGAAGGACGCGATCGACAACGGCGCGACCGGAACCGTTTCCGCGAGCGCGGGGAAGGCGTCGGGGAAGAAGTTCGGCGAGGCGTTCGTGTCAGCGACCCAGAAGGCGGCCAACGCGCTCGCGATCGCCGGGGCCGTCGGTTCTCAGGTTCAGGCGGGTATCGACAAGGCCGAGGGCAGCATCTCGTCGATGTCGGCGGCGACTGCTCTGGCCGGCCAGACGATGGGCGGGCTGGACGCCGAGTTCGGCAAGGTCCAGAACAAGCTGTTCATCTGGCAGACCGGCACCAGCGCCGCGACCTCGTTCGGCGACGCCCTGCGTCAAGTCGTCGGCAACACTAAGGGGTTCGACGCGTTCGGCACCCAACTGAACGGCTTCATCGCCGGCCTCGTGGGCACCAAGACGGCCGCCGGCGAGCTCGCCGGACAGGTCGACAAGCTTGACCAGTCACTGGCCGGCATGGACCCGGCGAAGGCGCAGGCGGCGTTCGCCCAGGTCACGATCGCTGCCAAGCAGCAGGGCGTCGGAGTGGACGACCTGGTGAAGCAGTTCCCGGAGTACAAGGCCAGCCTGCAGAACGTCGTGGCGGCGCTCGGGATCGCCGAGCCCTCGGTTCAGGAGTACGCCGACTGGATGGGCGGCAAGCTGCCTGCCGCGGTCCAGGCGGCCGCGAACGCACACCCTGATCTGGCTCGGGAACTTGGCCTCACCACCTCAGCGACCAAGGACAACACCTCAGCCACGAAGGCCAACGCCACAGTCCTCGACCGGTACACGCACTCGTTGAAAGCTGCCGTGGACAAGACGAATGCCCTCTACGATGCCCGTCTCAGGCTGCGGGGCGACAAGCGCGACTTCGAGGCCGCCATCAACGACGCCACGAAGTCCATGTGGGACTCAGCCGGCGTCACCGACAAGATGATCGACAAGCACGGCAAGCTGACGGCCGCAGGAAAGAAGCTGGTAGAGGAGTACAAGAACTCCGGCAAAGCGCTCGACGCGAACACGGAGAAGGGTCGAGCCAACCAAGAGGCACTGGACCGGATCATCCAGTCCGGCCGCGACTGGGTGCAGGACCTCGAGGACCAGAAGAAGCCGCAAAGCGAGATCAACGCCGCCATGAAGGAGACGCGGGAGGACTTCATCCGCGCCGCGACGGCGATGGGCATGTCGGGTACTGCGGCTGCCCGGATGGCCACGAAGCTGGGGCTCACGAAGGACGCCGCCACCAAGGCCAAGGAGAGACTTCACGACCTGGACGTTCAGGCGAACAAACTGGCCAAGAAGAACATCCAGTTCTCCGTCTCCGCAGCGATGAACAAGTCGGCCGACGAGATCGTGTACTCGACCTCAGGGCACGGCTCGCTCAAGTTCACGGCCCGCGAGTTCGGCGGCGCGGTCTACGGCGGCACACCCGGACGTGACTCGGTCCCGTCGCTGCTTATGCCCGGCGAGCACGTCTTGATGAACCAGCCCCACGACGGGGTAGGGGAGCCCTCCCCACCCCCTCCGCCCTGATTGGGAGGCTGCTGCTTGTCGGGCTGTGTACGGGTCTGGGGATCTCAGTCGGTAAGCGCGAGGCCCCCACGTCCCTACGGCTGGCAGCGACGAGCCAGGGGGTTGCCAAGGGCGTCTGAGGCTTCGTGGCGCTCTCTAGGAACACTGCATTTCGTAACAACCGACTGAGAGGAAGCACACCGACATGAGACCGATCCTTGCGCCGCGTACCCGTGAGTCGGGCCGATGGATGATCCCAGCACCGAAACGCCGAATGGCCGCCAGCGCAGTACAGGCCGATCTCCGGGCTCGCCGGGACCTCTGAGGCTGCCAGCGGGCCATCGTTGCAGACGCGGCTCGCAGGGATCCAACTGGCTGTCACGATGACTCCCATGGCACTTGAGAACCGAGGGCTTTAGCGGCTGAGATCAACGAATCCCCTGCGCATTCGCGCACATGGAGACTAGCGTTCACAGCGTCCGCTAGATCGCCCAAAGGGGGATTCCAGATGAAGCGCTCCCTGCTGGTCATGGCTGCAGTCTTGCTGGCGGGATGCTCCGGGGGCACGGGTGCTCCCACCGACTCGATCTCAGCAGCCGCTACGCCGGGGACACCGTCTCCGTCGACAGCAACCCCTCAGCAGTTCGCCTCCATCATCGCCGGCCAGGAATCTGACTGGCGCGAAGTCATCAAGGACGCGGCCGACTGTCGATATCTGTGGGTGCTTGGCACGAGCACTGTGAGCGACAAGACAGAGGCGATGACCTGCTATGTCCGCGAGGCCACCATCGTCATGACCACTGGAACGGCCGCCAAGAAGATCCGGGCACTCGCCCCATCGAGCGACGTGCAGCCGCTGGTGACCCAGACCTTGGTCGCTCTGGATGCCATAAGCCTGGTCGACCTGGAGGGGGTGTGCGGCGAGCCCTTTGGAGATGCTCCGAAGGAAACCAAGAAGTGCAACGCCGCACTCGGTGAACTCTTCTCCAACTACGGCACCCTCAAGAAGGTGCTCGACGAGTGGAAGCCCTACACGTGAGGCCCGCCCTGCCCTCGCCTCGGTTTCGCTCCCGCAGGCTTCCTCGATTCGGTTGCAGTACCGGGCCTCCCACCTTCTCGTCGTGGCCGATCTCACATCTGGGCTCTCCTCCTGATCCCTCCAGCGGGAGGGGGCGAGAACGCCTAGTCGGAAGACCGCCGGTGAGGTGACTCGCTGTCCGCAGTAGCTGAGTTCTTTGAGGGCGCCGACTCTGACCCATTGGCGCATAGACTTATGTTGGGGCCCTTCGAACCGCTGGATTGGGGGAGGGCCCCCGAGAATGGAGATTCGGTGTGACGCGAGCACTCCTGCCAAAAGACCAGGACACGGCGCTGCTATTTCTCGACGAGAGCGGGTCCATCGCTCAGGACAGGTTCTTCGCGGTCGGTTGCTTGAAGCTGCCCCAGCCCAGCCTTCTTCTACGGCAGGTCCAGCTGCTGCGAGACCGGCGCAAATGGTACGGAGAGTTCCACTTCACCAAGCTGACCAGTGGCGCCGTGCCCATCTTCCGGGAGCTCATCGATCTAGTAGTCGCTTCCGACGCTACGTTCTCCTGCTTCGTAGCAGATCGGCAACGTGCCGACCCGATCCAGCGCTTCGGCACCTCATACGCCGCTTACGAGAAGTTGGCAACCCAATTGGTGATCGGTGCGGTGAGGCCTTCGGAGATCACTGCAGTTCTGGCTGACAACTACTCGACCCCGTCAACCGTGGATTTCGAGGGCTCCGTCAAGCGGCAGGTGAATCGCCGTCTCGGCAGGCTCGCGGTTATCGAGGTGTGCCGACTGAACTCGGCCTCCTCCGACCCACTTCAGATCGTGGATGTCCTTACCGGCATGGTCGCCTTCCAGTACCGCGCCCGAACGGGGCTCGGGTCTTCGACGAGCCCAAAGGGGCAGCTGTCCGCGTATGCCGCCTCGTCGTTTGGTGTGACGGTCTTCGACGAGGCGTGCTCCACGTCGCGGATACGGATCCGCGGTTACGAGCATGGCCGGTGGAGCGGTGGGCGGCCACCACAGTGGTCCGGGCTTGTCTGATCGCGTCATGGCGCGCTAATCTTCTAGTCAGCGAGGGCCTCTGGCCTTCAGCAGGATCCTTGTTCGTGCCCCGCTGCCAAGTGTCGGCGGGGCACGAACCCGTTTCTACCGGGATCTTCCCGTTCAACGCAGCGGCCCCAGCTGAAGCTGAGGCCCGCTGTGGTGCGTGCCGATCCCCTATGGCTGTTTCAGGTACTCGGCCGTCCGGGACGCTGGTGGCATCCAGACTGCGGCGTACCGCTCGCCGGGCTGAACGCCGATCAACGCTTCGTTCTTCAGGATCTCCCCGAGCGCGAACCTGAGGGCGTCCAGCCGGCCCGCCGGGGTCGCCTCAAGGGAGAGTTCCAACGTCCAGTGGACTCCTCCGTTGCGCCGATCCCTAACGATGCCGAAGTAAGCGCGTTTGTCGGCCTGGCTTTTCAGCCGATCGAAGTAGACGATCTCGATGCCCAGTTCCTCGTAGATGGACTCGAGGCCGCGAAGTGCTCGGAGGTGTTCGACCTCACGATCGTTGGCTGACTCCCTCCAGTCATGTCGGCCGTGTAGACCACCTGCGTCGCGGAAGCCAGCGAGTTGGTGGTTCGTTGTGCGCATGCACCCCGAGCACTTCAGGGAGGCGCGGCCGCGGAACATCTTGGTTGACCTCACCGCCCCGCACTCATCGCAAATCATCTCGACGCATGTCGAAGGGGATGACGCGATCATCGGCCGGCCTCCATCGGCCCGAGCCGGTCAACCGTGGCACTGAGCACTCGGTCGGCCACGTCGACCCAACCCGCCGGCGTGAGGTCTGCCGCGGCGAACACAACACTGTTGTCTAGTGACAGGACAGCGGCGTTGTGCAGCTTTGGGGAGACCTCGACCTCGACGCCCACAAGATCGAACAGCCGCGCCGCGAGCTCTGGGACGACCGGGCTCATCGTTCAGCCTCTAGGTATTCGCGCGCTACCCGATCGCCCTCGTGGCACGCCGCTTCGAGGTCGACAAGGAGTCCCGGCCGCAGCGTTCCCCATTCTGGGCGCGGTGTGGTGGTCATCGTCCAGCCTCCTCTCTGTGCTGGGCGATGGATTCAGCCCGAACCGCCATCTCCGCGACGGAGACACCCAACACCTCCCGCAGCCGGAACAGTTCGGACATCAAGATCGGTCGGCCGCGTCCGGTGAGGCGCCGGTTCAGGGTGACCAGCGGGATTCCGGATCGCCGAGCGGCCTCGGCTTGGCCAATCTTGGCCTCTCGCAGCAAATCGCGGATCGCCTGGACGATGTCGTCGGGCCCGGGATAGACGTGTGCTGTTGCGCTCATCGTCTGGCCTCCTCCATCGCCTCGACCAGCGTCCGCACGAACGTGCCGGGCTCGGCGAGGTCTGCGGCCCGCAGCAGGGCAATACCGAGACGGCCCGCCTCGGTGGGCGTCATGTCGGCCGCGTCCGCCGAGAGGCACACGTACGGGGGCCGGCCGGCGTTGGAACGCACGTCCAGGTAGACCTGGCGCTCATCCTCGGGCCCTTCGCCGAACAGCAAATCCGAGACGTGCCCGATCAGCACGCCGAATTCGTCCTCGGCGTGGTCAGCACACCAGACGGGGCAGTCCGCCAGGGCGATGGTTGTGGTGATGGTCATGCTTCCTCCTTCGAGTAGGTGTGCTGAGCACCCTGCCCCGAGGGACTGACACTGGATGGACTCATCGGGCGCTCTCTTCTCCGCGCCAACCGACCCGATGTTGTGCGTATGTTGCGCACTGGCACGGAATGTGCCTCTGACTAGGTGGAGCTAACGGGATTCGAACCCGTGGCCTCTTCCATGCCATGGAAGCGCGCTACCAACTGCGCCATAGCCCCAGCGTCCTGCGGACGGAGGTCCACTCTACCCAAGACCAGTGCGGGATGTGAAATCAGCGGGTCGGGTCTCGACGAGCTCGACCAGCCGGGGCGGGTGCGCCTTCGTGACGCCGCCCGCTCGTTCCTCGCGGGCACCGGTTGGTGGAGGGATCTCGACAAGCTCGATCAACTGCTGGTGGCGGGCTCTCGTACCGCCAGCCGGATGCGGCGATGCAGCAGGAGGCGGTGGACGGTGATCAGGAGCGCCAGCCAAGCCAGTCCGAAGAGCCAGGCGAAGACCACGTCCGTGAGCCAGTGGTGGCCGAGGAAGACCCGGCTCAGGCCCATCGCGACAGCCCACAGCGCGGCCGCCACGACGGCGGCGACCCGAGCCCACAGGCGGCTCGCCAGCCAGACCACCAGATAGGCGAGCATTCCCGCCACCACCGTGCTGTTCAGCGTGTGGCCGGACGGGAACGAGAAACTCTGCTCATACGGCGGTACTGCGTCAACCAGCGGTGGCCGGCTGCGTCCCACCAGCGCTTTCCCGACCAGCGTGAACGTAATGCTCCCGGCAGCCGCCACCAGCATCAGCACCACGATCGTCCGGCGCCGGAACCGCAGGTACAACGCGATCATCAGGAACCCGGCGATCACCACCATCGGCAGTGTCCGGCCCAAGTTGGTGAACGCCGTCGCCACAGCTTCCGACACCGGCGTTCTGAGGGTCATCGCCCACTCGAGCACCGGACGGTCAAGACCCGCCACGCCATCCGCGTCGGTCACCGCGTCGTAGACGGACGCACTGGCGACCATCAGGCCGATGAACACCAGCCCACCGACCAGGCCGGTGAGCATCAGTGCGGTCGCCGGTGCGAGGGCACGTCGCCCAGCTCTCGGCGAGACCTCCGCCGGACCGCCGGTCACCTGCCCCGTCCCCATCCGGCGAGCCTACCCGGGCCTCGGCCCGGGCTCCCAGCCTGCCGCCGAACGCTCAGGACTGGGCCTCGAGCACGGCGTCGAGCCGCTCGAAATCCTCGTCCATCCCCGCGTCCATTCCGCTGGCGAGCATGGCGTCGCACGCCTCGGCCGAGGTATAGGTGGAGGTTACCTCCAGCGCACTGCGCCCGTCCTGCAGGTCGACGAAGCGCAGGGTCTCCAGCGTCGCCCCTGGCTCGCCCTCGTACTCCCAGGTGTGCACGACAAGCCCGGGCGACACTTCATGGTACGAGCCACGAAATGCCCACGCGCTGCCCGACGGCGCCTCGACGACGTAGCGGAACGCGCCCCCGGTGACGGCGTCGAAACGATCGAGTCGCACCGTCGTGCCGCGTGGGCCCATCCACTGCGTGAACAGCTCGGCGTCAGTGTGCGCGCGCTGCACCAGCGCGGCCGGCGCGTCGAACTCGCGACGGTGCGCGATGCTCTGGTCACCGACACGAATGTGCGAGGTGAGTCCCGGGTGGCGTATGTCGTGGTTGGTCATGGATTCTCCTTGTCGGATCGGACCAGTGCGGCGAGCACGTCATCCAGTTGGGCATAGCGGGCCTCGAGGCGTTCCTGACGCGCGCGCATCCATTGCGTGGCCTCACCGAGGACCGCCGGTTCGAGACGTACTCGACGCCGACGTCCTTCCTGATGCCGGGACACGATCCCTGCCCGCTCCAGCACGTCGAGGTGCTGCGACACCGCCTGGAACGTGATGTCGAACAGTTCGGCGAGTTCCCCCACGCTGGCATCGGATGCAGTGAGCCGATCGACGATCGTGAGCCGCACGGGATCGCCGATGGCCGAGAAGGTCTGTGTCAGCACACTCACGGGCCAATTGTTCAAGTAATCACTTGAATGTCAAGAGTCCGGAATAGGGCCGCCCTCGTGGAGGTTGGCCACAGAGACCCTGCGACACGACCCGACCAACGAAAGGCAGGCACTTCATGACCGTCAGCTCCGCACAGGCCCACTGGGAAGGCTCCCTCATCGAGGGCCAGGGCGAAGTCGAATTCCTCAGCTCCACCCTCGGCAGCGTCGAGATCGACTGGCGTTCGCGCGCCGGTGAGGCCCCCGGCTCGAAGACCACTCCTGAGGAGTTCATCGCGGCCGCCCACTCCGCGTGCTACTCGATGGCCCTGTCCCACGCCCTGGCCGGCAACGGAACCCCGCCGGCCAGCCTCGACACCAAGGCAGATGTCACCTTCGTCCCGGGCGAGGGCATCACCGGCATCCACCTCACCGTGAAGGCGTCCGTCCCGGGCCTGAGCGCCGAGGACTTCGACCGCTTCGCCAACGAGGCCAAGACCGGCTGCCCGGTGTCGGCAGCCCTCACCGGTACCACCATCACGCTGGACGCGACGCTGGTCTGAGGACGCAGCGTCCGAGCACACATCGGACGGACGGCTCCGCACTTCGCGGGCCGTCCGCCCGCTTGCTTCAGTGGTTCCGCAGCGCGTCGATCAGTTCGGACTTCGTCATGCGGGACCGACCCTTGATGCCGATCTCGCGTGCCCGCTTGCGGAGTTCCTCCACCGACCGCTCGTCGTAGTCCTTCCCGCTGCCGCCCTTCTGGCCGACCTTGCTGCGGGAGGTCTTCGCCGCCGCATTGGCGATGCGGGCCGCCTTCTCCTTGCTGGCGCCGTCGTCGCGCAGCGATTCGTAGAGTTCGGGGTCCTTCACGGACGGGCCCGGGCCGCGTCTTGGCATGGTCGTTCTCCCTTCGTGTCCGGGACACCGTTACCCATTCGAACCCACTCCGCACGCGGACGCTCGCGGCCGGCGTGCCAGAATCGAGTGATGAGCCGAATCGTCACAGGCCTCGTTGCGCTGGGTGTTCTGCTCGCGGGCTGTACGGGTGGCTCTGGGCAGGGCACCACCGACACCCCCGCCGACAGCAGCGTCCGGCCGTCCCCCGGCACCGAGACCCCGGTCGCCGGTGATCGTGTCGTGCTCGCCGAGAACCTCTCCGTGCCCTGGGACCTGGCTGTCCTGCCCGACTCCAGCGTGCTGGTCACCCTGCGCGACAAGGCGGAGCTCGTCCGCGTCGCCGGTGGGCAGGCGACTGTGGTCGCGACGGTGGATGGCGTCGTCCCTTCCGGTGAGGGCGGCCTGCTCGGCATCGCCCTCTCGCCCACCTTCGCCGACGACCACCTGCTCTACCTGTACGAGACCACGGCGAACGACAACCGGGTCGTGCGCTACCGCTATGCGCCGGACGGGCTCAGCGGCGCTCAGCCGATCCTTACCGGCATCCCCAAGTCGTCAAACCACAACGGTGGACGCCTGCGCTTCGGACCCGACGGCGACCTCTACATCGGCACCGGGGACGCCAGCCGCCGCGACTCCGCGCAGGATCTCGGCTCGCTCGCAGGCAAGATCCTGCGGATCACGCCGGACGGAGGCGTCCCGGACGGCAACCCCTTCTCCAGCGCGGTCTACAGCTACGGGCACCGCAACGTCCAGGGCCTCGGCTGGGACGCCGGTGGCCAGCTCTTCGCCAGCGAGTTCGGCCAGGACACCTGGGACGAGCTCAATCTGATCCGTCCGGGCGGCAACTACGGCTGGCCGAAGGTCGAGGGAAAGTCCAGCGACTCCTCGACGGTCAACCCGCTGCTCGTGTGGAAGCCTGCCGACGCCTCTCCGAGCGGCATCGCGGTCACTGCGGGCGGGACGGTGTACATCGCCTGCCTCCGCGGCGAGCGCGTGTGGAGGACCGCGGCAACGGGCAGCGGCATGACCCAGCCCGAGGTGTTCCTCGACGGACTCGGCCGGATCCGTGCCGTCGAAGTGGTGGGCGACCGCCTCTACGTCCTCACCGACAACACGTTCCGTGGCGCCCCCCGGAGCGGCGACGACCGGTTGCTCTCGGTGCCGCTGCGCTGAACCGCCACTCGGTGCCCGAGCTTGTCGAGGTCTGGTGCGTGATCTCGACGGGGCTCGATCAGCCGGTGGGGGCTCGATCAGCCGGTGGGGGCTCGATCAGCCGGTGGGGCTTCGTCAGGCTCAGCCATCAGCCGGGTTGATCGTCAGCGGTCGGGCGTCGCTCCCCAGATCCGGGTGAGGTAGTCACGCATCGAACGGTCGGAGGAGAAGAAGCCGCAGCGGGCGACGTTGTGGATCGCCGACTTCGTCCAGGCCTCCTTGTTCACGTACGCGCTCTCGACCTTCGCCTGGGTGTCGATGTAGGACTGGTAGTCGGCCAGCGCCATGAACCGGTCCTGGTAGAGCAGGTTGGACACCACGGGCTCGAAGGCGTTCCGGTCGCCGTCGCTGAACGCCCCGGACGAGATCAGGTCGATGGCGCTCTTCAGCTCGGCGTTCGACTCGTAGTACTCGCTGGGGTGGTAGCCGGCCGACTGCAGCGCCTCCACCTCCGGTTCGGTCATGCCGAACAGGAAGAAGTTGTCGTCGCCCACCAGTTCGCGGATCTCGATGTTCGCGCCGTCATCCGTGCCGATGGTCAGCGCGCCGTTGAGCGCGAACTTCATGTTGCCGGTGCCGGACGCCTCCATGCCGGCGAGCGAGATCTGCTCGGACAGGTCGGCTGCGGGAATCAGCTTCTCGGCCAGCGTCACGTTGTAGTTGGCCGGGAAGGCCAGCGTGAGGCGTCCCTTGATCCGCGGGTCGTTATTGATCGTGGCCGCCACCGAGTTGATCAGGAAGATGATCTCCTTCGCCATCCGGTAGCCCGGCGCGGCCTTCGCGCCGAACACGACCGTGCGCGGCAGGACCGTGGTCGGGTCGACCCGGCCCGAGATGAGCTGGTCGTACAGGGTCACGACGTGCAGCAGCTTCAGAGTCTGCCGCTTGTACTCGTGCAGGCGCTTGACCATCACGTCCAGGAGGTGGCCGTCGGGGAGGTCGATGCCGTCGCGGGTGCGCAGCAGCCGGTACAGCCGGGACTTGTTCAGCTCCTTGGCCTTGCGGAACGCGCGGCGGAAGTCCTCGTCCTCCGCATAGGGCTCCAGCTCGGCGAGCCGCTCCAGGTCGGTCACCCAGCCCGGGCCCACGGTGTCGGTGATGAGCTCGGACAGGGACGGATTGGCCATCCGGATGAACCGGCGCGGAGTGACGCCGTTGGTGACATTGGTGAACTTGTCCGGCCAGTGGCTGGAGAAGTCCGGCAGCACCTTCTCGGCCAGCAGCTTCGAGTGCAGTGCGGCGACGCCGTTGACCTTGATCGCCGCGACCGTGGCCAGGTAGGCCATCCGCACCGAGCGCTCGGGGTAGTCGGCGATGATCGACATCCGTCGCACCCGCAACTCGTCCTCGGGGTACGCGTCGCGCACCTCGTCGAGGAACTGGTCGTTGATCCGGTAGATGATCTCCAGGTGGCGCGGCAGCAGCCGTCCGAGCAACTCCACCGACCAGGTCTCGAGCGCCTCCGGCAGCAGGGTGTGGCAGGTATAGGCGAAGCACTTGCTGGTGACTTCCCATGCCTCTTCCCAGTCCCACTTCTTCTCGTCCACCAGGATGCGCATCAGCTCGGGGATCGCGATCACCGGGTGGGTGTCGTTGAGCTGGAAGACGATCCGCTCCGGCAGCTGGTGCAGGTCGAAGTCCGCCTCGAGAATCTCCTCGATGAAGTTGCGGATCGAACATGCCACGAAGAAGTACTGCTGCTGCAGGCGCAGTTCCTTGCCCTGCGGAGTGGAGTCCTCGGGGTAGAGCACCTTCGTGATGTTCTCGGCGAAGGTCTGCGCCCGGACGGCCTCGGCATAGTCGCCCGCGTTGAAGATCGACAGGTCGAACGCCTTCGTCGCCTGCGCGCTCCACAGGCGCAGCGTGTTCACTCGTCCGTTCTGGTAGCCGGGGACCATGTAGTTGTAGGGGACGCCGAGGACGTTCCACGCCGGAACCCACCGCGTCCGCTCGACGCCGTGGTCGTCGTAGGTCTCGGTGGAGCCCCCGAAGTCCACCCGGACCGCGGCCTCAGGGTGCGGGAACTCCCACGGAGCGCCGAGAGAGAGCCACGTGTCGGGCTGCTCGACCTGGCGTCCGTCCACGAAGGTCTGGCGGAAGATGCCGTACTCGTAGCGGATGCCGTAGCCGATGCACGGCACGCTCATGGTGGCCAGCGAGTCGATGAAACAGGCGGCCAGGCGGCCGAGGCCGCCGTTGCCGAGGCCCGGCTCCACCTCTTGGGCACGCAGGGTGGCGAGGTCGAGCCCGCAGCTGCCCAGGGCCTTCTCCGCGACCTCATTGAGGTCGGTGGCCATCAGGGCGTTGCCCAGCTGGCGGCCCAGCAGGTATTCGGCGGACAGGTAGCCGACGTACTTCGCCTTCGACTGCCGGTTGTGCCGCAGCGTCTCCAGCCAGCGTGCCATCAGGTAGTGGCGGACGGTGCGAGCCAGCGCCAGGTACTGGTCGTTGACGGTGGAGCGGGACAGTGCGACGCCCTGGCCGGTGTTGAGCTCCCGCAGGAACTCGCGCACGAAGCCGTCCACGGAATGCGGTGGGGCGGTGACCGGCGCCAGCGCCAGCGGGTGCGTCGGCTGGGTCATCGGGCCCACACGATGGAGTTCGGTCGTGGGGCTCTCGTCGGCCGGAACCGGGCTGTCGACGGACGCCGGCCCAGGCACAGTGTCGGTGCTCATTGGGCCACCGTAACGCCGGTGGGTTACGGGGGCGCAAATTCCATTCGTGGAGAGAGAAGGACTTGACAACGGCGAGTCAGGTGCGCGATATCCCTGCCCGGCCGCTCAGGCTCCAGTGTGGTCCAGCCCGATGTCGAGCACCCGCACCGAATGAGTGAGCCAGCCAACCGAGATCAGGTCCACTCCCGCCTCCGCGATCGGGACGGCGGTCTCCGGCGTGATTCGTCCGGACGCCTCGGTGATCAGGCGCCCGTCGACCATCGCGACCGCATCCCGGAGGAGATCAGGCCCCATGTTGTCGAGCAGGACGGCGTCCGCGCCCAGCGCGAGCAGTTCCTCCAGTTGCGCCAGCGAATCGACCTCGACCTCGATCTTGACCAGGTGCCCGACGTGTGCCTTCGCCGCGGTGACCGCCGCGGTGATCCCGCCCGCGACGGCGATGTGGTTGTCCTTGATCAGGACGGCGTCGTCGAGCCCGAAACGATGGTTGCTGCCGCCGCCGGCAACCACCGCGTGCTTCTGCAGCGCCCGCAGCCCGGGGATGGTCTTGCGGGTGTCGGCGACCCTTGCCTTCGTGTGGGCGATGGCGTCGGCGATGGTGGCGGTGCCGGTGGCCACGCCGGAGAGGTGCCCGAGGAAGTTCAGCGCGACACGTTCCCCGCTCAGCAGCCCGCGAGCCGGTCCGCTGGCCGTGCCCACGACCGTCCCGGGCAGGACGCGGCTGCCGTCCGGCAGCAGGTCGCGCACCTCGATGCGCGCGTCCACCAGCTCCCAGGCCAGCCGCGCGCACTCGCCGCCGGCGATCACTCCGGGCTCGCGGGCCACGAGCGCGACGGTGGCCTTGGCGTCGGGGTCGATGATCGCGTCGGTCGTGAGATCGCCCGCCCGGCCGAGATCCTCCCGCAGAGCTGACCGGACGAGCGGCTCGATCACCAGGCGGGGGAGTGACCTCATCGGAGCGCGCTCTCGGGTTGGTTGAGCCCGTTGAAACCTGCGGAGGTCTCGACAGGCTCGACCAGCCGTTGGGGTTCGACCAGCCGTTGGGGCTCCACCAGCACGTGTTCCGCGACCGGGGAGGTCTCGGGGAAATCCAGCCGGGTGTGGCCGCCGCGAGACTCCTCGCGGCGAAGGGCCGCTTCGACCAGCAGGCAGCCGACCAGGCCGGTCTCGTGGTGGCGAAGCGGCTCCAGCTCGGCGAGGGCGACCCGCAGACCGTCCGCGTCCCTGAGCACGCCGGCGCCGCGACTGACGATCCGGCGTACCTCCGCCACGACGGGGTCCGGCGTCCAGGTGCTCGGGTCGGCGTAGGTGCGGGTCGGCAGCGGGGCGCCCGTTGCCACACCGGCCGCGCGCCAGTGCTGGGCCACCCAGCGTCCGCACACGACCGCTTCGAGCAACGAATTGCTGGCCAGGCGGTTCGCGCCGTGCAGACCGGTGGACGCCACCTCGCCTGCGGCGTACAGGCCGGGCAGGGTGGTGGCACCGGCGAGATCCACGAGCACCCCGCCCATGTGGTAGTGCGCGGCGGGCCGGATGGGGAGCAGGTCCTTGGCTGGGTCGAGTCCGGACGCGCGGGCGGTCGCGTAGATCGAGCCGAACAGCTCGGCGAACTTCTCCCCCGGGTCCTTCCTGGCGTCCAGGAACACCCGGTGACCGGCCTGCAGTTGCGCCCACTCCGCGCGCGACACCACGTCCCGTGCGGACAGCGGGTTGCGCAGCACCCATTCGCCGAGCTCATTGACCAGGATCGCGCCCTCGCCGCGGACGGCCTCGCTGACCAGCGGCATCGGGTCGATGCCGACCTCCAGAGCCGTGGGGTGGAACTGCACCATCTCCACGTCACGCAGGACGGCTCCCGCGCGGTGCGCCAGCGCCAGGCCCTGACCGCGCGAGGAGAGCGGGTTGGTCGTGTGCAGGAACAGTCCGCCGATACCACCGGTAGCCAGCAGAACGGTGTCGGTGCGCAGTTCGACCGGGCCGTCCGGCGTCCCGACGAGCACACCGGCCACCCGGCCGCCCTCGGTGAGCACCTCGAGCGCGGGGGAGTGGTCCCACAGCGAGACGGACTCCAGCCGACGAGCGGCGTCCACGACGGTCTCGAGGAGTTCTGCGCCCGTGCGGTCGCCGTGGGCGTGGACGATCCGGCGGCGGCCGTGGGCTCCCTCCAACCCCAGCCGCAGGCTTCCGTCGCCGCTCCGGTCGAACTCGGCCCCCTGGGCGGAGAGCCACGCGATGGCGTCCGGTGCGGCCGCGGTGATCGCCTTCACGACGTCCGGCTCACAGAGCCCCGCACCGGCGGCGAGCGTGTCCTCGGCGTGCAGTTCGGGGTTGTCGTCCGGGCCGACGGCCGCCGCGATCCCACCCTGTGCCCAGCCGGTCGACGTGCCCGTGCTCACCGCGCCCGCGCTCAGCACGACGCAGGGCAGCGGGCTCAGCTCGATGGCGGCGGTCAGTCCCGCCAGGCCCGCGCCGATGATGACGGGGCAGCCGGCGTCGATGACGCGCGTCACTTCGCCACCCCCACAGCCAGCATGCGCTCGACGGACAGGCGGGCGCGATCAGCGACGTCCACAGGCACGGTGACCTCGTTCGTCATGGTCTCCAGCGCATGCCGGATCGAGCCCAGTGTGTTGCGCTTCATGTGCGGGCACAGGTTGCAGGGCCGGATGAAGTCCAGGTCGGGGTACGCCTGCGCGACGTTGTCGCTCATCGAGCACTCGGTGATGAGCGCGACCTGCTTCGGCCCCTTCGTCGGGCTCAGGGAGCGGAGCGAATCCACGAACGTGACCATCTGGGCGGTCGATCCGGCGAAGTCGGCCTCGTCCACGACCGCGGGCGGGCACTCCGGGTGGGCCAGCACGGTGACGCCAGGATGGTCGGACCGGATCTGGCGGATGTCGTCGGGCGTGAACCGCTCGTGCACCTCGCATGCGCCCGGGTGGATGACGACCTCGACGCCGGTCTGCCGCGCGACATTGGCGGCCAGGAAGCGGTCGGGGATCATGATCACCTTCGGCACGCCCAGACTCTCGATCACCTTCACGGCGTTGCCAGAGGTGCAGCAGATGTCGGACTCGGCCTTCACCGCGGCGGACGTGTTCACGTACGTCACGACCGGGACGCCGGGATGCGCGGCCCTGAGCGCGCGGACGTCCTCAGGGGTGATCGACTCGGCGAGCGAACAGCCCGAACGCAGGTCCGGGATGAGGACCGTCTTGGTCGGGTTCAGCAGCTTGGCGGTCTCGGCCATGAAGTGGACGCCGGCCAGCACGATCACGTCCGCGTCGACGGCGACCGCCTCGCGGGCGAGCGCCAGCGAGTCACCGACGATGTCGGACACCCCGTGGAAGATCTCGGGGGTCATGTAGTTGTGGGCCAGGATCACGGCGTTGCGTTCCCGCTTGAGCCGCATGATCGCGTCCACGTCGTCGGCCATCGTGGCCCACTCCACGGACGGAATGACGTGTGCCACTCTCGGGTAGAGGTCGGCAGCGGTCAGCGTGGTCATCGGTCGTCCCTTCGTCTGCACGTTATGCTACATATGAGCAAAAGCAGCGACACGAGTATTCCACGATCTGAGCAAAAGTCCGAACCGCGTCTCAACGGACGACCATCGGTCGCCCCGCTCAAGCTGGGACCAGACGGGGGCCGGGTAGCTCAGCGGACGCGCGCGGTCGGCAGTTTGGTGCCTGCGACGTGACGCTCCTGCAGCACCTGGCGGCGGAACCGGTAGAGACGAGCCGGGCGTCCGCCGGTCTCCAGCAGGCCGCCGGTCTCCTCGACCAGGGCCTGCTGCTCGACCAGGCGGCGGAAGTTCTGGGTGTGCACGGCGTGGCCGGACAGCGCCTCGACGCAGTCCTGCAACTGCCGCAGCGTGAACGTGGACGGCATCAGCTCGAACACCACCGGTCGGTAGCCGATCTTCGCGCGCAAGCGGGCAATGCCGGTGGCCAGGGCGCGCCGGTGATCGCCCAGCATCCGGCGGCCGGGCGCGAACTCCGCATCCGGACGGCGCCACTCGTCGGGGGACTCCGCCACCAGACCGGCCTCGTACAACAACTCGTAGCGCTGGAGGGTGAGTTCAGGCTGCCAGGCCCGTCCGGCGAGGCCGAAATTGATCGCGACGCGCTGAGAGCGCTCGTCGCGCCGGTCCCCGTCCGAATCGGCCCAGGCCTGGAGTCGCTGGACGAGCGGGTCGGCCACCGACGTCCCGGTCCGGCGGTCCTCCCATCCGAACAGCTCGTACCAGTCGGTCCAGCCGCCGATCCCGGGTTCACCGGGGGTGGTGAGGCCGAGATAGGAGATCGAGACGCGGCGTCCGCGGTCGTCGCGGTCGAGGTCGGCGAAGGTGTACAGCTGCTCGAGGTAGCCGAGCCGGCGTCCCGTCTGCTCCTCCACCCACGCGCGCGTGGCGGCCTGCAGCGACCGGTGGCTCGGCAGCAGCGGGCCGGCCGGCAGTTGGGGCGGGTCACCGAGGGTGAGCACGGACGGGCGTCCCTCGACGAGCGCGACGACGACCGCGAGCAACTCCGCAGTCACCGCCTGCCCGGTCATCGCACCCCCTGCCTCGCTTCCGGTCAGGATAGCGAGAGCAACCGGTCGGGCGAGGTGTCGGGGCGCATTGTTAGGCTCATTGCATGAAGCGGGTGTGGATGGCACTGGCAGCCCTCGCGTTGGCGTTCGGACCGCTGGCACTGGTCCCGACGACAGCCCATGCGGACGGCGACGACTGGCGGGTGACCGACTACCGCGTCGCCGCGGCGGTGGACGCGCACGGCACGGCGACCGTGCAACTGGCGCTCTCCTTCGACTTCGGCTCGGAGGCCGGGCACGGACCCTACTTGACCTTCCCGCTGCGCCAGGAGATCGCGAACGATCCCGACCACTGGCGGATGCTGGACATGACGATCGGCCAGGTCACCAGCCCCAGCGGCGCGAACGCCGAGCTGCAGACCGAGGAGAAGGACGGCAACCTGCTGGTCCGAGTGGGCAGCGAGGACCACACCTACACCGGAGTACAGACATACCTCGTGAACTACACAGTCCGTGGGCTGATCGCCCCGAAGCAGGCGCAGTCCGGGCTGGACGAGTTCAACTGGAACGCTGTCGGTACGGGTTGGGAGGTGCCGATCGACTCGGCGAAGGTGACGGTGACCGGACCCGCTGCCGTCACGCAGGTGAGCTGCTTCAGGGGCGGCTCTTTCGACGTCCCCTGCGATGCGTCGAAGGCCGGGTCGGCGGCGAGCTTCGCTGCCAACGACGTCGGAGACGGCGACGGCATGCAGGTGACGGCCGGGTTCCCCGCCGGCACGTTCACCGGAGCGGACGCGCGGCTGGAGCGCCGGCTGAACGTGGGCAACATGTTCCCGGTCACCCCGCTGACCGGCGGCGTGGCGGCCGCGCTGTCGGCGGTCGGACTGGCAGCGGTGTTCCAGCGCACCCGCCGGAGCCGACGCGATCTCGTCTACCTGGGGCTTACTCCCGGTGTGGTCCCGGCGCCGGGACAGGAGTCCAGCGTCGGTTACCAGCCGCACGAAGCGCCGGTGGCTGTGCAGTTCACGCCGCCGGAGGGCGCCCGTCCGGGCGAGCTGGGAACGTTGACCGACGCGACGGCCGACAACCGCGACGTGACCGCGACGATCATCGACCTCGCCGTGCGCGGGCACCTGCGGATCGCGCAGACAGGCAAGCACGACTGGACCTTCACCAGGCTGGACGGGCCGAACGACCTCGTCGGGTACGAGTCCGAGCTGCTCGGTGGACTCTTCTCCCAGGGCGGCGAGGTGACCAGCGACGACCTGAAGGACTCGCACTACGCGGGTGTGCTCAGCGGAGCCAAGAGTGCGCTGCACCGTCGGGTGGCCACCGAGCTGCAGTGGTTCACCTTCAACCCGTCGATCGTGCGGGGGCTGGCGTTCCTGGCCGGCATCGTGCTGATTGCGATCGGCGTCGGGCTCGGCCTTCTGCTCGGCCTGGTCGGCTGGGGTCTGGTGGGCGCGGCGGGGGTGATCACCGGCCTGGCCGTCCTGGTGATGAACAACCGCTTCGGCCACCGCACGGCTGCGGGTTCGGCCGTGCTCGCCCAGACCCGCGGCTTCGAGCTGTACCTGCGCACGGCCGAGGCCGACCAGATCCGGTTCGAGGAGGGCATCGACGTGTTCTCCCGCTACCTGCCCTACGCGATCATGTTCGGCGTCGCCGAGCACTGGACGAAGGTGTTCAACGAACTGGCCGCCGAGGGGCGCTACACGTTCAGCACGCCGTGGTACTACGGCTATGGCTACGGCTTCAGCTACGCCGGGTTCGCCTCATCCATGGACTCGCTGGCCAGCACGATGTCCAGTTCGCTGCAGCACGCCACGGCGGCCACCAGCGGCGGCTCGGGCTTCTCCGGTGGCGGCGGGTTCGGTGGCGGCGGGGGCGGCGGTTGGTGAGGCGGGCCGCTACAGTCTCCAGCCATGAGTCCGTGGCTTGAGGGGTGGGCGATCCCGCGCCGGGTCCTCCTGCCCAGCCTGCTCGTCTCGATCGTCCTGCTGGTACCACTGGCGATCGCCTACCTGCTCGCCGGCGTCCCGGCGGCGCTCGCGCTGGGCATGGGCTATGTCGCTCTCGTCAAGCCAGCGCTGACCCAGCGCAGCCTCCACGCCCTCGGGCTGGCCGTCCCGGCGGCGCTGGCCGCGGGAGTGGCGGTCGCCCTGCGCGGGCAGCCGTTCGCCGCGGCGGGATTCGTTGCGCTGTGCTGCCTGATGGTCGCGCCGGCGAACCAGTTGGGCGACGGCCTCATGGCCGGGCTGCCCAGCGCGGCTGCGGTGCTGGTCGCCGTCCCCGGTGACTTCACACCGAGTTGGACGGCGGCGGGCGTGCTGCTCGGCGGAGCGGTCGTCGTCCTGATCGCCACCCGGATCCCGAGGACCACGCGGCCGGCCGGTGTAGAGGCGGTGCGCGCCTGGCGGCACGCCATCGTGATGGCGGTGGCGGTCGGGGTGGTCACCTATCTCGTGCTCGCTCTGGACGTCCACCACGGATACTGGGTGGCGCTCACCCTGACGGTCGTGCTGCGGCCGTTCGACGACCAGACCCGGAGGAGGGCGGGCCAGCGCGTGCTCGGCACGTTCGCCGGTGTGGTGCTGGCGGTGCTGATTGCCGCCGTGTTGCCGCTGTGGGCGATCGCGGTGGCTCTCGTCGCCTGCCTGGTGCTGATGGCGGCCTACTCCACGATCGGCGACTACACCAGACAGGTCATCTTCCTCACGCCGACGGTCGTCCTGCTGGGCTCCGCCGGCGACCCCGGGCTGATCGCCGCCGAGCGAGCACTGGCCACGATCACCGGTGCGATCCTCGCCGGGCTGGTCGCGATGGGACTGATCTGGCTGGACTCGAAGAACTTCGGGAGGAAGGAAGTCGGATGAGCGCGGTGTTGCTGTCCGGGGTGCCGGTGTGGGCTGTCGCAGCCGCGCTGCCGATCGTGCTGCTGGTGGCCTGGGCGCTGGGATCGCTCGCGAGGTGGCTGCTCCGCGGACGCGCCAAGCTGGGCGTCGCCCCCTCGATCGTGATCTCGATCCTCGGCACTTCGCTCGGGCTGTTGCTGGCCGGCTGGATCAACCCGTCCGTGGAATTGTGGAGCTCACTGACACTCCTGCTCTCGCTGGGCATGACGATCCTCGGGATCGCCGGGTACGGGGCGGTGGCAGCGCACTTCCAGCGTCCGCAGCGCGAGGACATCGCCGAACTCCTGGCTGCGGGTGAGTCGGAGCGGGTCGAGTTCAAGTCGACGGCACGAGTGAACCTGCGCACCGGCGTCAAGGACGAGCGCATGGAGCAGGTCATCGCCAAGACCGCCTGTGCCTTCCTCAACGCCGACGGAGGCACGCTGGTGATCGGCGTGGACGACCTCGGCAACCCGCTGGGCCTCGACCCCGACCTGGCCACGCTGAAGAGCCCCGACCACGACCGCTACGAGCTGTGGCTGCGTGACCTGCTCACCACCTGCCTGGGCCAGAACGCCGCCGCCGGCGTCGGCATTGAGTTCGCGTCCGTCCCCGCCGGTGAGGACGGGCAGGCCGCGGTCTGCCGGGTGACCTGCCGGCCGTCCCCGCGTCCGGTGTACCTGCGGCCGTCCCGCGGGGCGGCGCCCGAGCTCTGGGTGCGCTCGGGCAACTCCACCCGGCAACTCAGCGTCGACGAGGCGACCGAGTACGTGATGCACCGCTGGCCGCTCAACCTCGGGTCGACCATCGCCGCCCAATTGAGGGCCGCCGTCCGGTTCTCCGAGGAGCACTGAGCCCGCGAAGCGGAGAATTCACGCGCACCCGCTAGGCTGACCTCCCTACGCGCCACTCGACAGGACGGCATGACGCACCCGATCCCGCTGTTCATCCCGGGGTTCTCGCTCTTCCAGCAGAACATCCCGCTGGCCGTCGGCATCGTCGTCTTCGCGTCCTTCCTGTTCGCGGGCGGTTCGACGATCCAGCACCTCGCGGTCAGCCGCTCGGTCGACAAGGGCGCCGAGAACCGCTCGATGGGCCTGCGCCAGGTATTCGCCCTGTTGAAGAACCCCCGCTGGCTGCTCGGCCTGGCCACGGTGGGGCTCGGCGCGTCCATGCACATCGTCGGGCTGATGCTGGCGCCGGTCATGGTCGTGCAGCCGGTGGGCATTCTCGCGGTGCCGTGGGCCGTGCTACTGGCAGCGAAGATCCACCACATCCGGCCGACCCGGGTCACCTGGGGTGCGGTGGCGATGACGATCGCAGGCATCGTCGTGTTCACCCTGCTCTCGGGCCACAAGGCCGCCCCGGACACCCAGCTGCCGGAATTGCGCGTCGTGGTCGCCTGCCTGGTGATCTTCGCGCTGGGCGGGCTGCTGGGGTTCTTCGGCCGGTTCGGGAATCCCGTCCTGCGCTGCCTGATGTGGGCATCAGGCGGCTCGTTCTTCTACGGTCTCAGCTCGGCGCTGATCAAGACGATCCTGGCGCTGGTTCGCCAGGGCGGGTACACCGAGCGTCCGCTGTTCTGGACGGCGATCGCCTTCCTGGTGGTCTGCTACCTCGTCGGCGGCTGGATGATCCAGCAGGGCTACGCGAACGGGCCTGCGGAGATCGTGATCGGTTCGATGACCACGACCGATCCGATCGTCGCGGTGACCTTCGGGCTGGCCGTGCTCGGCGAGGGCGTCCGGCTGGGCCCGTGGGACGCGTTCGGCATGGCGCTCAGCGGGGCAGTGGCCGTCGCAGGCGTGTTCATCCTGTCGAAGTACCACCCGGACGCCCAGGTCGCGCGACCGAAGCCGGCCGCGGCACTCGCCAGTACCGAGTGAGCCCGCGCGGACTCACGTCGTGGCGATCACGGCCTGCCGCGCGGCGATCGCCTGCCGGTAGACGGCGACGTAGGCCTCCCGCATCGCGGACGCGGTGAGCCCCCTGCCGAGCTCTCTGGACGCGGCGGACATCGCCTCGAGCCGCTCGGGGGCGTCCATGAGCTGGGCCATGCCTGCGGCCAGTGAGTCCGGTTCCGGGCCGGTCAGCAGCGCGTTCTGCGGGCTGACGCCGACGCTCAGGCGGTCGTCGCAGTAGAGGATCGGAGTCCCGGTGGCGGCTGCCTCGGCCAGCACCATGCCCTGCGTGTCGAACCGGTAGGACGCCAGGACGAACACGTCGGCGTCGGCGATCTCCTGCGCGATCAGGTCCGCGTCGTCGAAGTGGCCGAGGAAGCGCACCGTCCCGTGCCGGACCCGGGACGCCTGCTGGCGCAGTGCTGCCTCGGCCGTTCCGGTGCCCACGATGTGCAGTTCCGCGTCGTCCCTGCCGAGCCGTTCGAAGGCGTCCAGGATCCGGTCCACCCGTTTCTCCGGACCGAGCCTGCCGCAGCTGAGGAACCGGGTGACCTGACCCCTGGGCCGCTTGCGCTCTGCCCGGACGAAGGCGTCCGCCACCCCCGACGCGACAACGTGGCCTCGGTCGGCCAAGCTGCCCGTGGACGCGTCAACGATCGCGTCCACCACATAGCCGGCCGGTGAGGTGAAGGCGTCCACCGCCGACGCGAGCCGGGCCATGCTGCGCCAGTCGTGACCTGCGAGCGCAGAATCCTCGGCGACGACCGCGCTACCTGGCCGTCCGACGGGAACGTCGCCGCCCTGGCCGGACACGCGACGTAGCCAGCGTCCCGACCAATCCAGGTAGGTCAGCGAATTCAACGCGGACGCCCGTGGTGTGGCGTGGTGGGTGCCGGCGTAGTTGGAGTGGAAGGTGTGCACCTGCGGTGCGCCGAGCGCCTTCGCCACCTGCGCGGCGAGGAAGATCGAGCCGCGCTCGTTCTGCGAGTGCACGATGTCGAGCGGATGGTCGGAGGCGATCCGGCGGGCCAGGCCCCCGGTGGCCTGGAGCGAGCAGAGGTAGCTCGGCGTGCCCGGGAACCGCCAGTACGGCAGCCCTTCCCAGTCGCACTCCGCGGGCGGGGTGAGGTTGACCCGTGGAGCGAACAGGATGACGCGGTGGCCGGCCCGGCTCAGCTGCTCGACCTGCAGCTGAATCGACCGCGACACGCCGCCGGACTCGGGGTAGAAGTCGTCGGTGAAAATGCCGATCTGGAGGGCGGCTTCCGGCGACGTCACCCGCCCACCTTAGCGGCTGGGCCGCGGTTGGCCGGGCCGTCGGTGACCGCGGCTCCTCAGCCTGCGACGGGCAGCGCCGACATCTGGTTGCCGGTCGCTGTGGACAGGATGATCGTGCTCGCCCCGCGCTGTAGCGGGAAGAACAGCCAGCCGGTCTCCTGGCTTCCGGTGGGGATGGGCCTGCCGGTGAACTGAGGGTCCTGCGAGCCGGGTTCGGGGCTGGTCGCCTCGACATCGTTGTTGCCGAAGGCCATGAACGAGTAGGTCACCGGGCCGCGGTCCGCCATCACCCGGATCTCGACCTGGAGCCCGGAGTCGGTCCACACGTGGCGGAGGATCTGCCACCGCCCCGCGTAGCGCTCGTCGGGGCTCACGAACGGCAGCCCGGGCGCGGTCGGGCTGGCGCTGGGCGTCGGCGGCGCGCTGCTCGCCGACGGTGAGGCCTGCGGCGCGCGCAGAGTGGTCCCTGCCCAGATCAGGCCGGCGACGACGAGTGCGATCACGACGACCAACAGCGGGAGCCGCGACCTCGGCGGCGCGAACTCGTCGATCTTCACCGACGGCAGCCGCGCACCACCGAGCGGCGCGCCGGTGTCCTGGGGAGTGACCGGTGCGTCCCCGAACGACGGGCGCCCGCCCCCGGACAGGGGAGCCGGCGTCCAGCCGGACGGCGGCAGGGGCCGGTCGTCCGGAGGTGGTGCCCCGGACGGGCTCGTGGGAGGCTGCTGAGTCATCGCGGCCAAGGCTACCCCGCTCGGTTCGGGCGGATCTGTGGATAACCGTGAGCCACCGGCGGCGCCTGTGGATGGGTGAACAGTGGCGGACGAGGTTGCTGACAATGCCCGGGTGTGAACGTCTCTGAACAACCGGCCCGCCTGGCCGTGCGCACTGTTGAAGACCTGGTCGGCCTGGTGCCGCATCTGCTCGGGTTCCACCCCGACGAGTCGCTGGTGGTCATGGTGCTCGAGGAGGGCCGGGTGGTGGTCACCGCGCGCGTCGACCTCGGCCCGGTCGCCCACGTCGCGGCGCTGGACCGCCTGCTGTCGCGGCTGTTCGGCAGGTTCCCTGCGGCCGAGGGCTGGTTCATGGCCTACAGCGACGACGATGAGCTCGCCTGGGATGTGCTGGCCTCGTGCGTGCAACTCGTGGGGCTCGTCCGGTTGGGCCGCCTGCTGCAGGTCGGCAGTCGGCACTGGCGGGCCGATCACCCGGACGGCCCGAGCGGCCCGATCACGAACGAGGTCAGCCCGACCGCTGCGGAGGCGACCGTGCTGGGGCTGCCGGCACGCAGGTCGCGCCGCGATCTGGCCACCGGTCTGGCCGGCCCTCCGGACACCGAGGTGGACGGGCTCCTGGTCGAGTTCGAGACGGCGGCGGCCGAACTGGAAGCGCTGGGTCCGCGCGGCCGCCGACGGCTGTTGCGCCGGTTGTTGCGCACGCCTGGGCACTGCCGGGTTCCGGACTGCGTGCGGCTGGCGCTGCTCGCCGACCGTCCGGAGGTTCAGGTGTCGGTGCTCCGGTCGCTCGTGCGGGCGAATGCCGAGCAGCAACTCGAGCTGTGGACCCAGGTCGTCCGCCACTGCCTGGTCGACTACCGGCCGACGGTACTCGGGCTCCTGGCGATGGCGGCCTGGCAGACCGGGGATGGAGCCCTGCAGGTCGTCTGTCTGGAGGAGCTCGACCGGATCGACCCCATGGTGCCCATCGCTGCGCTGGTGGAATACCTGAACGCCAACGTGGTCCCGCCGGGCGACTGGGAGGCGGACCGCGAGGCCCTGCTCGGCGGCCTCGCTGCCGCGCTCACAATTGCTGCCCGACCAGCCAACCCACGAGGTAGGTGAGTCCCATGGCCAGGCTGCCGACCACCACGTTGCGCACGATCGCGGGGAACGACCGGGCGCCGCCGAGGTGGGCGCTCACGAATCCGGTGGCTACGAGCGCGGCGAGCACGGCGGCCACGGTCAGCGGCAGGCGCACAGCCGCGGGTGCGGTCACGATCGCGACGAGCGGGATCACCGAGCCGGCCAGGAAGGCCACCAGCGACGCTCGCGCGGCCACCCAGGGCGACACGTGATCGTCGGTGTCGAGGTTGAGGAAGACCTGGGCGTGAGCGTCGAGGGCCGCGCTCGCGGAGAGCTCCGCCGCGACCTGGTGGGCGAGTTCGGGGGAGAGCCCTCGTTCCGCATAGTGCTCGGCCAACTGGCGGAGTTTGCCGTCGGGGTCGGCGGCCAGTTCGACCTCCTGCTGGCGCAGGGCGGCGACTTCGCTGTCCTTCTGGCTGCTCACCGACACGTACTCGCCACCCGCCATCGACAGGGCCCCTGCCACCATGCCGGCGAGGCCGGCGATGAGCAGGGCGACCGAGTCGGTGGTCGCACCGGCCACACCGAAGACCAGGCCGGCGGTGGAGACGATGCCGTCGTTGGCGCCCAGCACGCCGGCGCGCAGCCAGTTCAGCCGCTGCGAGAGCGACTGTGGTGCGCTGGTGGAGCCAGCTCGGATCGCGAGGGTCATGAATCCATGGTTCAGGGCATTTCCCCTAGTCGCAAGCAAGGAAAGGCTTCCCTAACCGGTCTTGTGGAAGCGTCGCAGAGTCCCCGAATACCGAATTGTTGGTAGTCGGACGAGCCGCAGGACGAAGCCCGAGGAACCCCGGTCGGCTGTGCAGTGGGTCATCCGATACCATGAGCGGGTGCACAACGCATCCCTGCTGCTTCGATAGCCGCGGCTGCCCAGCAGTCGCGGCGGCCCCTGGCGAGCCTGACGGCGCGCGGGGGCTTTTTCATGCCAGCCCACGCCGAATGCACGTCGACGAAGGAGAGACGCCGAAGTGACCACCGAACGGGTCCACACCAGTTACGACGCTGCCGCTGCCCAGGCGAGGTGGCAGCGGTTCTGGGAGGAGGACGGCACCTTCACCCCGCTCGACGACGGGAGCAGGGAACGCCGCTACATGCTCGACATGTTCCCCTACCCGTCCGGTGACCTGCACATGGGCCACGCGGAGGCGTTCGTGATGGGCGACGTGGTCGCCCGGTACTGGCGGCTGCGTGGCTACGACGTCATGCACCCCATCGGCTGGGACTCCTTCGGCCTGCCGGCGGAGAACGCCGCGATCGCCCGCGACGCCCACCCTGCCGACTGGACGTACGCCAACATCGAGACCCAGGCCCGGTCGTTCAAGCGCTACGGCCTGAGCTTCGACTGGTCGCGTCGCCTGCACACGTCCGACCCCGAGTACTACAAGTGGACGCAGTGGCTGTTCCTGCGCTTCCACGAGCGCGGGCTGGCCTACCGCAAGGACAGCTACGTCAACTGGTGCCCCAACGA
>DAIPJC010000012.1:0-89899 GCA_036770475.1 Propionicimonas sp. | reverse complement strand
GGGAAGGGAGGAGTCTTGACGAGCAGTGAGGAACGAACTGCGAGGAACAGACGACCGCCACGAACGCGTTGCGGTCCGGACAGGAACCAACTGCGAGGAACAGTGGGCGGCCCGGGTCGCGGCGATGGCCGTCCCGGCCCGGAGTGCTTGACTTGTCCTGCACACCACTGATCTGGAGCCGTCATGCGTCGCCGCCGTCTGTCCGTCCTGCTCGTCCCTCTGCTCGGGCTCGGCCTCGCGGCGTGCGCCACCACTCCGCCGGAGCCGCTGACCTCGCCGAGCCCGTCCGATTCGCCGGCGGTGTCGGCTTCGCCGAGCCCGACCCCGACGCCGACGACGGTGGCGCCGTCGCCGTCGGCGACACCCACCCAGACCGCCAGCGGCGACGCGGCGTCCGGGCTGGTACTGCGCGGCGACGGTCTCGGCACCTACTCGTTCGGCGCCAGGCAACTCGACGTCACGGCGTTGCTGGAGCAACAACTGGGTGAGCCGGACGAGAGTTCGCAGGGCGTGAAGTGCCAGCTGGACGATGCGAGCCCCTGGTCCCAGACCGTGAGCTGGGGCGCGTTCTGGGTGGAGTACGACGCGAAGGACGCCTCGAAGAAGTCACCGAGGACGCTGGCCGCATGGGGCTTCAACGTGAAGGCGGAACTCGGCGACGGGATGTCCGTGCAGAACGACGTGCCGCTCAACCTGACGTTCGCCCAGCTGAAGGCCAAGTACCCGACCGGCAAGACCCAGGACCTCGGCCTCGGCGACGGCAGCAAGCGGTTCATCCTGCCCAACAAGCTCTTCTTCGTCGGCTCCGGCTCGCGTCCGACGATGATCCAGGCGGGCGTGTTCAGCACCTGCGACTGACCTGTCTGCGGTCCCTGTAGAGCTCCGCGAAGGACGAGCGAAGCGGCGCGTGGGGCCGTCCTCAGGCCACGGAACCCCATACCGCCGTCGCTCCGGCGTGGCCGACGACGACGATCACCACGAGACTGGCCAGCGCGGACACGACGGCGAGCAGTCCCGTGGTGATCAGCAGCGGACGGTTCTTCCCGCGTCCGGCCAACACGAACAGCAGCGAGGTGACCGCCAGCGCTCCGGCCGGCCAGGGGGCGAGCAGTCCCCAGGTGACGTGCGTGGCGAGGATGCCCGTCCCGGTCTGGGTCCCACCGTTGAGCGCTTCGCCGGTGACGCGAGCGGCGAGGACCGACCCTGCGGCGACAAAGGCGCCGAGCACGACCAGCGAGCCGTAGCGCTTGCGGGCCCGGGCCGAGACCACGATCAGCAGCGTGCCGAGTGCGGCCAGCGGGAGCAGCACCACGGCCGCGTGGACGACGAGAGGGTGGAGCGGCAGTCCGAAGAATGTCATGGTCGAGTGTTCAGCCGACGCACGCCGGGACTCAACCTTTCAGCGCGAGACACAGCTCCCCCTGGGTGGATTCAAAGCCGACGTTCAGGAGGTACGTGCGCACCTCGTCGGTGGACGGCTGGGCCGAGATCCGGTCGAAGCCGGCGTCGGTGAACACTTTCGTCCCCCTGGTGTAGAGCCAGTGGCCGATCCGTGAGTCGCGATAGGCGTGCATCACGTAGTCGAGACTCAGGCGCAGCGTGCTGCCGTCCGGGGTGCCGACGAGAGCGCCCGCGGGCAACCCGTCCCTGGTGAGGACGAGCGCGAAGTCGTCGGTATGCGGCGCCTCGAAGTCGGGGTGGAACCCGTGGATGTCCGCGGTGTGTGAACGCAGGAAGTCGAGCAGGAACGGCGCGTCCGGGGCGATCGGCACCGCGCCCAGGTCACGGTTCGGCGCGAACTCCTTGCGCAGGAACCAGATGTTCAGCGCTGCCACCGCCGCGTTCGTGATGATGATCGGGACGGACGGCAGCAGCGCCCCGTAGATCACGAACACCACCGAGCCCGTCAGTGAGACGATCCGCAGCCGGACCACCGAGGTCATCGCCAGCGATGCCACCACCAGTGCGGATGCGAGATAGCCGACCAGTTCCACCGGCGAGATCCCCATCCGGACAGCGTAGGGCTCTCCCTCGGTCTCCCGCGAGGACGGTCTGGGGGTGGCCGGGCGCTACGGTGGGGCCGTGCCGAAAGAGCGTGCCGCGTCCGCCTCGTTGTCCGGTGGGCCCGGGTCGAGGCGTGCCCGGCTGCGGCTGATCGCCGTGGTACTGCTCGGCGGCCTGACGGTGCTGTACCTGGTGTTCGCGATCCGGCTCTCGTTCCTCCCCGCGGTCGACCCCGCGGTCACGGGGATCCTGGGGATCGCCTTCGCTGTGGCGGCGCTCGGCTACGGCCTCCTCGCCCGCGCGGTGGCGAAGCAGTCTCGCGGCGGCCACATCACAGCCGTTGTCGTGACCGTGCTCGGAGCGATCCTCGCGGTCTCCGCAGGCATGGAATGGCTCGACTGGCTCGTGCTCGCGGCGAACCTCGCCGCCTTCGGCGTCCTGCTGGGCTGCGTCCCGCGCCGAAGCTAGCGCCGGGCTGCCAGCGCCGCACCCCACTCCCGGGCGCGAAGGTCCTCGCCCTCGCGCAGCGGCCCCTTCGTGCCGGTGACCACGAAACTCTCGCCGCGCACGGGCCTGGCGAAGCCGGCGCGCCGCAGCAGCTTCACGGCGGCCTTGGCCGCCGAGCCGCTGAACGCGCCGGCAACGACGGTGTCGAAAGTCACCCCGTCGACCTCGGGAGCCCGAGTTGGCGATCGAATGAACGCCGACTTCCGGTCGGGGCGGACTGGGCCGGAGTCGCGTCCGCGCGCGGCGATGGGTAAGGATGGACGGCATGTCCCTGGATACCGCCAACCCGTTCGTCTCCCCGTCCGCTCTGCCGTTCGAACTGCCCGACTTCGGCTCGATCCATGACGAGGACTACCAGCCGGCGATCGAGGCCGGCATCGCCGAGCACCTCGCCGAGCTGAAAGCGATCGCTGACGATCCCGAGCCGCCGACCGTCGAGAACGTGATCGAGGCGTGGGAACGATCCGGACGCCTGCTCACGCGCGCGCTGTATGCCTTCTACACGAAGCAGCCGGCCGACACGAACGACGTCCTCGACGCGGTGGAAGAGGCCGTGGCGCCGCAGCTTGCCGCGCACTCGGATGCCATCTACCTCGACCGGACCCTGTACGACAGGGTGGCCGCCCTCGCGAGGCGGGCCGAAAGCGGCGAGGTCGAGCTCGACCCGGCGTCCGCGTACTGGCTGGAGCGGCGCCTGCTCGCCTTCGAGCACGCCGGCGTGAACCTGCCCCCGGCCGACCAGGAGAAGCTGCGCGCCCTCAACCACCGGATCGCCGAGGTGCAGTCGGCGTTCGGACGCAAGGCGTTGGCGGGGCTCAACGCCGGTGCCGTGCTCGTCACGGACGTCGCCGAGCTGGACGGGCTGAGCGCCAGCGAGGTCGAGGGCGCCCGCGAGCGCGCGGCCGAGCAGGGCCACGAGGACGGCTGGCTGATCGAGCTCGACAACACGTCCGGGCAGCGTCCGCTCGACGCCCTGAAGAACCGCGATCTGCGCCGGCGCATCCACCTCGCGTCCATCGGACGGGGGTGGGGCGGCGAGCACGACACCCGTCCGCTCGTGGTCGAGCTGGCCCGGCTGCGCGCTGAGCGGGCGCTGCTGCTCGGCTTCGGTAACCACGCCGCCTACACGGCAGCGGACGGCTGCGCCCGCACCGGCCAGGCGGTCTGGGACCTGCTCACGAAGCTCGCACCGGCGGCGGTCGCCAATGCCCGCGCCGAGGCCGCCGACATGGAGGATGTCTGGCGCCGGATCGAGCCGTCCGAGCCGCTGGCGCCCTGGGACTGGCAGTACGTCGCGGAGTTGCTGCGCACCGAGCGGTACAACCTGGACGCGACGCTGCTGCGTCCGTACCTGGAACTGGAGCGGGTGCTGCACGACGGTGTGTTCGCGGCGGCCAACGGGCTGTACGGGATCACTTTCACCGAGCGGGACGACCTGCGCGGGTACAACGATGAAGTACGCGTGTTCGAGGTGAAGGAGGCGGACGGGACACCGATCGGCCTGTTCGCCGCGGACTTCTACACCCGTCCGGGCAAGCAGGGCGGCGCCTGGATGAACAACATGGTCGACCAGAACCACCTGCTCGACCAGCTGCCGGTGGTGACCAACAACTCCAACCTCGTCAAGCCGCCCGCCGGCGAGCCGACGCTGATGACCTGGGACGACGTGGTCACGCTCTTCCACGAGTTCGGGCACGCGCTGCACGGCCTGCTGTCGGACACCCGCTACCCGTCCCAGTCGGGCACCGAAACCCCCCGTGACTTCGTGGAATACCCGTCCCAGGTGAACGAGATGTGGGCGCTGGACCCCGATATCCTGCCTCGCTACGCCGTGCACCACGCCACGGGCGAGCCGATGCCGTCCGAGTGGGTGGACACGCTGCGGGGCTCGACGCTGTTCCAGCAGGGGTTCAAGACCACGGAGTACCTCGGTGCGGCGCTGCTCGACCAGGTCTGGCACCGGACACCGCTGGACGAGCTGCCCACCGACCCCGACCAAGTCGAAGACTTCGAGCGCGCGGCGCTCGCGTCCGTCGGTCTGGACTTCGAGCTGGTCCCGCCGCGCTACCGCTCGACGTACTTCCGGCACACCTTCGAGGGCGGCTACGACGCCGCGTACTACTCCTACATCTGGTCCGAGGTGCTGGACGCGGACACGGCGGCGTTCATCCGCGCCAACGGGGGTCTGAGCCGCGAGAACGGCGAGCGGTTCCGCCGCCGCCTGCTGGCTCGCGGCGGCTCGGTCGATCCGATGGACTCGTTCCGCGACTACCGCGGCCAGGATCCGGACCTGATCCACCTGCTGGAGCGCCGCGGCCTGAAAGTGGACCCGTCCGTGTGAAGTCCCGCGCCGGGATGACCGTGCTCGAACGCGGTCCCCGGCGGCAACGCCTGCGGAATTGCGCGCTCGATGGCGGAAACGCCTCGATCGAGCCACGCCTGGAGCGTCTGGCGCGCAAGTTCGCAGCGTCTGGCGCAGGTTCTCAGGCGGGTGGACGCAGGGAGCCCCAGTCGCCCAGCGCCCCCTGCAGCGCGCCCAACGCGGCCTCGACGAGGGGTCCCCGGTCGGCGGCAGGGCAGCCGTCCTCCACCCACTGCTGTGCGGACGCGCCCAGGTAGCCGAGGAAGCCGACGATCGCCAGCTGCGCGCGCCGGTAGCCGGGGTTCCTCAACTGGTCGGTCAGGCTGGCGACGAACTCGTCCCGGTACTGGCGCCGCAACTCCTGCACAGCGGACGGCTCGTACGCCCCGGTGAAGAACGGGGACGCCCACGCGGCCTGGCGGTCCCGGACGTGGTCGAGCACGGCCTCGATGGTGACTCGCACCTGGTCACGGGCCGAGGTGTGGGGACGTAGCTGTGCCACCGCGTCCCGCTGGCGGGTGGCCAGCCGTTCGAGCTGCGCGTTCACGACCGCGGTGTAGAGGCCGGCCTTGCTGTCGAAGTACCGGTAGACCAGCGCCTCGGACGACCCCGCTGCCGCCGCCACGCCGCTCACGGACACCTGGTCGTAGGTGGTGGCGGTGAACGCGTCCGTGGCCGCGAGGCGGATCGCGTCGATCCGGGCGGGTGGGCTCAGCCGCTGCCGTGCGCGCCGGTCCTGCGTCCTCATGATGGACATCCTAGTCACTAATGAGCTACTCTCAATAACCGTACTGAGGATGACTCATTTGAGGAGGCGGTATGGCCTGGGCCGACAGCGTGATCTGGTGGCACTGCTACCCGCTGCGCTTCGTGGACGCCGAGCGTGAGGCCATCGACCACGTCGAGCACCGGCTGTGGCGGCTGACCAACTGGCTCGACTACGTCGTTGAACTCGGTGCGAACGGGCTGCTCCTCGCGCCGGTCTTCGCGTCCCGGACGCACGGCTACGACACTCTCGACCACTACCGCATCGACCCCCGGCTGGGCGCCGCTGCCGATTTCGACGACCTCGTGTGGAAAGCGAAGGAGCGCGGCGTCCGACTGCTGCTGGACGGGGTGTTCAACCACGTCTCACACGAGCACGAGATCGTCCGGCGTGCGCTCGCGGACGGGCCGGACTCCGAGGCCGGCTGCTGGATCCGCTGGGCGGACGGATATCCGCGCGGTTTCGAGGGCAACCTCGACCTCGTCGAACTGGACCTGGCGAACCCCGCCGTGCAGGACTACGTGGTCGGCGTGATGAACCACTGGCTGGACCGCGGCGTGGACGGCTGGCGCCTCGACGCCGCCTACGCCGCCGGCGCTGACGCGTGGCGTCCGATCGTCGGGCGCGTGAAGGCCGCGCACCCGGAGGCGTGGATTCTCGCCGAGGTGATCCACGGCGATTACGCCGACTTCGTGGCCCGCTCCGGCGTCGACTCGGTGACCGAGTACGAGCTGTGGAAGGCGATCTGGAGTTCGCTGAACGACCACAACCCGCACGAGCTCGCGTGGACGCTCGGCAGGCACGCCCAATTCGCGAGCAGGTTCCGTCCGCTGAACTTCGTCGGCAACCACGACACCACACGGATCGCCACCCAGCTGACCGACGAGCGCAACCTTCCGCTCGCGTACGCGCTGCTGTTCCTCCTGCCGGGAGTGCCGGCCGTCTACGCCGGCGACGAGCAGGGCTTCACCGCCGAGAAGACGGACGGTCCGACCGGCGACGACGCGGTCCGTCCGCCGTTCCCGATCGACCCGGACGGACTGGCGCCCTTCGGGCGTCCCACCTTCGAGCTGCACCAGCGGCTCATCCACCTGCGCCGCACCCACCCCTGGCTGACCTGGGCCGGTCTCTCGGTCGGCACGGTGACCAACGATGCGATCGCGATCAACCTCAACGGCGGCCACGAGCGGCTCACCCTCGCCCTGAACCTTTCCGACGAACCGGTAGAGCTCCCCGGCCGGAACGGCCCCGTCCGCGTCCAGCCCCACGCCTGGACCCTGACCTGAACCCTTTCGGCCGGTTGGGCTTGTCGAAACCAGCGACCTGAACGAAAAGGGGACGGTTCCGAATTTCGTGGTCTGCCGCGCCGGATGAGGCGATTCTCGGAACCGTCCCCTTTCCGTTCAGGGTCTCGACGGGCTCGACCAGCCGGCGGTGGGTCAGGGAGTCTCCGCGTCCTCCATGGACGGGTGGGCCGGGACGGTGGCCTGGATCACCGAGCCGTCCTCGCGGACGGCGCCCACGATGTCGCGGACGGACGGACGCCCGGACAGCCGCGGCGGGGCCTCCAGCGGCACGACGAGCGGAGTTCCGCGGCGCACCGTCACCTGGTGTCCCTGCACGGTCAGCGGCAGCGACTCGGCCGGGCCAGTCTCCAGGTCGAACGTGATCTGCTCGTGCTCCACCCTCACCCGCAGCCGGTTGCCCTGCAGCGTGATCGGGAAGGTCAGCGAACCCCAGCCGGCCGGCAGCCGAGGGTCGAACGACCACACCGACAGGTAGTCGCGCAGGCCGCCGAACCCGCCGACGAGCGCCTGCCACAGCCCACCCAGGGACGCGACGTGCACGCCGGCGTCCGCGTTGTGGTGCAGGTCGGCCAGGTCGACGTAGAGCGCCGCCATGAAGTACCGCTCGGCGAGCTCGGCGTAACCCACCTCCGCGGCGATGATCGACTGCACGACGGCCGACAGCGTGGAGTCGCCGGTAGTCAGCGGGTCGTAGTAGTCGAAGTCGGCGAGCTTCTCCTCCAGCGAGAACTCGTCGCCCTGCAGGTACAGCGCGAGCACGACGTCCGCCTGCTTCAGCACCTGGTGCCGGTAGATCACCAGCGGGTGGTAGTGCAGCAGCAGCGGACGCTTGTCCGGGGGCGTGTTGGGCAGGTCCCACAGCTCCTTGGAGAGGAAGTCGTCGTCCTGCGGGTGGATGCCCAGGCCCTCGTCGTAGGGGACGTGCATGGCTTCCGCCGCCTGCGCGAATTCGGTGATCTCCGCCTCGGTCAGCGACAGCCGCTGCCGGACCAGCGCGTACGCGTCCGGCTCGAACTCGGCCAGCCAGCGCAGGTTGCGGACGGCTGCCCGCAGGTTCGCCCGTGCCATCACGTTGGTGAACAGGTTGTCGTTCACCACGGCGGTGTACTCGTCCGGGCCGGTCACGCCGTGGATGTGGAAGAACTCGGAGCCCTGTGCCCCGTCCGTCCGGCGCCAGAATCCCAGGTCGGCCCACAGCCGCGCGGTCTCGACCAGGACGTCGATCGCCTCGCGGGCCAGGAAGTCCCGGTCGCCGGACGCCGCCACGTACTGCGACACCGCGTGCGCGATGTCGGCATCGATGTGGTACTGCGCGGTGCCCGCCGCGTAGTAGGCGGACGCCTCCTCGCCGTTGATCGTCCGCCACGGGTACAGCGCGCCCCGCTGGTTCAGGTCGACCGCGCGGCGCCGTGCCGCAGGCAGCATCGTGTAGCGGAACCGCAGCGCGTTGCGGGCGTAGCTCGGCGACGTGTAGGTGAGGAACGGCAGCACGTAGATCTCGGTGTCCCAGAAGTAGTGTCCGTCGTAGCCGGACCCGGTGACGCCCTTGGCGGGGATGCCGGCGCCCTCCGCCCGGGCCGCCGCCTGGATGAGCTGGAACAGGTTCCAGCGGACGGCCTGCTGCAGCGCCGGCTGGCCCTCGATCTCGACGTCGCTGCGCGTCCAGAAGTCGTCCAGCCATGCCCGCTGCTGCGCGAACACCTCGGCGGAGCCGTTCTCCCTGGCCCGGTCGAGCGTGCGCCGGCAGCGATCGATGAGCTCCAGCGGCGGGACGACGCGGGACGTGTGGTAGCTGACCACCTTGGTGATCCGGGTCGTCGTGCCGGCGGTGCCGCGGATCCGGAACACGTGCTTGGCGACGTCGTCATCGATCTGGGTGAGCAGTTCGACCTCGTCTGTGGTCTCGATGCTGTGGTCGGCCGCCACCGCAAGCGTCATCCCGGACGTGGCCACGCGGTAACCGAGCACCGAACGTCCGCCGCCCTCCCACTTGGACACCGGCTCCAGCACCCGGCCGGTGAGGTTGGACGCGCGCCGCGGGTCGAAGCCCGAGCCCATGGCGGCCGCCTTCACGTGGAACTCGTCCTGGCCGTCCTGCCGGTTGAGGATCTCGCAGCTCACCACGATCGGGGCGTCGGAGTCGAGGAGGGTGATCTCGTAGTCCATCAGCGCGAGGTGCCGCTCGGCGAAGGACACCATCCGCCGCGAGCGGAGCTGGACGTGCTTGCCGCCCGGCGTCCGCCAGAGCAGCTCGCGGGTGAGCACGCCGTCCCGGAAGGAGAGCGTGCGCTCGTATTTCTGCAGGTCGGCCACCGAGAGCAGCAGCGGTTCGTCGTCCACGTAGAGCCGCATGATCTTCGCGTCCGGTGCGTTGACGATCGTCTGCCCGATCTTCGCGAAGCCGTACGCGTCCTCGGCGTGGTGGATCGGCCACACCTCGTGCAGGCCGTTGATGAAGGTGCCGTGCGCGTAGGAGTCGCGGCCCTCCTCGACGTTGCCGCGCAGGCCGAGGTAGCCGTTGCCCACCGCGAACAGTGTCTCGGTCAGGCCCAGGTCGGACGGGTCGTAGCGGGTCTCCCGCAGGTTCCACTCGTCGACCGGGAAGCGGTTGCGGTCGATCGGGTCGGAGACGACGTCAAGTGTCACGAGCTTCTGCCCCCACTGAGCTCTTCCGGGCTGTCCCGGCCAGTCATCCGAACAGGACGTTACTATCCCGTGGTGTGGTGCAGGTAGCACCAACGCCAGTCTTCGCCGGGTTGGGCCGATTGCATCACCGGGTGGGTGGTCTCGCGGAAGTGGGCGGTGGCGTGGCGTCCGGGCGAGGAGTCGCAGCAGCCGACGTGCCCGCATTCCAGGCACTGCCGCAGCGACACCCAGGTGAGCCCCTCGTCCAGGCACCGCTGGCAGACCTGCCCCGGCTCGATCGCCACGGCCGGGTAGCGCTCCAGGTCGGCGCAACTGTCGCCGGTGAGGTGCCGGACGGGGCCGGTCGGCTCGGCCTGTTCGGGCTGTGCGTCGTCGATCATCGACTCCTCAAGGTCGAGCATCGCCAGCACCTCGGCGACCACCTCGCTGGGCACCTGTCCACCCGACCGTACCTGCAGGACGCGGGCCCGCTCCGCGGCGATCAGATCGGTGCGCAGGCGGGCGTACAACTCGCTGGGCGACTCCCGCTCGTCCGTTGTGCCCAGTCGCTCCCAGGCGGCGAAGTTGCGTTGCTCGGCCCGCTGCCGGATCAGCTCGACCACGCCGTGAGGGTCGTCGAACTCGAGCTCGGCCAGTCGCGCGTCAGCGGCCTTCGACGCCTGCTCCAGCAGGGTTGCGCGGGCCAGCGCGTCCTCCATCGGGTCGGGTGGCCGGACGCGCAGCCGCCGCGCCAGCCACGGCAGCGAGAGACCCTGGATGAGCAGCGTCCCGGCCACGACGGTGAACGCGGCCAGCAGCAGAACCTCGCGGTACGGCGTCTGCTCGGGAATCACGAAGGCCGCGGCCAGCGTGACCACGCCGCGCATGCCTGCCCAACCCAGGATGAAGGTGTTGGCCGCCGAGGGCTTGGTGCCCGTGGCCGGGTCGGGGCGGGGCCGGATCAGCAGGTAGCGGGCCGGGAAGACCCAGGCGAGGCGCAGCAGGATCACGGCGGCGAGAGTGGCCAGGCAGACGCCGATGACCAGGCCGAGCGGAAGGCCGGAGCGGGCCACGTCGCCGATGATCCACTTGGCCTGCAGTCCGATCAGGGCGAAGACGGCGTTCTCCAGCAGGAAGGCGATCGTGCGCCAGTTCGTCCGCTCGGTCACCCTGGATTTCGCGGTCTGGAGCAGTGGCGCCTTGTGGCCGAGGAGCAGCCCGGCGAGGACGACCGCCAGGACGCCGGACGCGTGGATGGCCTCTGCGGCCAGGTAGGCCACGAACGGGACGACGAACGACACCGCCGTGTCGAGGACGGGGTCGGTGATCCGCGGACGGAACCACGCCACCACCCGGAAGACGACGAAGCCGGCCAGGGCGCCGCCGCCGACGGCCAGCAGGAAGTCCCCGGCGACCTCCCAGGCGGTGACGCCGGCGCCGATGGCGGCGATGGCCGTCCGCAGCGCGACGAGCGCGGTCGCGTCGTTCAGCAGGGATTCGCCCTCCAGGATCGTGACCAGGCGTCGCGGCAGGCCGATCCGGCGTCCGACGGCGGTGGCGGCGACCGCGTCCGGTGGGGCGACGATCGCGCCGATCGCGAAGGCGGCGGGCCAGGGCAGCCCGGGCAGCAGGAGGTGGACGACCACGCCGACGCCGAGCGTGCTGAACAGCACCAGCCCGATCGACAGCAGCAGGATCGTCCGGCGGTTCTGTGCGAAGTCGACCAGCGAGGTCTGCACGGCCGCGGCGTAGAGCAGGGGCGGCAGCAGGCCGAGCAGGACGACTTCAGGAGCCAGTTGCACCTGGGGCACGCCCGGCACGAAGCTCGCGGCGACTCCGGCGACCACCAGCAGGAGGGGTGCCGGGACCCCGATGCGTCCGGCGAGCGCGCTGCCAGACAGGATGCCGACCAGCAGCACGACGAGGAAGAAGGCACTCTCCACCGCGTCATTGTGGTCGGACGCGGCTCCCGGCAAAAGGGGACGGTTCCCTCTGTTCAGGAGACGGCCGAGCGAAATTGCGCAGTAGACCGCCAGATCGGCCCCGGAATCTGCCCAGACGGACGTCTACTGCGCGGATCGAGTCAGGGGGTCGCGGCCTTCCGGGCGTGCACCTGCTCGATCGCGCCGTGGAGGAAGCGATCGCCCGCGACGACCTCGGCGCCGGCCCCGGTGAGGTGCGCGCTGGGTCGCCGGGTGAAGTGCTCGCCGGACGCGGGGATCGTCAGCGCTTCGAGCAGGTGCTGGCCGGCCCGGACGAACTGATTGGTTGCGACCACGTGGTCGGCGAGCAGCAGGCTGCCGCCGGGACGCAGCACCCGCAGGGCCTCCCGGATCGCTCCGGCGTCGTCAGGAACCTCGCAGAGGACGAAAGTGCACACTACGGTGTCGAAGGCCGCGTCCGGGTAGGGCAGGGACGCGGCGTCCCCTTGCCGGAGCACGACATCGCGTCCCAGGGTGCGAGCGCGAGCCCGGGCGAAGTCGAGTGCGGCGGGGTTGTGGTCGACGCCGGTCAGGCGGACGCCGTCCGGGTAGTGCGGGAGGTTGAGGCCGGTGCCGACGGCGATCTCGAGCGTCTCCCCGTCCGCCCGGCCGCAGACCCACGCCCTCGTATCGGGGAAGAAGCGCCGCTCGAGCCGCTGCATGAGCGCGTCGTAGCGCTGCGCCTGGTCTGCGGACATGCCCGCGGTGTTCCCGGCCATGGCCGCCATTATGGCCCGCACTCAATCCAGCCTCACCAGATCTGCACAACAGACTCACAGGATCGAACGGTTGGCTCATCCCCATGAGCACCTACCAGAACTATCCCGCGGCCAGCCCCGATGCCGTGGAGCGCTACCGCTACCTGCTGCGCACCGCATCGCCCGACCAGATCGAGCAGGCGCACGTCGAGGGGTTCGCCCAGCTCACCGCCGAGGAGCGTCGACAGGTGCTGCACGCGCTGGCCCGCACAGAAGAGGTCCCCACGGACGACTCGCCGACGGCCCTGGCGCGGGCGGCCACCCGGCTCGAGGTCCGACAACCGGGCGCCCTGGATCGGCTGTTCGGCGGCTACGGCACGGGACGGACGGTGCTCACCTCACTCGCTGCCGGTTTCGTGGGTTCGGCCGTGTTCGACCTGCTCTTCGACCGGCCGGGCGGTCTGTTCGGCCTCGGGCGCGGCCTGTTCGGGCACGATATGGGTGGCTTCGGCGGTGGCGGGTTCGGCATGGGTGGCTTTGGCGGCGGCCCGGGCTTTGGCGGTGGCGGTCCCGGGTTCGGCGGCGGTCCCGGCTTTGGCTGATCCAGCCCACGTCATCCCGGCGGAAGCCGGATCCCGGCAGCGGCCCGGCGATGTATTGACGTGCCGGGCGCCCTTCGTGACGCGCTGGCTCGTTCCTCGCCAGCGCTCCTCAGGGACCGTTGGTGGAGGGCTGTTTCTGGCGAGCGCCTCTCGGGGGCCGGTTGGTGGGCGCCCTTCCTGGCGAGCGCTTCTCGGGACCGTTTCGGGGTGGACTCTTCCGGTCCCTGAGGAGCACGCCTCCGAGCTTGCGAGGACGCGTGCGTCACGAAGGGCCGGGGCTGGACTTACGGCGCAGGCCAGCTCAGGGAGAGACCCGCCGGTGATGGCGACTGAACGGCGACACCATGGGCGTCCCGGTGATCGGGTCGGGCACGATGAGCGCGTCGATCCCGAAGACGTCGCGCACGAGGTCTGCATTCACGACCTCGGCTGGCGGCCCTGCGGCGACCACCGCTCCGTCCCGCATCGCGATCAGGTGGTGGGCGTACCGGCACGCGAGGGCGAGTTCGTGCAGCACCATGACGACCGTCGTCCCGCGCTCGGCGTTGAGGTCGACCAGCAGGTCCAGCACGTCGATCTGGTGGCTGATGTCGAGGTAGGTGGTGGGCTCGTCGAGCAGCAGCAGGTCGGCCTGCTGGGCCAGGGCCATCGCGATCCAGACCCGCTGGCGCTGGCCGCCGGACAGCGCGTCCACCCGGCGCTCGGCCATGTCCAGGACCCCGGCAGCGGCCATCGCGCCGTCGACGATCGCGTCGTCGGTGGCCGAGTGTCGCCGCAGCCAACCCTGGTGCGGATACCGGCCGCGCGAGACGAGGTCGGCGACCGTGATCGCTTCGGGAGCCAGCGGCGACTGCGGCAGCAGGCCGAGCCGGCGGGCGACGTCCGTGCTGGGCAACCGGTGGATATCGGTGCCGTCCAGGAGCACGCTGCCCGCCCGGGGTGCGAGCAGCCGGGCCAGCCCGCGCAGCAGCGTGGACTTGCCGCACGCGTTCGCCCCCACGATCACCGTGATCCGCTCCGGCGGAATCTGCAGCCTCAGCTCGCGGACGATCGCGTCCCCGTCGTAGCCCAGGGTGAGGTCGACGGCCTCGAGGGTGTGGGTGCTCATGCGTGGGGTGCTCATGCTGAACCTCCGGGATGCCCGATCGTGTCATTGCGCGCCAGCAGCCACGCCAGGTACGGGGCGCCCACGGCGCCGGTGACCACGCCCGCGGGCAGCGTGACGGACGGGATCAGATACTGCGCGAGCAGGTCCGACCCGGTGACGAGTACCCCACCGATCGCGGCGGACGCCACCAGCGACAGCGACGTGCGTCCCACCAGCCGGCGGGCGATCTGTGGCGCCGTCAGCGAGACGAAGGCGATCGGACCGCTGGCGCCGACCGCCACCGAGGCGAGCACGACGGCCGTCAGGAGCAGCAGGGGACGGGCGCGTTCGGGTCGGATTCCGAGAGCGGTCGCCGCGTCGTCCCCGAGTTCGAGCGCCCGCAGCCCGCGCGCCTGCAGGACGAGCGCGGCGCACGCCAGCACCGCGAGGGCGGCAGCCACCGAAACCACCGGCCAGGCCGCGCCGTTCAGGCTGCCGACCAGCCACGTGTAGGCGACCGAGGCGTCCCTCAGGTCGGACCGGGTCAGCAGGTACGAGGTGAGCGCGCCGGCGAACGCCGCGACACCGACCCCGACCAGCACCAGGCGCAGGCCGGCGATACCGCCTCGCCTGCTGAGGACGGCGATGGCGAGGGCAGCGATGATCCCGCCTGCGATCGCCAGGGACGCCAGCCCGAGCCCCGACCAGCCCAGCACCAGGACGCCCCATACGCCCGCCGCGCCCGCCCCGCCGGTCACGCCGAGAACGTCAGGGCTGGCCAGCGGGTTGTGCAGGACGGACTGGAAGACCGCGCCGGCGAGACCCAGGCACACTCCGACCAGGACCGCGCAGACCGCTCTCGGCAGGCGCAGGTCGAGCACGACGAAGCGCGTGATGCGGGACGCCCTTCCGGTGAACGCCGACCACACCTCAGCCGGGCTCAACCCGGCCGCGCCGAGCAGCAGGGCGAGGACGAACAACGCCAGCATCGCCGCCAGCAGAGCGGCGCAGACAACGAAAGTACGACGGCGAAGGCCCTGTCGCCAGGTGCGGGTGACATGGCCCGGCTCGAGCGCCCCGGACGGCGTCCGCGCCACCCGGACCGCTGCGCTCACAGCGACACCGCCGGACCGCGGCGCACGATCGCGATGAACACCGGGGCACCGATGCCGGCCAGCACGATGCCCACCTGCAGTTCGCCGGGCCGGGCCAGCAGGCGCCCGACCACGTCCGCGCCGACGAGCACGGTCGCTGCGGCCGGGGCCGCATACGCCAGCACCCACCGGTAGTCGGGGCCGGTGGCCAGCCGGACGAGGTGCGGCACGATCAGTCCGAGGAAGGCGATCGGACCGCAGACAGCCGTTGCGGCGCCGGTCAGCAGGACGACCACGCCGCCGGTGAACAGCCGCGCCCGGTCCACGTGCAGGCCGAGCCCGCTGGCGACGTCGTCGCCGAGGGCCAGCAGGTTGAGCGACCGTCCGGACAGCAGCGCGAGGACGCTGCCGAGTACCAGCGCGGGCAGGGCGGGCAGCAGGACGTCGAAGCCGCGCCCGGCGATCGACCCGACCTGCCAGAACCGCATCCGGTCCAGCGACTCCTGGCTGGCGATCAGCACGCCTGCTACCAGGGAGAGGAAGGCCGCAGCCACGGCCGCCCCGGCCAGGGCCAGCTTGACCGGCGTGGCGCCGTCCCTGCCACGGCCGGCGATCAGCCAGACCAGGGCGGCGGCGGCCGCGGCGCCAGCGAAGGCGAACCAGAGGTACTGGGCGGGGGAACTCGCGTCGAACACGGCGATGCCGACCACCACCGAGAGCGCCGCCCCCTGGTTGATGCCCAGGATGCCCGGGTCGGCGAGCGGATTGCGGGTGACGCCCTGGGCGAGGGTGCCGGCCAGCCCGAGCGCTGCGCCCGCCACCAGGCCCACGACCGTGCGGGGCAGCCGCTTGGCGATCACCGCGATGTGGTCGGGGTTGGCCGGGTCGTAGCGGAGGAACGCGTCCACGACGGTGGGCAGGCTGATGTCGGACGCGCCGATCGCGAGGCTGCACAGCGTCACGATGATCAGGCCTGCGAGCAGGACGGCCAGCCCCAGCAGACGCCGGTGCGCCGGACGGGCACGCAACTCGCTGCGGCCCGTCCGGCGCGTGCCGGGGATGGTGTCAGCCGGCACTCTTCGCCGCTGCCGCCGCGAGTTGCGGCACGTACTTGTCCAGCATCCACGGAATCGACAGGACGGTCGGCGCGCTGGACGCCATCACGAACGACTCCCCGACGATCGGCGCGAACCGGCCCTCCTTGACCTGCGGCATCGCGGCGACCAGCGGGTCGGAGGTGAAGGCGTCCGCGTCCTTCTGGGTGCCGAAGTAGGCGACGAGCACGTCGGAATCGAGCTGGGACAGCTTCTCGAAGCTGATTCCGTAGAAGTAGGTCTCGTCCGCGGGCTTCGGGTCGAGCGTCGCCACGGCCGGCGCGACCTTCATGCCCAGTTCGACCAGCAGTTGGACGCGCGGGTCGGTGGCCCGGTAGATGTTCAGCACCTCGGGCTCGTTGGACGCCCCGTAGGCGAAGGTCTTGCCCTTCAGCTCGGGGTGCTCGGACGCGAGCTTCGCGACCTTGGCCTGTGTGTCGCTCACCAGCTGGTTCGCCTGGCTCTCCAGGCCGAGGGCCTTGCCGATGATCGCGGCCTGGTCCTGCCAGCTCGTGGCCCACGGCTTTTCGGGGTAGGCGACCACCGGCGCCACCTTGCTGAGCGCGTCGAACTCCGCCTGGGTGAGGCCCGAGTAGGGCGCGAGGATCACGTCCGGCTTCACGGCGACGAACTCCTCGACGTTCACCTCGCCGCTCTCGCCGCCTTTGAGCAGAGTGGGTGTCGTGCCGCCGAGCGCCTTGATCGCATCAGCGTCCCAGGGCAGCACGCCGTCCACGCCGCCGTAGGGATAGGCGGGCATGGCCACGGGCACGATGCCGAGGGCGAGGACGGCGTCCTGCGCGGACCAGCCCCACGTCGCCACCCGCTCGGGCTTGCTCTCGATGACCGCGTCGCCGAGGGCGGACGAGATCGTCACGGGGAACGCATCGGCGGACGGGCCGGCGGAACTCCCGTTCGCCTGCTCGCCCGTGCCGCCCGACGTGGGCGAGGCGCACGCAGCGAGGGACGCGGCGAGCGCGGCGCCGAGGATCGAGGCGAGCAGCCACCTGCCACGGCTGCGGGTCTTGCGGGTCACGATGGTTCTCCTCCGTGGGACGAATAAGGTAAGGCTAACCTAACCTAATTCGAGACGGAGGGTGCGCCCGTGAGACGGCCCGCGACGGCTACTCGTCCGTGAACAGTCCCGCGGCTGTCGTCACTCCGGCCTCGCGTCCGGGCGCCGACTGGTACTGCCAGTACAGGTTCGTGTGGGCGATCACCAGGTCAGGGGTGGGCGCGCCCCAGGCCGACAGGTCCTCGGTCGTGTGGGCGTCCGACACCAGGACGGTGTCGTAGCCGCGGGTGAAGGAGCCGTGCAGCGTCGAGCGGACGCAGGCGTCCGTCTGCGCGCCGGCCACGTACAGCCGGCCCACCCCTCGCTCGGCGAGTACCTGCTCCAGGTTCGTGTCCTCGAACGCGTCCCCGTAGTACTTCTCGACCCGCGGCTCGTCGTCGGCCGGGTCGAGTTCCGGCACGATCTGCCACGGTTCGCTGCCGGTCTCGCGGCCTTCCGCTGCGTCCTGCACCCACACCACGGGGACGCCGGCCGATCTCGCCCGGTCGACGGCCGTCCTGATGTTACCCAGCACCGTTTCGCGGTCGTGGGCCTCGGCCACGACTCCGTTCTGCACGTCGATCACGACGAGTGCCGAATGCGGCCGGTCGGTCAAGGTGGTCACGCTGCCTCCTCCGGGTCGTTTCCCGTGACGCTACCCCCCGGCTCTGACGTCTCGCCGTCCGGGCCGGACCTTGGCAGACTCGTCCCATGAGCCACCAGAATCTCCTGCCTGGTCCCGAGCCGACCTTCCTGCCTGCCGACGGCCCGGACGCGGTCGCCCGCGCGGCGCTCGCCGACGGCGCATCGGTACGGGTCGCCGTCCGCTCGGCACCCGCGGCGTCGCTGCTCTGGGCGATCCTGGCCGAGGAGTCCCAGGCCGCGGACCCGGTCGCCGCCTACGCCTTCGCCCGCACCGGCTACCACCGCGGCCTGGACGCGCTGCGCCGTGCGGGCTGGCGCGGGCAAGGCCCGATCCCCGCCTCACACGAGGCGAACCAGGGCTTCCTGCGCGCGCTGCTGGCACTGGCCGAGGCCGCGGACGCGATCGGCGAACGGGACGAGGCCGACCGCTGCCGTCAGTTCCTGCTCGATTCCGGGACATCCGCTCAGGAGGTCGCCGCGTTGCGCCCACGCCCCTGAGCGTGAGGGTCAGCGCCGGAAGGACGAGACCTCGAAATCCACGGTGACGCCGAGACCGGACAGATCGACCGGAGCCGCCGACACTGCGACGAGGAGGAGGTCGCCCGCCGCCCGATCGATGGCCATGACCAGCTGGCTGCCGGTGCTGCTGCCGTCCGGGTTCAGGCTCGTGCAGCGGGGGCAGGCGAATTCACCGGTCATCCGCACCAGCCAGACGCCCTGACCTGACATCGGGAACGTCGTGTGGCCGAACAGCCGCTGCTGCGCCTGGCCGAGGGTGGTGTGGACGCCATCGACCGCGGTCAGTGACGCGGTCTTCGCCTTGTCCAGGCCCTTCCGGATCTGATCCGTCAGGTTGTACAGAGCTGGCTGCGTGGTCCTCAGCGGGAATTGCCAGACGACGCCGCCCGTCCGACTGAGCTCGGCCGCCGTGTTGAAAGTGCCCGTGGCAAGGGTTTTTCCCTCGTCGCCATCGAGCAGCGCCCGCAGGACGTGCTGGGTCGCGATGCTGCCGGCAGGATGCGAGCAGGCGTCGCAGCGGAAGGTGCCGCGCAGCTGCAGCACCCAGACCTCGGCGTCGTCCGAGACGTCGTCGGGCACGGCGATGAGGCCCGTGCGGCGCACGGTGCCGGCCAGTGCGGCCGAGGCGTCGACCACGTCCGGGGCCTTGCCCTGGCCGTACTCCGACACGAGCGCGCTCGCCGCAGCCACGATGTTCCCCTCCGGAACCACGGTCGGCTCGGTCGTGGGGACGGGGGTCTCACCCGGAGCCGGCGTGCCCGGCGTGGCGACCGGCGCCGGGACGGCAGGGACGGACGCGGTGCGCCCCGGCAGCACCGCCCACGCCAGGCCGGACGCCGCCACCACGAAGACCGCGGCGACGATGGCGATGCCGGCGCGCCGACGCCGGGCGCTCCGTGCCATCGCGGCGTCGAGATCGGGTTCGGCGACCTTCGGCGTCCGCCACTGTTCGCCCTGCTCGCGCAGCAGTTCCTCGACGTTCATCGGTAGTCCTCTCCGAGCAGGGCGCGCAGGCGTCGCCGCGCATCCGAAAGGGTCGATTTCACCGTGCCCTCTGAGCACCGCATCACCACGGCCACCTCGGCCAGGCCGAGGCCGAGGTAGTAGTGCAGGTCGACCGCAAGGCGCTGCCGGGCGGTCAGCCGCGCCAGTGCGCGTTCGAGGTCGACCGAAGCGCTGGCGTCGCCTGAGGCAGCCGCGGGGCCGCCGTCCTCGGGCAGCGCGGTCGTGCGGGAGAGCCATCGTGCGGTCCGCCGCCAGGCCTTGCGCCGCTGGTCGGCGGTGATCGCAAGCAGCCACGACCGGGCGCTGCCGCGGGCGGGATCGAACTGGGCCCGTTTGCGCCAGGCGTCCGCGAGCGCATCGGCGAGGATGTCGTCCGGGTCGCTGCCAAAGCGGGCGGCCAGCCGGGCCATCGCCGTCCAGTGCGGCGCGACCCACGCCGTGAACGTCTCATGGCTGTCGAGGTCGAACGATGACGCCGGTTCCATCGCCTGCACCTGTGTCACACCCTGTCTACCCGTGGGGTGCCGGACGGGTTGGGTCGAACAGTACCGGCCCTCGTCCGGAGACCACGGTGGACGGTCAAGTGAGCCTGGTGGACGAGCAGGTGAACGTCTGGCGAAGGGGTCCGACCCGAGCGGACGGGACGTGAGATGCTGCCCGTGCCGTGGTTGCTGACAGGAAGATCCGCCGGGGCCGGCGCGCCGCGCTGGCCCACTGTCGCGGGTTCACCAGAGCCTGGCCGGCCGGGCTACGGACGACGGTGGGCGTGGTAGCGGCAGGGCTGGCGGTGGGGGTGGCCGGGTCGCTGCTGACGCTGTTGCTGCATCTCGTTCAGCAGTTGGCGTACGGCTACAGCGGCGAGACCTTCCTGATCGGTGTCGAGCACGCCGACCCGCTCACCCGGGTGGTCGCGCCGGTGGTCGGCATGGGCTTGTGCGGGCTGGCGTGGATGCGGCTGCGCACCCGTCCGCTCCCCGACGTGCTGGACGGTTGTGGCGAGCGGCCGAAGCGGCTTCCGGTCGGCCGCTCGAGCCTGGACGCGATGCTGCAGATCATCGCGGTCGGCAGCGGCGCGTCGATCGGGCGCGAGGGTGCGCCCCGGCAGGTCGGCGGCGCGCTGGCCTCCGGGATCAGCAGCCTGCTGGGGGTCCGGACGGGGCTGCGGCGCAGGCTCGTCGTTGCCGGAGCGGGCGCCGGACTGGCCGTCGTGTACAACGTGCCGCTGAGCGGTGTGCTGTTCGGGGCGGAGGTGCTCGCCGGTGGCTTCGGGCCGGGCGGGCTCGCGGTGTCGCTGGGCGTGTGCGTCCTCGCCGTGGTGGTCTCGTGGCCGGTGCTCGGCACGGCGCCGACCTACAGCTACCCGGGTGTGGCTGTCGATGCGCCCGCCGTGGTGTGGGCTCTGCTGGCCGCACCGCTGTGCGCAGGTCTGGGCTGGTTGTTCAGCTCGATCATGCGACGCTTCGCGCGCGTCCGCCCGAGGCCTGGCTGGCGGCTGCCGGTGGCCACCGCACTCGCCGGGCTGTTCGTCGGCGTGGCCGCAATCTGGTTGCCGAGTCTGCCGGGGAACGGCAAGGGCATCGTCCAGCTCGCGCTGGCCGGCGGAGGGTCGCTGCTCACCTTCGGTGTCCTGATCCTCTTCAAGCCACTGGCGACCGGGGTCACCTTCGGTAGCGGTGTGACCGGCGGGTTCCTCACCCCCGCCCTCGGCGCCGGGGCGGCGCTGGGCGCGACCATCGCCCTCGCCGGTGCCGCGGCCGGCCAGGGCTGGTCGGTGGCGGAGTTCGCCCTGATCGGGGCGGTCGGCGTGCTCGCCGTGACCCAGCGGGCGCCGTGGTTCGCAGCAGTGTTCGGCTGGGAACTCGCCCATCCGCCGATCCTCATGCTGGTGCTGCTGCTGGTGGTCGCACACGGCTCGGCGTGGCTCGGGCGGCGCCTGCCGGACGGTGTGCTCCGCCGGACGGAGAGTCCCCAGTGAGGCGCAGCGCGAGCGCGTCCCCCGGACGCGTGGTGCGGGACGCAACCCTGCACGTGGCACTCCCGACCGCGGCGCTCACCGCGGCCAACATCGTCATCGGCAGGGCACTCGCCCGTAGCGAGCGGCTGCGGGAGCGAGAGACCGCCGCGATCCGGGCCCTGCAGGCACAGCGGACGCCGGCACGCGACCGCCTCGCCTGGCTGGTGTCCACCGCGTCGGACGTACCGGAGAGCGTGTTGCACGGGCTGGTCGCGGTGGCGGTGTTGGGTCGCCGCACGGGCAGGTGGCGGGTCGCCGCGGTACCGGCGCTGGCGCTTGTCCTCGAGACCGTCACCTACCTCGCCGCGGGCCGACTGGTGAACCGCGAGCGCCCGGACGTGCCCCGCCTCGACCACGAACAGCCGACGTCCTCGTTCCCGTCCGGCCACGAGGGCGCGACGGTGGCGTTGATGGTCGTCTACGCGCTGCTGGCCCGCGGCGTCCGCTCACCGCTGCTGCGGGCCGCCATCGGGACGGGCTGCCTCGCCTACCCGGCCACGCTCGCCTGGGCGCGCGTGCACACCGGAATGCACTACCCCTCGGACGTGGTCGCCGGCGCCGCGAACGGGCTGGCGTCCGGGCTGCTGGCCTGGCACTACCTGCGCGGCTGGAACCACCTGCGCGAGGACGCCTGATCGGAGCCGCTGGTCAGCGCGGCCGGCTCGTCGGCCGGCTCGGCGGGGTCGAACTCCGCGGTGACCCGCCGGGTCGGGAACACCCGGCGGCCGTAGTCGGGCTCCAGGCCCTGAGTGAGCGGGACGGCGCGTCCGGCGGCCATCGCCTCGTAGATCTCGATGACCTCTTTGGACTGGTTGGCGATCGTCCATTTCGCGGCCAGTTCCTTCGACTTCGCGGACGCGGACGCCCGGAACGCCGGGTCGGCCAGGGCATCCAGCATGGTCAGCATCGCCCCGGCGAGCGAGACCGGGTTGCGGCGCGCGAGGACGGCGTTCACGCCCGGCTCGACGACCAGCCGCAGCTCGTGGTCGACCATCACGAACGGCAGCCCGGCGTGCGCGGCCTCGTGCAGCACCAGCGCCTGGGTGTCGGTGATCGAGGCGAACACGAACGCGTCCCCGGAGGCGTAGTAGGCGCCGAGCTTCTCCCGCGGAATCTGACCGGGCAGCTTCACGCCGCCGGCGCGGGCCGCTTGCTGCAGCTTGCGGCGCAGCGCGGCCGGGGTGTGCCGCCAGTCGCCGACGATCATCAGCTCGGCGTCCGGGCGCTCGTCGCGGAGCAGCTCGAAGGCGTCCACCATCAGGTCGAGGCCCTTCTCAAGGGAGATTCGCCCGACGTAGAGAAACCTCGGCCCGGGCCCCTTCGCGATCGAGGGCAGCTCCGGCAGGGCGTCCGTCCCGTTGGGCACCACCCGGACGCGGGCCGCGGGGGCGATCTCCAGCACTCGCTTGCCGGTCTTGTCCGAAGGCGTGGTGACGAGGTCAGCCTCGGTGAGCATCTTGGAGGCGAGTTCCAGCAGCGCCACCTGCGCGCCGCCGCGTCGGGGAGCCTTCCACTTCATCTTCTTCAGCTCGTCCCATGTGCTGTCGGCCCGGTGCAGTTCGTGCACCTTGTAGGCAGCGTTGAGGAACGGCGCGACGTGCCAGTAGTGGTCGGCGTACGCCTCGAAGTCGGTGTGCCAGGTCACGATCAGGGGCTTGCCGGTGCGCTCGGCGACCCACAGCCCCAGCATGCCGATGGGGCCCAGCCCGTGCACGTGGATGACGTCCGGCGGGTTGGCGACCAGTTGGGCCAGCCGGTAGTCGAAGTCCTGGCCCAGGGACAGCCGCACGTTCATGCCGGGAATCGGGACGGACGGCAGCCGGATCTCCCGCCGGTTCGGATGCTTGGCATGCGGATTCGGCCCCTTCGCGACCGGGGCGACCAGCAGCACCTTGTGGCCGGCGGCCAGCACCTGCTCCTCGAGGAACTGGACGGCGTAGAGGATCCCCGAGTGCGCCGGCCCGTAGTTGTCGGTGAACTCGGCGATGGTCAGGCGGCGGCCGGGCTCTGTGACCGGGACGGGCGTGTCTGCAGGCATGGGTCCAATGCTTGCACGCCGGACGCTCGCTGAGTCGCCGTGCCCCGCGCTCGCCCAACGCGGAGCCGGAACGGGCGCGGGGTCGTCGGCGCGTGGAAGGCTCAGCGGCGGCCCGCGTCCTCCCAGGCGTCCACGGGGGACACCGGGATGATCGGGAGGTGCCGGGACAACCGTGGGCCGTCGCTCTCCGGGACGCGGACGTCCTCAGCTCCGCTCGCCGCACCGGCGTTGTGCCGCTTGTGGGCGGTCGCCACCATCAGCTTGATCCGGTTGAGCTGGTTGGTCTCCGAGGCGCCGGGGTCATAGTCGACGGACACGATGTTGGCCTCGGGGTGCCGCCGCCGCAGCTCGGCGAACATGCCCTTGCCGACCACGTGGTTGGGCAGGCAGGCGAACGGCTGCGCGCAGATGATGTTCGGAGCGCCCAGCTCGATCAGCTCGACCATCTCCGCCGTCAGCAGCCAACCCTCACCGGCGCGGGTGCCGATCGAGATGACCCCGTCCGCCTTCTCGGCGAGGTCGGCCATCCGTGGCGGCAAGTCGAACTTGCCTCCGGTCTTCCGCAGGGCGTTCACCACCGGTTGCTGGAACTTCTCGATCAGCCACATCGCCCACTTCTTCACGTGGTGCGAACGCGGTCCGATCCCGAGGTTCTCCCACTGGTGCCCCGCGGAGTACAGCGGCATCAGGAAGAACTGCAGGATGCCGGGCAGCACGGCCTCGCAGTCCTCCGCCTCGACCACGTCCACCACGTGGTTGTTCGCGTCCGGGTGGAACTTCACCAGGATCTCCCCGACGATGCCCACCCGCGGCTTGCGCGGGACGTCCCGCAGCGGCAGGGCGTCGAAGTCCTTCACGATTCGGCGGATCAGGCTGGTGTAGCCGATGTGGCGTCCCAGGGTCTTCGAATAGCCGCCGTACTGCAGGAACTCCTGGCAGACCGCGTCCCACTGGTCGTAGAGCGCCTTGGCCGTACCCGGCACCGTCTCGTACGGACGGACGCGCAGCAGCACCGTCTGCAACAGGTCGCCCAGCACCAGCGCCTGGATCGCCGGGACGAGCAGCGAAGGGGTGATCTTGAAGCCCGGATTCGACTCCAGTCCCTGCACGCTGATCGCCAGCACGGGCACCTGCGGGTAGCCGGCGTCGGCCAGCGCCTTGCGCAGCAGGGCCACGTAGTTGGTGGCGCGGCACATGCCACCGGTCTGGGTGATGGCCACGGACGTCCGGTCGGGATCCGCCTCGCCGGAGCGGATCTTGTTCACCAGTTGGCCGACGATCATGATCGCGGGGAAGCAGGCGTCGTTGTTGACGTACTTCAGTCCGATCTCGATGTCGTCTGCGCTGGCGTGCTCGAGGAGCTTCACGTTCAGGCCGAGCTTACGCATCACCGGGATGACCAACCGGAAGTGGATCGGCGCCATCTGCGGCGCGTAGATCGTGTGCGTCGCCCGTGCGTTCTCGTCGAACAGCCGTCGCTCGCCCAGCGGACCGAAGGTGCTCACGGTCGCCGACCCGCGGCGCTCCGCCGCTGCCGCCTTCATCGAGCGCAACCGGATGGTCGCCGCGCCGAGGTTCGACACCTCGTCGATCTTCAGCAGCGTGTACATGTCGTCGGCCTGCTCGAGGATCTCCTGCACCTGGTCGGTGGTGATCGCGTCCACCCCGCAGCCGAACGAGTTCAGCTGGACCAGGTGCAGCTCGGGCTCGCGCGCCACCCGGGCGGCCGCCTCGTAGAGCCGCGTGTGGTAGGCCCACTGGTCGCGTACCCGGATCGGCCGGGCCAGCAGCGGCTCGGCCGGCTCGACGATCGCGTCCTCGGTCAGGACGGCCATGCCGAGCCCGTTGATCAGGCTGGGGATGCCGTGGTTGACCTCGGGATCCACGTGGTACGGACGCCCGGCCAGCACGATCCCCTTGATGCCGTGCTCTGCGATGTAGTCCAGCGCGCGGCGTCCCTCGGCCCGGATGTCGGCCTTGACCTGCGCGTCCTCCTCGTAGCCGGCCTGGACGGCGGCGGTCGCCTCCTCCAGGGTGACGTTCCAGTCCGCGAACGTCTCGACCAGCCGAGTAGCGAGGAACTCCGGCTCGTTCAGGTTGAGCATCGGCGAGAGGTAGGTCACGCCGGGCTCCTGCAGCCGGGGCAGGTTGCGCTCGATCACCTGCGGGTAGAACGCGACCACGGGGCAGTTGAAGTGGTTGTCGGAGCTCTCGCTCTCCTTCGCCTCCAGCGGCACGCAGGGGTAGAAGATCGTCGTGATGCCGCGGTCGAGCAGGCTCTCGATGTGGCCGTGGGCGAGCTTGGCCGGGTAGCAGACGTTCTCGGACGGGATCGACTCCATGCCCTTCTCGAACATCTCGTGGCTGGAGCGTCCCGAGATCGTCACCCGGAAGCCCAGCTTCGTCAGGATCGTGAACCACAGCGGGAAGTTCTCGTACATGTTCAGCACCCGCGGGATGCCGATGTCGCCACGGAACGCCTTGTCATCGGTGAGTCGCCGGTAGCCGAACATGCGCTTGTACTTGTAGTCGAACAGGTTCGGCAGCTCGGACTTCTTCGGCACCCGCTCTGTGCTGGCGCCGCGCTCGCACCGGTTGCCGGATACGTGCCTGGTGCCGTCGCCGAACGTGGAGATCGTCAGCTGGCAGTGGTTCTGGCACAGCCGGCAGGTGTCGAGGTGGGTGTCGACGCTGAAGCCGTCCAGCTCCTCCAGGCCGAGGGATTGCGAGCGTTCGCCGTCCGACCAGTTGCGCTGGGCGGTGAGCGCCGCACCATAGGCGCCCATCAGCCCGGCGATGTCCGGACGGATCACCTGCGCGCCTGTCTGCAGTTCGAACGCCCGCAGCACGGCGTTGTTCAGGAACGTGCCGCCCTGCACGACGACCTTCTCGCCGAGCTGGGACGCGTCCTTCAGCTTGATCACCTTGTACAGCGCGTTGCGTACTACGGAGTATGACAAACCGGCGGCGATGTCGCCCTGGCTGGCCCCCTCGCGCTGCGCCTGCTTGACCGAGGAGTTCATGAACACCGTGCAGCGGGTGCCGAGGTCGACCGGTGCGGACGACTCCAGTGCCGTCCTCGCGAAGGACTCCACGTCGGTGCCCATCGAGGCAGCGAACGTCTGCAGGAACGAGCCGCAGCCGGACGAGCAGGCCTCGTTGACGGCGATCGAGTCGACCACGCCGTTGCGGATCCGCAGGTACTTCATGTCCTGGCCGCCGATGTCGATCACCGACGTCACGCCGGGAGCAACGGTCTCCGCGGCGCGGTAGTGGGCCATGGTCTCGATCTCGCCGTCGTCCAACCGCAACGCGGCGCGGACGAGGCCCTCGCCGTAGCCGGTCACGCAGGTGCGGGCGAGATAGGCGTCGGCCGGCAGCTCGGTCAGCACGCGGCGCAGGATTCCGATCGCGACGTGCACCGGGTCGTTGCTGCCCTGGTAGTGGGAGAACACGATCTGCCCTGCCCGGGTGAGCAGGACCGCTTTCACGGTGGTCGAACCGGCGTCGACGCCGAGGAATACCGGCCCGTGTGCGTCTTCGAGGTTCCCCTTCGGAATCGTCGTCGCGGCGTGCCTGGCGTCGAATTCCGCACGCTCCGCGGCGTCGGTGAACAGCGGGCGCAGCCGCGCGCTGCTCAGCGGAATCAGCGTCCGCTCGCGGAGGCGTCCGAGGAGGTCGTCGACGCGGACGGTGGTGGTCGAGCCGTCCCTTCGGCTGGTCGAGCCGTCCCTTCGGCTGGTCGAGCTCGTCGAGACCGCAGTTCCCGTGGCGGGGGTCTCGACCCTTCGCGACGCCGGCTCGTACCTCGCCGGCTCCTCAGGGGAACCAGGCTCGACCAGCCGGTGTGAGGGTGCCGTCGCTCTGGTCCCCGCCAGCAGGGCAGCTCCGATGGCGACGTAGAGGTGGGCGTTCTCTGGCGTCGTGAACGACTCCACCTGAGCGGCGAGAGCGCGTTCGTATGCCTTGCGCAGCTGGGGCAGGAAGTGCAGCGGGCCGCCGAGGAAGACGACGTTGCCGCGGATCGGGTGTCCGCAGGCGAGGCCGGCGATGGTCTGGGTGGCGACGGCGGCGAACACGGACGCGGCGAGGTCGGTGTGCGCGGCGCCCTGGTTGAGCAAGGGCTGCAGGTCGGACTTGGCGAACACGCCGCAGCGCGAGGCGATCGGGTAGAGGTGCTGGTGCTCGGCGGCCAGGGCGTCCAGACCGCCGGCGTCCGTGTGCAGCAGCGTGGCCATCTGGTCGATGAACGCGCCGGTGCCGCCCGCGCAGGTGCCGTTCATGCGTTGCTCGACGACCGGACGGAGGAAAGTGATCTTGGCGTCCTCCCCGCCGAGCTCGATGACGACGTCGGCCTGGGGGATGAACCGCTCGATCGCCGCGGTGCTGGCGATCACCTCCTGGACGAACTCGACGCCCATCAGCTCTGCGACGCCGAGACCGGCCGAACCGGTCACCGCGCAATGGAATTCGGCGCCGGGGAAGCGTTCGGCGATCTCGCGCAGGAGTTCACGAAGGGCGCCGCGGGCGTCCGCGTTGTGCCGGCGATACGCGCTGAACAGCAGGGCGGCGCCGTCCAGCACGACGGCCTTGACGGTCGTCGAGCCGATGTCCAGGCCGAGCGAGGTTCCGCCGTCCATGCCAGCCTCCGTCCAGAACGATCGTTCTGTTCTTGGGTGCCACAGTACCGCAGATACGCATAAATGCGGATCGTCTGCCCAGCCGGATAGTCTGCTTGGGTGGACGTACGCGCGAAGCGGCCCGGGGCGCGGGAGGCGATCATCGCGGCGGCGACCGAGCTGATCCGCCTGCATGGCGTGGCCGGCACGTCGATCTCGGACGTGATCGCGGCGTCCCGCACGTCGGCAGGCGCGATCTACCACCACTTCGGCAGCAAGGAGCGGCTCGTCCTCGAGGTCGGGCGCACGGCGATGGCCATCCCGATGTCGATGATCATGCGGACGTCCACCGGACTCTCGCCGGCGGAGCTCTTCGGCGCGGCTCTTGACCGGGTCACTGAGGACGAGGACACACCAGAGCTGCTGCTGCAGATCTGGGCGGGAGCAAAGTCCGACCCCGGACTGTGGCGGTTGCTGCTCAGCGAGGTGAGCACGGTGAAGGGCAGCATCATCACCTTCATCGGCGGGTGGTGCGCCGAGCACGCTCCCGACACCGACCCCGCGGCGGTCGCGAACATCCTGATGGGGCTGATCACCGGCTACGCCGTGCAGCGCGGCCTCGGCCTCGAAGTCGACCATCGTGCCTATCGCGAGCTGGGCACGCGCCTGCTCACCGGGGTGCCCGGACTGCCCGATTCCCGCTGACGCCGTCCCCCACTCGGGCCGGTGAGGCTGGCGGGGTCTGCGAGAATCCAGGGGCCATGCCAGAGCACAACCCGGACCTGCAGGGATTCACCGGCCTCCCCGGAGAACCGTCGCACCGGAAGCTCAGCTGGGGCGCGCTGGTCGGCGTCCTGCTGATCGCGGCGTGTCTGCGGCCGGCGCTCACGTCGGTCGGACCGGTCCTGCCCGAGATCGGGACGGAGCTGGGCCTCGGACCGGGGGTTCTCGGCGTCCTCGGCGCGATCCCGCTGCTCTGCTTTGCCGCGGCCTCGCCCCTGGTACACGCCCTCACCGGCCGGACGGGGCACCGGGCCGCAGTGACGATCGCGCTCACCGGCATCACGGTGGCGATCGGGCTCCGTTCGCTGCCGGTGTCCGGTGCCCTGTGGGTGGGGACGGTGGTCGTCGGCCTGTCGATCGCGATCGGGAACGTGGTGGTGTCCGGCATTGTCAAGCGTGAGTTCGCCGCCCGGGTGTCACTGGCCACAGGCCTTTACTCGGCGGTGATGGGCTTCGCGGCGTCCCTGGCGTCCGGGTTGTCGGAGCCGCTGGCGGCAGCGCTCGGGGGCTGGCGTCCGGGGTTGGCGGTGTGGGCCGTCCCCGCCGTGCTCGCCCTCGCGGCCTGGCTCGTGCTCTCCCGCCGGACAGACGCCGACGCGTCCGGCAGCGCAGCGACGGCGGCGACCGTATCGCCGTGGCGGTCGAGGCTCGCCTGGCAGGTGACCGGCTTCTTCGGCCTGCAGTCGCTCACGTTCTACCTGCTGGTCACCTGGCTGCCCTCGATGGCTGCCACCCGCGGCCTCACGCCCGGCCAGGCGGGCTGGCTGCTGTTCCTGTTCCAGGTCGTCGGTGTGGTCGCCGGGCCCCTCGCTGCCGCCCGCGCCGACCGGATGGGTGACCAGCGGCTGCTCTGCGCGGCTACCGGTGTCCTGATGGCGCTGGCCGCGCTCGGCGTCCTCGCCGTCCCCGGGCTGCTGTGGCTGTGGGCCACGCTCGCCGGACTGGCCTCCGGCGCGTCCTTCTCCCTCGCGCTCGCGCTGGCACCCTTGCGCACCACGACGCCGGCGGCGACCGTCCGGCTCTCCGGGATGGCGCAGTCCTTCGGCTATCTCATCGCCGCCACCGGGCCGGTCGTTGCGGGCTGGCTCGCCGCCGCGACCAGTTGGGGCGTCGTGGTGGGCGCGATCGCCGTGCTGGCGCTGGTACAGGCCGGGCTGGGCTACCTCGCCGGCGCCCGGCGCCATCTCGAGGACGGGCTGCCTGTCCGCTCGTGAACGAAAGGGACTGTCCCGTTCGTTCAGCGGCCTGCCCTTCGTCAGGCTCAGGGAGCGTTCGTCAGGCTCAGGGAGCGTTCGGCAGGCTCAGGGAGCGTTCGTCAGACTTGGCCCTTCGTCAGGCTCAGGGAGCGTTCGTCAGGCTCAGGGACCGCCGGCCGTGACTCGGAGCGGCTGGTCTGGGAGGATGGTGTGCCATGCGGATGCGACGACGCTGGTCAGTGGGCCTTCTCTCGGGCTCGTTCGCGCTGGCGCTGCTGGTCGGGCCCACCGTCTCCCCGTCCGTCGCCTACGTCCCCGCGGACATCGTCACCGTCGCGGAACCGACGCTGCTGCCTGATCCGGCCATCCTCGCCGCGAAGCTGAAGAAGGTCTCCACCAAGGGCATCGGCACGGTCGGCCTGGTCGTCACGACGACGGACGGGCAGGTGCTCACCGAGCGTTCGAGTGGCGCGGCCCTGACCCCGGCTTCGACGATGAAGGTGCTCACCACCATGACTGCGTTGGACATCCTCGGCGCCGATCGCACCTTTGCCACCAGGGTGCTGGACGCCGGCTCGGGCCGGATCGTCCTGGTCGGCGGTGGCGACCCGCTGCTCACCGACAAGACCTCCACCTCGTCCTACAAGCCGGCGTCGCTGCAGAAGCTGGCCAAGGCGACCGTCGCGGCGCTCAGGGCGGTCGGACGCACGAAGGTCAGCCTGCGCTACGACGCGTCCCTGTTCAGCGGCCCCACGTGGAGCTCGCACTGGAAGGCGAAGTGGAAGGGCTGGGAGGCCAAGGTGGCCGCCCTCGAGATCAACTCGGGCAAGGTCGGCGGCGGACGGGCCGCGTCCAGCCCGGCGAAGACGGCGGCCAACGCGTTCGCGAAACGGCTCAAGGCAGCGGGCATCAAGGTGTCCTCGGTCGCGTCCGGCAGGGCGGGCGCCGACGCCCCCGAACTGGCCAGGGTCACTTCCACCACGCTGGACCGGATCATCCACCGCACGCTCCAGATCAGTGACAACGTCGCTGCGGAGACCCTCTCCCGCCACGCTGCCATCGCGCGCGGGCGCGCGGGCAGCTTCACCGGCGCGGCAGCCAACGTCCAGGCGTGGCTGACCGAGCGTGGCCTGTGGACGTCCGGCCTGAAGATCCTGGACGGCAGCGGCCTCGCTCCGGCCAGCAAGCTCACCCCGACCGTGCTCGCCGGCGCCATTCGGCTGGCGCTGGCTGAGACTGAGTTCACGCCGATCGTCAATGGCCTCCCCGTTGCGGGCGAGAGCGGGACGTTGAAGGACCGCTTCGACGACAAGTCCGAGAAGGCCGGCCGCCACGTCGTCCACGCCAAGACCGGCACCTTGAGCGGCCTCGCCGGCCTGACCGGCTACCTGACCACCAAGGACGGCGCGACCCTCGTCTTCGCCGAGCTGGCCAACCACGCCACCAGCTACTACCGCGCCTACGACTGGCTGGACCGCGAGGCGGCCGTGATCGCCGGCTGCGGCTGTCGCTGACGCCGGCGTCGTCCCGCGGGCCGAGCCGGTTGAGATCCGTCCCGCGATCCGATCTGCGCGGTAGACGCTGATCCGAGCCCTCGCCCCGGGTTGAACCGGCGTCTACTGTGCAAATCGAGCCAACTCGTCCCGTCGGGGCCCGCCTGACTCATGGGTCCTCCCGAGTCGGGTAAGGGTGGACGGGAGGACCAGGAGGGGGGACGCCGATCATGACATCGAGCGCAGGGCGGCCTCACGGATGAGCCGGCCGATCGAGGATTACGCGCTGATCAGCGACTGCCGCACCGGGGCGCTGGTCGGTATCGACGGCAGCATCGACTGGCTGTGCCTGCCGCGCTACGACTCGCCGTCGGTGTTCGGAGCCCTGCTCGGCGACCCCGACCACGGACGCTGGCTGGTCGCGCCGACGGACCCGCAGGCGACCGCCAGTCGTGAGTACGTCGAACTGAGCTTCGTGCTCAGAACCCACTGGAAGACCGCGGACGGCGAACTCGAGGTGCTGGACTTCATGCCGCAGCGTGACCGGCGCGCCGACGTCGTCCGCCGCGTGCGGTGCCTCCACGGCACGGTGGAGGTGCGCGAGGAACTCCAGGTGCGGTTCGGCTACGCGACGGCGATCCCCTGGGTACGGCAGGTGGAGGAGCACGGCCGTCCTGCGATGCTGGCCGCCGCCGGCCCGGACGCGATCGTCCGCCGCGGCCCGAGGCTCCGCTCGCGCGGGCACCTGCACGAGGCCCGGTACACCCTGCGCGAGGGCGACGTGGTCGACCTCACGCTCACCTGGTACGAGTCCCACCTCGCCGACCCTGGCCCAGTCGACGTCGACCGGGTGTACGAGCGGACGATCGCCTGGTGGGACCGCTGGGCCTCCGGCTACACCCACGAAGGGCCCTACCGCGACGAGGTGATCCGCTCGCTGCTCGTCCTCCGCGCGCTCACCCACGACGCCACCGGCGGCATCGTTGCGGCGGCGACCACGAGCCTGCCCGAGCAGTTCGGCGGCCCTCGCAACTGGGACTACCGCTACGTCTGGCTGCGCGACGCCGCGCTGAGCCTGAGCGCCTTCCTCGCCCACTCCCACGTCCGCGAGGCCCAGGCGTGGCGCGAGTGGCTGCTACGGGCTGTGGCCGGCGATCCGGCCGACGTCCAGATCATGTACGGGCTGGCGGGTGAGCGCGATCAGACCGAGCGGCGGCTGAGGTCGTTGCCCGGTTACCAGGGCGCGTCCCCGGTGCGGGTCGGGAACGCCGCGTACCGCCAGTTCCAGGGTGACGTGATCGGCGAGGTGATGATCGCCCTGGCCGAGGCCCGCGACGCAGGGGTGAAGGAGGACGCGTTCTCCTGGCCGCTGCAGCGCGCGCTGGTGGAGTTCGTCGAGCACAACTGGCGCCGCAAGGACCAGGGCATCTGGGAGGTGCGGGGACCCAAGCGCGTGTTCACCCATTCCCGGGTGATGATGTGGGCAGCGCTCGATCGTGCGGTCGCGGCCGTCCGTGAACATGGCCTGCCCGGGCCGGCCGACCAGTGGGCGGCGCTGCGCGACCGGATCAGGGACGAGATCGAGACTCGCGGCTTCGACACCGGACGCAACACCTACGTCCAGTCGTTCGGCTCGAAGGCGGTGGACGCCTCGCTGCTGCAGTTGCCGCAGGTGGGCTACTGCGTGCCGGACGACCCGCGGATGCTGGGGACGGTCGCGGCGATCGAGCACGACCTGCTCCACGACGGACTGGTGCGGCGATACCGCTTCTCCGACGAGCCGATCGACAAGCTCCCGCCGTCGGAGAACGCGTTCCTGGCCTGTTCGTTCTGGCTGGCCGAGCAGTACGCCCGCTCGGGACGGCTCGCCGACGCGCGGAAGCTGATGGACCGGCTCGTGGGGCTGGCCAACGACGTCGGACTGCTCGCCGAGGAGTACGACCCGGTCGGCCACAGGCACGCGGGCAACACGCCGCAGGCACTGTCGCACCTCGCGCTCGTCCAGGCGGCCGATTGGCTCGCCCGGGCTTCGGATGAGCCGGACGAGGGCCAGCAGTCCCGCGTCTGATCTGCGGGTTCGGGCAGTCGAGCCTGTCGAGTCCCGGGACGCCGAAGTGGAAACGTTCGGCTGAGTAGGGACGCTGGCTGAGCCTTGGGGATGCTGGCTGAGCCTTGGGGATGCTGGCTGAGCCTGACGAAGCCCCCGCTCAAGGAGGGACCCTTCGTCAAGCTCAGGGATCACACCCCGGGGCCCCTGCCTGGGGCACCGCCGACCGCCCTGCTGCCGGGCGCGTCCGGCCAGCGCGGAGCGATTTGCCCCGTAGATGCTGATTCGGCGCCGCCGCCAGCCCTGGAGGGGTATCTACAGCGCAAATCGAGTCGGCGTCCCGTGGCACCCTCAGCGCTGCCACGGGGCGTGGCCGGGATCGCTCTGCTTTTGCAGTGCTCGCAGCGCGCGTCGGGAGACGATGATCATCGCCGTTGCCATGCCCAGCAGGAAGACAGCGAAACCACCGCTGAGTATCTGCGGGTCGGCAAGGATCCGGCCGGTCGCCAGCCAGGGGACCCCGAACACCACAGCGAGCAGGAAGCCTGCCGCGCCGGTGGCGATCATCCACGGTGCCGACGCTCGCTGGGCCGCGTACCAGGCGGTGTCACTGGCCATCGCGCCCGCGATCCGCACACCAGCCACGCCGTTTCGGGGCAGGCGCCCGGTCAGGGAGAGCACGCCCAGCCCGGCGAAGACGACACCGACCAGGACGAACAGGGCGATGGTGCCGTCCATGGAGGCCATGTCGCCAGCGTAACCATGGCCCGGCCCACCTCGCGTCCTTTCCCCGCTCACACCTCGACCCGGGGCTCGATGTCGATGGTGCTGTTCAGCGAGTTGGCGATGAAGCACTCCCCGTGCGCGAGGTGGACGAGCCGCACGACCTCAGCCGCGTCCGTCCCCGCCGCCACCCGGATCACGGGACGCAGCACGATGCGGGAGATCCGCATCGGCTCCCTCGTCACCTCCATGAAGCCCTCGGCGGAGTCGCGGTAGGCGAGCACATCCAGCTGGTGGCGGGCCGCGAGCGCGAGGAAGGAGAGCAGTTGGCACGAACTGGCCGCCATCACGACCAGTTGCTCGGGGTTCAGGTCGGCGGCATCGCCACGGAACGCCGGGTCGGCGGTGAGGTTCAGCGTCGCGTCCGCCGGCGGAGCGGACGCGGTGTGCGCCCGTGAGTAGGCGCGATACCCGTCCCGCGTGGAGCCCTGCCAGGACAGCGTCGTGGAGTAGGTGTGGGTCATGCCCGCACCGTACCCGCGCGGAGTCCTGTGCGAGGACGCCAGGTCTTGCCGATCCGGCCGGTCACCCGTTCTGCCTCTGCCGGGACTGAGGCCGTCTTGCCCGCTCGCATCCGTCCGCGATTGCGTCTGTACCTAGAGGTAGGTACAGTCAAGGCGTGGATTCGAGGGAGCGCCTGGTGGTCGCGATGAGCGACCTGATGTGGGAGCGCGGCTACGCCGCCACCACGCCGCGTGAAGTGCGGGAGCGGTCCGGAGTGGGGCAGGGCAGCATGTACCACCACTTCACAGGCAAGCGGGAGCTCGCCCTCGCCGCGCTCGAGCGCAACTGCGCCGACCTCCTGCCGACCACCGAAGCGCTGCTGACACGGCCGGGCGATCCGCTGGAGAAGCTCGTCGCCTACGTGAGCTACCCGCGTCCGGCGCTGAAGGGCTGCAAGGTCGGACGGATGACGCAGGACCCTCTGGTGGCGTCCGACCCGGGCCTGCTCGCTCCCGTCGCGACCGCCTTCGAGAAGGTGCACGAACTCCAGACAGCGGTGATCCGTGAAGCGATCGCCCTCGGTGAGCTGGGTCCCGACACCGACCCGGACCGCCTGGCCAGCCTGCTGTCGGCCACGATCCAGGGCGGGTACGTACTCGCCATCGCCGCCGGCGACCCGCGTCCGTACGAGGACGCGTGCGCGGGCGCAGCCGAACTGCTCCTCGCCGCGGCGAGGCAACCCCAGCAGCGATCACACAAGGAGGACGACTGACATGACAGTTCGCATCGGCATCAACGGCTTCGGCCGGATCGGCCGCAGCTACCTCAGGGCCGCGCTGGCCAACTCGGCCGACGTCGAAGTGGTGGCCGTCAACGACGTGACGAGCGCCGCCACTCTCGCCACGCTGCTGGAGTGGGACTCGATCTCGGGCCACCTCGACGGCGTCAGCGTGGACGGAGACGCGATCAGGGTCGGCGACCACCGGATCGCCGTGCTGTCGAACCGGGATCCGGCCACGATCCCGTGGGGTGAGCACGGGGCAGACGTGGTGATCGAGTCGACCGGGTTCTTCACCGACGGTGCCTTGGCCCGCGCACACCTGAGCGGCGGTGCCCGCAAGGTCATCGTGTCGGCGCCCGCGAAAGGCGATGTGCCCACGTTCGTGCTGGGCGTGAACGACGACCACCTCGACCCGGCCGCGTCCGACGTGTTCTCCAACGGCTCCTGCACGACCAACTCGCTCGCCCCGCTGGCCAAGGTGCTGAACGACGCCTTCGGCGTGGAGAGCGGCCTGATGACCACGATCCACGCCTACACCGGCGACCAGCGGCTGCTCGACGCCCCGCACTCGGACCTCCGCCGGGCGCGCGCGGCGGCGATGTCGACCATCCCGACGTCCTCGGGGGCGGCGAAGGCGATCGGCAAGGTGATCCCCGAGCTGGACGGGAAGCTGACCGGGTTCGCGCTCCGGGTGCCGGTGCCGGTGGGCTCGATCACCGACCTGACCGTCGTCCTGCGCGCGTCCGCCACCGTCGCCGAGGTGAACGCCGCCTTCGCAGAGGCTGCGGCGGAGGGGCCGTTGGCCGGCTACCTGCAGTACTCGGAGGCGCCGCTGGTCTCGGCGGACATCGTGGGCAACCCCCACTCGTCGATCTTCGACGCGCCGCTGACCGAGGTGGTCGGCAACCAGGTGAAGGTGCTCGGCTGGTACGACAACGAGTGGGGCTTCTCCAACCGGCTGGTCGAGTTCTCGGAGCGCGTCGGCGCGGCCCTCTGACGCAGGCTCAGCGCAGGGTGAGCGGAATCTCCTCCTCCAGGTGGGAGAGCTTCTCGGGATTGCGGACGTAGTAGAGGCCCGCGATCCGTCCGTCCTCTACCCGGACGGCGAGGATCCCGTCGTACTCGGCGTCCAGGCGGAGCAGCAGGGCGGGGTTGCCGTTGATCGTGGCCGACCCCACCGTGAGCGACTGGCCCAGGCGTTCGACCTTGTCGAGGGCACCGAAGAGGAACCGGGCCACCTTGTCGGCGCCGATCACCGGGCGGATCGCGGACTGCCGGACGCCGCCTCCGTCCGCGATCAGGACGGCATCGGGTGCGAGCACGTTGAGGAGCGCCTGCAGCTCCCCGGTCTCGATCGCGTGCTGGAAGGACTCCAGGGCAGCCCGGGTCTCGCGCGGCGACGCGACCTCCCGTGGGCGGCGGGCGTCGACATGCTGGCGCGCGCGGTGCGCGATCTGCCGGACCGCGGTCGGGCTCTTGCCGAGGGCGGTCGCGATCTCGTCGTAGTCGACGCGGAACACCTCGCGCAGCACGAAGACGGCGCGCTCGACGGGCGTGAGCGTCTCGAGGACGAGCATCAACGCCATCGACACGCTCTCGGCGAGCTCGACCTCCTCGGCCACGTCCGGCGTGGTGAGCAGCGGCTCGGGCAGCCACTCGCCCACGTACGACTCCCTGCGCTGCTTCTCCGCGCGCAGCCGGTTCAGCGCCTGCCGGGTCGTGATCCGGACGAGGTAGGCCCGCTGGTCGCGTACCTGGTCGAGGTCGACCTTCACCCAGCGCAGCCAGGTCTCCTGCAGGACGTCCTCGGCGTCGGCGGCCGAGCCGAGCAACTCGTACGCGACCGTGAACAGCAGGTTCCGGTGGGCGACGAACGCCTCGGTGGCGGGGTCAGCCGCGCCGCTCCCTGAGCCCCGTGTGATCCCGCCTGAGTCCCGTGTGATCCCGCCTGAGTCCCGTGTGATGCTCCCTGAGCCCCGTGTGGTGCTCCCTGAGTCCCGTGTGGTGCTCCCTGAGCTTGACGAAGGGCCTCGTGAGCGGGCTTCGTCAAGCTCAGCCATCATGGACTCGCAGCTCAGCCATCGTGGACTCGCAGCTCAGCCATCGTGGACTCGCAGCTCAGCCATCGTGGACTCGCAGCTCAGCCATCGTGGACTCCCAGCTCAGCCATCGTGGACTCCCAGCTCGGCCATCGTGGACTCCCAGCTCAGCCATCGTGGACGCCCAGCTCAGCCGTCATGGACGCCCACGGTCGCCAGTCCCTTGGCGCCAGTGCCGGCCAGCAGCCGGGCGCGCCGGTGGTCCCTCGCCCAGCCCGGGTAGTTGATCGATCCCGGATGGCGGCCCTCGTAGCCCAGCGCCCAGACGATGCCTGAGCAGATCCACTCCTTGACCAGGGCGCCCGTGCGTCCGCCGAGGTAGAAGCCGACGGCCGTGTCGTCCGGACGCGCCAGCTGGTAGATGCCGGCGTGGCGGCCCAGGCTGATGCACTGCGAGACCATCGCGAGGGCGGCCGGTGCCGGTTCCTTCCCGGCGACCCGGCTGAGCACGGTCTCGGCGGCGTACGGGCCCAGCTGGAAGGCGGCCTGGCAGCTCATCCGGTAGGGCAGGCCGGACGGGGACGCGGAGTCGCCGGCGGCCAGGATCCGGTCGTCGTCCACGCTGGTCAGGGTCTCGTCCGTGATCAGGCGTCCCGCCGCGTCCGTGGTGAGCCCGCTGCGCGTGGCCAGGTCAGGGACGCCGAAGCCCGCGGCCCAGACCGTCACCGTGCTGGGGAGCTCGCGGCCGTCGGCGAGCCGGGCGGCGTCGCTGGTGACCTCGACCACCCTCGTCCCGTGGCCGCCCACCACGGTCACTCCGAGTCTGGCCAACTGGCGGGCCACCGACTGCCGGCCCTTGGGATGCAGGTACGGGCCGAGCGTCTCGCCGCAGACCAGCGTCACGTGACGGCCCCGTTCGGCGAGCTCCGCGGCGGTCTCGATGCCGGTCGGACCCGCGCCGACGACCGTCACCGGTGCGTCGAAGGGGGTGTCGTCGAGCACCTGCCGCAGTTCCTGCGCCGCCTCCAGCGTCGCGATCGGGTGGGCGAAGGTGCCCGCGCCCGGCACTGACGGCTCGGCTCCGTGGCTGCCCACCGCGTAGATGAGGTAGTCGTAGCCGAGCGTGCGTCCGGACGCCAGCTGGACCGTCCGCTCGGGTGCGTCGATCCGGGTCGCGGTGTCCGCGATCAGCCGGACGCCGTGGGCGAGCACGTCCTGGTAGTCGACCATGGCGTCGTGGGTGCCGCCCACGAACTGGTGCAGGCGGATGCGGTCGACGAAGCTCGGGCGCGGGTTGGCCAGGGTCACGGTGATGTCGTCGCGTTGGGTCAGGCGGTTGGCTGCCAGGACTCCGGCGTAGCCGCCGCCGATCACAAGGACGTCGGTCGTTGTCTTCATGATGTCTCCTTCTTCAGTCCTACCCACCAGACACGGCTCGAGCGCCGGTTGTGACAGGTGGCCTGCGTTCTGGAGCCCGCTCAGCCTCTGAACTCGCGCACCAGGGCAGGCGGGGCGGTGAGCACGTAGGACCGCTGGATGAAGTCGGTCAGCTCGGCCCAGTCCGGCTCAGGGCTGAGGTCGAGTCCCGTCCAGCCGTAGCCGCCGAGGTAGCCCGGAACGTAGGAGTGCGGCAGCGAGCGCAGCACGGCCTGGCCGTCGAGGTCGGCGTACAGCATGACCGAGCGCGGGTGCCGCACCCAAACGCCCTCGACCTTGCACGACCCGCTGAAGTAGGCGAAGACCTTGCGGGTGTAGAAGGCGACGGTGCCGTGGGAGAGCTTCTCCGCCGCGCCGGGCAGGCCTAGTGCGACTCCTCGGACGCGGGCCAGCAGCGGGTCGTCCGGGTCGAATCCCAGGGGGTGTTCCATGCTGCCCTCCTCGTGCCGCCGCGACCTGGGCTGGTTCCGCTCGCCACCGTATGCCCCTGTCCCGCGCCGTCCTGAACCTTGCCTGCGGAATTGCGCGCTGGATGGTCGTAATTGAGTCCAGAGCGCGTGCTCGGGCGAATGGGGGGCAATTCCGCAGGCTGTGCTGGACCGAGTGCGTGGGTAGTGTGGCTCCCACCCTGCCCAGCCAACCCGGGAGCGCCATGACCGGCCGATTCGTGTACTGGATGAACGTGTCCCTCGACCTGAAGATCGAGCGGGCGCCGGACGAGCAGGGCGGCGGTGACTGGGTGCGCATCGGCGAGCCGCTGCACCGGGAGTTCAACGCGCGGGCGAAAGGCCTGTCGATGTCGGTCGAGGGTCGTCGCATCTACGAGACCATGGAGGCGTACTGGCCGGCGGCCCGAACCGACGAGTCGCTGCCCGACTTCCTGCGCGAGTACGGCGAGATCTGGACGTCCGCGCCCAAGATCCTGGTCTCCCGGACGCGGACCAGCGCCGACCACAACACCCGCATCATCGGCGGGGATGACGCGATCGGCCAGCTGGCGCGCGTACGTGCAGAGGCGGACGGTGACATCGGCGTCGGCGGGGCCACCCTCGCCACCCAGCTGCTGCGCGCCCACCTGCTCGACGAGCTGTTGCTGTTCACGCATCCGGTCGTGCTCGGCGAGGGCCGTCCGCTCTTCGACGAGCTTGACGAACCGGTGGAGTGCGACCTGCTCGAGCAGCAGTCCTTCGACCAGGGCGTGACCATGCACCGCTACGCCGTCCGGCGCTGAAAGCTCGATCCGCCCGCCAGCTGGGACGGACCCAGACATCCCCGACATTTAGGTTAGGCTTGCCTTACCTAAATCGACGCTCAGACGGAGATGCCGTGGAATCGGGCCCTATCGCAGTCTCGGCAAGGCGCGGAGTTGCCGTGCATGCACGATCGCTCTCGCTGGCCCGTCGCCTGCTGTCGGGGTCGGGCCGGGCGTCGATGCTCGCCTACGACCTGGCGCCCCTGGTCGAGGCGGAGGCGCTCTGTCACGGGCTGACCAGGGATGGTGAGTTCGTGGTGGCCTGCGTCCGCGACGACGAGGCGCCGGTGACGACCTGGGACGGTACCCCGCTCCGCGTCCGTCTCGAGCTGGTCAAGGAGGCGCCGGAGTTTTCGGTGCGGATCACCGCGTACGCCGTACACCTGCTCGGCGTCCTGGACTGGCTGGAGGATGACGTCCGGGAGCGGTACGTCGAGGGAGCCGGACTTCCCCCTCGGCTGGCCGAACTGGCGTCGGGGCCGGCCGGTCGGCTCGGCATCGTCCGCACGGATCGCGTCCTGCTCCATGACAGTTCGGGGGTGACTCCCCTCGGATTCGAGAACCTGGTGGGCAACGCCGCGAGCAGGTCCTGCGGTTTCCCCGGCGTGGATGCGGAGTGGGCGGCGCGTGAGCTGGTCGGACGCCTCTCGCCGGACGAGGTGGGCACGATGCTCGACGCGGCGGCGTCCGGATGGGACGCTGCGCTTCCGATCTCGGAGCGGAAGGCCGGAGGCTGCCCCCATCTGGGCAATCAGATCTTCTGTGTGGACGTGGACAGCGTCGGGCTGACCCTGATGGAAGTGGAATCAGGCCTGACTTCGGTCACGATCCTGCTGTTCGACGAGCCCGCGAGCAGCGCCGAAGAGCTGGGTGACCGGCTGGACCGGCTGATCGAGTCGAGTTCCGCGTTCAGCGCGGCTCGTAGGTGAGGCACTCGGCGGCATCGCCGGCGACGGCGATCTCCGCGGCGGTGCACAGCAGGTCAGCGTTGTGCACGCACTCCAGGCGCTTGCAGGAGCCGACCTGACCGCTGGGTGACGAGAGCGCCGCCCTGGCGTCGAGGGCGACGAAGGTGGTGCAGGACGCCTTGGGCCCAGAGCCTCCGACGGTGATGGCGAACGCGGTGCAACCCCCGTTGTTGAATGAGCACGCGGTGGTGGTGCAGGACTTGACGACTGATGTCGCGCTCATGGTGAGAACCTCCAACAATTCGTACGGACACCCTGGATGAGATTCACCATATCCCGGGAATTGCGACTCAACAAGCAATGTGAGGCTTGCCTACGCAAGCCGGCTTATCGCTATTCAATCCGATCGAAAATCCTCACGTTGCCCCGGCGGCATCGCTGTGGCAAGGGGGGACGGGCCTCGCCGCGGCCGTGGGTGGCGCGTGACGCGTCGCAGACAATAAGGCGTGGTGCACGTTTCGTAAATCATGTTGTGAGTGTGGTTCGACGCGTGTTTCATGCCCGTTCATGGCGATCAGTGCGCTCACGATCGAGCGGCGCCGCGCGATAGTGACGGACGGCCTCGGCCACACCGCCGGCCCACGGCGTGCCGTGACCGGGGAGCACCCAGCGCGCGGTGACGCCGTCCAGCGCGGAGAGGGACGCGTCCGCCTGCCCTGGGTCGTCGGTGAAGGGCGCGGGCGCCGGTCCGTCGGCTCCGGTGAGTACGTGCCGGGTGGTCAGGGCGTCGCCTACGAACAGGGCGTCGACGCCTGCGAAGTAGTACGCGACGCTGCCGGGAGAGTGTCCGGGCAGGGGAATCACCTTCGGTGCGCCAGGAACATCGAGCACGTCGCCGTCGGCGAAGGTCTGGACGGACGTGAGGTAGGTCGTCCGGAACCCGCCCTTCCTTGCCGCGTACCACAGGAAGCGGAGGAGGGCGCCGGGACGCACGCGCCCCCAACCGGTGGACGGCTTGCCCTCACCCCGCGCGCGGCCGGCGTCCGCCTCGTGCACCCGGACCGGGACGCCGTACTCGCTGCGGAGCCGTTCCGCGAATCCGATGTGGTCCTCGTCGCCGTGGGTGAGCAGGACGGCCCGGACGTCGGCCGGGGTCTGGCCCATGGCCTCCAGTTCCGCGACGAACTCGCCCCACTGGCCGGCGAGGCCCGCGTCCACGAGGGTGACGCCTGAGGAGTCCGAGACGAGGTAGCAGGCCACGATGTCGTTGCCGACGCGATGCAGGTGGGGTGTGAGTTCCATCTCGGTCACCTTCCGAATCGATTGCGATAGCTAAGGTTCGTAGCTATGATGGCTAATGTCAATAGCCATTGAGGAAAGGTCAGGTCATGCCTACTCCCGCTCGCACCTCCGTGGAGGAGATCGTCGCGGCCGGCCGCGCGATCCTCACTCGCGACGGCCTTGAAGGGCTGACGATGCAGCGGATCGCTGAGGCGACGGGGGTGCGTGCGCCGTCCCTGTACAAGCGGGTGGCGGGGCGGGCGGCGCTGGTCCGGCTCGTGGCGGAGGATGCCGTGACCGAGCTGGGGCAGTGCCTGGAGGGAGCGGCGACGTCGGGGGACTCCGTCCGCGACCTCAGGGCACAGGCGTCCACGCTGCGAGCCTTCGCGCAGCGCGATCCGCACGCGTTCGCGCTGGTGTTCGCCCCACCGGTCGAGGGCGGGGTGGCCGACCCGTCCCGCCTCGCCGAGGCGGCGGCGCCCGTTCTTCGGGTGGTCGGCGGGCTCGTGGGGCCAGAGCAGGCGCTCAACGCGGCTCGGACGGTCACCGCCTGGGCGTCCGGTTTCCTGCGGATGGAACTCGCCGGGGCCTTCCAGCTGGGCGGCGATGTCGACGAGGCGTTCGACTACGGCATCTCCCTGCTGGTCACGGCACTCGAGGGTTCCGCTCGCGTACTCACACCCGGTAGCGCAGGTGGATCGCCGGAGGCGTGACGACGCAGTCGACGAGCGTGAGCTTCATGTGGTCCTCGAGATCGCCGAACAGGCGGGTACCGCGGCCGAACAGCAGCGGCGCGATGTGCAGCGACAGCTCGTCCACGAGCCCCGCGGAGAGGAACTGCCGGCCGACGTCGGCTCCGCCCATGATCGTCACGTCCGCGTCGCCCGCCGCCTGCCGCGCCACGTCGAGCGCCGCCTCCGGACCTTCGGTGACGAAGCGGTACACGCTGCCGGCCGGCACGTCCGACGGCACGCGGTGGGTCACCACGACCACCGGCTTGCGCTGCTCGCCCGTGGGCCCGTTCGCTCCCCACCAGGGCAACGAGGTGTCGTAGGTAGTGCGTCCGCAGATGACGGCCCCCGTGCTGGCACCCGCCGTGCGCAGGTACTCGGCGTTGGCCTCGTCGTTGCCGAACGCCCAGTCGTGCACGGCGTCGCCGCCCGGCCCCATCGGGACCTCCGCCGTCTGGTGCGCGGCGGTGATGTAGCCGTCCAGTGACGTGCTGATGTCGAAGATCACGACTCCCATCCCTCGACGCTAGGCGGGAGTTGTCCTGCCGAACAGGTCCAACCGGACGGCTGTCACCGGTCCAAGTTCAGGCTCGGCGCGCGCCGCGGAACTCGGGAACAGGGTGCCGGAGCACCGTGCCGAACGCGCTGACCGCGTCCGGCAACAGCCCGGTGGGGATACCGGCGAAGCCCAGGAGACAGCCGTTCCGCCCGGGTCCGAAGCTGTAGCAGCGGCCGAGCCGGCTGTAGCGGACTCCTGCCGGCATCACGGGCTCAGGGTCCGCGTCCGGCGAGAGCACGGCGATGTGCAGGCCGGCGACGGAGGGAAGGCGGCGGTAGCCGGCGGGTAGCACGGCGCCCAAGCCGTCCCACAGCAGCCGACGGCGCTCGGCGTACACCGCGCGGCACCGGCGCAGGTGCCGGTCGAGGTGGCCGCCGCCGATCAGGGACGCGAGCGCGGCCTGCGTCGCCTGGGGAGGGTTCCAGTCGATCACCTGGCGGAGCGCGCGCAACCCGGGGACGAGGCTGAGCGGCGCCACCAGGAACCCCAGCCGCAGGGCGGGCGACAGCGACTTGCTGAACGTGCCCACGTAGAGCACCCAGCCGTCGGCGTCGAGCCGTTGCAGGGGTTCCAGCGGACGAGCGGTGTGCCGGAACTCGCTGTCATAGTCGTCCTCGATGATGGGGCAGCCGACCCGCGCGGCCCAGTCGAGGAGCTCGAGCCGCCGCCGCCGCGACATCGGCATGCCGAGCGGATACTGATGAGAGGGGGTGACGTACACCAGCCTGGCCCGTGCGGGCAGCGCGTCCACGACGATGCCCTCGTCGTCCACCGGCACGCCGACGACCTCGAACCCGTGGCTGCGGAGCAGTTCCACGACCGGCGGATAGCCCGGCTCCTCGACCGCCACCACCGAGCCAGACGGCACCAGCACGCGGGCGATCAAGTCCACGGCGTGGCCCGCGCCCGAGGTGACGAACACCTCCTCCGCCGCCGCCCGGACGCCACGCGAGCGCGTCACCCAGCGAGCGCCTCGCGAAGGGCAGGGCTGCCGGCCGGGTCTCCGTACGATCCGGCCGGGTGGTCGAGCGCGCGCAGCATGCACCGGCGCCAGTCGGCGATGGGGAACAACTGGGGATCCAGGGTGCCGGGCCGGAAGTCGAAGACGGCTGGCGGGCGCTCGGGCTCGCCGTACGGACGGACGGCCGCGGCCGACGGCACGGGCGCCAGGTGCGCGCGAGTCCGCCGCGGTCCGTCCGGCGTGGTGGCGGGCACCGGGCTGACCACGCTGCCGCCGCCCGCGCGTCCCGTGATGTAGCCCTCGGCGCCGAGCCGGTAGTAGGCCTCGGCGACGGTCGAGCGGGCGACGCCGAGTTCCGCCGCCACGCGGCGGGTGGCGTCCAGTCGGTCGCCCGGACGGATGCGTCCGGCGAGGATGGCCTCGCGCAACTGGTCGTACAGCTGCACGGTCATTCCCCGCTCGTCCGTCGGGTCGATGAACAGCTCCATCGGTCATGAATACCCCCTCGGCACGCGAATGGACCGGTGGCAAAGGTGCCGAATGGACCTGTCGGGCCTGCCATCGCCGACCTAGCGTGGAGTCTCCGCAGAACGAGGAGGAGACAGCATGGCCACCTTCGTGACGATCGGCTACGGCGACCGGGCGGGGTACGACCGAACCCCTGAGGAGGTCCGGGACGCCGCCCACGCCAACGACGCATCGCTCCAGCGGGCGGGCGCCGTGATGGGCGTCGCGGGCGCGCCCGTCCAGGTACGCAACCCCGATGGCACCGGCGTGCGGACAACCAACGGCCCTTACCTCTCCTCAGAGCTGCCGGTGGCCGGCTTCGCGCTCATCGAGGCGGACAGCCTGGAGGACGCGATCGCGAAGGTCAGCCCGAGCCCCTGCTCGGTCGCGCACGGCGTGATCGAGGTCTGGCCGTTGGGAGGGCAGTGATGACCGCCCGGGACGAGGTGCTCGAACTCGGCCGTCGCTGGGTCGAGGCGGAGCTGGCGGGTGATGCGGACGCGCTGGACCGGCTCGGCGCGAGGGACTTCCGGCTGGTCGGGCCGGTCGGCTTCGTGCTCGACCGGCAGCGGTGGCTGGACCGCTATCGAGGCCAGCGCGACCTGAGGCTGACCGCGCTGCGCTGGGAGGACGTTGAGGTGCGCGAGCTCACCGACGACGTGGCCGTCGCGATCGGTGTCCAGACCCAGCAGGGCACCTACGCGGGCAACCCGGCGGACGCCCGTCTGCGCGTCACCCAGATCGCGGTCCGCGAGGACGGGGAGTGGAGGCTCGCCGGCCTGCACTTCAGCCCGATCGGCGGTCCGCCGCCGTTCGCTCAGCCGCCCGGCGGGGCGTCCGGGCGATGACCGGGTCGGGAGACCTGCCGCCCGTCCAGCACCCCGGCAGCCTGCCGCCGGTCGTGTCGGACGCGGAGTGGTTCGCTGCGCGCAGGGAGTTGTTGAGGCAGGAGAAGGAGCTGACCCGGGCCCGCGACCGGGTGAACGCCGCACGGCGCCGGCTGCCGATGGTCCGGATCGAGAAGCCCTACCGATTCGAGGGCCCGGACGGCGAGGTGAGCCTGCTGGATCTGTTCGACGGCCGGCTGCAGCTGGTCGTGCACCACTTCATGTTCGGCCCCGACTGGGAGGCGGGCTGCCCGAGCTGCTCGTCCGCTGCGGACGAGATCGGCAACCTGCGCCAGCTGCACGTCCGCAACACCACGCTGGTGGCGGTGTCGCGGGCGCCGTATCCGAAGCTGGCCGCGTTCCGGGACCGGATGGGCTGGGCCTTCCCGTGGTACTCGTCCTACGACAGCGACTTCAACTACGACTTCCATACCACCCTGGACGACCGGGTGGCGCCGGTCCTGCTGCACTACCGGACGGAGGCGGAGCTGGCCGAGGCCGGGACGCCGTGGACCGGCGGACCGTGGACCGACGACATGCGCGGCTCGGAGCTGCCAGGGATCAGCGCGTTCCTGCGGATCGGGGACGAGGTCTTCCACACCTACTCGACGTTCGGCCGCGGCCTGGAGGAGTTCCACAACGCCTACCGCTACCTCGATCTGACCGTGCTCGGCCGCCAGGAGGCGTGGGAGGAACCGAAGGGACGTGCGGTGCCACTGGGCCTGCACGTGGGCGGCCCCGCGATGCGCCTGCCCGACGAGTACGAGCTCGACGAGCGCGAGGCCTGACGGTGGCTCTGCGTCGGGCTCCGTGCGCTGCATGAACGCCATCACGGCGCACGCCGGGATCCCTGCACCCGCCTGGCAACGCAACGAACGGGGATCCCTGGTCGAGCCCGGGACGACCGGACACGATCCACGGCTTCGCCGGCGCCCGGTCAGCGCCCGGCTGACCGGGTCAGGAAGCGAGCGTGGATTCGTGGTCGTTGGTGCGGGTCGACGCGTCGTGGCGGGAGGACTTCGGTGATGCCGTCGTCGCGGATCCGGATGGACCATCGGTCGGCGGTCGGGTCTCGGCTGGGTTCGACGATGCCGTGGTGGTGGTCGCAGAGCAGGGCCAGGTTGGGCAGTTCGGTGCGTCCGCCGGCCCACCATGGTCGTCGATGGTGGCTATCGGTGTAGCGCTCGAACCCCGCGTCCATGATTCAACGCTAAACACTGCCACTGACGTTTTTGCCGGTCAGTGCCAGTTATCCACAAGCGCTTTCAAAGTCAAACAGATATCCACAGCCAGCGCCACATTGTGCTTCAACCCGCCCGTCCGTGAGCCGCGAGCCGGTCCGCTTCGGCCAGCAGCAGGTCGCCGAAAGGCTGAAAGCCAATGCTGCAGGCGTAGACGCCGCTGACGACGCGGTGAATGGTTCCCCATTCCCAGATGGCGGTGGCGTCCACACCCGCTCGAGCAGCCAGTCGCTCCGTCCGCGACCACAGGTCGTCGCCGAGGTCGGGGTTGCAGCGGACGATGGTACCGAGATCGCACGCCGGTTCGGCACGCAGCCCGGCCGGATCGATGAGCTTGTAGCTTCCGTCACTCGCCTGCAGGGCATTCAGCTCATGGAGGTCACCGTGGACCAGGACGGCGGACCGATCGTCGTGGGCACGGCGACGCCGATCCATACAGTCCAGCGCGTCCGCCACGGTGGCCGGCGAACACGGTCGCCCCGCCTGCTCCCACAACCCCGGCAGCCGATCGGCGTACTCCTCGGCCAACCTCGCGCCGGTGGGCAGGTCTACATCAGGGCCGAGCGGACGCCACAGGCGTGCCGCGATGTCGCACAGCAGGTCGTGGCGGCTCGCAGGGTCGGCCACGATGTCGGACATCGGATCCCCGAGGCGCTCCAGCAGAAGCGCTTGTCGGCCCAGGTCTTCGCCCAGCAGCTTGGCGCATCCCCGTCCGTCCGCCAGACGCAACGCCAAAGCCTCCTGCCCGACGTCCCGACCCGGGACGCCGATCTTGAGCACCGCGGGAGTTCCGTCCGCAAGCGTCACCTCGACGACCAGGGCGGCGTGACCGCCCGCGAAGCTGGAGCCGATCACCAGGGACCACTCCCGGGCCAGCGAGCCGACCAGGCCCGGCAGCTCGTCCAGCCACGACTCGTTCCCGTCGGCGATCACCGTCCGTCGGACCTGCTCAGGAATGGCGAGGCTCATTCCGCCAGCCTAAGTCGAGCGAACACACCAGTCGTGCGGGCGTGCCTGAGCTCGTGGACCAGCCACTACCCCAACTGGTCGCGACGGCGACTCAGGTAGGCGGCCTCTGCGGTGTTGCCGGCCAGTTCGATGGCCTTGTCGTAGGCCGCGCGCGACCGCTGGCTGCGGCCCAACCGGCGCAGCAGGTCGGCACGGGTCGCGTGGAAGGCGTGGTAGCCGGCGAGCTGGTCCTCGAGGCGGTCGACGGCGGCCAGCGCCACCTCGGGCCCGTCCAGCTCGGCGAGGGCGACTGCCCGGTTGAGGGCGACGATGGGCGAGGAGTCGAGGCGGACGAGCTGGTCGTACAGGGCGAGGACCTGCGACCAGACGGTGTCCCGCACATCGCGGGCGGAGGTGTGGACGGCGTTGATCGCGGCGAGGAGCTGGTAGCGGCCCGGCGCGACCCCGGCAGCGGCAGCGACGAGGCGTTGGCGCACCAGCCGGTGACCCTCGGCGACCAGCTCCGCGTCCCAGGCGCCACGGTCCTGCTCGGCCAGGGGGACCAGTTCGCCACTCGCCGAGACCCGCGCGGCGCGGCGGGCCTCGATGAGGAGCATCAGTGCCAGCAGCCCGGTCACCTCGCCGTCGTCCGGCAGCAGCTCGTGGAGCAGGCGGGTGAGCCGCACCGCCTCGGTGGTCAGGGCGGGACGAACGGGATCGGCGTCGGAGCCGGTGGCCAGGTAGCCCTCGTTGAAGACGAGGTACAGCACGGTGAGCACGCCGGTGATGCGGGCGGGGAGATCTTCGGCGGACGGTACCCGGTACGGGATGTGCGCCGCCTTGATCTTGGCCTTGGCCCGGGTGATCCGCTGGCCCACGGCGCGCTCGGTCACCAGAAAGGCGTGCGCGATCTCGGGCACGGTCAAGCCGCCGACCATGCGCAGCGTCAGCGCGAGGCGGGCGTCCATCGACAGCGCCGGATGGCAGCAGGTAAAGACCAGCCGGAGCCGGTCGTCCTCGATGGCACCGACCGGCTCGGGCGGGTCGTCGGCATACACCACCAGAGCCTCCTTCTGCTTGTCGTCGCGCCTGTTCTCGCGGCGGATCCGGTCGATGGCCTTGCGGGTGGCGGTGGTGGTCAGCCAGCCACCGGGGTTCGGGGGCACGCCGTCGGACGGCCACCGCTCGACGGCCGTGGCGAACGCCTCAGCGGCCGCCTCCTCGGCGACGTCGAGGTCACCGAAGCGCCTGGCGAGGGATGCGACCACCCGCGTCCATTCCTCGCGGTGGGCGCGGGCGATCGCGTCGGCGATGTCGCTCACAGGAACGGCCGGACCTCGATCTTCCGATCGCACACCCTGGACGCCTCGGTGGCGAGCTTCAGCGCCACGTCCAGGTCGGGGGCCTCCCACACCCAGACGCCGGCGAGGTACTCCTTCGACTCCACGAATGGCCCGTCGCTGAACACCGCCTGCTCGCCGCGGTTGTCGATGACCGTGGCCGCGTCGGTGTCCGCGAGTCCGCCCGCGAAGACCCAGTAGCCCTCGGCGATCAGCCGCTCGTTGAACGCACTGATGGCGGGCTGCCGATCGGTGCTGCCGGGGTTGCTCTTGTCGTCGATCACGGAAACCAGGTATTGCACGTTCGTATCCTCTCTCCGGCTAGATCTGGTCTGGCTTGCGGCGCTGCGGCCCGACACCCTCGGGAATCTCGCCGTGGAGGTGCGGGGCGTAGACGAGCTTGACCGTCCGACCGTCGAGCACGGTCGATTCGATGAGTTCCAGGTCGAACTAGGCCCCGTCGTGGAAGAGCGAGGCGTACCCGGCACGGCCGGTGACGGCGGGGAACGTCATGATCTCGAGCCGGTCGACGAGGCCGGCGGCGAGCAGGGCGCGGTTCAGCGAGATGCTTCCGTGGGAACGCATCGGGACGTCGGTGGTGCGCTTGAGGCGCTTGATGGCCATCACCGCATCCTCGTCGAGGAGCGTCGAGTTCTCCCAGCCGAGCGGTTCTTCGAGGGTGCGGGAGAACACGATCTTGGGCAGCTCGTTCAGGCGGTCGTAGTACGGCTCGTCGTACTCGACGACGAACTGCCGGAACTCCCGGAAGGTGGTCGCGCCGAAGACGAGCACCTGGTCCTGCGCGAAGGTGCGCACGCGGTCCCCGATCAGCTCGGGACCTTCCTTACCCCAGTAGCCCGGCCAGCCTCTCGCCGAGCCGTAGCCATCGAGGCTGCAGAAGAAGTCGACGGTGAAAGTGGTGCTCATGGTGCTGCTCCCTGTCTCATGCCGTCCCAGGTTGGGCGGTCCTCACCATGTCTACGAACACCAACGGCCGGATCCGACACCAGACTCCTGGATTCCACCCAGGCTCACGTCCTCGGCGTCTGCGCTGGCACGGCGGAGTGTGTCCCCGGGCCAGCGCCCGGTTCATTCTCGGGTGTGGAACCGGGCGTGGATTCGTGGTCGTTGGTGCGGGTCGACGCGTCGTGGCGGGAGGACTTCGGTGATGCCGTCGTCGCGGATCCGGATGGACCATCGGTCGGCGGTCGGGTCTCGGCTGGGTTCGACGATGCCGTGGTGGTGGTCGCAGAGCAGGGCCAGGTTGGGTAGTTCGGTGCGTCCGCCGGCCCACCATGGTCGTCGGTGATGGGCGTGGCAATCACGTGGCGGTTTGTCGCAGCCGGGGAACACGCAGCCGCCGTCGCGTTGTTCGAGTGCGGCCCGGATTTCCGGGGTGACGAGTCGTTGGGTGCGGCCGACGTCCAGGATCTCGGACGGGCCGCCGAGCACGATCGGCAGGATGTCGGCGTCGCACAGCCAGCGGCGCAATACTCCGGCCTCGACCGGTTCGTCGGAGCCGACCAGCCTGCCGGCCAGCCCGGCGTCCGCAGCAGCCTTCGCCAGCTTGTCGTAGGACAGGGTGACCACGACCCGGGGCCGGTCGCCGCCGTGGATCGGGGCGAGTTCCCGCTCACAGTGCTGGTTCACCATGGCCAGCAGCGCGTCGGCTCGCCACATGCCCGGCGTGAGGTACTCGGCCTGCGGGTCGAGCCGGTCGAGACCGCGCTTGGCCGCGGCGGCGTAGGCGTCGATGATCTGGATGAACGGTTCGGCCTCGGCGATCGGCAGACTGCCCCGGATCAGCATCGAACCGGCGTGGTCGGGGACGAACTTCAGGTGGCGGTTGCGCATCGCGAGCCGGTGTTCCCGCTCCAACCGCTCCGCCTCCAGCGCCTCGGCTCCGTCCGGGTCGAGCACCTCCAGCAGATGACGACTCAGCCGGCGCAGTTCGGTGGCGTTGTGGCTGGCCGCGAACCCGACCATCAGCTCCTGCGCCTGGGTGAGCGTCTCGGCCGGAAGCTCCTCAGGCAGTCCGTCCAGCACACCGGTGATCGCTTCCGCCTGCTCGGCCAGCACCTCGCCGGACGCCGCTGCGGCACCGAGGACGCCGAACCGCTGCAGCTCCTGCCCTGCCGTCACCATCCTTCTCGCTGCACGCGGGGTCAGATTCGCCGCCTCGGCCAGCCAGGTCGTGGTGGACGTGCCGTGCTCGTGCCAGGCCGCCTCCGACGCCTCCACGCGCGCAGCCAACTGCTGCTGCCACGCGGTCAACCGCGCTGCCACCGGCAGCGACTCCCTCAACAACGCCAACTGCTCGGCATCGGACGGCAACCGCAACCGATCATCCGTCAGGGCATCCAGCGCAGCAGCGATGACAGCCAGTAATTGGCTGTCGGTATATCGCTCGAACCCTGATTCCATGATTCAACGCTAGGTGTCGCCTCTGACTTTTTTTTGGGCTCATGCCCCGGCAATACCCCTTTTGAGGACACGGTAAGATTGCACATATTCCCAGCCTGAAATCTGAACAGTTTTCCGACTTTCGCCTACCCCCGGCGGCCCTTCGTGACGCTCGCCGGAGCTCGCTCCTCAGGGACCGTTTACGGGTTTCGACAGGCTCAACCAGCCGGTGGCCGCGCGTGCCCACCCCTCGGCGACACCGAGGATGGTCAGGACGTCGGCCGCCGTCGTGCGCGATCCGTCCGGCGTGCTGGGCATGACGCCATCCTGTCACGGGCATCCGGCGGGGCGATGGGCTCGTATCCGGCGGTGGTGCGCCTAGACCTCTCGGTGCAGTGCCTTCACACGAGCCTTCTCGGCGACGACCTCCCGGTAGCTCTCCCGCTCCCGGACCAGCCACTCGGGCGGGTCGGCCAGCAGGACGCCGATCTGCTCGGCGTCTAGCGGTTCGATGATTCCGGCGCGAGCCAGCCCCGAGCGGGAGACGCCCAGTTTCTGCGCGACGACCTCGCGCGGGAACGGCCCGTTGCGCTGCAGGTCGGTGAGCCACTCCGGCGGGTCGGCGCGCAGGGCGTCCAGCTCGGCCCGGGTGATCGGCGAGGTGCGGAACGACTCGGGCGCTGCCGGCAGGTAGATGCCGAGCTTGCTGGCCGCGGTCGCCGGCTTCATGGTCTGGCTCACCGCGTCAGCCTAGGGCGTGTCTCCCAACTCCGCACGCGCTGTGGTGCGCCCGGCACGCGCGCTCGCTGCGTTGTCATCCTCGCCGATACGTCCAGTATCGGCTCGTCTTCCGCCTTGCGATCGCAGCACCGGGCACATCCTCGCGTGGCGCACGGAGTTGGGAGACACGCTCTAGCGGCGCACCAGATACCCTGCCCGAGTGACGACTCCCGCACCGCCCACCGTCCTGCGGATCGGTGCCGTGCCCGGCGTCACCCTGACCAAGTGGACGACCATCTGGCGGCAGCGGTTCCCCACCGTGCGGCTGGAGGCGGTCGACGTGCCGGAGCGCGGCCAGCGGCGAGCCCTGGACGACGCTGACGTGGACATGTGCTTCGTTCGGCTGCCCATCGACACCGAAGGCCTGCACCTGATCCGGTTGTACGAGGAGGTGCCGGTCGCCTGGCTGGCGAAGGAGCACCCGCTGGCTGCGCTCGATGAACTCACCAGCGCCGACCTGGCCGGCGAGCGGGTGCTCGAGGAGGCGGACGCGGAAGCGATCGACCTGGTGGCGACCGAGGTGGCCGTGCTGCGCGTGCCGATGTCGATCGCCCGCAGCCACAGCCGTCGCGACCTCGTCTACCGTCCGGTCACCGACGCCCCGTCCACCACGGTGGGCCTCGCGTGGCTGGTTGAGAACGACCACCCGAGTATCCAGGAGTTCATCGGCGTCGTCCGGGGTCGGACGGAGAACAGCTCCCGCACCGTGCAGGAGCGAGGGCAGGCCGCCGGTGGTCAGCTCACCGGAAGGCGTCCCCGAAAAGCTCCTCGTCCGGAGTCCCGGGGACGGCGGCATAACCCGAGAAGTCGGTGACGCCGGCCTCGCGCAGCACGTCTTCGACGATCAGCGACTGGCCCGTGCACTCGTGGCTCTGCCGGCACAGCACGACGTGGGCGGCGTCGGCATAGATCTCCGGCGTGCGGCTCCTCTTCAGCATGGCCTCGCCGCCCAGCGCGAACCGGACGGCCGCCGTCGCAATCGTGGTCTGCGGCCAGAGCGTGTTGGCCGCGATGCCGTCCGCCGCGAACTCCGCGGCCAGCCCGAGGGTGGCCAGCGTCATGCCGTACTTCGCGAGCATGTAGCCGGGGAACGCGCCCAGCCACTTCTCCGTGAGGTTCAGTGGCGGCGACAACGACAGGATGTGCGGGTTCGCGGACACCTTCAGCGCCGGCAGTGCCGCGCGCGACAGCATGAATGTGCCGCGGACGTTCACGTCCTGCATCAGGTCGTACTTCTTCGCCGCGAGGTCGAGCGAACCGGACAGGTCGATCACCGAGGCGTTGTTCACGACCACGTCGATGCCGCCGAACGTCGTCAGCGTGCCTTCGACAGCCCGGGCGATGTCACCGTCGTCACGCACATCGCCCACGATCGGCAGGGCGCGTCCGCCGGCGGCCTCGATCGCGGCTGCTGCCGTGTGCACGGTCCCCTCCAGCTTGGGGTGCGGGACGTCGGTCTTCGCGAGCAGCGTGACGTTGGCCCCGTCCCGGGCGGCGCGCAACGCGATCGCCAGCCCGATGCCCCGGCTGCCGCCGGAGATCAGCAGCGTCCTGCCAGCGAGGGTGCTCATCGGATCCTCGGGCGGGAGCTCCGGCGTGCAGCGAAGGCAGCGATCCGCGCCCGTGCCGCCGCGGTATCGAGAGCAGCCCCGATGGTCGCGGCCTCGTCGGCCAGACTCGCGGCGAAGGGACGGTCGGCGCCCGCGCGCACCAGCCGCCTGGCCTGCCCGAAGGCGGCGTTGCCGAGCCAGGAGCGGGCCATCTCCTCGGCTCGGGCGGCCACCCGGTCGGGGTCGACGACTTCACTCACCAGGCCCCACTCGAGCGCCGTCCGGGCGTCGAGCGTGAGGTCGCTCAGCAGGAACTGCAGCGCCCGGCGCTCTCCGACCGCCCGGGGAATGACCGTGGTGACGCCGAGGTCGGGGGTCAGGCCGACGTCGGAGTACCTGGACGAGAACGTCGCCGACTCCGAGGCCACGATGTAGTCGGCGACCAGCATCAGCCCGAGTCCGCCGCCGGCGACCGCTCCCTGGACGGCCGCCACGATCGGCACGCTGCCGGTCACGAACGCAGTGATGCCTTCGTTGATCACCCCAGCCATCGAGGCCAGGCCGGCGCCGCCGGTGTCCGAGGAAGCCATCTCGATCACGTCCCCGCCCGCGCAGAACGCCGGGCCTGCCGCGTCCAGCAGCACGGCGCCGATCGACGGATCGGACGTGAGGTGCACGGCCAGGTCGCGCCAGCGCGTCCCCATCTCGACGTTGACCGCGTTGAGGGACGCCGGACGGTTGAGGGTCAGCCGAGCGAGCCCGTCGCTGACCTCCCGCAGGATCGTGTCGCTCACTGCGCCTCCTGGTCGTCGGCCGGTGGTCCGAGTCTCGCCCCGGCCGGGGGCTGTTGTCGACTCCCGGCCGGCCGTCGACCGGACGCGCGCTGTCCGTCAGCGGTAGTCGTTCTCCCGCAGCGGGATCACGAACGCTCGCCGCTCGCAGATCAGCCCGTCGCGCAGGACGAACACCTCGGCCATCGCCAGGTGCCCCTCCTCGCCCGCGTCGCTGCGGATGTCGCCGGTGAGCTCAGCCATCACGGTGTCGCCCTCCTCGACGAGCCGGACGACGGTCAGGTCCGGCGGCTGGGTGAAACCTGGCTCGGTGATGTGCTCGGCGTAGCCGTCCTTGCCCGTGACGCGGTAGGCGCCGAACACCGTCCAGGTGATGTCGTCGGTCAGGCAGGACAGGATCTGCTCCCGGTTGCCGGTCCGGAAGCCGTCCAGGTAGCGCTCGACGGTCTGCTTGTTGCGGCTGGTCAACGTTCTCACCCTTCTGCTGGACCTCTGGGCACATCGCACCCTCATCGTGCAGCAGCCGGGCGCTTCAGGCGAGCTGCAGGTCGCGGCGGCTGATCCCGAGGACGCCGAACGCACCCAGGCCGAGGCCGATCACAGTGAGCACGATCAGCGGTGTGGCGAGCCCGGGGCCGAGCAGCCCGGCGAACGTGGCTGCGAAAGGGGACAGGACGCGGACCGCGTCCGCGGGCAGCAGGTTGAACTCGGCGAACAGGTCCAGCAGGAGCAGCAGGCCGAGCACCGCCCAGCTCACCGCGGTAGCGGCCCGCGGCAGCCACCCGACCAGGGCGAGCGCGAACCCGACCAGGGCCAGGACGGACGGAAGGTAGGCGATTGTCGCCAGCGGCAGCGCCCACCGCCCCGAACCCAGCGCGCCACCGATGCCGAGGCTCAGCAGAATGACTGCGCCCAGCCCGGCGGCAACCAGCCACCGCGCGACCGACCATCGGCTCCTGGTCACCGCCCGGCTCAGCACCGGCTCGGCCAGTCCATCGGTCTCGTCACTGCGCAGCGTGAGGACGGCGGCCAGCGCCGCGGCCGTCGCGATCTGCGCGAGCACGTAGAGGACGAACTGGAAGAACACCTCACCGACCTCTCCGCCGTGGCGGCGGGCAAAGTCCTCGAAGGCCGAACCCGCGAGTTGCTGGTCGAGGCCGGCCAGCACTGACCCCATCATCAGCCCGAGGAAGGCCAGCGCGACCGCCCATCCGGTCACCGTGCCGCGCTGCAGCCGTGCGGCCAGGGCGAGCGGGCTGCGCAGCCAGCCGCGGGCGGAGGCCCTTCCCTTCCGCGCGGGGATCAGGCCGCTGCCGTAGTCGCGGACCCGGTTGAGTCTCAGCGCCAGCCAGGACAGAGCCGCTGCCAGCGCGAGTGGCACCAGTGGCGCCCAGAACAGGTTGGCCACGTAGGCCTGCGCATGTCGTGCCCAGCCGAACGGGCTCAGCCACACCACCGGGCTGCCGGTCGCGTCGCCGATCGCCGCGATCACGAAGAACACTCCCAATCCGACCGCGGACAGTCGGCCGGCCACTCCAGGATCCGTCGCGACCTGCGCGCACACCGCACCGACGCCGGTGAAGAACAGGATGGACGTGGCCAGCACCAGCCCGAGCAGCGCCGAGCCGGCCGCTGGCATGCCGGTCGCGACCAGCCCGAGGAAGGCGACAACTCCGAGCACGACGCCCGCGCCGCCGACCACCAGCAGGGCTGCCCGTAGCTGGTCGGCGCGAGTCGCCCGTCCGGCGAGCTGGAGCTCGAGCCGTCCGGCCTGCTCGTCCGAGCGGGCATACCGGACGATGAAGATGAGCGCGACGACGCCGCCGACCAGCGAGCCTGAAGAGGCCAGCGTCCAGGCCACCAGGCCACCGGTCGAGGCCGCGAAGACCGGTCCGCGCAGGGCGAGCTCGGAAACGTTGGCCATGGATTCCCGAGCGAAGGCGTCCCGGTCGGTCTGGGTCGGATAGCCGGCTGCCGTCGACACGGCCATGAGCGCAGGCAGCAGCCCGAGCAGCAGCACCCACGCGAGCAGGCCCCAGCGGGAGCGGCGCAGGTAGGCCCGCGCCATGGTCGTGACCATCACACCTCCGAGCGGTAGTGGGCGAGGAAGACGTCTTCGAGCGACGGCGCTCCAGCCTCGACGTGGTGCACGCCCGCTGCGGCGAGCCGGCGCATCACCTCGGGCAGGGCGTCCGCGTCCGCGCTCACCCGCAGCCGGTCGCCGTCCGCCTCGAGCACTGACACCCCGTCCAGGACCAGGTCGGGCCGGCCGGTGACCCGTGCGGTGACCAGGGTCTGCTGGGCGCCACGCAGCTCGGCCAGCGGGGCGGAGTCGACGAGCCGACCGGCCCGGATGATGCTCACCCAGTCGCACAACCGCTCCACCTCGCCCAGCACGTGGCTGGACAGCAGGATCGTCTTGCCCCGGGCGTGCTCGGCCCGAACCGCCTCGGTGAACGCCGCCTCGACCAGTGGGTCGAGCCCCGAGGTGGGCTCGTCGAGGATGAGCAGCTCGGCGTCCGCGGCGAACGCCGCAACCAGGGCGACCTTTTGCCGATTGCCTTTGGAGTAGGTGCGGTTCTTCCTGGTGGGGTCGAGATCGAAGAAGTCCAGCCACTGCTTGCGGTCGCCGTTACTGCCGTGCAGCCGGGCGAGGACGTCGAGGGTCTCGCCGCCGGTGAGATTCGGCCAGAGCGTGACATCGCCGGGGACGTAGGCGAGCCGGGAGTGGATCGCTGGGACGTCGCGCCACGGGTCGAGCCCGAATACCTTGACTGTGCCGGACGTGATGCCGAGCAGACCCAGCAGGACGCGCATGGTCGTGGTCTTGCCCGCCCCGTTCGGGCCCAGGAAGCCGTGCACCTGGCCTTGCTCAACCCGCAGGCTCAAGCCGTCGAGGGCGGTTGCGCGTCCGTAGTGCTTGGTCACGGCGTCCAGCTCGATGACGGCGTTCATCGCGCTGCCTGCGTCCTGGCCGCCGCACGGGCGGCATCCATGACCTCGGGCGGGGCGAGGTGGGGGTTGAGCAGATCGAGTTGAGCGGCGCTGATCCGCGAGTTGGCGCCGGGGCCGGACGGCGGCAGCGCCAGCGCGCGCTCGACGTGTGGACGCAGCAGGAGCAGGCCGAGCTTCATGGCCACCAGCACCGCGGCGCGATCGCGGGCTCCGGAAGCGGCGTCCGTGCTCAGGTAGGGCTCGGTGAGGTCGACCAGGGAGTCGAAGATCCACTGTGCCTTCGGCGTATTCTCGACCAGGCAGCGGTTCAGGTAGCCGATCACGATGGGCGCCGAGCGGTACACATCGGCGATGTAGTCGGGGTTCGCGATGCCCAGCTCGTCCACCCCGGCCTCGACCTGCTCGCGGAAGTAGGTCACGACGTAGTCGTCGCAGGCCTCGCGGAGGCTGTCCTTCGTGCCGAAGTGGTGCTGGACGAGGGCCGGTGAGCACCCCGCCCGCTTGGCGATTGCCCTGATGCTGGCCGCGTCACCGTCCTCGGCAAAGGCGGCCAGTGCCGCGTCCCGGATTCGTGCCCGTCCCGTCAGATCATCATGCGACGCCATACCCATGACTGTACGATCGTATGGTCAGCTGAACAACTGTACAGCGGACGGCGGGTCGTACAGCGAGAGGTAGCCCGGCGCCCATGTCACCGGTGGCGACGGCGCGCCCATTCGAGGAAGGCCTCGACCTCGTCGGCGACGAGTCGTGCGCGGACGGAGGCGAAGAAGTCGAAGTCGTGCTGAGTGTCGGGTAGTTCCGCCCAGACGACCGGCGACCGCGACACGGCTCGCAACGTCGCTGCGACCGAGAGCGGGCCCGCCGGCGGCACCATGGTGTCGCACGCCCCGTGGATGACCAGCATCGGCGGCGCGTCCGGTCGGGCGAGAGCGGCCGGCGAACTGGCCGGGTCGGACGTCCGCGGACCCAGATAGCCGTAGAGGACGACCACTCCGGCCACCTGGGTGCCGATGTCGGTGAAGCCGGGCTGGAGCTCCGGGCGGTCGGGTGTGAGCGCCGCCGAGACGGCGAGGTGGCCGCCGGCAGAGGAGCCGGCGAGAAAGATCCGGCCCGGATCGGCACCGTAGTCCGCGGCATGTTCGCGAACCCAGGCGACTGCCCGCTTGGTGTCGATCAGAGGGTTCGGGAAGGCCCCTTCGCCGCGCAGACGGTAGTTCACGCTCGCGCACAGCCACCCGTGGGCGGCCAGTTGGTTGAGCAGGATGACGCCCTCACGGCTCTTTCCGCCCTGGCTGAAGCCGCCGCCGTGCAGGTGGATGAGCACGGGGCGCTCGCTGCCAGTGCTTCTACCGCGGTAGAGGTCGAGGCGATGCGCGCGGTCGGGGCCGTAGGGCAGATTCCGCAGCCGCTCGACGTCACGCCGGTGGCGCTGGAAAGGCAGCAGGATCCCGCTCAGCCAGCAGTTCGTCCACCCGCGGTCGTCGGCGGGGGACGGGTCCCGCCAGCCGCTGCCGAGGGCACCGGCCAGCGCGGCCTCAAGGGCGGGACGCGCGCTGCGCGCCCTGACCTGCAGCCAGATCATTCCCGCCATGACCAAAGTCGTCAGGATCGCCGCCGGCCACACCGGCCAGGCCGACGACGCGTCCAGCATCGCCGGAACCGTCGTGACGAGGAAGACGACCAGCAGCACCAGGGGAATCTCGTTGACCGTCATCGTGAGCAGGAAGACGACGAAGCCCAACGATCCGTTCCGGAACGGCGGCCACAGCGCGATCGCGACGAACAGCGCCCAGATCGCGGCGGTCAGCGTCAGCCCCATGGCCCGGTCCTCACGGCACGGCTTCGAGGCCTGCTGTCCTGCCACCTTCTTCCACGCACTGCCATGACCTCCGGGTACCCGGTGGCCAGGCCCTCACACGGCCAACCGCGCACTCCTTCGGTTCTGACAGCAGGAGCGAGGCCCGGTCAGGATCCGACGTCCCTCCGGGTGAAGGTCAGGTGGGTGACGCCGCTGGGAGCGGAGACGGCCTCGATGGCGTAGTGCTCCTCGAGTGCTTCGAGGCCGTCCCAGAGGCGCACTCCGCGGCCGAGCAGGATCGGCACCTGGACGATGTGCAGGACGTCGATCAGGCCCGCGGCAAGGAAGTCCCGGACGATCGTCGCGCCGCCTCCGACGCGGACGTCGAGATCCCCCGCGGCCTCCCGGGCGAGGGCCAGTGCATCGTGCGGCGTCGCGTCGATGAAGTGGAAGACCGTGCCACCCTCCATCTCGATCGAGGGTCGCGGGTGGTGCGTGAGCACGAACACCGGGGTGTGGAATGGCGGATTGGGCCCCCACCAGCCCCGCCACTCGTCGTCCGTGCCGACATCGGTCCAGGGGCCCGACTGCCAGGAGAACTTGCGCCGTCCCATGATCTCGGCCCCGATGCCGGGACCGTGGCGTTCGGCGAAGGCGTTGTCCACGCCCTCGCCGCCGCCGTCCTGGCCGGTCATCGAGCGCCAGTAGCGGGTGGCGAACATCCACTCGTGCAAGCGCTGTCCGGCATGCCCGAACGGAGCCTCGGCCGACTGTGGCTCTCCGGTGCCGAAGCCATCGAGCGAGATCGAGAAGTTGTGTACCCGGACGCGGCCCATGCTCACTCCTGGTGGTTGTGGTTGCGATCGGTAGGTCAGAGCCTAAGCCAAGCCATACTGCCTCGACGTTGAGCGTGAGGCGGCCCGGTGGGAATAGTGGGCGAAGTATGTATGGCTACTCGGCCGCCTTCAGCGATCTGGACGGCAACCCAAGTACTCAGCGAGATCGCGGACGACTGACGCCTCCGGACGTGAATCAGTGAGGTATCGCTGTCGGTCGGGCATGCCTACAATGAGGACGTCGGCGACAAGAGGCCCAGGGGGCCTCTTCCCCTAGGCGGGGATAGCCGACACTTAGCTTGCCGGGTGCGTAGGCGTGGTTGGCAGCGACCCCCATGGGGTGAAGATCGACGTGAGTGACGGCTGGATGGATGTTGAGTACCAAGGACAGTGCCGGCCGAGCAGATTGCGATGGACTGCCCACAGCGCATAGTCGGCGACTTGAAGGCCCCACGACGTGGCTGACTCCCATACGCAGAGAGTGATGTCACGGTTCACTTGGCCGCAGACATCCGCGAGGGCTGTCTCAGCCTGAGCGCGGCGCGCCTTGGTGCCAAACGTGCCGGCGACCACGAAGAGCTCGTCGTCCGGATCGGAGACCTGCACCGCGACTGTTTTGAAGTGCAAGTACCAAGCCATCTTGTACAACCGCATCTCACCCGCCTGCCGGACCCGCGGGTAGGCAGCGGACTTCAACAGGAACGTGGTGTCGAACCGAGGAGCCTGGCCGGCGATCGCGTCGAACATCTGATTCCTGGTTGCATACGAGTCGTCGACGGCGTGAAACCCGCGAGCAAGGCTAACGCCGTTTGCTGTCACCTTCGTGCGGAGCCGAAGGCCCTGCATCAACTGGGATCCGTGATCGTCGTAGTACACGGCCGTGCCGAAGCCGAAGTAGTCGGACGCACCAGTCTTGCCGGAGCCGGCGTAGTCAAGGTTTCCGGTCTCGTCCGCGTACAGGTAGACCTCGCGTCCCATGAGAACCTCAGTGCTGCATGTCCACGAAACGGCTGTAGTGGCCCTGGAACGCGACTGTCACGGTCTTGGTCTGGCCATTGCGGTGCTTGGCGACGATGAAGTCGGCCTCGCCGGAGCGCTCGGAGGCGTTGTTGTACATGTCGTCGCGGTGCAGCAGGATCACCACGTCCGCGTCCTGCTCCAGGGAGCCGGACTCACGCAGGTCGGACAACATCGGCTTCTTGTCGGTGCGCTGCTCGGGGCCGCGGTTCAGCTGCGACAGCGCCACCACCGGCACGTCCAGCTCCTTGGCCAGGAGCTTCATCTGCCGGGAGAACTCCGAGACCTCCAGCTGGCGGCTCTCCACCCGCTTGCCCGAACTCATCAGCTGCATGTAGTCGACGATCACCAGCTTCAGGTCGTTGCGCTGCTTCAGCCGGCGCGCCTTCGCCCGGATCTCCATCATCGTCAGGTTCGGAGAGTCGTCGATGAACAGCGGCGCGCTCGACACGTCCGCCGTCTTGCGCGCGATCCGGGCCCAGTTCTCGTCGCTCATGTGACCCTTGCGGATGTCCTGCAGCGGTACTTGTGCCTCCGCCGAGATCAGCCTCATCACGATCTCGGTCTTGGTCATCTCCAGGCTGAAGAACGCCGAGCACAGCCCGTGCTGAATGGACGCCGCCCGCGCCAGGTCGAGCCCGAGCGTCGACTTGCCCACACCGGGACGGGCGGCGACGATCACCATCTGGCCCGGATGCAGCCCGTTCGTGAGCTCGTCCAGGTCGGCGAACCCGGTCGGTACGCCGGCCATGATCCCGTGCGCACTGAGTGCCTCGATCTCGTCGAGCGTCGACTCCATCAGCGCGCTCAGCGGCTCGTAGTCCTCGCTCGCCTTGCCCTCGGCCACCTCGTAGATCGCCTGCTGCGCGGCGTCCACGATGCCGGCCACATCGCCCTGCCCCGCGTAGCCGAGTTGGCTGATCTTGATGGACGCCTCCACCAGCCGCCGCAGGATGGCCTTCTCTCGCACGATCTCCGCGTAGTACGACGCGTTCGACGCGATCGACACCGTCGACAGCAGGTCGTGGATGTAGATGTGTCCGCCGATGCGGCCCAGCTCGCCGCGCTTGGCCAGTTCGTCGGCGACCGTGATCGCGTCCGCCGGCTCACCCCGTCCGTACAGGTTGAGGATCGCTTCGTAAATCGTCTCGTGCGCGGGACGGTAGAAGTCGCGACCCTTGACGATCTCGGCCACGTCGCCGATCGCATCCTTGCTGAGCAGCATCGCACCGAGCACGCTCTGCTCCGCGGCGACGTCCTGCGGAGGGGTGCGATCGGGCCCCCCGTACTCGGCCTCGCTGTCGTAGGGCATGACCTCAGCGAGTGACACTTCCCGTCTCCCTCCAAGGCTCCATCCGGCTGTGTTCAGCAGGCTAGGCGGAGCCTCTGACAGTCGAGCAAGGCGGCCCTGTGTACGACCGTTCCTGCATCCCGACCCGCGCCAACCTAGACCTTTCTCAGGATCCTCTCAACGGCGTTATCCACAGCCCCTGTGGATGAACTGGGGACAAGTGGGGAGGCGCGCCGTTGAGCCTGTGTACGACGCGGTGCCATACCTGTGGACGCCTCGGTTGAAACTCGTTCATTTCTAGCCTGACAAGCCAACACGCTCTCGTACGGCTGTGGACACCAAGAACTTCCGGACGAATTCTGTGAGTGGGTGGTGCACTTGACAGCCTACGCTCGGCCGGGTGTATGGGGACCCGGGCGGTCAGGTTATGCACACGGTTTCCACACCCCTGGCGTTTGTGAGTGATACCCTTGGGGGGTATCGTGGCAAGGGAGGATGGAGGCGAGCATGGAACACGCGGATCAGTTGTCACATTCGTCCGAATGTCACCACGACTCCGGTTACGGCTATCTCGACCACAAGGACGAATACCTGCGCCGGTTGAAGCGGATCGAGGGCCAGGCCCGTGGCCTGCAGCGCATGGTCGATGAGGAGCAGTACTGCATCGACATCCTCACCCAGGTCTCGGCGATGACGAAGGCGCTGGAGGCTCTCGCCCTCGCCATGCTCGACGAGCATCTGAGCCATTGCGTGGTCCGTGCAGCCCGCGCGGGTGGCGAGGAAGCCGAGACCAAGCTCGCCGAGGCCTCGGCGGCTATCGCCCGCCTCGTCCGCTCCTGAACCTGGCATAGGCCCTGAGTTTCAACCAATGGAAGGAAGATCAGTGATCACCAGCTACACCGTCAACGGCATGACCTGCCACCACTGCGCCAACGCCATCACCGAGGAGGTCTCCTCCGTCCCGGGCGTCGCAGGCGTCGAGGTCTCGCTTGAGACAGGCAAGATGGACGTCACTTCTGACGCCCCCGTCGATTTCGACCGCATCGTCGAGGCCGTGTACGAGGCCGGCGAGCAGTACAGCGTCGCCTGACCACCCGTGTGCTGGCTGAGCTTGACGAAGCCCCCCGGTGCCCCTTCGTCAAAGCTCGGGTCTTCGTCAAGCTCAGGCACCTTCGTCAAGCTCAGGCACCTTCGTCGGGCTCAGGCACCATCGTCAAGCTCAGGGAGCATCGTGACCACGCAGCAGCGGGAATCCGTCGAACTCGACATCTCGGGGATGACCTGTGCGTCCTGCGCGGCCCGGATCGAGAAGAAGCTGAACCGGGTGGAGGGCGTCCAGGCGTCGGTGAACTATGCCACTGAGAAGGCGTTGGTCCTCTTCCCGACACCGGTGCGCGTGGAGGACCTCATCCACGTCGTCGAGGACACGGGCTACGGCGCCGCCCCTCACGACGAGGACGCCGAGCCTGTCGACCACGCAGCGACTTTCCGTACCCGGCTGGTCTGGGCCGCGATCCTGGGCGTCCCGGTGATCCTGCTGGCGATGGTGCCGCCGCTGCAGTTCCCCGGCTGGCAGTGGCTGAGCCTCGCGCTCACAATCCCGGTGTACGGGTGGGCGGCCTGGCCGTTCCACCACTCCGCACTGGTCAACGCCCGGCACGGCGCGACCACCATGGACACCCTGATCAGCCTGGGCACGACGGCGGCCTTCCTGTGGTCGCTGTACGCCCTGGTGTTCGGGGACGCCGGCCACCTCGGCTACACCCACCCGTTCGAGTTCTCGCTGATGCGCGGGGCCGGCGAGGCGAACATCTACCTCGAGGCCGTCGCGGGCATCGTGTTCTTCCTGCTCCTCGGCCGCTACATCGAGGCGCGCTCGAAGGCCGCGGCGGGTGAGGCCGTCCGGGCGCTGCTGCACCTCGGCGCCACAGAAGCCACGCTGCTGAAGGACGGCCGCGAGACCCGCGTCCCCGTGGACTTCCTCAAGGCAGGGGACACGTTCGTCGTCCGCCCGGGGGAGAAGGTGGCCACCGACGGCGAGGTGGTCGAGGGCTTCTCCGCGATCGACAACTCCCTGGTGACAGGCGAATCCGTCCCCGTGGACGTGGTGGCGGGAGACGCGGTCATCGGTGCGACGCTCAACACCACCGGACGGATCGTCGTCCGCGCCACCCGGGTCGGCCGGGACACCCAGCTGGCCCACATCGCCCGGCTGGTCGAGGAGGCGCAGACCGGGAAGGCGCGCGTCCAGGCGCTGGCCGACCGGATCTCCGCCGTCTTCGTGCCCGTGGTGATCGGGCTGGCCGTGCTCACCCTCGTCGCCTGGCTCGTGGCGGGGGAGTCGCTGGCGTTCGCCGCCGGTTCGGCCGTGGCCGTGCTGATCATCGCGTGCCCCTGCGCCCTCGGCCTGGCCACGCCCACCGCGCTGCTGGTCGGTACCGGACGTGGCGCCCAGCTCGGCATCGTGATCAAGGGCGCGGACGCCCTCGAGCGCACCCGCGAGGTCGACACCGTCGTGCTGGACAAGACCGGCACCGTCACGACCGGCGAGATGTCGGTCGTCGGAGTGCACCCCGCTCCCGGAGTGACCGAAGCGGAGCTGTTGCGCTACGCCGGCGCGGCCGAGTCGGGGTCCGAGCACCCGATCGCGCGAGCCATCGCGTCCCGGGCGGCGTCCGATCTGGCCGTGACGTCGCTCACCAACGCACCCGGGCTCGGCGTCACCGCCGCGGTTGCGGGCCGAGAGGTGCTGGTCGGGCGTCCGGTGTGGATCGATGAGCGGATTTGCGCTGCCGACGGCGGAAACCTGCCGAATTCGGGTGCCACGGGCGATCGACAGGGCAATTCCGCAGCCACCCAGGTGGCGGTCGCCTGGAACGGCGAGTTCCGCGGCACGATCGAGGTCGCCGACACCGTGAAGGAGACCTCGCCCGAGGCCGTCCGTCGCCTGCGAGGCCTCGGCCTCACCCCGATCCTGCTGACCGGCGACAACCGGGACGCCGCGCAGGCCGTCGCCGCCGAGGTCGGTATCGACGAGGTGGTCGCGGAGGTGCTGCCGCAGGACAAGGTCGCGCAGGTCAAGCTGCTGCAGGATCAGGGACGCAAGGTCGCGATGGTCGGCGACGGCGTCAACGACTCCGCAGCGCTCGCCCAGGCCGACCTCGGCATCGCGCTCGGCACCGGGACGGACGCCGCCATCCAGGCCGCCGACCTCACGCTGATGCGCGGTGACCTGCGCGTGGCCGCGGACGCCATCCGCCTCTCCCGGGCCACGCTGGGCCGGATCAGGGGCAACCTGTTCTGGGCGTTCGCCTACAACGTCGCGGCGATCCCGCTGGCCGCGCTGGGTTTCCTGAACCCGATGATCGCCGGCGCGGCGATGGCGTTCTCCAGCGTCTTCGTGGTGCTGAACAGCCTGCGGCTGAAGGCCTTCCGCCCCGCGACCTGAGCTCACCGAAGCGCACTCTTCGCACTTTGCGGTTGAGTGGGCGGGCGTGGGCACACCCGCGGCCGCGTCACGGGGTCGGGGTAGGGCTGTGAAGAGCTGTCTGGCGTCCCGCCTGGCTCTCGACCAGACGGGACGCGATGCCGTCCAGGATCAGGTCGAGGCCGCCGAGAAACTGCTCGAGCTCGGTGTGCCGGCGGAAGGTCGAGACTGTGCGGCTGACGAACGGGAACTCCGCCGGATCGAGCGCGGCGAGATCACCGGCGATCCGGCCGAGCCGGAGATCCCTGTCCTCGTCGCTGTTCGCGTCGTAAGCGGCAGCGAGTGTCATCGCGCCGACGTGGCCCATCAGCGTCCCGCCCGCATAGAAGATCTGGTCGTCGGGTAGTCCGAGGTTGCCGAGGATCTGGCCGACCCGATCCCAGATCAGCATCACCACCGGCCCACGGCTCTGGCTGCCGCTCATCAACTCGGCTGCCCACGGGTGCTCGCAGAGGGTCTCGTACAAGTCGGTGACCACCGCGCGCAGGCTGTCCCGCCAGTGCTCACGGTCGATGGGCTGCTCCAGCACCTGCCGGACGGGCGAGGCGAGCGTCTGCTCGTAGCAGAGCTTCAGCAGCTCGTCCTTGTCGTCGACGTACCAGTAGACGGACGCCGCCCCGACGCCCAGCTCCCGGGCCAGCCGGCGTAGCGTGAGCCCTTCGATGCCGTCCGCGTCGAGGATCGCACCGGCCCGGGTGAGGATCGCCGCCAGCGTCAGGGACGTGCGAGGCGCCCTCGCCGCGCCGCTGCGGCGCTCGCTCGGCCGGGCACGCCCGGACGCCTCACGGCGCTCCTCACGCTGCCGCGACCTCTCGTCGCGAGCCTGCGCTCGTGCGGCGTGAGTGCGTCCCGAGCCGCGCTGCGTTCCCTCCGACATGAGTCCTCCCGCGCCTTGTTGCCAAACATTGTACGACAGTCGTACGCTGTTCGAGAAGTATCGAACAGCGTACGAGACTCGATCAAGGTTCGAGCCGCGGGAGCGTTGAGAAGAGGGGAACGATGGGCAACAACGGAGCCGCGCGCGCCACGAAGGACGAGCTGCGCATCGGGTCGCGCTGGCCGATCATGGTCGCGCTGGTCCTGGCCGTGTTGGTGATCATGCTGGACAACTCGGTGCTGAACGTCGCGCTGCCCAGCATCGGCACGTCGCTGCACGCGGGGACGGCTGAACTGCAGTGGGTCGTGATGGCCTACTCGCTCACCTTCGGCGGGCTCCTGATGACCACAGGCAACCTTGCCGACAGACTGGGACGCAAACGGGTGCTCGCGGTCGGACTGGCGGTGATGGCGGCCGGCTCCGCCCTGGTACTCGTCGCCGACTCGGCGGTGGAGCTGGTCCTCGTCCGAGCGCTGGTCGGCGTCGGGGCGGCCCTGGCCATGCCGAGCACGCTCTCGCTGAACTACGTGATCTTCAGTGGCCCGATCCGGACGAAGGCGATCGGCATCTGGGGAGCCGCGAGCATGTCCGGAGTCGTGCTGGGCCCGCTGATCGCCGGACTGATGCTGACCCGGCTCAGCTGGCACTGGCTGTTCCTGCTGAACATCCCGGTCGCAGCGGTCGCGATCCCGCTCGTGCTGTCCATCGTCCCGGAATCGAAGGAGGCAACCGGCGAACGGGCGGACGTGCCCGGCGCCCTGCTCTCGGTCGGCTTCCTCGGTGCCCTGATCTATGGCATCAGCAGCGGCCCGGACCACGGCTGGCTGTCCGCGCCGGTGCTCGGCGCCCTGGCCACCTCGGCCCTGCTGCTGACGCTGTTCTGCTGGCGTGAGCTCACGACCGCCATGCCGATGCTCGACCTGCGGACGGTCGCGAAACGTGCGTTCGCCGTCCCCGCCGTCGTGGAGGGCGCCGCCTTCCTCGTGCTCGCGGCGGTGATGTTCATCCAGACCCAGCTCGTCCAGCTCGTCCTCGGCTACTCCGCCTTTGTGACGGGCCTGCTCACGCTGCCCGTGATCGGCGCCATGGTGCTGGTCAACGGGCCACTCGCCAAGCTCAGCCTCCGGGTGCCGGCTCGCTACCTGATCGCGGGAGGGCTGGCGATCGTCGGCGCCGGGGCCGCGCTGGTCGGGCTCGCGCCGACATCCATCTGGGCGATCGTGGCCGGCAGCGCGGTGCTGGCTGTCGGCGTCCGGGCCGCGTTGACCACGGTGGCGATCGAGGTGATCAACGCGCTCCCGCGGGAACGCGCAGGCATGGGTTCCGCGCTCAACGACACGTTCCAGGAGATCGGTGGCGCGCTCGGCGTGGCGCTGCTGGGCGCCCTGCTCAGCCAGGCCTACCAGTCGGCGATGCCGGCCGGTGCCCCGGCCGCGGTCCGGGCGTCCATCGTCGGCGCGCTCGCCGATCCCGCGTGGGCGGAACTCGGCCGGCAGGCCTTCGCGCACGGCGCAACGGTGGCCCTGGGTGTCGGCGCCGTCCTGACGCTGGTGGTCGGCGGGGTCGCCGCGCTCCTGCACCGTCCGGCGCCGGGTGAGGGCTGGGTCACCGCGAGCGGTGCGGAATCGGGCGCGCGGCCGGCGGCCAGCTGAAGTGAACCGTGGGAACCGTCCCCGGGGACGGTTCCCACGGTTCAGACGAGCAGCGAGCCGTAGGTCGACTTGGCCTTCTCCAGGGCGGCCACGTAGCCGGCGCGGGCGCTGGTACCCGCCTCCTCGTCCGCGGGCACGGCCAGCAGGCCGCGGAAGTCGGAGACGGACGTGAACTGCTTGCGCGCCATCCACTCGTCCAGTCCGTCGAGCAACTTCCTGGCGTAGCCGGCGCCGTGCCGTACCAGCGACGAGGTGGTCATCACCACATCCGCGCCGGCGAGCAGGTAGGCGGCCACGTCGGCCGCGGTCTCCACGCCAGAGGTCGCGGCAAGGGACGCGGCCGTCCGGTTGCGCAGGGTGGCGATCCAGGTGCGTGGGACGCGGGCATCCGCGGGGCTGGAGAGCGTCACACCAGGCACCACGGCCAGCCGCTCGACGTCCACGGACGGCTGCAGGAACCGGTTGAACAGCACGAGGCCGTCCGCGCCCGCGTCCACGAGCTGCAGCGCGAAGTTGCCGGTGCTGGAGAAGAACGGCGACAGCTTCACCGCCACCGGGATGTCCACCGCCTGCTTCACGGCCGCCACGATCTCGAGGTGGCGCTTCTCCACGTCCGCGCCCGGCACAGTGACGTCGCCCGGCACGAAGTAGATGTTGCACTCCAGCGCGGACGCCCCTGCCTCCGCCAGTTGCCGCGCGAAGTTCACCCAGCTGCCGGTACCGGACGCGTTCAGGCTCGCGATCAGCGGGACGTCGATTGCAGCGGCCGCCCGCTCGACGAGGCTGAGGTACGTGGTCGCGGGACTGGCTGACTCGGGGTCGATGATGTCCGGAAAGTAGCTGGTGGCTTCGGGGAACGACTCCGAGTTCAGCTCCTCCAGCAGCGCGTCCCGCTCGGCCTGGGCGAGCACCTGTTCCTCGAACAGTGAGTAGAGCACCACTGCTCCGAGCCCTGTGTCGGCGAGCTTGCGCACCCCGTCCACCGTCTGTGACAGCGGCCCGGCGGACGCCACCAGCGGACTGCGCAACTCCATGCCCAGGTAGGTCGTGCCCATCTCAACTCCTCGCCACCTCGGCGAACCGGTCGGCTCCCCGGGTCGCCATCTCCTCGTACTCCGCCCAACGCCGGGTGACCTGCTCCTGGCCGAGCTCGAGCAGTCGCTCGGCCGCCTCGGGATCGGAGTTCATCAGCATGCGGAAGCGCAGTTCCTTGATGTGGTACTCGCGCAGCGGCAACCGTGGCCGCGGCGAGTCCAGCAGGAACGGGTTCTTGCCAGACGCCCGCAGCACCGGGTTGTACCGCATCAGTGGCCAGTGCCCGGACGCGACCGCGGCGTACTGCTGGTCGAGCCCCTTGCGCATGTCGATGCCGTGGGCGATGCAGTGGCTGTAGGCCAGGATCAGGCTCGGCCCGTCGTACGCCTCGGCCTCGCGGAACGCCTTCAGCGTCTGCTGCGGGTCGGCGCCCATCGCCACCCGGGCGACGTACACGTTGCCGTAGGCGGTCGCCTGCAGGGCCATGTCCTTCTTGTTGGTCGGCTTGCCGGCCGCGGCGAACTTCGCCACCGCGCCGAGTGGGGTCGACTTGGACGCCTGCCCGCCGGTGTTGGAGTAGACCTCGGTGTCCAGCACGAGCACGTTCACGTTGCGCCCGGACGCCAGCACGTGGTCGACGCCCGCCGAGCCGATGTCGTAGGCCCAGCCGTCCCCGCCGACGATCCACACGCTGCGGCGCAGCAGGTGGTCGGCCACCGAGCGCAGGTCCTCCACGCCCGGGCCGGACATGGTGTCGAGCAGCGCCTTCAGCGCGTCCACCCGGGCCCGCTGCTGGCTCAGCTCCGACTCGTACTGCTGCGGGGCGTTCAGGATCGCGTCCACGGTCTCGTCGCCCAGCTCGTCGCGCAGTTCCTCCAGCCGTTGCCGGGCGGTGGCCGTGTGCAGGTCGGCGGCCAGCCGCAGGCCCAGCCCGAACTCGGCGTTGTCCTCGAACAGCGAGTTCGACCACGCCGGACCGCGACCGTACTTGTTGGACGACCAGGGGGTGGTCGGCAGGTTGCCGCCGTAGATGGAGGAGCAGCCGGTCGCGTTCGCCACGGTGGCCCGGCCGCCGAACAGCTGGGTGAGCAGCTTCAGGTACGGGGTCTCGCCGCAGCCCGAGCAGGCGCCGGAGAACTCGAACAGCGGCTCCAGGAACTGGGCGCCGCGCACGTTCGCGAAGTCGATCCGCGAGCGGCGGTTCACCGGGATCGACTCGAAGAAGCTGACGTTCTGGATCTGCTTGCTGCGCTCGAGCACCGGGGCCAGGTTGATCGCCTTGCGCGAGCCGCCCGAACCGAGCGGCTTCACCGGGCACGCCTCCACGCACAGGCCGCAGCCGGTGCAGTCCTCCGCGTACACCTGCAGGGTGTAGCGCGAACCGGGGAAGCCGGCCGCGTTGAGCGGCGCGGACTGGAAGCTCTCGGGCGCGCCGTCCAGCGCGGAGTCGCTGTAGTACTTGGCCCGCAGCACGGCGTGCGGGCAGACGAACGCGCAGTTGCCGCACTGGATGCAGGCGTCCGGATCCCACTCGGCGATGATGTCGGAGATGTTCCGTTTCTCGTACCTGGTGGTGCCGGACGGGTAGGTGCCGTCCACGGGCAGCGCGCTGACCGGCAGCTGGTCGCCCATCCCCAACAGCATGGACGCGGTGACGTTCCGCACGAACTCGGGCGCGGTGCCCGGAACCGGCGGAATCATCGCGACCTCGCCGACCGGAGCCTCGGGCACCTCGATCCGGTGCAGGTTCTCCACGGACGCGTCCACCGCGGCCTCGTTCTTGGCCACGACGTCGGCGCCCTTGCGCCCGTAGGTCTTGCGGATCGTCCGCTTGACCTCCTCGATGGCCTGCTCCCTGGGCAGCACGTTGCTGATCGCGAAGAAGCAGGTCTGCAGCACGGTGTTCGTCCGCCGGCCCATGCCGGCCTTGCGGGCCACCATGTTCGCGTCGATCGCCCACAGGTCGATGCCCAGGTCGATGATCTTCTGCTGCATCGGCAGCGGCAGGTGTGCGAAGACGTCCCGCGGCTCGTACGGCGTGTTGACCAGCAGCACGGTGCCCGGGCGGGCGAACTCGAGCACGTCTACGCGCTCGAGGATCGACCAGTGGTGGCAGCCGATGAACCCGGCCTTGCTGACCAGGTAGGGCGCCTCGATGGGTTTCGGCCCGAAGCGCAGGTGGGAGACCGTCCTCGAACCCGACTTCTTCGAGTCGTAGACGTAGTAGCCCTGCGCGTAGGTGTCCTCGATCGCGCCGATGATCTTCACGCTGTTCTTGTTGGCGCCGACCGTCCCGTCCGAGCCGAGGCCGTAGAACACCGCGCGCAGCGTGGCCGGATCCTCCAGGTCGAGGGACGGGTCATAGGGCAGGCTCAGCATGGTCACGTCGTCGTTGATGCCGATCGTGAACCGGGGCCGTGGGCTGGGCAGCGCCAGCTCGTCGAAGACGCCCACGACCATGGCGGGGGTGAACTCCTTGCTGGACAGGCCATAGCGGCCGCCGACCAACAGCGGCATCTTCCGAACGGTGGCTGAGCTTGGCCTGTCCTGAGCCTGTCGAAGGGACGAAGCCCCAGCGGCGTGGGCCTCGCCGATCGCCGCGGCGATGTCGAGGAACAGCGGCTCGCCGCCGGCGCCGGGCTCCTTGGTCCGGTCCATCGCCGCGACCACCCGGGCGGTCGCAGGGATCGCCGCGAGGATCTGCTCCGCAGGGAACGGACGGTAGAGCCGCACCTGCACGACGCCCACCTTCTCGCCCTTGGCGACGAGATAGTCGACGGTCGAGCGGACGGTCTGGGCGCCGGAGCCCATGATCACGATCACCCGCTCGGCTTCGGGGTCGCCGTAGTACTCGGCGAGTCGGTAGCCGCGTCCGGTCAGCGCCGCGAACTCCTCCATCGCTGCTTCGACGATGCCGGGTACTTCGGCGTAGTACGAGTTGGCGGCCTCGCGTCCCTGGAAGTACGTGTCGGGATTCTGCGCCGTCCCACGAATGTAGGGGTGCTCGGGGGAGAGTGCGCGCCGTCGATGCGCACGCACCAACGACTCCGGGACCAGCGCGCGCAGTTGGTCGTCCGTCAGCAGCTCGGCCGAGTTCTCCTCGTGGCTGGTGCGGAAGCCGTCGAAGAAGTGGACGAACGGCACCCGCGAGCGCAGCGTGGCCAGCTGGGCGATCGCCGCGGTGTCGTGCGCCTCCTGGACGCTGGACGAGCTCAGCATCGCGAAGCCGGTCTGCCGCACGGCCATCACGTCCTGGTGGTCGCCGTAGATGCTCAGGCCCTGTGCGGCCAGCGAGCGTGCGGCCACGTGCAGCACGGTGGAGGTGAGCTCGCCGGCGATCTTGTACATGTTCGGGATCATCAGCAGCAGGCCCTGCGACGCGGTGAACGTCGTGCTCAGCGCGCCGCCCTGCAGCGCACCGTGGAGCGCCCCTGCCGCGCCGCCCTCGGACTGCATCTCTATGACCGAGGGGACCGTGCCGTAGACGTTCCGGCGGCCCTTCGCCGACCACTCGTCGGCGAGCTCCGCCATGGTGGAGCTGGGCGTGATCGGGTAGATGCTGCAGAGCTCGTTCAGCCGGTACGCAGCCGACGCAGCGGCCTCGTTGCCGTCCATGATGATGCGGCCCATCAGTTCTCCTCCACCATCTCGATGGCGTGCACGGGGCACTGTTCGTAGCAGGTGGCGCACCCGGTGCACTTGTCGTAGTCGAAGCGGTAGCGGAAGCCCTTGCCGAGCTTGATCACCGCGTCCTCGGGGCAGGAGCCCAGGCAGCCGTCGCACTCGAAGCAGTTGCCGCAGGACAGGCAGCGGGCCGCCTCGGTGTGCGCCTGTTCGTCGGACAGGCCGCCAACGATCTCGTCGAAGTCGGTGATCCGCTCCGATGGCTCCAGCTCGGGCTGGGTGTTGCGGCGGGCATCGCCGAAGTACCACAGGTGCAGCTTGTCGAAGCTGGCCAGCTCGTGCTTGGGCCGGCCGGGTGCGTCGCGATGGCCGAGCCAGGCGTCGATCTGGGTGGCGGCCCGCTTGCCGTGACCGACGCCGACGGTGACCGTGCGCTCGGAGGGCACCGCGTCGCCGCCGGCGAAGATGCCGTCGACGTCCGTCATCAGCGTGCGCGGATCGACCCGCACCACGTCGTGCTCGAAGTGCATGCCGGGGATCCGGCGCAGGAAGTTGGAGTCGGTCTCCTGGCCGAGCGCAAGGATCACGGTGTCGGCCTCGAGCTTCTCGAAGCGCCCGGTGCCGTGGGCCTTGCCGTTCTCGTCGAGTTCCATGATCTCGACGGTCAGATCGGACTCCTCCATCGAGCTGATCGTGCGCAGCCAGTTCATCTTCACGCCCTCGCGCAGGGCGCCCTCGCGCTCGTCCGCGTGCGCGGGCATCTGGTCCTCGGTGCGGCGGTAGACGATGATCGACTCCTCCGCGCCCAGCCGCCGGGCCACGCGGGCCGCGTCCATGGCGGTGTTGCCGCCGCCGTAGACGGCCACCTTCCGTCCGATCATCGGGCGCTCGCCGGAGGCGACCTCGCGCAGGAAGCTCACCGCGTCGACGATCTTGGACGCGTCGCGGTTGGGGATGTCCACCCGCTTGGACAGGTGGGCGCCGATGGCGACGAAGACGGCCTCGAAGCCGCCCTCGGCCTGGTCGGCGAGCAGGTCCTTCACCGTGTAGTTGGTCACGATCCGTACGCCCAGGTCGAGCAGTCGGGCGATCTCGGCGTCCAGCACGTTGCGGGGGAGGCGGTACTCGGGGATGCCGTAGCGCATCATGCCGCCGGGGGAGTCGGAGGAGTCGCGGATCTCCACCTCGTGGCCCATCTTGGCCAGCTGGTAGGCGGCGCTCAGGCCGGACGGCCCGGCGCCGATGATCAGGACGCGGCGGCCCGAGGAGAAGCGGGGCTTCTCGAACGTCCAGCCGTTGGCGATGGCCAGGTCGCCGAGGTAGCGCTCGACCGAGTGGATGGAGACGGCGCCGTCCAGCTCGACGCGGTTGCAGGAGGTTTCGCACGGGTGGTAGCAGACCCGTCCGTGGATCGCGGGGAACGGGTTGTTCTTCACCAGTTCGCGCCAGGCGGCCTCCTCCTGGCCGGCCTTGACCAGCCGCAGCCACTCCTGGATGTTCTCCCCGGCCGGACAGGCGTTGTTGCACGGCGGCAACAGGTCGACGTAGATCGGCATCCGGGTACGGACGGGAGCCACCCGGCCACCCTCGACGGCGAGGTTCGGGAGCTCGGTGATATCGCGGGCCATGGGCACGCCCTTCGTGAAATTGCTGAGTTTGGGCAGCAATCTACCCCTGCCAGGACTTCCGTGCTGACAAGGGGATTTACGCAATGACGAGGGTGCGTTATTGTCGGCGGATTTGTCAGAATGTCCTGTCAGCACCGTATTTCTTCGGGCCCGGAAATGCCGAGAGCCACCGTCGGCGTCATTCGCCTGTACTCAGGTACAGGCCCTCGACGCGAACGGTGGCTCTCGATGAACCTCCGGTCAGGTGGGGCTCAGCGCTCGCTCCTCAGGACAGCGCCCTTCGAGGCGCTCACCCCTTCGCAAGCTCAGGGGGTGGGCTTCCTCAGGACAACGCCTTCGCCTTCAGCTTGGCGTACTCCTCGGTGGAGATCGTGCCGGCGTCCAGCAGCGCCTTCGCACGAGCGATCTCGTCGGCGGGGCTGCCGGCGACCGAACGGATGTACTCGTCCGTGGCGGCCTTCGACTGGCGCACCTGGGCCTCGGCGCGCTGGCCCATGCCGTTGCCGCGGGCGATCAGGTAGATCAGCGCGGTGATGAAGGGGAAGAAGACGAGGAAGAAGATCCAGACAGCCTTCAGCCCGCCGCTCAGGTCGCGGTCGCGGAACAGATCCCCCACGATCGCGAACAGCGCGAACAGGTAGGAGATGAAGATGATGATCGTCAGGGTGTACCAGATGATGCTGCCCAGGTTGACGAAGAAATCGGGCACGGTTTTCCTTTCCGTTGGCGGACGCGAAAGTGATCTCACTCTCCCGCGCGGAGGAGCATAGCGAGCTATTCCTAACGGAAGCTAAAGGTTTGTTCAGGTGTCGGTCATGACGATGCCGTCGGCGGGGATCCCCGGTGCTAACCTCCGGTCGTCGGACGCACAGACGGGAACCGCCAATGACCGAAGTCCAGCCCGGCCGGACGGCCTGGTTCCGCCGCCTCATGCCGATCGTTCCGCCGCCCGCAGGCACTGCGCGGCCGACCCCCGGCGCCGAGGCCGCGTTGGCCCGGTTCGGAGAAATGACGGCTCTCGACGAGGGAATTCCCGAGCCCACCCGCGCTCGTTTGTTCGAGCCGGACGGGACAGCGATGGCGACCATCGTGATCTGGCACGGCTTCACCAATGCACCGTCCCAATTCGTCGCGGTGGGCGAGGCGCTGCGCGACCTCGGCTATCGGGTGCTGCTGCCCCGGATGCCGTTCCACGGCGAGGCCGACGTCCTGAATCGCGACCTCGCGAAGCTCACCCCGGCCGAACTCGTCGGCCAGGTGCAGGCGTGCGTCGACATCGCCGCGGGATTCGACAGTCCGGTCTGGGTGATCGGGTTGTCCGCCGGCGCGACCATGGCCGGCTGGGCAGCCGCCACGCGACCCGAGGTGCGCCGGCTGGTTCTGGCGGCACCGTTGGTGGCCCCGGTCGGTGCGCCGCTTTGGCTGATCCGGCTGCTGGTCAAGTTTCCCCGGATCGTGCCGCGCCTCTACTGGTGGTGGGATCCGCGGGTGAAGGAGAAGATCGAGGGCAGCCCCTATGCCTACCCCGGTTTCCCGGTGCCCGGGATCATGCCCTACCTGCATCTTTCCGAGGCCCTGTTCGACCACTCCACGGCCGTGGGGCACGAACTGGAGCGGGCGGTGCTGATCAGCAACCCCGGCGACTTCGCGATCCGCAAGGACGCCGCCCGCGACTTCGGGTTGGCGGTCTTCGCGCCGCGCGCTGCCTACGCGGGTGAGGCGTGCATCGACGGCTCGCTGAAATGGATGCACGACTTCGTCGAGCCCCGCTCGCCCGGCTCGGGGACGACCGAGCAGGTGGTCGCCGTCCTGCTCGCCTGCTTCGGGACGGATGAGCCGACCGCGGGCGGCGTCCTGGTGCCGCCCCTGCTGAAGGAGCAGCCGGCGTAGCCGCGCCCGCCGTCCACCACAAGGTGGACGGAAATCCGCCCAGACGCGGGGAAACTGTCCAGACTGCTGTGGACCTCCCGGACGTCCAGCACGACATGGACAGAAGTCCGGTGTGACGCGGGGAAACTGTCCAGCTTGTGGTGGACGTGGACGATGGCGACTGACCCTTCGGCCAGCGTCAGGCGTTGGAGCAGTCAGCGCAGGTGCCGAAGAACTCCAGCTCGTGGTCGACCTTCGCGAAGCCCTGCTCGGCGGCGATGGCTCTGATCTGCTGCTCGAGCGTGGGGATGCTCACCTCGACGGTGCGTCCGCAGGAGCGGCAGATCAGGTGGTGGTGGTGCCCCGGCGAGCACGTGCGGTAGGCGACCTGGCCGTCGGGGGTGCGGATGGCGTCCAGCTCACCGCCGGCCGCCATCGCCTGCAGCGTCCGGTAGACCGTGGCCAGGCCCACCCCCGAGCCCTCGTGGCGCATCCGGTCGTGCACCTCCTGGGCGGTGGCGAAGCTGGCCAGCGCCTCGACGGCGTGCCGGATCTCGGTGCGCTGTTTCGTGTTCCGGGGTGCCGGACGCTCAGTGTTCGTCATAGTGCCCCTCGTGCGCGGCGTGACGGTGCCCGTCGTGGATGTAGTCCACGTGCCCGGCGTGCTGGACGGCGAGATGTCCGCAGTGCTCGTCGTGGACGTGCGGGTGCGACTCGGCGAGTTCATGGACGACCGGCTCGGCCTCGTCGGTCAGCTCGACGACGGGCGCGTTCCGGCGTTGCAGCACCCGCGAGATCGGCCAGCTGAGGGCGAAGATCCCGATCGCGATCACGACGATCAGCGAACCGGGCGCGGTGTTCAGGTAGTACGAGCCGATCGCGCCGCTCAGCGCCGCGACCGCACCGAGCGCCATCGCGGCGAACAGGCCGTTGCGGAAGCCCACCACCACGTGGTTCGCGGTGGCCACGGGCACCACCATCAGCGCGCTGACCAGCAGCAGGCCCACCGTCCGCATCGACACCGTGACGGTGATCGCGGCCAGGCTCACCACGACGACGTTCAGCAGCCGGACGCGCAGCCCGATCGAACGCGCGAAGGCCTCGTCCGCGCTGACCGCGAACAGCTGGGGCAACAGCCCGATCGTCACGCCCAGCACCACCACCCCGAGGATCGTGATGTACCACAGGTCCGCTGCGCTGATCGTGAGCAGTGAGCCGAACAGGTAGGCCGACAGCGTCCCCGTGCCCTGGCCGGCCAGTCCGGCGAGCAGCAGGCCGCCGGACAGGCCGCCGTAGAACAGAATGGCCAGCCCGACGTCTCCGGACGCGCGCCCGGACTCGCGCAGCAGTTCGATCCCGATCGAGCCGAGCACACAGATGGCCACCGCCAGCGGCAGGGGCGCCGTCCCGGTGAGGATCGCGAGGCCGACGCCCGCGACGGCGAGGTGGCCGAGCCCGTCCCCGAGCAGGCTGAGCCGACGCTGCACCAGGAAGGTGCCGATGGCCGGGGCCGTGACGCCGGTGATCAGCGCGGCGATCAGGGCCCGCTGCATGAACGGGAGGGTGAACCACTCCATCAGCCGACCTCCTCCAGTCCGGTGTGCGATGTGTGAGGGCGCTCCACCTCGCCCACCTCGTGACCGCCGTGGACGTCCCGGTGGCCGTCGTGCGGGTGCTCGTGGTCGTGGTGGCTGTAGCCGGGTGGCATCACGCGTCCGTCGGCGAGGATGATGCTGCGGTCGATCAGGTCGCGGAAGCAGCCCAACTCGTGCAGCACCATGACGAGGGTGGTGCCGTCGGCCTTCCGGCGCGCGGCGACTCCGGCGAGCAGGTCCTGGGTGGCGCGGTCGACGCCGGCCAGCGGCTCGTCCCACACCATCAGATCGGCGCCGGTGGCGAGCGCGCGGGCGATCAGCACCCGCTGCTGCTGGCCTCCCGACAGCCGGACGAACGGGTAGCGGGCCCGATCCGCGAGGCCCACCTCGTCGAGGGCGGCATCCACGGCCGTCCGGTCGGCGGCCGAGCCGGGCAAGAACGGACGCCGGGTGCCGAGCCGTCCGCTGGCCACCACCTCGCGCGCGGTGGCCTGCTGGACGAGGATGTTGCCGCGCTGCGGCACGTAGCCGACCCGACGCCAGTCTCTGAAGTCCTCCAGCGGCGTGCCGAACAGGGAAATCTCGCCGCGGTGGGGCACCAGGCCGAGCAGCGCGCGCATCAGCGTGGTCTTGCCCGATCCGTTGTTGCCGAGAATGGCCACCACCTCGCCGGCGTTGATCTGCAGCGAGGCCCCCCGCACGATCGGGATGCCGTTCAGGACGACGTCGACGGACGCCGCGCGAATCGCTGGCTCCGTCGCACGTCCGTCATCCCGACGCGCGCCGGGAGCGCCGGCGGCGTGGGGTGCCTTCTCGCTCAGGAGCACTGGTTCGCCTTCTGCAGGGACGCGCCGTTCGCGCGCATGACCTCAAGGTAGTCCGTGCCGCGAGACTGCGCGGTGATGCCCTCCAGCGGATCGAGCACGTCGGTCTTCAGGCCCAGGTCGCCGGCGATCGACTCGGCGACGGTGGGTGAGACGAGCGTCTCGAAGAAGATCGTGGTCACGTGGTTGGCCTTGGCGATCTTCTGTACCTCGGCGATCCGGGCCGCGCTGGGCTCGACGTCCGGCTCGACGCCATTGATGCCGACCTGGGTGAGGCCGTAGCGCTTGGCGAAGTAGCCGAAGGCTGCGTGCGAGGTGATGAACGGCTGGATCCGGCAGTTGGCCAGTTCGGACTTCAGCGTGGCGTCCAGCCCGTTCAGGTCGGAGATGAGTTCGGTGGTGTTCGCTGCGAATTCCTGGCCTGCGGACGGCCGGGCCTCGGTGAGGGCGTCGCGGACGTGCTCGGCGATCGTGACCATGTTGGCCGGGTCGAGCCAGGTGTGCGGGTCGTTCGCGGCGTGGTCGTCGCCCGCCTCGCTGCCCGCGCCGTCCTCGCTGGCCTTGAGCAGGGTGAGGAAGGACGCGGTGTCGACCGTCCGCTTCGGCCGGACCTGCTGGACGGCGGTTTCCACGGCCGGCTGGAAGCCCGACTGGTAGACGACCAGGTCGTCGGACGCGAGCGACGCCACCTGCTGCGGCGTCAGCTCGAGGTCGTGGGGCTCGGCGCCCGGCGCGGTGAGGTTCTCGACGCTCACCTGATTTCCGCCGACGCGCTCAGCGACGAACTCGAACGGGTAGAACGCCACGGCGACCTGCAGCGGGCCCTGCGTCGCGGCCGTGCCCTCGCCACCGGCAGGCTGCGCGTCCGTGTAGGCCGAGCAGGCGCCCAGCCCGAGCAGGGACGCGGTGGTCAGGCCGGCCAGCGCGGTTCTCCAGATCCTCATGACAATCATTCTCATTTTTGAGAAGCCAGCTGTCAAACCGACCCCGGCTCCGCCGCCGTTCCGCGGCCCGCCCCGCCGTCCTCGATCCCCAAACGCTGCTGAAATTCGTTCCCGCTGCTGAAATTTCGGCAGCGTTTGGGCTTTTCGGCAGCGTCTGCAGCGGGTGGGACGGGCCTGGCGGCCGTTTGGGGGTCACGGGGCGCCCCTCAGTCCAGCCGCACGGCTCGGTCGCAGCGGGCGACCAGGTCCGCGTCATGGGTGATCACGAGGACGGGGCAGTCGGCGCTCGTCGTCCAGATGTCGTCGATCAGGGCGGTGGCGGTGGCGGCGTCCAGGTGCTCGGTGGGCTCGTCCAGCAGCAGCACCTGGTAGTGCCCGACCAGCAGGCGGGAGAGCGCGACCCGCCGCGCCTCACCACCGGAGAGAGCCTCGCCGCCCTCGCCGACGATCCGCTGAGGGTCGAGGTCGAGGCCGGCGCGGGTCAGGGCATCGGCGATGTCGTCGTCCCCTGCGTCCCGGTTCCCGATCCGGACGTTCTCGGCGATGGTCGTGGTGAAGATGTGGGCGTCCTGGGCGAGGTAGCCGACGCGTCCGCGGACGTCGACCGTGCCGGCCCGAGCGGGAATGAGACCCAGGACGGTGGCCGCCACCGTGGTCTTGCCGACGCCGCTCGGTCCCACGAGCGCGACCTTCTCGCCGGCCGCGACCTCGAAGGAGAGCCCGTCCACCACGGACGGTGAGCCCGGCCACCCGGCGGACAGCTCACTCACCCGGAGACGCGGGTTGGCCACCGGCTCGCCCGGATCGACCAGATCGCCCGAGCCGATGGGCGGGGCGTCGAGCACCTCCTCGACCCGCTGGAGAGCCGCCCTGGCACGGGTGCGGGTCTGCGCGGAGAGGATCAGCGTGGACAGCGCCTCGTGCAGAGCCAGCGGTGTGAGCGCGGCGACGGCGAGCAGGGTGGGGTCGAGGGCGCCGTCGGCGACCTGATTGCCCGCGATCACCAGCGCACCGATCACGGCCGTCCCGGCGGCGAGCACCTGGGCGGCGCTGCCGATGCCGCGCACCCACGCAGAGCGGGCGGACGCCTCGCGCAAGCGTCCGTCCACGGCGGCGAACCGTTCCAGCCGTGTGGCGGCGGCACCGTAGGCCACGAGGTCGGGAGCCGTCCGGGACAGCTCGCGGGCGGAGCCGGCCAGTTCGCCGCGCAGGGGCAGGCTGTCCGCGTCCGCGCGCGCCGAGGCGACCTGGGACACCCACGGGACGACCGCTGCCGCCACCAGCGACGTCACCAGCAGCACCAGGGCGGAACCGGGAGAGAAGAAGGCGATCGCGAGCGAGGTGGCCAGCAGCACGGCGGCGGACGAGGAGAACGGGATCCAGACGCGGACGACGAGGTCCTGGATGGCCTCCACGTCGGCGATCACTCGGGCCAGCAGGTCTCCGCGGCGGGTGCCGAGCAGGGTAGTGCGGGCGAGTCGCGAGTAGGTCTCCAGCCGCAGCGCCGACTGCAGCTTCAGCGCGATGTCGTGGCTGACCAGCCGTTCGGTGTAGCGGAAGGCACCGCGCGAGATACCGAAGAAGCGGACGCCGACCGCCGGCGCCTCCAGGTACAGCACCGGTGGGTGCACAGCGGCGAACGAAAGCAGCCACGCCGAGACCGCCATCAGTGCGACGGACGCCCCCGTCGCGCAGAACGCCAGCGCCGCGGAGCCCGCCAGCCGCACTCTCGCGCCCGGGACAGCGCTCATGAGTCGCCGCAGGAGGGGTGCGGTGGTTTCGACAGGCTCAGCATCTCGGGTGGTCGAGCTTGTCGAGACCGTACGGGTGGTCGAGCTTGTCGAGACCTCGGGAGTGGCTTCGACAAGCTCAACCAGCCGAGGGGTCGGCTCCTCAGAAATCCCAACGGTCCCTGAGGAGCCGGCGAGGAACGAGCCGGCGTCACGAAGGGCCGCTGACGGCGTGGGTTCGACTGCGGGAGACGCGGCCCCGTCGCTCGGCCGCTCCTCGGAGGAACCAGCCTCCACCACTGGTGCGGCACCGATCCGCACCACGCGGTCGGCCTCGGCAAGGACCGCAGGGCGATGGCTCACCACGAGCGCAGCCACGCCGAGACGACGCAGGTTGTGCAGCAGACCGGCCTCGGTGTCGGCGTCGAGCCCGGCGGTGGGTTCGTCGAGGACGAGCAACTTCGCGCGTCCGAGCGTCACGCGGAGCAGCGCCCGGGCGACCGCGATCCGCCGGCGCTCACCGGCGGAAACGCCCTCGGCGTCGTCACCGACCACCTGCTCGGGAGGAAGGTCACTGGCTCCGGCCCGGTGAAGCGCATCGGCGACGGCGGCGTCCGTCGCGTGGGGAAAACCGAGCCGGACGTTGTCCGCGACCGTGCCGGAGAGCAGTCCGGGTTCCTGGCCGACGTACGCGAGGCGATCGAGCCAGTGAGACAGCCGTCCGATCGGCTCGCCACCGCTCGATAGCGTCCCGTCGGTCGGCGCGATGAACCCCATCACCGTGTTCAGCAGCGTGGTCTTGCCTGCCCCGCTCGGTCCGGCGAGAGCCACGATCTCGCCCGGCTGGACGTCGAACGACACCGGTCGCAGGGCGGGAGCGGCGCCGCCCGGGTAGGTGTGGGTGACGTCGCGGACGCTGAGCAGGGCCGATGATCGCGCCGCTCCCTGTGTCCCCTCCGATGCTCCCTGTGTCCCCTCCGATGCTCCCTGAGCTTGACGAAGGGCACCCGGGGCTTCGTCAAGCTCAGCCAGCATGGGGGCTTCGTCAGGCTCAGCCAGCATGGACGGAGGATCGATCAGCGCGAACGCCGACTCGACAGCGGCGAGGCCGTCGGCGGCGTCGTGATAGTGGACGCCGACCTGCCGCACCGGCAGGTACGCCTCCGGCGCGAGGATCAGCACGAACAGGGCCGTGGCGAGGTCGAGGCCGCCGAACACCACCCGGAAGCCCACGGTGACGGCGATGAGCGCGACGCTGATCGTGGCCAGGAGCTCCAGGACGAGGGCGGACAGGAAGGAGACCCGCAGCGTCCGCATGGTCTCGGAGCGGTGCCGCAGCTCGCTCTGCCGCAGCCCCTCGGCCTGGGCCTTCGCGCGTCCGAACACCTGCAGGGTGGGCAGGCCGGCGATCAGGTCGGCGAAGTGGTTGGCCAGCCGGGTCTGCACGGCCCAGCGGCGCTTCGTGATGGCTTCGGTCGTCCAGCCGACGAGCGCCATGAACACGGGGATCAGCGGCAGGGTGACCGCCAGGATCACCGCGGACAACAGGTCGGACGTCAGGATCGCCGCGCCGATGATCACCGGAACGGTGACGGCCAGCAGCAGCTGAGGGAGGTACTTGCTGAAGTAGCCGTCGAGCGCGTCCAGGCCCTGGGTGACGAGCGTCACCAGCCCGCCGGACGAGGTCGCCTCCAGTGGACGGTCCAGCCGGGCCGACATGATGTCGCGCCGCAACTGCGACTTCACCGCGGCGGACGCCCGCTGCGCGAGCCACTCGTTCGCCCAGGACAGCAGAGCCTTCAGCCCGAACACGAGCGCCAGCCCGCCGACGGCCCAGCCGAGGGTGGTCAGCCGCCCGGTAGCGAACACATCGGCGATGGAATGCGACAACAGCCATGCCTGACCGAGGGTCAGGATGGCTGTTGCGCTGCCCACCGCGACCCCGGCGACCAGGTAGCCCCTGGTCGCGCGGGCCCTGCGGAGAAGGCGTGGGTCGATCGGCCCCGCCATCAGCCAGCTAGCGCTGGCGTCGCCGGCTCGTCATCGGGCATGTTCTCGACACCGAGGCGGCGGCGGAACACGGAGTAGGTCCAGGCCGTGTAGGCCAGCACGATCGGCACGAACACGCACGCCGCGATGGTCATCAGAACCAGGGTCAGCTGGCTGGACGAGGCGTTCATCGCGTTGATCGGCGACTCCGCACCGCCGACACCGGCGAACCCGAGGCCCGGCCACATCGTGAGGAAGATTCCGACGGCGACGAACAGGATCGTCGCCGCGGTGGAGACGAAGGCGATGCCGTCCCGTCCCTTGCCGTTGAACCACCAGGCCGAGACCAACCCGGCGGCCGACAGCACCAGCAGCAGCCAGCCGAGCACGCCGGTCGGGTGAATCAGGTTCTGCGCCACCAGGAAGACCGCGCCCAGCCCGATGGCGACCAGGCCGACCTTGCCGGCGAACGCCTGCGCCCGGTCGTGCACGACGCCCTTGGTCTTGAGGGCGAGGAACAGTGATCCGTGGAACAGGAACAGCGCCACGAGCGTGAGCCCGCCGAGCAGACCGAACCAGTTGAACAGCTGCCAGAAGTACGGGCTCGGGGTGAGCACGAACAGGTGCGAATCAGCGGACGCCGTGGTCACGGGCATGCCCAGGATGAAGTTGGCGAACCCGATGCCCAGCACGAGCGGGACGATGAACGAGCCGATGGACGCCATCCAGTCGAACGCATTGCGCCACTTCGTGTCGGGGTGCTTGGCGCGGTACTCGAAGGCGACGCCACGGATGATCAGGCCGACCAGCACCAGGAACAGCGGCAGGTACAGGCCGGAGAACAGCGTGGCGTACCAGGCGGGGAAGGCCGCGAAGGTCGCACCGCCCGCGGTGAGGAGCCAGACCTCGTTGCCGTCCCAGACCGGGCCGATGGTGTTGACGATGACCCGCCGCTCCTTCTCGTTCTTGCCGAGAACCCGGATCAGCATGGCCACGCCGTAGTCGAAACCTTCGAGGACGAGGTAGCCGGTCCACAGGACCGCGATCAGGATGAACCAGAGGACCTGCAGACCGAAGGCCGCGCCGGTGGGAGGAACTTCGAGAGTGAACATGTTCAGGCCTCTCAGTACGCGAAGGTGAGGGGTGCGTCTTCGTCGGTGATCACCTGTGGCTCAACGACGTCGGGCAGCCCGAGCTTGATGTAGTGCATGAGCAGGCCGACCTCGACCACAGCGAGAGCGCCGTAGATCAGCGTATAGAGCACCATGGACAGGCCCACTTCGAAGGCGCTCACCCCTGGCGAGGCAGCCGAAAGGGTGGGCAGGACGCCGAACACGATGAACGGCTGGCGGCCCATCTCGGTGAAGATCCAGCCGAACGAGATCCCGAACAGCGGCGCCAGCGGGGCGGCGAACATCATCGCCGTCCACCACTTGCCCGCCTTCGGCACGTTGTCCTTGCGGGTGGCGTAGAGCACCCAGAGGCTGATCGCCATCGCCAGGAAGCCGAGCCCCATCATCAACCGGAAGGTCCAGTAGGTCACCGGAATGTTGGGCACCCAGTCGGTGACGCCGAGTTTGGCCAGGCGGTCGGCCGACTGCTGCTGCAGCGGGACGTTCGAGTTCGTGAACGCCTCGGTCTCCATCTTCTTGACCAGGTCGTTGATGCCTTCGACCTTGCCGTTGGGGTCGCCGGTGGCGAGGAACGAGAGGACGTAGGGGATCCTGATCGAGAAGACGTCCTGCGAGCCGTCCAGAGTGCCGATCGTGAAGATCGAGAAGGACGCGGGCTGTTCGGTCTCCCACAGTGCTTCGGCTGCGGCCATCTTCATCGGCTGCACCTCGGTCATGATCTTGCCCTGGATGTCGCCGGTGATGACGCTCAGCAGGCCGGCCGCCAGCAGCACCCAGGCCCCGAACTTCGTGGCCCAGCGGTAGGCGGACGCGTCCTTCTCCTGCTTCTCGCCGTCGGGCTTGCCGATCTTCGCGAGGTGCCAGCCGGCGATGCCCAGGATCAGGCCGCCGGCGGTCAGGTAGGCCGCGGTGAGCACGTGCGGCAGGGTGACCAGCGCGACGGGGTTGGTGAGCACGTCGATCAGCGAGGTCATCTCGGCGCGGTCCGTGGCCGGGTTGAAGTGGGCGCCGACCGGGTTCTGCATCCACGAGTTCGCGGCGAGGATGAAGATCGCCGAGATCATGGTGCCGATGGCCGCGAGCCAGATCATCGCCAGGTGCACCTTCTTGGGCAGCCGGTCCCAGCCGAAGATCCACAGGCCGATGAAGACCGACTCCAGGAAGAACGCGATCAGAGCCTCGAGCGCGAGCGGAGCGCCGAAGATGTCACCCACGAACCGGGAGTACTCGCTCCAGTTCATACCGAACTGGAATTCCTGCACGATTCCGGTGACGACGCCCATCGCAAAGTTGATCAGGAACAGCTTGCCGAAGAACTTGGTCAGGCGCAGCAGCTTTTCGTCACCGGTGCGCACCCAGATCGTCTGCATGACCGCCACCAGGAGCGAGAGGGCGATCGTGATCGGCACGAAGAAGAAGTGATAGACAGTCGTGATCCCGAACTGCCATCTGGCAAGGGTTTCCGCGCTCATGGCGCGCAATCTACTACTGGCTGTCGTAGTCTGCAATCGCTGTTCTAGCATGTCCTCATGGCGGTGACCGGTGAGCTCGAACAGGCAGTGATGGACATTCTGTGGTCCCGCTCTGAATCGCTTTCCGTGCGGGATGTGCACGACCTGATCTCTGCCGAGCGCGACCTGGCGTACACCACGGTGATGACGGTGCTGGACCGGTTGGCGAAGAAGGGGCTCGCTTTGAGGAATTTGGACGGACGGGCGTGGCTCTACCGCCCGGCGAGCTCCCGGGCCGATGAAGTCGCCTCTGAGGTGCTGGAACTGCTGAATCGGCTGAGCCCGGCCGAGCAGAGCGAGGTGCTGGCGAGGGTCGCGTCGTCCCGTCCCGCCTGAGTCGACGGTGATATACCCCGGTGGGTACATCCGGCCGGGCGGACGCGGTTGATCCCGTCCCGGGGGTCGCTAGCGTTCTGCCATGACGGTTCCTGACTGGCTCGCGCCCTTCGTCACCATGGACATCTCGCTGTGGGAAAAGGTGCTGCGCACGATCGCGGTCTACCTGGGCATCGCCGTGCTCGTGCGTGTCGCGGGCAAGCGGCTGCTGGCACAGATGAACTCGCTCGACCTGATCGTGGTGCTGCTGCTGTCCAATGTCGTGCAGAACTCGATCATCGGTCCCGACAACTCGGTGCTGGGCGGGCTGGTCGGCGCGGTCGTGCTGATCGGCTTCAACGCCGGGGTCGACCGCCTGGCCGAGTTCCACCCGGTCGGGCGTTGGCTGCTCGTGGGTCGCGGCACAGACCTCATCCTGGACGGCCGGCTCGACCAGGGGGCGCTCACCCGGTTGGGCCTCAACCAGGGCGAGCTCGACCTGGCTCTGCGGCGACAAGGCGCCGACGACGTCACCGAGGTACAGAAGGCGACGCTCGAGCCTGAGGGTGACATCGTGGTCACCCTCAAGCCCGGCGAGCGGACGGCCACCCTCGACGACCTGAACCGGGCGGTCACCGAGCTCAAGGAGCTGATCCTCGCTCAGCGGGGCCCCGCCCACTGAACAGCGGGGACGGTTCCTCACCCGGTCGAGCCGCCGCAGCGCCAAAGTGTCCCCATAGCGTCGACAACGACGCCACCGGGACACTTTGCGCGCCTGGCCCGGGATGACGTGACCTTCGTAGCGACGCGTCAGCCCGGGTACGCGTCCAGGCGGTCGGCCAGAGCGAGAGCCTCAGCCTTCAGCATCAGGGCGCGGTCGACGTCGCCGACTTCGCGGTAGCGGACGGCGTCCTCGAGCCGGCGGGTGACCTCGCCACGGGCGAGTTCCAGCATCCGCTCGTCGGTCAGGCTCTGCACGACGCGCTCGGCATGGCCGAACCGCACGCCGCCGGCCACGAAGTCACTCGGTGGAGCCACCGTCGCGGGCGTGGTCACATAGCTGGTCTCGGCGTTCTGGATCGCGCTGATCGCGTCCCGGACGGCGCGCAGCGCCACCTTCTCGCGGCGCCGCATCAGGCGCACGAGGTCCTCGCGCAGGTAGGTCAACAGGTCCATCACCGTCCTCCTCTCGTGGTTCTCCGATTCGTTCGGGAACCGCTGTGAAGGCTAAAGGTTCACGTAACGTGAAGGTCAAGCAGTCGCCGGGCGACCGGCTCCAGCTGGGGATCGGTGAGGGCCAGTTCGATGCTCGGACGCGCGTCCGGGCCCAGCTCGCCGAGCGCCAGCAGGGCGGCCAGTCGCACCTCAGGGTCGGCGTCGGCCAGCAGCGGTGCGACGAGGGCGCAGGCCCCCGCCTGACACGAAAGGGAACTGTCCCCTTTCGTGCCGGACGCCGACCCGACGCGGCCGACGATCTCGGCCGCGGCAGCCCTGGCTTCGGGGACCGGTGACGACAGGACGGGGCCCAGAGCGTCGAACACGGCAACCCCGAGAGCGGCGATGGCGTCCACGAGATCGGCGACCGGTGTGGTCCCTGCACCGAGCAGGCTCACCAGGGCTGGCGCGGCCACCGGGTCCCCCAGTTGGCCGAGCGAGTGGACGGCGGCTGCGACGACCCTCGGCACGGGGTCGGCCAGCAACCGAACGAGCGCCGGTGCGGCCTCGGGATCCCGCAGCTTCCCCAGCAGCCGGGCCAGCAGGGAGCGCAGCTCGGCGTCCGGATCTTCGAGCGCGGCCAGGGCGGCAGGGCCGGCGTCCGGCTGTCGGGCGAGGGCCCAGACCAGCACCTCCTGGACGGCCGGGTCCGCCTCCGTCCGCAGTGCATCGAGCAGGTCGGTGGTCGACCCGGCGGATCGGAACGCGGCCCGCAGCCGGACGGCCGGATCCGGGTGGGCGAGCTGGCGGGTGAGCGCGATGGTGGCCAGGACGTCGTCCCAGCTGCGCTCGTCGGCGGTTGCCAGGCCCTGCAGGCGGTCGGCGAGTCGCTGCTCTGCTGCGATCCTCTCCTCGAGGTGGGCGAGGTGTGACCGCAGGGTGGCGGTCGCGTCCAGCTCGGGGTCGGCGAGCGCGTCCGCGATCTCGGGCAGGCTCAGCCCGAGCGCCTTGAGGTTCTGGATCTGCAGCAGCCGCAACAGGTCGGCCTCGTCGTAGAGCCGGTAGTCGGACCAACTGCGCGCGGACGGCACCAGCAGCCCGAGTTCGTCGTAGTGGCGCAGCGTCCGCCGGGTGAGTCCGGTGCGCTCGGCCACCTCGCCGATCCGCCACGTCCGTGCCATGACCGGAGCGTAGTCGTGAACGGAAAAGGGACGGTTCCTTTTCCGTTCAGATATCCACAACCCGACGCGTGGCCTGGTGACCCTGTGGATAACTGAATGAAAAAGGAACCGTCCCCTTTTCGTTCAGGGTGGCGGATCAGGCGGCGTCCTCCTCGTCGGTGATCGCGGCGGCGAACTGGGCCTGGTAGAGGCGGTAGTAGTGGCCGCGGGCAGCGAGCAGGTCGTCGTGCGTGCCCTGCTCGACGATCGCGCCGTCCTCCATCACCAGGATCACGTCGGCGTCGCG
>DAIPJC010000011.1:0-93079 GCA_036770475.1 Propionicimonas sp. | reverse complement strand
CCCAACCTCAGATCGTGTCGTCACACGATCTCGACCAACGTGCCCGGACATCACACCTAGGCGACCGGTGACTCTCCCGCACCTTCCCTCTAGCGAGGCTGCGGACGCATAGGGCTTTGGGGTCCGAGGAAGACGTCGACTCCGGCGCCTGGACGGTGATCATTGAGGCGCGCCTGGGGGAGAGTTCAGCCTCGACATCACGAGCTCGCACGTACCGCCGTGCGCGCGGTCAGTCTTGCCGAACTCTGCGCCTCACCCAGTCCAGAAGGGATCCAGGTGCTCGCCGAAGGCGAGGGTTGAACGATCGCCGGCATCCGGATCAATCACATCGATGAAAGTTTCCACAACGGCCAGTAGTGTTGTGTTGTGGACGTCAAACTGTTCCAGAAGGCGCCGTTCGGCAAACTCGTTCCGATCGACGGCTCGCTTCCCGGTGGTACCGCGTGGGAGCACTGGGCTTTCCTCCCGGACCCGCTGGGCGAGGAGAGCCCGGAGCTGAGCGGTCGGGCATATCGCCACGTCGCGGCTGCACGAGCGGCTCTGGCCGCACTGGACTCGACCGCGCAACGTCTGCCCAACCCGAGGCTGTTCAGGAGCTCGACGCTGCGTCTGGAGGCCCAGTCCACCGCAGCGCTGGAGGGAACCTACGAACCGTTGGCGCGGGTCCTGGCCGCGAATTCCGAAGACGTTCAGGACCCATCGCTTCGGGAGGTGCTCAACTACGTGACCGTCGCCGAAACCGCCTTCGGGTGGGCGGAGGAAGGTCGCGGCTGGGGACTGTCCGGCCTAGCGAACCTGCAGGGTGTGCTGGTGAGGGGAACGGCGTCTGAGCGCGAGCACTCCGGGCAGGTGCGTCCAGTCCAGGTGGTGATCGGTCGTCGGGAGGGCGTGCCGGCGAGCGAGATCCCGATCAAGGCGGCCCGCTACGTCCCGCCGCCTCCGGGTGCCGATCTTGAGGCCCGCCTGCGCGACCTAGTCGCCTGGATGCAGGCCGACCACGGTGGGCGGGTCGATCCCGTGGTGGCCGCGGGCATGGGCCACTACGAGTTTGAGGCGCTGCACCCCTTCCATGACGGCAATGGGCGCCTGGGGCGATTGTTGATCGTCCTGCAGCTGTACGCGTCAGGCGTGCTCACTGAGCCGACCTTGTCGGTATCGACGTGGTTCGAGGCTCGGCGGAGGGAGTACTACGACGCGCTGCTCGGTGTATCGACGGACGGGGATTGGTCCACCTGGATCGAGTTCTTCGCTCAGGGCCTGGCCGAATCGGCCGAGGCTGCGCGGAGGCGGATGCTCGCCCTCGCGGCCGTTCAGGCAGAGCTGAAGGACCAGCTTCAGGCGACGCCGATCCGGACCGGCAACGCGCGCTTGCTCGTCGATTTCGCCGTCGGCCAGCCCACCTTCACCGTCGCGCAGGCGGCCCGGACTCTTGGTATCGGCAACGCTGGCGCCAAGAAGCTCATCGACTCTCTCCTCGCTCACGGGATCCTCGCCCCCTATGACGAGCGTGTGTATGGTCGGCGATTCCATGCGCCGCGAGTTCTGGACGTACTCCTAGAGCGGTAGCTGGCGTCTGTGATGTACCCGATTGCGATGCCCCGGTCGAGCGGGCGGACCAATTCGAACAAGTGATCCTGCTTGTGCCACTCGCGTGCCACAAGCAGGGGTGCTCAAGGGGGATGGAGGGGGAGTGAACGGGCTGTTGTGAGCGTGAAGGGGGGAGTAGGGGGCTAGTGGGCGGATTCCCAAGCTGACAGTGCGGGTTCGATTCCCGTCATCCGCTCCAGTGAAAGCCCTTGTCAAAAGGGAGTTCGAATCAATCAAGCGCCGGTCTGGCGGAACCGTGGTGCCTGAAATTGTTACCTGTGGTCACATCCGAGGTGCCACCGGCCGAGCTGGCTACCGGCGCCGAACGACGCAAATGGCGTCTGACTAGGTAGAATGCTCGGAGATTGTTTCTCGAGCCGGGCCGGAACGGCCGCTCGGATACTGAAAGTGCTGCCGCCGCTCACCGCCTCCTTGGGGCGCCACCAGTTCTTCTGCTCGATGCGCCGGGCCGGATGCCAACCAGCCGTAGCAGGAGGTGGCCGACACTTGGCGGCCGGACGGCACTTGCGATGGGCCGCAGCGTGCTCCACAGCGGCGCTCGTCCAGATACCCGATGCGCGCCGCTCTGGTTCACGAACGAGGGGCGCTGAACATCCTGATCTGCCGCCGTTGGTGCGTGGACGTTGTGCCAGGTTGCCCCTCTTGCCGTGGAGACTTTAGTCATACGATTTGGTTGTGGTGAGTGGCGAGCAGATCCGGAAGTGGGCCGAGGAAGCCGGGGCCGGCTATGACGTCGCCGAGTTGAAGCGTCGCGGGCGCGGCCGTCCGGGGCGTGGGGCGGAACCGGCGCAAGTGGTTGCGGTGCGCCTCACCGCGGAGGAGCTGGAAGCCTTGGACGCTGCCGCGCAGCGCCACGACCTGAGCCGCTCGGAGGCGATCCGGGCCGCACTGGCGCATTTCGCGGCGTGAAGGTCCACGCCAGCGCCCTCAAGCACGGGACTGCCGCCGAGGATGTCGAGCAGGCCGCTGAGCGAGCGCTGTGACCGTGGTCTAGGTGTTCGAGGGTGGCGAGGCGATGGTCATCCATGCGATGCCTGCCCGCAGGCATTACTGGGATCTGCTCCCCTAAACGCTGGCCCCGTACGGCGGGACGATCCGGGATGAGTGCTCAGCCTGTTCTGTTTCGTGTGTTGTTCGCAGCCGATACCGACCCGTTGTTCCGGCGGTGACTGCCTATCTGGCCAGGTTCAAAGGACGCCACCCGCGTTTCACACCGAGTCTGACCTGCGCGCGTTCCTTCTCTGGTGCACCGAGCGAGGACTATCCCCGCTGGCGGCGCAACGGGTACACATCGAGTTGTACGTCCGGTGGATGCAGGAAGTCCGTCGGCTGAAGCCCTCGACGGTGTCGCGGCGGATGTCCGTGGTCGCCGGCTTCTACCGGACCTGTGTGATCGACCAGGTCCTGTTCACATCACCGGCTGACTATGTCCGCCGCCTGAACGTGCCGAACGAATCCCCAACCCTCGGACTGTCGCACCTTCAGTTCGAGGCGATGCTGGCCGTGTCGCGGGACTCAGCCAGCCGGAACGACTTCGCGTTGGTTGCCATGCTGGGTCTCCTTTGGGTTGCGGATTCTTCGAAGCTTGCGGGGCCGACATCGCCGACCTCGGTGAGGAACACGGCCACCGAGTCCTGAAGGTTCGCGGCAAAGGTGGAAAGGTCGTGCTCACCCCGCTCCCACCCGCGGTCGCCCGAGCTGTGGAACGCGCGGTCGCAAGCCGGGTTGCCGGCCCGATCTTGCTGAACCGGCGAGGCGTACGAATGGACCGACATGCGGCCACCCGCCGGCTCCGCAGGCTCGCCACCACCGCGAACGTGAGGCCACCCAGGATGCATCCCCCACATGCTGCGACACACCTTCGTCACGACAAATGCTGGACGCCGGGGTCGACCTGCGCGACGTGCAGATCGCCGCCCGACACGCCGACCCGCGCACCATCATGCGTTACGACCGAGCCCGAAAGAACCTCGACCGACACCCCAACTACATCCTCGCCGCCTATATGGCCTCCGGCACATAGAACATTCGGAACTGCCGCAAGGGTGGAACTCTGGGGGATGGCCCTCGGTCGTTGTCCCCCTGCTGGGGACTGATCATGAAATGCCTGGTCGTGCTTCGATATCGCCGGGCCGTCGAGGCCCGCCCGACCCCCATGAAAGCAAGCATGCGCAAGCCCAGCGCGTTGGCAGCGACCGACGCTTATGCCAGGCATGGCCTGGTTTCCAGGCCCACCCACTTCCCGGACGCAAGACCCAGCAACGAGCCGTGCGAGAAGCTCGATCCCCGACCATGAGTGCGCCGAAGTCCTCAACCGGTGGCTGCATTGGCCTCATCGCAGTGCTCGTCGTTGCCTCATTGGTCATCACGGCAGTCGTGTTTGTTGGACCCGTGGTGGTCTCTGCTGGGGGCTGTGGCAGCTCTTCAGGTGGCTCCGACTCCGCAAGCTCAACGAATCGCCCGGCGAGACCTGGCAGGTCTACACGCCGGGGACCGAATCGTCCACCGCCACGCTGTCTGAGCCTCCAGCCGGACCGATCAAGCAGGTTCTTCAGGGCCAGTCACCCCCCGTTCTCGGAGGACTGGCCATCGTCGTTTCCCTAGTGGTGATGGTGGCGGTCTGGCCGAACTGGGGGAAGTCTTCGGAGACGCCCACCCCAGTCGCGAGCCAGACGACGATGGTGACAACGTGGGCTCAGCCATCTGTGAGCACAGAGCCGCTCTCCGTCGTTCCGGAGGTCATCGGCCTCACTCTTGATGAGGCGCGCGCGCACCTTCGAAGTGTTGGTCTTCGCTCTTCAGAGGACGACGCCTCTCCAAGAAATCGGTCAGTGTGGATCGATTCCAACTGGACGGTCGTCGCAACCGACCCGCTGCCTGGAGGATGGCCGGAGGATGGCAGGACGGTCAGCGTTTGGTATCTGCGGAATGAGGAAGCAACGTGGTTCTCCGAGCACCCCACGATGCCGAAGCTGAGGGCCGGCAAGGACACGTCCTCACTCACCGACGAGGGCGGCGTCCTCGATGGGATGGACGAGTTGATCGAGTACCGCTGGGCCAGGGGCCACAAGCCCAAAGACGCGTTCGGTGCCGAGTCCTATGGCCTAGATCTGGTCGTCAGTTCAATCCCCGCAGCAGGAGAACCGATCGAAGTCGGCCAACTGCTTGTGGTTACTGAGCGTGGGGCGCCCGAGGACTCCTACGAGGAGCCCACGCGCGGCACCTCTGGGCCACCGAAGAAGTACACAGGACCCCGGTGCTATTCACCCGGGGGAAGGACATGGCATCCGTGCTGAGGCCACGGAGATCTAGCGTCAATACGTCCGCTCTTGCCGCCAGGTTCGCGGTCGACGTTGCCGATGAGCGCCGCCGTCGACGAGCGCGCCCTGTATGTCTGCCACTAGCCTGCGATGCTGCGGGCTGTCGACCTAGACTCGGCAGTAGCGGTCTAGCGAATTCGCAGGCGAGAGCGACTGGGCATCCGACGCCCCGCCGCAGAAACAAGGCCCACCTCGAGGAGTAGCAAGTGCGAGCCGTCCCCCGCTTCCGTGCCTTGCTCTTTGCGGTGGCCCCTGCCGTTCTTTCCTTCTCGGGCTGTGTTGGGCCTGCCCCCGAGAACCGCTATTCGTGTTACCAGGTCAGCGATGATCAACTGGATCAGCTGGCCGAGCACACCTTAGCCGCGCTCCCGGGCTACCGCAACGACGGTGTGTGGGATCAATGTGATGACGGCGGCAGCCGCGCGCTGTACCTGACCTTAGCCAGCGACTACGAGTTCACGCTCGGCACCTTGGCCGAGTCGTGTCGGCTTCAGCCGGACGCCGATGAGGAGACGTACCTGTGCACTTGGGATGCCGAGCGCTTCCGGATCCTCAGGGAGGACCCACACCTTTGGGTCACTCCGATGCAGTCGTAACCGCCATGGGACCACCGACTGTCGGCCAGGCCTTTGGAACGCCACCTTCGGGCGATTGAACAGGCGAGGCAACCGTCCGACTCTGCCGCCCTGTGTGCGGACGCCGGGGTCGGGCTGCGCGCTGCCGAGCAAGCCAAGTCCGAACGCCTCGACACGCTAGCGTTGGCCAACGCCCGGTCGAAGTTTTCGATTTCCGCTATTGTTCGATTCCTCGTAGATGCCTGAACCGTGTTACCTCGAAATGTTACCTGGCACCCCACGCTAGCCACCGTTATGAGCGTAAGTGGCACGCAGGCAATCCTGCGTTTCCCCTAGCCACGGGCATGGGTTACATGTCCCAAGCTGACAGTGCGGGTTCGATTCCCGTCATCCGCTCCAGTGAAAGGTCTAGTAATCTCGGGTTCCTTGTTCGATCTTGAAGCCAGAATCGGGTCGAGTCCGAATTCCGTACCACCGGCGATAGTTCTCTGCACGTCGTGCAGATGGGCTGATGACGATTAAGACACTTCTTCGCGGGATGTAGATCTCTTGCGCGGTCTGGATCCTGAACTTACGGCCGAGGCCGGGTTCGCACCGAGCCAATGGCTGCGAGCGCGCCGATGAGCAGAGCCGTCCCGCTCAGGAAGGCGTCGTGGACTGTGTCGGGCAGCGGCCGCGGTACGGCCATGATCGCACCGACAAGCCTTAGCCCCAGGACGCCCCCGATGTTCGTGGCGATGCTGAACGCGGGCTACCCCAGGCGAGGCGCGCCGGCGGGCAGAGATTCTGGACGGTGGCGTTGAGGAGAGTCCTGCATCCCGACGATGCCAGCCCCGAGGGCGACCAGCGCGGCGACGATCACGGATCGTTGAGCCTCCGCGTCAAGTGACCACAGCAGGGCCATGCCGCCGGCCCCGAGGATGACACCGGCCACGGTGAGAGCCTTGGATCTTCTGGTGCGAGACGCGACCTGCCCGCGCAGCTCACCGGCGTGGTGTTCAGCACTGTGGTGTGGATCGGCCCCTGCTCGCACTCGTGACGGTCGCCCTCGCCCTCAGCACGGCCGGCATCGCCGTCCTGCGACGACGCGACCTCGCACCAACGAACTGATCTGTGAATAGGCCGAGCAAAGACCCGTTTCCGTGCTCGGTAGCCCACGAACCTGCGCAGCGAGGCCGCGGCCCGCAACCCTCGCCGATCGGAACGCAGCCGCGGCCAGCCGCAGGAGCGTGGCGCGTGGGCCGGGCGAACCGCCCGGCCCACGAACCCGTCGGCCCTAACTGCGGGACAGCGGCTGGCCTATTCAGCCCGCTGCCGGCGGGTCCGCAGGGCGACGCCCGCCAGCACCAGCGCCACGCCTCCGATGGCGAGGGCCCAGAGCCCCGTGCCGACACCGGTGTAGGCGAGTTCGTCACCGGTGTCGTCGGTGTCGTCCGGGGAGGAGACCGGCGTGACGAATCCGAAGTCGAGGGTGGGGTCGCGGTCGCCGTTGTTGTGTAGTTGGCCGGGCTCGGTGGTGGTCTCCCAGGTGGAGGAGTCGCCGGTCCGGTCGCCCTGGTTGGGGTTGGTGGGGATGTAGGGGCGTAGGGCTTCGGCCGAGGCGTCTCGGTCGATTCGTACGGTGTAGGTCTGTTCTCCGGTGAGGGCGGGGAGGTTCTCGAAGGTGTATTCGCCGTTCGGACCTGTCGTCACCGGCCCGACGGGCTTGCCGTAGACGTCGGTGACGGGCTCGCCGTCAGGGCCGAGTAGTTCGAGGACTACCCCCGGGATGCCGGGCTCGCCGGGGTCTTGTCTGCCGTCGCGGTTGGTGTCGACCCACACGTAGTCGCCCACCGAGACCGATTTGAGTACGACACCGGCGTCCCAGGTGGGATCGATGCCTTCGGAGGCCTGCACCTGCCGGTCGTAGCTGGTGGTGAGCGCCCGGTTCGTGCCGTCCAGGACGAACGGCCGGGTCAGGCCGACCTTCGCGTCGGTTTGGGTAGCCGCATCAGAATCGGCGGCATCGCTGCTGCCGGCACCCTCCGTGGTGAAGGTGTAGCGGGCCGCCTGCTCCTCGGTGAGGGTGAACCGCACCTGATAGGTGCCCGCCACCAGATTGTCGAACAGGTAACGGCCCTGCGCATCGGTCGTCGCCGTGCCCACCACCGTCCCGGCAGCATTCAGGAGCTCCACTGTCACGCCCGCAAGGACCTCTTCGCCGGGATCCTGCACACCGTCACGATCGGTGTCGATCCACACATAGTCACCCACCGCATACGACACCGGGACGATCTCGGCACGGCTCGTGCCGATCTGGTTCACGATCGGCACCGACGCCGAAGGATCAACAACCTGGACCGCGAAGTAGGCGGCGATCGTCCCGCCAGCATCGAGGACCGTCCCGTCCTGCTGCCTCAAGGTCACCACCCCGCCGGTGTAGGTCGCCTCAATGTTCCCGCCGATATCGACCGGGCCGGTGACCGGATCAGCCGCCGTGGCCGCGTTCGCCGCGGTCACGAAACCAAGGAACGTCACCCCCGCCGGCAGGACGTCGCGGACATCAGCGATCACGACCCCGTCATAGTTGCCGTGGGGAATGAACTCCACCCGATAGGTGTACACACTCTGGATCAGCCGACCCTCGGCATCCCGCTGCGCCTTGAGCGTCTGCACCCAGTCCTCATCACCCCGGTCGAACACCGTCTTGCGGACCTCAGCCTCATCCCCATACGACGTGGCCTCCGTACCGCTCTCCGACCAGTAATCAGGATCACCATCCTGCCCGAACAACGTCGCCCGGTTCGTGATGGTCTTCGTCTCCTTGCCGTCAAACGGCACCGTGGTCAGCGTGATGTCGACCACCAACCGCTTATCCACACCACGGGTGGTCACCACCGCCTTCCCCGCATCACTCAACGCGATCACAAGATTCCCATCGGCGTCGAGGCTGGTGGCGAACTCGCCGGAGCCCAGGGCCTGCCCGTCATAGGTCCCGCCGATATGAATACTGTCCGGATCAGCGAGGTCGAAAACCGAGTGGTCGACGTAGTCGACAATGCGACTCGCCCGGACATCGATCCCCTTACCCGCCGCCACAGTGAACGTGTAAGCCATACCCACCGTGTCACCCGGATCCACCGTGGCGTCATCAGCCGTACCCCGCTTGGTGAAAACACTGGAGTCATTGATACCACCGGACGTGTCCTGAGGCAGAGTCACGACCTTGGCGTCCCGAGTGGCCGAATACGGATTGCCGGACCGGTAGAAGAACTCGGCGGTGTTGCGCAGCCGGTAGGCGTGGCCGTCCTTGACGGTCGTGCCGTCGGGATGGTCGGGCAGTCCTGTAACGGTGTTGAGTTGCGCCTTGGCCGCGATGTCGACACTCGTGCTTGCGGTCTTGCCGAGGTTGATCAGCAGGGTCTCGCCGCTGACGCAGTAGGTGCCGATCTGGGCGTCCACGGCCATGTCCGCGTCGGCGCAGGTGACGCCGTCGGCGGCCCGGGTCAGGGCCAGGTTGCCGGTCGCGGTGAGGAAGGCCGCGTCGCCGGTGTTCCAGCTCGCCTGGGCCGGCAGAACATCGCGGATCACGACGTTGCGGGTCAGGGTGTAGTTGGCGTTGTCGGGTCGGCCGTCCCACTGGGCGAGGTCGGCATGCAGCGTGTAGGTGATGGCCTCGGGCGGGGTGAGCGTGCCGTCCGCGTTGGCCTTCAGCTCCTGGGTCGTCCAGTCGGAGGTCTTGCCGAAGGCGGAGCCGGGGTTGGGCCCGGGCGCCGCGGGCAGTGCGCCGGTCAGTCGGAGGGTCGCCGAGCGGGACTCGGTGCCGAACGTCGCGGTGTTCTGCAGGGAGATGAAGAAGTTGCCGGGGTCGCCGTTGCGCGCGTCGGCCGCGGCCTGCAACTGTGCCTGGAGGGCGACGCGGGCCGCCTCGTCCGGCACCGTGACGGCGTAGGTGATGACCAGGATCGAGTTCTCGGGCAGGGTCACGTCGCTGGTGAAGGAGTTGCCGGTGATGGTGGGCGAGAATGCGAACGGATTGGTCTCACGGTTGAGTCCGTCGGCGTCCCAGGTGGTCAACTGTGCCGAGAACGAGCCGGCCAGATAGGCAAGGTTGGCGGGCAACTGGTCGGCGATGGTCAGGCCGTTGCGCGCTTCTGCGCTGGTGACGCGGAGCGTGTAGGTGGTCAGGGTCGAGCCGACCACGCTGGGGTTGAGCGTCACAGTGCCGTCGGCAGAAACGGTCATCACGTTGTTGCGGTTGTCCGGCGAGAGGTTCTTGCTCTGCCCGTTGGTGACGTTGGCGAACACGTCACCCGAGTTGCGGATGATCACCTGGCGGGAGGACTCCTCGCCGTCGATCTTCCACGTGATCGCCTCGCGCGTGCTCTCGTCGACGGCGTTCACGGTGAACTTCAGGTCGAAGACACCCTGGTTGACCCCACTCGGCCACGGATCGGCGAAAGTGACCCGAACCTTGTTTCCATCCCTGACCACGTTGGTGATCGCCGAGTTGCCGCTCGGAACGGCACTCACGGTCACGTTGTCGCCGAGCTCGAACTCGACCGTCGAGCCGGGCACGACCTGGTCGGTGTACTGCACCCGGAGGGTCAGGGTGTCGCCCTCGTTGACGACAGTGGTGCCGTCATAGGTCTCATTACCGAGCAGGACGCTCGCGGTGATCCCGGGCGTCGCCGCCTGCGCCAACTGTGCCCCCACGATCAGGGACACCATCGCCAGGACGACGGTGAGGGCGAGCGACAGCACCCGGGTGATCAGGTGAGCGGAGCGGTGTTCAGCTGTGGATTCCGGACGCGGCATGGAGGCTCTCTCTGGTGGTCGGCTCGCCCAACCGGCGGATCACGGACGCGCAGGCGTCCCGCGTTCGTCGGACAAAAACGAGCCGTGGCACGGGCACGATTGGTGCGCCATCGTGGCGCAGATGACGTGGGCGCAGACACCCTCAGAGCCCGAAATCGCCCTGGTCAGGCGGAACTTGGTACCGGGACTAGAACGCGGATGAAGTCGGGTCGAGAAGACCCAGTTCCTGGGCCACGGCGATCGCCGCCTCGCGGGACGTCACGCCGAGCTTGCGGTAGATGCTCTGCAGCTGGGACTTGATCGTGTGCGGCGACACCACCAGGACCTCGGCGATGGCGCGGATGCCTTCGTGCTCGGCGAGCGCGGCCAGCACGACGCGTTCCCGCCCGGTCAGGACCACCGCGGCGAGACCGCTCGCGCGCGCCTCGGAGACCGGGACGTCGAGATAGCGCTGCAGGCTCGCCGACTCCCGCTCGCGGGCGAACTCCCAGAGAAGCCTGCGGTCCCGGGGAGCGAGCATCGCGACGTGCACCCTCGGTCGGTACGTCTCCCATGCCACCGCACCCGCGCTGAGCCAGCTCCAGGCCAGGTCCGGTTCGTGTTGCCGGAGCGCTGCCACAGCCCCGAAGGTCCGCGTCTCCGCCAAGGTCCGGATCGTGTGTCCGGGCAGCTCCAGCAGGTCACGGGCCAGTTGGAGCGCCTGGTGATCCCGTCCAGCGCCCAGCAACACCGCGATCCTGCCGATGGCCAGGTACGGGCTGTCGCCCGGTTGCCCGTCGAGCGCCCTCGCGGCGGCGCGCTGATCGCCGCCGGCCAGCCACGCGAGCGCGAGCACGGCGTGCAGACGTTCCGTGGCCACGTTGTCGCCGACACCGGGAGGAGGCACCGGTCCGGCGAGTTCCCGGGTCACTCGCTCGGCCTCGGCCCGTGCCTGACCGAGCCCGTGGCGTGCGGAAACCGAGATCCCGGTGAGGAAGGGCCAGAACTCCGCCGTCTGGATGTAGGAGGTGGCGTCACGCAGGACCTCCGCGGCTCCGGAGAAGTCCAGGGCGTCGAGCCGGGCATACCCGTCGGCGACCAGGCCGAGACCGTTCATGAACGAATCTCTCCACTCGATCGGCCAGGCTTCGAGATCGATCGAGGCGGACAGTATCTTGGCTCGCGCGAGGTCGCCGGCGAACGCGCTGGTGCCGGCCGCGTAGACGGTGGAGTAGTTCCGCGTCGTCTGGGTCGGGCACAGGGAGACCGACCGGTCGATCGCAGACATGGCCTCGTCGATGCGGCCACCCTGCAGGAGCGAATAGCTCAGCTGCCGCAGGATCGTCCCCACATGCTCGCCGAACCGCACCAACAACCCCGGGTCGATGGCGTCCACCGTCTGCAGCACGGCCATGCACGCGTCCGAGGAATCACGGAACCTCCACGCCAGGCGGCGGGCGATCGCCTGCATGCTGGCGAGCGAGAACGTGTCGATGGTCGGTTCGATGTAGGCGGGACGCGCGGTCGACTCGAACGCGGTCCGAGCCACGGGCGGAGCCTCCGCCCGGAGCATCGGGTTGCCCGCCAGGGCGAGGGTGAGCCCGAACGCGAGCATCGGATACTCCCCCAGTGCCGCCTGGGGAACCTCCTTGAGCGTGGCCAGGAACCGGTCGCTGGTGTAGCTGTCCGGATTGCCGATCACCAGCGAGACGAAGACCCGATCAGCGAGGGCGTAGTCGCCACCGTCAATGGCGAACTGCAACGCCTGTTCGACGACCTCCTCGTTCTCGAGGAGCCAGGCGGCGGTGATCACGCAGGAGCGCCGGAACCGCTCCGGCTCGTCGGCGGCCCGGGCCCGGAAAGCGTCTCGGATCGTCTCGACGTACTGGAACACCGGGCGGTGGCGGGCATAGGGGATCCAGCGGCCGAAACCGTTGCGCTCCAGCATGGACAGGAGCTCAGCCGTCTCCTGGCGTCCGCTCAGGAGTTGCCCCAACTCCACGTCGACGTAGGGCGGAACACTCGTGTCGGTGACGAACTGCGCCGCCACGGGGTCGGGCAGGAGAGATTCGAGTCTCGCCGCAACGACGTCGTTCCATTCCGCCGAGTCGACATGAGGTATCCGGCCGAGCTGGGACAACGTGAGTACCACGGCCCGTACCGTGAGCGCGAACCCTCGCGTAGCGCTCGCCACCGAGGCGGCCAGTCGTTCGTCGGCGATCCCGGTCTGGGCAACGATCAACGCGCCGACTTCCTCCGGCGTCAGCGCCAATTCAGCGAGCGTGATCACGCGCACGATCCCGCCGGGCGGGTCGAAGTCGGCCAGATCGGTGCGACTCCTCGTGGTCACCATGACGCGAAGATCGGGCGCCGCGACCAGCAGACGCGCCAGATCGGCGTCGATCTCCGCCATCACGTCACCGAGGTGCTCGTACGCGTCCAGGACGAGGACGATCGGGCCGACGCCGGCGAGAATCCCGCTGGCGATCCGGACGGGATCGGCCGCGAGGCTCAGCTGTTCCTTCACGTGGACGGCGGTGCCTTCCGAGAGTTCGCCCAGCCGCGACGCACTGCTGGCGACGTGCTGCCAGAACGCCTGGCGACTGGTGACCCGGTCGCTCAGCGATATCCAGGTGATCGGCACCTCCTGCGACCGCTGGAGGGCCCAACTGCGCAGCAGCGTCGTCTTCCCGGAACCGCTGGGGCCCTGGACCACGCAGACCCGTACCAGCGAGGAGTCGAGCACCCGATACAGCCGCGGGCGGTCCACCACGCCGGCGATCGCAGCTGCTTCGACGTCCACGTCCGACATCCAGCCCTTCTAGCAGGTTGTGCCTGTTGCCGTCACGGTACGAAATCCGCAACGGCCTGTACTGCCGCGTTCCGGAACTCCCCTTCGGTACTTCTGCGCATGGTGCCATACGAAGAGTGCGGATGGTTCGGACCACCTCGGCCTCCCCGATCGAGAAGTGGACGCCTGCAGGTGCACGGCCCATGTAGTCGCCCTCGCTGACGCGCGAGAGCTGTGCCGGCTCCGTTGACAGACCGGAGGCGGCGGATACCCGCGATCGTGCAGTAGACGGCAGGATCGCGGATTCGACGCGGTCGCCGCCAGGTTGTTCTGAGCATGACATGGGGTCGACATGGGAGCCATCTGGAGGATTCCCAAGCTGACAGGTCGGCGCCCATATGCACGGATCTGCCGATGTGCGGACCTTGGCCGAGCATGCACGAGCGCGGGAGTGGTCTCGGCCACGCGTGCTCGCCTCAGATTCGCCCGTCGTCGAGACGCGCTATCCACCCCGGATCAGCGCCGGCGAGGGCTGCATCGACAACCGGATTTGCGCACTCGATCCGGATTCCCACTCCCCAGGCTGCCGCGGCCCGGTTCGACTGCGCAGATCCGCTCATGCCGCGACCGGGCTTTGGGCGCTTGGGCTGGGCCTCAGTTGCCGCGACCGCTCAACTTGAGTCCGAAGCTCCGCCGGCCTGACTCGCGCGCCCCGAGCGTCCTTCCCGGCGGTGGCGCGCCCTTCGATCGCCAGGCGCTCTGCTAGCGATGTGACCTGGACTTCGTCTGGCTCGCGGCCAAGAGCCTCAGGATGTGTAGGGCGTGCTCCTGGAAGAGTTCGGCGACGGCGGGGTCGCGCCGGCGCAGCCCTTCCACGAGCGGATAGTGGGTGTTGGTGATCTCGTCGAGATCGTTGAAGAAGACGCGATTCGAGACGGTCGTGAGGTTGCGCATGGTCGGCTCCACCAGCGCCCACACTCGCGGCAGCAGGGAGTTGGCCGAGGCCTCCCACACCGTCTTGTGGAAGCGCACGTCCGCGTCGATGAAAGCCGGCAGATCGTCGTCCTTGGCTGCGTCCCGCATCTCGGCGATGTGGTCCTCGAGGTCGGAGATGATGTCGTCGGTGAGATGTGCCAGTGCTCCCTGTACGGCGAATGTCTCGAGGGCGGCGCGGAGTTCGTAGGCGTCGCGCGCACCCTCGGTCGAGACTTCGGCGACGAAGCTGCCGCGTCGCGGTACCTGCAGGACGAGTCCTTCGTGCGAGAGGCGGCGAAGCGCGTCGCGGACGGGCGCCTGGCTCACCGAGAGTTGCCGTGCGATCTCGGACTCGACCAGCCTTGTGCCCGGCGCGTACTGATGGGCGATCAACCGCGTCCGGACCAACTCGTACACCTGGTCCGACAGCAAGGCCTTGCTCAGCGGTCCACCGATCGGCTCGGAAAGTGATGACATCGTGACCTCGGGTTCTCTTGACACTGCGATCACTATAAGGGCAACCTAGCGCCTAGCGATAAGCGACTATCGATAGGAGATGACATGGGCCACCACGGACGTTGGACCGTCGCGATCGGGCTGGCGTCAGCTGCGTGCCTTGCTTTGGGCGCGTGCTCGACGGCCGGCAACCAGCCTCAAGCCACGCAGTCAGCGAGCGGCGCTGAGAACGTGACGATCACGTGGGCGACCACCAACAGTGATTCCACGCTGGCTGCGGAGCAGAAGATCGTGGACGCCTTCATGGCGGCCAACCCCGGCATCACGGTCAAGGTGGATGCGATCAACTTCTCCGACTACGACACCAAGCTCAACACTTCCCTGCGGTCCGGGCAGGGCCCGGACGTGTTCCGGGTGAACCACCCCAATGTCCAGGCGTGGGCCAACGCGGGCTACCTGGCGGATCTCACCACGCCGATCGCCGACAACGGCGTCGACACCTCGAAGTTCGTCCCGGGCCTCCTGCAGATCGGACAGGTCGGCGGCAAGCAGTACTCGCTCCCGATCGACACTGATGCCCGCGCGTTCTGGTACAACCCCAAGCTGCTGAAGAAGGCCGGGATCGACGCACCACCCGCGACGTGGGACGAGTTGGTGACCGACGTCGCCAAGTTCAAGGGCAGCGACACCTACGGGTACGTCTACCGGACGGATTCCGACTACGCCATGGCCTATGAGGCGGTCGGCCCGTACCTGAAGACCGCGGGCGGCCACATCCTGAGCACCGATACCCCCGCTCAGGCCGTTGCGTCTACCGACGAGAACACCATCGCGGCCGTGACCCTTCTCCAGAGGATCGCCGCCACCGGAGCAGTCCCACCGGGCGAGTCCAACATGAGTGAGGCCACCAGCTACAAGCTGTTCGCCAGCGGCAAGGTCGCCATGATGACCGGTGGCCCATGGGTCCGTGACGCCATCCTCAAGGACAACTCCGCTCTGAAGCTCGGGACGGACTACGCGCTCACGGTCATTCCCACGCCGCAGGCCGGCGGTACATCTGCCAGTTCGGCCGGTGGGTGGCAGATCGGTCTGAACGCGAAGAGCAAGAACGCCGCCGCAGCCGCCAAGTTCCTGGCCTATTTCGAGAAGCCGGAGAACCTGATCTCGCTGGCGTCCAACAACTCCTTCCCGCCGGTGATCGACGGCATGAATGGCGAGCCGTTCGCCAGTGATCCGTTCTACGACGCGTTCAAGAAGCTGCTGCCCGCGAGCGGTCTCCCGATCACGCCCGTGCCCCAGATGGCTCAGGTGTCGGCAGCCTTCGAGGTCGCTGCCCGCGCAGCCGTGAACGAGGGCAAGGACGTCAAGACCGAGTTGGCTGCCTTCGACAAGAAGACCAACGAGCAGATCCTGCAGTGAGTGCGGACACCGTGAACACGCCTGAGCCCCTCGCCCCGACCGGTGAGGGGCTCAGGCGGGACCGGCGCCGCTGGGGCGGATGGATGTTGGCTCTGGTGCCAGCCCTGGTCGCGGTATGGCTGGTGCTGTACCCCCTCGTGTACAACATCTGGATCTCGCTCCACACGAACCGGCTCAGCCCGAACGACGGGGCTTGGGTCGGGCTGAAGAACTACAGCCAGCTGATCGAGTTCGGCGGCCTCGGCGATACCCTCTGGACGACCTTGGTCTGGACGGTCACGGGCATCGCCGGGCAGGCGGTGCTCGGCTTCGTCGTGGCGCTCGCGCTGGACCGTCCCGCACGGTGGGTGAGCCTGGTCAGGACGTTGCTGCTGACCCCGTGGGTCATGCCCGGTGTGGTGATCAGCGCCATTTGGATGGTGATCTACAACCCGATCGGAGGCCTGGCCAATGAGGTGTTGTCCTGGGTTGGGTTGCCGGGCCACGACTGGCTCGGTGATCCGAACACGGCGCTGTGGGCCCTGGTGTTGACCAACGTGTGGAAGGGCTTCCCTTTCTGGATGCTCATGCTGGCCGCTGGGCTGAAGGCGATTCCGGCCGAGCTGTACGAGGCCGCGTCCCTCGACGGCGCCGGCTACCTGCGCGTGGTTCGGCACATCGTGATTCCCGAGTTGCGCAACGTGCTGGTCCTGACCGCGTTGCTCGCCTTCATCTGGACGTTCAACTACTTCGACCTGGCCTACGCCATGACCCAGGGCGGCCCTGGCACCGCTACGACGACCATCGCCTTCGACATCTACAAGACCTCTTTCGTCTACAACCGGCTTGACCAGGGCGCCGCGCTCTCGGTGCTGTCCTTCCTCCTGATGGCAGCCGCGATCGGGATCTACGCGCTTGCGGCCCGAAGGAGGTCGTCATGACGACGATGACCCCCGCGCAGGTCTCCCAGGTTCTGCCGGCCCGGCCGCGAAGGCGGCGCCGCGGCCGCGCCCGCTGGCTGATCGTGGCACCGGTCTTGCTGTTCGCTCTCGTGCCGATCTACTGGATGCTGAGTTCGGCGCTGAAGTCGAACGAGGAGCTCGGCCTGCTCTCGCCGACCCTGTTCCCTCACCAGCCGACGCTCGACCAGTTCGCGACGGCTCTGGCTGACGGGTCGCTGATGGCCGCAACGGTCAACTCCGCTGCGGTGGCTCTCCTGACGACGATCTTCGTTCTCCTGTTCGGTTCGGCCGCGGCGTACGCGGTCACCCAGTGGAAGTTCCCGGGCGTCAATGGCGTGATGGGACTGACGCTCTTCACTCAGCTCATGCCGCTGACGGCCACGTTGGTGCCGGTCTACCTCCTGTGGAACCGGCTGGGGCTGACCGGCTCGCTCGGTGGCATCGGTCTCACCTACAGCCTGATCTACCTGCCAGTCGCAGTGTGGATGCTGATCGGCTTCTTCCGGAGCCTGCCCTACGAGCTGACCGAGGCCGCACTCGTCGACGGGGCCGGCCGGCTGCGCATCCTCTGGTCGATCATTCTCCCGCTCGCCTGGCCGGCGCTCGTCTCGGTCGGGGCGTTCACGCTGATCACCTGCTGGAGCGAGTTCCTCTTCGCCCTGGTGTTCCTGAACTCGGACCAGACCACGGTGACCGTCCGACTCGCCTTCCTGATCGGCGAGCACGACCCGAACATCGGCCCGCTGATGGCGGCGTCGACGATCGCGACCCTGTGCCCGCTGGTCATCTTCTTCGCACTGCAGCGCTACTTCGTCGCCGGCCTGACCGGCGGAGCGGTGAAGAGCTGAATCATCCCGCCCCACCCTTCACGACAAGGAGACCTCCGAATGACAACCACCCACAGCCCGCTGTCGAGAGCCGAGCTGGACATCGTCCGCGAACAACTCACCTCTGCGGTGATCTCGGACTGCCTGGACGCCATCGGCCTGCGGCAGCAGTGCCTCGCCATGGGTATCCGGCCTCTCGAACCGGATCAGATCATCGCCGGATACGCGTTCCCGGTGGCGATCGAGCGGGTCGACCGTGTTCCTGACCGTCCGTTCCGGGGCCTGGTCGCGGCGTTGGACGCGATCGGAGTGGACGAGGTGTTCGTGACACCCACCGGACGGGCCACCGACATCGCCGTCTGGGGAGAACTGCTCTCGACGGCGAGCCAGCGCAGAGGAGCGGCGGGCGCGGTCACCGACGGCCTCGTCCGTGACGTTCGCGCGATCCGGCGGCTGGGCTTCCCGGTCGCCTCGGCGGGCGCGATTCCCTACGACAGCATGGGTCGGCACGAGATCGTCGCGCACCGGGTCCCGGCTGTGGTAGACGGTGTGCAGATCTCTCCTGGCGACCTGATCGTCGCCGATGTCGACGGTGTCGTCGTGGTGCCGGGTGATCTGGCTCACGAGATCGTTCAGGCGGCCGTGAGGAAACGCACCCTCGAGCGCGAGTTCCGCGCGGCGGTCGGTGACGGAATGGGCGCTGCGACGGCGTTCGCCAAGTTCGGAGTGTTGTGACCGGGATCCTCTTCAGGGGCGAGCCGAGAAGGCGAGGAGACGACAGATGAGTGATGTCTCGGACGAGGCCGTCGAGCATGTGCTGGTGATGTTCAAGTGTCACCTCGACGTCGGATTCACCGACACCGAGGAGAACGTCCGGCGGGCCTACCACGACGTCCACCTCCCGCGGGCGATCAGCCTCGCGAGGAGGCTCCGGAACGCCGGTGAGGACCGCTATGTCTGGACGGTTCCGGCATGGCTGCTCTACCGGCACCTGCATCAGGCCGATCCGGACCAGCGCCGGCTCGCTGAGAAGGCGATCATCGACGGTGACCTGGCCTGGCACGCGCTTCCCTTCACCTGGTACACCGAGTTGCTCGACAGATCCAGCATCGCCGGATCGCTCGGTTTCAGCGCCTGGCTCGACGAGGCTTTCGGCAGGCGAACCACCGCAGCCCGGATGACCGATGTGCCCGGCCACACCCGTGCCCTGATCGGTCCGTTGGCTGACGCAGGAGTCCGGTTCCTCGACATCGGCGTGAATCCGGGATGCAAAGCGCCGGCGGTGCCCTGGGTGCCGGGCGTCGGACTCCCACCGTCCGACGCGGACGAGCCGGACCCCGACCTGGTCAAGTGGAACGCCGACGAGCCCGTCCATGTCGACCAGGGAACCCCGCAGGCAGAACTGCGGCGCCTGGCGACCGAGGGGATGAACTCCGCGCGTACCCACCTCTTCCGCTGGCAGGACAATGCCGGCAAGGCGGTCACGGTGCTGTACCACCGGAATGCCTACGGGAGCACCGTCCGCATTCCCGGCCTGCCCCTGGCCGTCTCGATGCGGGTGCACGGTGACAATCTCGGCCCTCACAGTGAGGACTCGATTCGGCACGCCTACTCGACGCTTCGGCGCAAGTTCCCCAACGCGGACGTGCGTGCGGCCGATCTGAGCGCCATCGGCGACGCCGTCACCGCCACCCCGGTGGAACTGCCTGTGGAGACCAGGGAGATTGGCGACAGCTGGATCTACGGCACCGGGTCCGACCCATGGAAGACCTCCGGCCTCCGGGAAGTGATCCGTCTCCGTGCGGAGTGGATCCAGCGCGGCGAGCTGACCCCTGGCTCCGTGGCCGACCTGGACTTGCTGGAGGAACTGATCCCCGCTCCGGAGCACAACTGGGGGCTGAGCACCTCGGTGTACCTGCGGAGCTGGAACAGCTACGCCCCTGCCGAACTCGTTGAGGCCCGCGCCTCTGACGAACGGTTCATCGCCAACGACACGGAATGGGCCTGGAAGCGCGAACAGCCAAGCCGGGCGGTACGGGTGCTGCCGACCAGCCTCCGGGAGGAGGCCGTGGTACGCCTTGACGCGATCCGGGAGCCCGGCCCCGAACCAGCTGATGGAAGCTCGGACGGAACACTGGAGAGCGACCTGCTTCGGGTCACGGTGTCGCCGCGGACGGGGGCGCTGTCGTCCCTGACCGATCTGCGCGACGGACGGCAGTGGGCCGGGCCGGACGGCCTGGCGTGCTTCAGCTACACCGGCTTCGACACAGACGACTACGCCCGGTTCTCGCGCAACTACAACAGCTCGGCGTTCACCGCGAACGACTTCGGCAAGCCGGGCCTGGACAGGTATGGGGCGCACCATGTCGAGTGGACGCCGAGCGGTGCCCGGGTCCAGGCCTGCGGCGACGGCCTCGTCGTCGAGCTCCTGCCACCGCCGGACGCCGAGGGGCCCGCCGGCCAGCTGACCTCGTGGCCACGTCGGGTCCAGCTGGCCTACCGGCTGGTGCCGGGGGCTGCTGCCCTCGACGTCACGTGCCTGATCGCCGGGCACCGCGCGAACCGGCGTCCTGAGGCGTTGTGGCTGTCCTTCGACTTCGCCGCGGAGAGCCTGGAGGGCTGGCGGCTGGACAAGGCGGGGGAGTCGGTCGATCCACGTGATGTCGTGGACGACGGTGGACGACGCGTCCACGGAATCGGACGTGGAATCGAGTACCGGGACGCCACAGGTGGATTCGACCTCGACTCGCTCGACGCGCACTTGGTCTGTCCTGGCGACAAGGGTCTGCTGCGCTTCGACAACGACCCGATCAACCCGTGCGCAGGACTGCACTTCGCCCTGTACAACAACCTCTGGGGCACGGCCTTCCCGCAGTGGTACGACGCCGACATGCGGTTCCGCTTCCGGATCCGCCTCGCGGGTACGCCGGGCTCACCCAACGATCGTGCGGCAGCGAGCAGCACCTAGGCGAAGGAGTTCTGCTATGGAAGACCCGCTCGACCTCACCGGCCGAAGGGCACTGGTGACCGGAGGGTGCCGGGGAATCGGCGCTGCGATCGCGCTGGCCTTTGCGGAGCATGGCGCGGAGGTCCTGGTGCACGCGCGCGGTGATGCCGAATCGCAGAAGTGGGCACAGTCGAACGGATTCGGCTACTTCCGGGCCGATTTCGCCCACCGTGAGGACGTGCACAGGCTCGCCGAGGAGGTCCTCGCTGGGGGCGGGCTGGACATCCTCGTGAACAACGCCGGGATGGAGATCAACGCGACGGTCGAGCAGCTGGATCCGGACGCGGTCTCCCGGCAGCTGCGGGTGAATCTCGAGGCGCCGATCCTGCTGACCCATCTCACGGTCCCGGCGCTGAAGCGCAGCGGGCACGGGTCGGTGATCAACGTGACCTCGATCCACGGGCAGGTGCCGGCATACGCGAACTCGGTGTACTGCGCCGCCAAGGCCGGCCTGGAGCTGTTCACCCGCACCGCTGCGGTCGAGCTGGGCCCGAGCGCGGTCCGGGTGAACGCCCTGGCCCCCGGCGCGATCGAGACCCAGATGAACCGGAAGATCCTTGACGAGGTCGGCCGCGACAGGTTCGCCGAATGGATCCCGTTGGGACACGTGGGCGACGTCACCGACATCGCTGGTCCCGCAGTGTTCCTGGCATCGGATGCCAGTGGCTACATGAGCGGAGCAACGATCGTTGTCGATGGTGCGTACTCCCACCACCTGGTGCGCTATCGCACATCGAATGTCGACTGACGCGGCTTGCTCCGCTCACCGAAACGTCCAACCGAGGAACAACGTGCATTCTGAGGCCCGCTCTCCAGTGCTCCTCCACTCCGACGACCTGGAGGTCGTTGTCGACCCTCGCCGCGGGGCCGACATCCTCCAGATCCGCCACCGAGCCCTCCAACTCCCCCTGTTGTTCGAGGTGCCGTGGCGGAAGCGGGCCGATTCGGTCCGCGCCGGCGCCCTTCCAGCCAGCGTCAGCTCCTTCGGTCGTTGGCTGGAAGGTGACGCAGGAGGCTGGCAGGTGCTGTGCCCGAACGCCGGCGCGGAACGGGATGTCGAAGGTGGCCCGGTGGGCTTCCATGGGGAGGCATCCGTCGTGCCCTGGGACGTCTCAGCGCGGACCGACAGCGAGCTGCAGCTGTCCGTGGAACTGTTCTCCGTCCCCGTTCTCATCGAACGACGGGTCAGCGTCGAGGGCACCGCCGTCCACGTCAGCGACGTGCTGGTCAACCTGGGGCGGGAGGCCGTCCGACTGGACTACAGCCAGCACCCGTCGCTGGGCGGGGCGCTGCTGGACCAGCCTGCCCGGCTGGACACCAACGCCGCCACCTTCACCGCCGACTGGGAGGCGCCGGGTGCGCATCTGGAGCCGGGCGCCCGGCACCGTTGGCCGCACGCGACCACCGTCGACGGCGATGCGCTGGACCTCCGGCTGGTTCCAGGCACCGAGGATCCGCGCGCGCTGTTCGGGTGGCTGGCTGGATTCCCGCAGCGTGCGTGGGCGCGACTGACCTCACCTGCTTGCGGGGTGAGCGTCGAACTTGCGTGGGACGCTCGACAGCTGCCGTATGCGTGGCTGTGGCAGGAGTTGGGCGCCAGCGGCGGTTTCCCGTGGTTCGGTCGGGCCCGCGCTCTCGCGGTGGAGCCCGGCACAACGGTGACCTCTGGGCGGGACCGCGCGGACGGGCTCGAGCTCGCGGCGGGCGAGCGCCGCACGTTCACCGTCTCAGCTGAAGTGGGATCAACTGACGTCGAAGGGAGTTCCCAATGATTGACCTGGCAGACATCCTCTCGCCGCGTCCACAGCCCTGGTGGGCATTGCTGCGGCAGGCGGGGGTGCGGCACGTGGTGTCGTTCCTCCGCGGTGCCGAGCAGGAGCAGAGGATGTTCGCCGCTCTCGGGCTGGGCAGCGTCGCCGACGACGTCGACGCTGTCCCCTGGGGGCGTGAGGCGATCGCCCGCGACAAGGAACTGTTCGCCGAGCAGGGGTTCGTGTTGTCGGCGATCGAGGACACTGCCCCGATGGACAAGACCCGGCTCGGCCTGCCCGGGCGGGACGAGGAGATCGAGCGGATCATCACCCAGGTCCGTGCGATGGGCGAGCTGGAAGTCCCGGTGCTCTGCTACAACTGGATGGCCCTGTCGAGTTGGGCCCGTACGAGCATCGCCATCCCGACCCGCGGTGGTGCCCTGGTCACCGGCTTCCGGCTGGTCGAGGCCGAGCAGTTGCCGAAGGTCATCGAGGCCGGGCAGGTCAGCGCCGAGGCGCTCTGGGGGGCACTGGGATACTTCCTCGACGCCGTAGTGCCCGAGGCCGAGGCCGCGGGCGTGCGGTTGGCGCTGCATCCCGACGATCCGCCACTTCCCGTGGTGCGAGGCGTCCCGCGGATCATGAGTTCGCTGGATTCGTACCGCCGGCTGCTGAGCCTCTCGCGATCGGCGTCGAATGCGATCACCTTCTGCCAGGGCAACTTCGCCTTGATGACCGACGATCTGCCGGCGGCGATCCGGGAGTTCGGCACTGCGATCGCGTTCGTCCACTTCCGCGACCTGCGCGGCACCGCCGAGGACTTCCAGGAGACGTTCCACGACGACGGACAGACGGACATGGCCGCCTGCTTGCGTGCCTATCAGGAGATCGGATTCGCCGGTCCGATGCGCGCCGACCACGTCCCGACCATGTTCGGGGAGCCCAACGACCGTCCGGGCTACGAGGTGCTCGGACGGCTGTTCGCCGTCGGCTACATCCGTGGTCTGCTCCACGGCGTCTACGGACATCCGGCTGCGCGATCATGACTGATCGACGATCTTCCCGGACCCTGTTGGTCGGCACCTACCCGGTAGCGGGCCAGGGCACTCCCTCCGGCCGGGGCGAAGGAGTGTGGCGGCTCCGGCTCGACCCTGACACAGGCCACCTGGACGACGCAGAGCAACTCGTCCAGACCTCCGCTCCGTCCTTCCTTGCCACCGGCTCAGACCCGAACCTGCTGTACGCGGTGAACGAGGACGTCGATGGTCGGGTAAGCGTGTTCCGGCTCACGGACGCGGGTCTGGACCAGCTCGCCGTGGTCCGCACCGGCGGCGCGCACCCCTGCCATTTGCTCCACGTCCCGCAGATCAATGCGGTCGTGGTCGCCAACTACACCTCGGGGTCGCTGTCCGTGCTGCGGCTGCGCGCCGACGGGGTCCCCGAACGTGACGAGCCGGACCAGTTGATCGAGCTTCATGGACGTGGGCCGCGCGCCGATCGACAGGAGTCGTCTCATGCCCACTATCTGCTGTTCGCCCCGGGCGGGCAGTACCTCCTGCTGGTCGACCTCGGCGCTGACCGTGTGCTGAGGTTCCGCCTCGACCCGACCACCCGCACGGTGATCGAGGACGGCATCGCGGTCACCCTCCCTGCAGGGTCCGGGCCCCGGCACGCCGTGTTCTCCGGCGACGGCACTCGTCTCCACGTCGTCGGCGAACTCGATGGACGGCTCCACACCGTCGACTGGAACGCACCGGCAGCGGCGGGCGACGTCATCTCGTCCGTCCCCGCGCAGACCAGGCCCGGCGAGGCGCATCTCTCCCATATCAGCCGTACCGGGACGACCCTCCGGATCGGCGTTCGCGGCCACGACCTGCTCGCCGTCCACACCCTTGGAGCCGATGGGCTGCCTCGTCTCAGCACGGAACAGGCGTTGCCCGGAAGCTGGCCGCGCCATCACGCGCACGTCGGGCCGTGGACCCTGGTCGCCCAGCAGAACGGTGGAGGGATCGTTGCGCTCGCTCCCGACGGCGCCGTTCGCGGCCATGCCGATGTGCCTTCGCCGGCTTGTGTACTGCCCATTTCCGAATCCGGCTGGAGGAGCGAACTCGATGACTGACCCCTTCACCGGCCAGCTGGACCCCTTGGCCTGGCTGGACACCCATCGGCTGGTGCCGGTTGTCGTCCTGCGGGACCCCGAGGACGCCGGTCCGATGGCCGACGCACTGGTCAGCGGCGGGCTACCGGTCGCGGAGGTCACGTTCCGGACTCCGGCCGCTCCCGAGGCGATCAGGCGGCTCGCCGCACGTGGTGACATCCTGGTGGGTGCCGGCACGGTCCTTACCGCGGGACAGGTGGACCAGGCGGCGCGAGCAGGAGCGCGGTTCGTGGTCTCGCCGGGGCTCAGTCCCGCGGTCGTCGGACGCTGCCAGGAGCTCGACCTGCCCGTCCTGGCCGGGGCAGTCACCGCGACCGAGATACAGGCCGCGCTCGAACTCGGCCTGAGCACCGTCAAGTTCTTTCCCGCTGGCACCTCTGGTGGCCCGCAGGCTGTGGTCGCGCTCGCCGCACCGTTCCCAGGGCTGCGCTTCGTGCCCACCGGAGGGATCGACCAGTCCAGCCTGGCCGGATATCTCGCGGTGCCCGCGGTCCGTGCTGTCGGCGGCTCCTGGATGGTCCCCCAGCAGGCGCTCGCCAGCCGCGACACAGAACAGATTCGTCAACTCACCCGGCAGGCCGTCGACCACGTCCGTGCCGCTCCGCGCGGAAGGGCCACGCCATGACGCTCACCATCCGGCCGGCCGCCGAGTGCCGCTACGACGTCGTCGCCCTCGGTGAGGTCATGCTGCGCCTCGACCCAGGCGAGGGCAGGGTGCGCACCACCCGCCGCTTCGACGTCTACGAAGGAGGCGGCGAGTACAACGTCGCCCGCGGCCTGCGCCGGGCCTTCGGGCAGCGGGCCGCCATCATCAGCGCACTGGCCGACAACGAGGTCGGGCACCTCATCGAGGACCTCATCCTGACCGGCGGGGTCGACACGACCTACCTGCAGTGGCGCCCGCACGACGGCATCGGCGCGGCTGTGCGCAATGGGCTCAACTTCACCGAACGCGGGTTCGGTGTCCGCGGCGCCCTGGGTGTCTCCGACCGTGGCCACACCGCCGCCTCCCAGATGCAGCCGGGCGACGTCGACGTCGAGGACATCTTCGGCCGGCAGGGCGTCCGCTGGCTCCACACCGGCGGTATCTACGCCGGCCTCAGCGACGCGACGGCCCAGTCTGCGCTCGCCGTGATCGCTGCGGCCCGTGAGCACGGCACCGTCGTCTCCTATGACCTCAACTACCGCCCGAGTCTGTGGCAGTCCCGTGGCGGGCAGCCTGCCGCACAGCAGGTCAATCGGGAGATCGCACGGCACGTCGATGTTCTCATCGGTAACGAGGAGGACTTCACCGCCTGCCTCGGATACGACATCGCCGGCGTCAACGCCAACCTCAGCAGCCTGCCCACCGACAGCTACGCCGCCGTGATCGCCCGGGCCGCTGCAGACCACCCCCAGCTCCAGGTCATCGCCACCACGCTGCGTACCGTCCACACCGCCACCCGCAACGACTGGGGCGCTCTCGCCTGGTCGCCCGACACCGGGCTCACCCGGGCCACCCAGCGCGACGGCCTCGAGATCCTCGACAGGGTCGGTGGCGGGGACTCCTTCGCGTCCGGCCTCATCTACGGACTCCTCGACGGTCAGGATCTCCCCACGGCACTCGAGTACGGCGCCGCGCACGGCGCCCTCGCAATGACCACCCCCGGCGACACCTCCATGGCCACCAGAGCCGAGGTGATCAGGCTCGCGACCGGAGGGAACGCCCGCGTCGCCCGGTAGTTGGGCCCGGTAGTTGGGTGAGCGGGACCGGGCCATAGGGCCCGAGCATGCCTCCAAGTCGAGGTTGAGGCACACGTCACGCGGGCGACTCCCGACGGTCGGGCCGCATGGCTAGGCTTCGCGCCATGAGACCGGCGCCGAACGGCCCGCGCAAGGCCGAGCCTCGAGACCGGAAGCGGCCGTACCTCATCGCTCTCGTCTTGACGCTCGCACTGCCGGTCATCGTCTCGGTCATCGTCTGGGTGGTGCTGCCCCATTCGGTCGGTCCCGGACAATGCGAGGGCATCGGCTTCGGATGCGTGCCGAGTCCCGCCGCGACCTTCGTTCTCTGGGCGCTCGTTTTCGGTCTGCCCGCGATGTTCGTGCTGAGCGGCGTCACGTGCGGTGTCATTGCGTGGCGTCGCTCGCGCCGCCACCACGTCTGAGCCGATGGCTACGACGCGGATTCCCGTGGTCGAGATCGCGAGCGCTCGCCAGCGCTCCAGGCGAGAGCGGGAGCGGTTCATCCCGACTGCCTGGCGGTCCACGAAGGCTGGGTTCGCAGGCTCGGGCGATAGTCGAACAAGCACCGGTCGGCGTGCCGCACGGTCGCCCGGGGTCATGTGCTCGTCAATTCTCTGGTCACGGGGCGTAGGTGTGGGTCTGGCCGATTTGATCGGTATAGCTGACGGTGTTGATTCCGGTGTGGCCTGCCTTGACGCGGTCGCTGTGGATGAGGATGGCGGTGCGTCCGGTGTTGCCGATGGGGGCGGCGTCCCAGGTGGTGCCCTTCTCAGTGTCGAGTCTGGGGTGGGTGGCTCCGGTAGGGAGCACGATGAGCCAGGTGGCATCGACGAAGTCATTGCCGTCGTTGGTGGCGGACAGGCCGCGGATGCTCCGGATGGGTTCGGTGTCCAGCCTGGCGGTGGACCTGATGTCGTTGTTCACATCGAGGTATCCCCACACGGCGAGTTGGGGGTCTTCGAACACGACGACGCTGCCATTGCCCTGCTCGGTCGTGAGCGTGGCGCTGGGCAGGGTGTGGCCAAGGCTGTTTCGGATCTGCTGGTTGGTGTCGCGCCAGATGAGCTGCTGGGCCGGGTTGCCTTCGTGTTCGACGGCGACCGCGGTCATTGCGACGCTGGGGAGCCACTGGCTGTGGACTATGCCGCCGCTGAGACTGGTGATCTGGTCAGCGTCGCCGGGCAGCAGGGCGAGCTGGAGGTCGTTGTCGACGCTTACCGACCAGACGGTGTCGGCGTGGGATTCGGTGGTGTCCAGCATGATGGTGGGCTTGTCGTCCTTGGCGGCACCTGCGGTGATGGTGAGGTTCTGGTTGTCGCGTCGGACGTCCAGGGTCGCGCTCTGGTAGGGCAGGGACGTGTCGGTGTCGAAGTCCAGGGTCACCTTCGCCTGCCCCGTGATCGCCGGGGAGCTCGATGCGGTGGCCGGGATGCCGCCTACCGGGGCTCCGGATCTAGTGATCCCCCAGGTCACGCCGACGGCCAGCACCACAGCGGCTGCGGCAGCCAACCACTTCAGGGTGCCGCGATGGGGACGGGTGTCACCTGTGGCTGCCAGCACTCCGGCGATCAGTTCCTCGTTGTCGTGGGTCCGGGGCTGCGTGGCGACGTGACTAGCGGCGTCGCGGAATGCTTGCTCGTAGCGCTGGTCATTCATGCGGTTCACCTTCTTCGTGTTCGGCGCGGAGGGCGGAGATCGCCCGGTGGACGTGAGACCGTGCCGTCGCCTCTGCGCAACCGAGAACCCCGGCCATTTCGGCGTAGCTGAGGTCCAGACGGAATCGCAGTGCCAGCGCGGCCCTCTGGGTGGGGGGAAGGGTGACCCACAGCGTCCATGCTTGGTGAGCCAGCGCTACTGCGTCCGCAGGGTCCGGCACAACCGGTGTGGTTGGGATCCACTCCACGTTAGCCACTGGCAGCGACCGTCGCCGACGCAGGATTTTCAGGCAGGAGTTGATGACCGCGCGGTGTACGTAGCGGTTCAGATCCGCATCCTCTGGAAGGCTCATCCATCTGGGATACAAGGCGATCAAGGCGTCCTGGACGGCATCCTGCGCGTCTGCCCAGTTTCTGGTCACCAATCCCGCAAGGCTCACCAGTTCATCCGACCGAGATCGTACGAACGTCTCGAACGACACCCGGCCCACTCCCTGCTCCACCTCATCCACAACTTTCACACTCTTACAGTCCAGCGCGTGAGCACTTCGTTGCAGCCGAGCGGCTGGGGGACGTCAGGGCCGATGTCTCAGCGCGCGCCGCGGGCAGTACCCACATTTCGCGGAAGCAGTGCGGTTGTATCGAATCTTGCGGCAGCCTCGGACCGCCGCTACCAGGTACTGGCGGCCCGGATCAGCGGCGCCACCGCGCCGGGCGAGCACCCAGGATCGAAGCCGGGTCTGGCGACGTGGCTCGCCCATGGCGAGACCATTGTCGAGGTGACCGAAGGGTGGAACGGCAAGGTGTCCGACGGCTCGACGATCGACTGGCCGACCGCCCGCCAGGTCGCTCTGCAATGCTTGGCGGGCGGCTGAAGCCGGCCACTGGATCTTGTTCCAGGTCTTCTCGCCGACGATGCCGTCAGCTGTCGCGGCCCGCCCAGGTGCTGTGTGCGGCGTTGGTTCTGGATGAGGCCCGGCTTGATTCTGCGCGAGACAGCGCCACAATTGTGGTCATGACGGCTGAACCGCTGCGTGAGGTCCGCGATCACTTCAGTGACGTTGTTGACCGCGTCGAACGCCACCATGAGCGAGTGACGGTCACCCGCAACGGCAGGCCGGTCGCCGTCCTGATCAGCCCGGCCGACTTGGCCGAACTCGAAGAGACCCTGGACGTGCTTTCCGACCCTGAAGCCCTGGCCGACATCCGCGAGGCCGACGCCGCCTACGTCAGCGGCAACGTGGTTCGCGGGGCGGAGTCGATCCGGAACCTTCGCCCGTGAGCCCTTCCGAGGACTATGAACTGGTCCTCACGCCGCCTGCCGTGCGGGCCATTCAGACCGGCCTGCCCGAACCGGTCGCGGCGGCGGTCATCGAGTTCATGACCGGCCCACTGGTCGCCAACCCGCGACGGGTCGGCAAGATGCTGCGCCGCGAACTCACCGGTGTCTGGTCTGCTCGCCGCGGCACCTACCGGGTGCTGTACCGGATCAACGACACCGCCGGCGAGATCATCGTTCTGCGCATCGACCACCGCAGCGACGTCTACCACCGCTGAACAGTTGGACGCTGCTGCCAGCCCCCGTTTGTCTGCGGAGCCGCGCACAGGTCTCACAACGGGCACCGGCGTGAACCAACTTGGTCAGCGACGGTGCGCGCCGATTCGAGACGCTCGTCACCGCGGCGGGTCGTGTGGATCGTCTGGGGCGTCCGCCGGGGGTGGGTAGGGCTAGCGTGGCGACGTGGCTGCCAGTGACGAGCTTCGAGATCGGCAGGTGACGCCCGAAGGCCTGGTGGCCGGGCCGCGCGGGCGGCGGTTGCTGCTGGCGTTCGCGGTGGCCAGTGAACGAGCGGTGCGGGGTGAGGGCGTGGAGCGGCCGCTGGGGACGGCGGCGTTCGACGTGTCTTTCCGGCTGGCAAAGGACCACGGCCATGCGATAACGCGGTTCGGATGGGGTGCGACGGCGACCAGATCGCAGTACACCGTCGGTGATGTCGTGTCGCAGCTGGCTTTGGTGCCGCTCGTTACGGCGACGTCCGAGTTGCTCGTCGAGGCGTTGTCGGCCTCGGTGGACTCGGCGATGTACTGGCAGGAACCAGACGGTGACGACCTGCTGTGTGCCGTGCCCGAGGTGTGCGCAGCGCTCGCGCGGATCGCCGAGCACCTGGTGGATTCCCCGGTGGTGCAGGCCTGGGCGGCGCCGCTCGACCCTGCTGACCAGTGGCAGATTGCCTGGCAGGACTGCGAGACCACACCGCGAACGGACCTGGGCCGGTGGCGGGAGAAGGTCCTGGCGGAGGAGCTGAAGGCCCGGCGCGAGCGTCCGACGAGCCCGCGTGCGAACTGGTCCGGTGAGTGGTGGTCCCACCCGCCACACGGACTGTCCACCTCGACCAGGGCGTTCGGCGACGCCGGCCCGTACGGGTTGTGGCTCGTCGAGGACGCCCTCGGCTGGGAGGCCGCGACCGCCTGGCGTCTGGAAATCGATCCGTCCGCCCGGATCTACGAGATCGACTGCGCCGGTGCGTGGGCCGCGCTGTGCCTGGAGTTCCCGCTGGTGGTCACCGCGTCCAGACGGCATGACTGGTACCGCACCACCGGCCGGGCCGGCCCATGGGTGATTCCCGACTGGAGCCTGGTGGCCGACCATTACGACGGCGTTCACCTCACCATCGCCGGCTATCTGGCCGCGGCAACTACAGCCATCGAAGCCGGCGACGCGGCCAGTGTGATCGCGGGCTGGGGTCCGGACGCTACCTGGTGGTTCAACGACACCGCCCGGCCCGTGGGGGAACCCGTCGGCTGGCGGGCCAGGCGCGACGGCGGCCAGCTGCCGTGGGCACCGACCCGCTGAGAGCAACGCGCGACATCGAGAGTGACGCCTGCCTTCGCTGAAGGGTGCTGTGCCCCCGCCGGGGAAACGACGGGGGCACGGGGCGGCCGTGGCTAGTGACCGCCCACGCCGTCCCGACCAACCCTCAGGAACGGGACGGCGCGTCGCGTGGGCGCAGAGTGCGCCTACTTCTTCTGGTCCAGCGCGGCCACGACGGCCTGGAGCTTCGCGGCCGCCGCGCTGATGTCGGTCGCGGACGGGGACGCCGCGCGCACCGCTGTCAGGGTCTCGTCGATCGCGGCGTCCATGGTGTGCCAGTCGTTCGGCGAGGCGGGCTTGATCGCAGCCTCTGCACTGTCCCAGGCAACCTCGAGGTCCTTGGCCCGCTTCGTCGTGCCCGCGAGGTCACCGGTGTCGGCACCGGCCTTGATGTCATCGACGATCACGGCGAACGGACGCAGGTCACCCAGCGGCGAAGTGGCGTCCGCCTCGATCCCGCTCGCCTGCCCGGAGGACGCCGGCAGCGCGGGCGCGGCCTGGGCGTCCGTCGCGGACGGGTTCAGCATCGTCCCGAGCAGCGCCGCTGCGCCCGCGACCACGAGAGCCCCACTGACCGCCCACGTGTAGTCGCGACGCCGGTGCACCGGGGACGCCTCACCCTTGGCCCTGATCCCGAAGCGGTTGACGTTGACCTGCTCCCGGAGCACCAGGATCACGATCACGGCGAGGAAGAGCGCACTGGTCAGGCCGGCGCCCAGCCCGACCCCGCCGTATGCGGGATCCTGCGTGAGCAGGTCACCGAGCGACGCTCCGAGCGGGCGGGTCAGGACGTAGGCCACCCAGAAGGCGGGCACACTGCTCACCCCGGCCTTGTACAGGACCCACACCGCAAGGATCAGCCCGCCGAAGATCAGCACGCCCGAACGGAACCCCAGCGACAGCGCTTCGGTCGCGAGATCACCACCGGCGGTACCGAGCGCGAAGGTGACCAGAATCGCCCCCCAGTAGAACCGCTCGCGCTTCGGGGTGTCGATGGCCGTGATCGCCAGGGTGCGTTCCTGGCCCCACCAGATGGCGAACACCACGGCGAGCAACACGGCGAACACCGCGGTGCTCACGTACAGGCTCACCCCGAGCTGGTCGGTGAAGAAGTCGGTGATCTGCGTCCCGACGATGCTCACCTCGACCACCGTCAGCCAGTACAGCCACGGCACCAGCCGGCGCGTCCGCAGCTGGGCGACGAGCGTGACGCACAGGACCGCGAACATCGCGGCGTCGGTCACCGCCGTGCCCAGACCGACCTGGACGGCAAGGAAGTCGGCGAAGGTCTCGCCGATCGTCGTCGACAGGATCTTGATCAGCCAGAACGTCGCGGTCACCGCCGGCACCTTGTTCAGGAACTGCCGTACCGGCGGCGCCAAGGAATCTGCGTTCGGGTCCACTTCCATCGGAGCTACCTTTCTCGTTTTTGACAGGCTTCTGGGGTGTCAGCGGCGCTCGACCGCGACGAAGTCGCGGGTGGACGTCTGGAGGTAGCGGTTGGCCGGACGCACCTGGTCGCCGCTGAGCTTCCTCGGGGTCACCGTGCCGTGCGCATGGCGGTAGTAGACGTAGCTGGTCCAGTCGCGGTTGATGTCGAGTTGCATCGCCCGGACGGCGCCCGCGTCCTTCAGCAGCAGCGCGAGGGTCTTCACCGACAGCGCGTTGCCGTGGACGGTGACGATGCTGCCGTCGGCACGGATCCCCACGCCCGACCGCCACACGTACGTCGTGTCGCCCAGGGTCTTGCCGAACGCACCGCTGTCGGCGTGCTGGACAGCGTCGGTGACCTGGCCGTTGTCCACCAGCAGCACGAGGTTCTGGCGCACGGCGGTGATCCCCGCGGCAGGGGTGCCGCCCTCCCAACTCCGGACATCGAGGTGGCCGTCGCGCGAGAACACCATCGACGCCTGCCCGGCTAAGAGGTGTCCCGACGTCTTCCCGTCCATCCAGAAGCCGCCGTGCGAGTCGGCCATCAGGAAGCCGGAGTTGAACGTGGCCAGCAGCCTGCCCAGCGAGCCGGCGATCGTCGGCTTCTGCGTCCAGCCGGTCCCTCCGGGAACCTGGGTGCCGGGATGGAGCGTGAAGCGCGCCAGACCCTGGTCGATGCACGTGATCCCGGACAGGAAGCGCGTGTGCAGGCTGTCGGGACGAACGAAGGTCGCCAGGATCGCGTCCTTCGCCCCGACCCGCTCGATCGGCTGCCAGACGCCCTCGTTCGGGAGCGGCGCACCCGCGGGACTGGCGACGTTCTGGCTGCCGCAGGGCCCCGCGCCGGGCGCGGTGGTGGGCACGGGCACCGCGTCGATCGGGACGCCCGCGCTCGGCGCGCCTCCGGTCGGCGGCGGGTTGATCTCGTAGGCCGCCCACTCGGTCCAGGAGACGAGGTCACCGAGCCCGCGCGACCGCGCCCATTCCGCGGTGCGGGCAGCCAGGCTGTCCTGCGAGGGCTGGGAGAGCGCGGTCCCGAGATCGACCGCCACCCACAATGCGACGGCCAGTACCAGCACCAGCGCAACCCGGACGGGCCACCAGCGACGGCGACGCGCAGTTCTCGGCATGAGTTTCTCCGGTGATCGGTCCGGCGGGCCAGGCAGACCCGCTCCGCCACCGCGACCGCGGCGACACTGCCGAAGCTAGGCGTCCGGAATGAAACCTGGATGAAGACCGTCAGGACGCCCGGCACGGCGTGCGCGGCAGCCTGACCGTGAACGTCGAGCCCTCGCCCGGTTCGCTCTCCACCCCGATCGAACCGCCGTGCGCGTTGACGATCTCCGCGCAGATGGCCAGGCCCAGTCCGGTCCCCGGCGTCGCGCGGGCTTCCTCGGCGCGGTAGAAGCGCTCGAAGACATGCGGCAGGTGGGTGTGCGCGATGCCTTCCCCGGTGTCGACGACCCGGACGACGACCTGGTCGTCCGCACCGTCGGCGAACACCATCACCGACCCGCGCGCGGTGTACTTGATCGCGTTGTCGACGAGGTTCACCAGCAGCCTGATCAGGGCGTCCGTGTCGCCGACGATGCGCAGGTCCCCCTCCACCTCGCCGGCCAGCACAAGGTCTTTCGCCTCGGCCTGCGCCCGCATGGTCTCGACGACATCGGGCACGAGCGTGGACAGGTCGACCGCCTCGGTCAGCTCCATGGACGACTCCGCCCGGGCCAGCCGCAGCAGGTCCTCCGTGAGCGCGCTGAGCCGCGCGGTCTCCTCGCCCAGGTCGGACATCGCCACCTCGTACTCGGCCGCCGTTCTCCTGCGCTGGCCGATGACGCTCAGGATCGACTGCATCGCGGCCAGCGGCGTGCGCAACTCGTGAGCGGCGTCGTGGGTGAACTGCCGCTCGCGCTGGAAGGCGCCGTCGAGCCGGCCCAGCATGTCGTCGAAGGTTCCCGCCAGCCGTCCCACCTCGTCCCTGGACGGCGGCAGGTCGAGGCGGCGGGAGAGATCTTCCGCGGAGATCCTTCGGGCTGTCCGGGTGATCTGGTCGATCGGCGCCAGCGCGCGCCGCGCCAGGAGGTACCCGCCGAGGCCGGCGATCGCCACCAGGATGGGGGAGCCGAGAAGCAGCGCGTTGAGCAGGGTCTGGCGGAGGGCCTCGACACTGCGCAGGCTCTGGGACATCTGGACGACGGCGATCACCCTGCCGTCCGCGACGATCGGCTGCGTGTGGACGCGCACCAAGCCGTCCCCGGCCGGGTCCTGGCTCGTTCGCAGGCTCGACTGACCTCCCACGGCCGCCTGCAGGTCGATCGGGTCGATACTCAGCCCGCTGTAGGAGCCGAACGACTGCAGGACGGTGCCCGACGTGGAGAAGATCTCGATGCTGAGACCGCGGGAGCGGAGTTCGTCGGTCAGCCCCGCGTTGAGCGTCACCGGGTCGTCGGAGAGGTCGAGCTTGCCGTGGTCGATGTCGCTGGTCGCGATCAGTTGGGTCGCGCTGAGCCGCAGCGAATCGTCCAGGCTCGTCGACAGCCAGCGGGAGACGGCTACGTACACGAAGGCACCGAAGGCTCCGAGGGCGAACAGCATGAGCGCTGACACCCACAGGGCGAACCGCGTGCGGAGGGTCACCGTCCGTGCTCTCCCCTGGTGGACAGCCGGTAGCCCGCGCCCCGGACGGTCTGGAGCAGCTTGTGCTCGTGGTCGTCATCGATCTTGCGGCGCAGGTTGCGGATGTAGACGTCCACCACGTTCGAGGAGTTGTAGACGTCGTAGTTCCATACGTGCTCGGCGATCGCGTCCCGGGTCAGAACTCGCTCCGGCTCCCGCAGGAAGCACTCCAGGACCGCGTACTCCTTCGCCGTGAGCTCGATTTCGCGGCCAGCCCGGCTCACCCGCCGGCTGTTGGTGTCCATGGCGAGGTCGGCCACCGTCAGCACCGGGTGACCGTCGCCGCCGTCCGCTCGGCGCGTGAGCGCACGCATCCGCGCCAGGAGTTCCTTGAGCGAGAACGGCTTGAGCAGGTAGTCGTCAGCTCCCGCGTCCAGCCCGGCGACCCGGTCGTCCACGGACCCGCGCGCGGTGAGCATCAGGATCGGCACCCGGGAGCCCTGGCGGCGGAGCTCGCGACAGACGGCGAGCCCATTCAGGCCCGGCAGCAGGATGTCCAGCAGAACGAGGTCGTAAGGCGTCGAGCCTGCCCAGTAGAGCGCGTCCTGACCGGTGAACACCGCGTCGACGGCATAGCCCTGCTCCTCCAGGCCACGCTTCACATACGCGGCGATCCGCCGCTCGTCCTCAACGATCAGTACGCGAATGGCGCTTCCTCCTCAGGAAACAAACCCTAGTCGCCGCAGATGAAAGTCAGATGAAGCGGCCTCCGGTCTGGCGACGGCGCCATCCAGACTGGCAACGGATCGGGAGGTGATCGGTGGTCAGCACGCCAGCAGTGGTGGTCGGGCCTGCGGTGACAGCCCCGGACGACGGCGGCTCCAGCCGAGCCGCGTGGGACCAGCGCGCCGCGGAGAGGCGCTGGTACGACCGGCGCGGGGTGGGCGCGTGGATGGTGCTCGGCCTCACCGTGCTGGCTGCGGCGGTGTTCACCGCCGGCATCCAGACGCCCTGGCCGTGGAGCGATGAAGGCGCGACCTATCTCGCCCTGCTGCGGGACTGGGGCCAACTGCCTGCTCTCTACGGGGGACCGGACGCGCCGATGGTGCCGTACTACTTCGTGGTCAAAGCGTGGGCGACCGCGCTCCAGGCCGTGTGGCCGTCCATGAGCACACTGGTCGCGACACGGCTGCTGTCCGCCGCGGCCGCGACCGCGACGGTGGGCGTGCTCTACGCCCTCGTCGCCCGCAACGCCGGCAGGCTCGCGGGCGCCCTGGCCGGGATCGCCCTGATGAGCCTCGCCGGCTTCAACCGCTACGCCCAGGAGGCGCGTCCCTACGCCATGCTCGCGCTGGCCGCGACCGCCAGTTGGCTGCTGTGGGACCGCTGGCTGCGTCCGCACGTCGCCCCCACCTTCACCAGTGCCGTCGAGAACCGGACGGCCGTCGAGCGCCCCTGGCGCCGGGTCGGCAGAGGCGCGGGTTACGCGCTCAGCCTCGCGGCGGTGGCCAGTGTGCACACATTCGGGCTCTTCCAGTGGCCTGCGCACGCGTTGGCGACCGTCGTCGCCACGTCCGCTGACCGGGCGCGGCGCGTGCGCCGGATCGTCTCCATGGCCGCGCTCATGGCCACAGCCGCAGCGTTGGCCGCCGCGCAGGTGGTGCCCAGCCTGCTGCACGGCACGGGCCCGCCGGGCTCCGCCGGCGCCAGGATCGTCACCCTCTGGACCATCCTCACGCAGCTCGCCCGGGGTATGTCCGCAGCACCACAGCCCCTGGTGTCGGCCGTGGCGCTGGCGCTGGCCGCACTGGGTGCTTCGACGTGCATCAAGGGCGACCATGCCCGCTTTGCGCGGAACCTGCTCGTCTGGCTGTGCACCCCTCTGGTCCTGGAACTCGCCCTGGCAGTGGTGAAGACGAACCTGTTCCGGCTCCGCTACTGGATCGCATTCCTCCCACCGCTCGCGGCCCTCATGGCCCTCGGCGCGATGACCCTGGCGAGCGCTGTGGTGGGAACGGTTCGGCACCCGGACGGTGGCCCCGGAGCGTCCCGCAGATCGCGCGCGGTCGCCCTCGCAACCCTGGTGGCGACGGTCGCCATCGCGGCCCAGGCCGCTGTCGGCATGTCTTCGCAACTGGCGATCCGGGCGGCGAACGGCCACGGTCAGGATCTCGCGCACGTCCTGGCACTGGTGGCCCAGACCCGGGACCAACAGCCGGGCATCCCTGTGCTCATCGACAACCGCAGCGCGACCGGGATGCTCGGTGCGGCCGAACCAGCACTGGAGGCCCGGAACGTGCTCAGACATCTCGATCCCTCCGCGAGTTACGTGTACACCACGCTCACCCACACGAAGACTGTGCGTGCCCAGCTCGCCGGGACGACGTCGCTGCTCTGGATCTACCGCGGAGAACTCGCTGCCGCGCAAGCCCGGTCGCGGATGCCGCACAACCTCTCGGCCCTGCACCCCAATGTGGTCTGGACGAAACCGGCTGGGCCCGGATGGACCGTACTCATGCTCGACACGAGGTGAATCGCGGACGAGACCAACTCGTTCTCGACGCGAGTTGCCTCGAGCGTTCCCCATCAATACACAACCGACGACGAGCGGAGCGGGATGTCCTGGCTGCACGCGATCCTCCTGGGGATCATCGAAGGGCTCACGGAGTTCCTGCCGATCTCCAGCACCGGTCACATGACCATTGCCGAGCGCCTGCTCGGCTACCGGATCGACGACCCCGGCATCACGGCTTTCACCGCCGTCATCCAGCTCGGCTCGATCCTCGCCGCGGTGGTGTACTTCCGTCGCGACATCGCCGGCATCGCCCGGGACTGGCTCTCCGGGATCGCGCGGCGCGACGCCCGCAGCACCCCCGGCTATCGGATGGGGTGGAACGTCATCCTGGGCTCCGTGCCGATCGCCGTGGCCGGTCTGGCCGCGCGCGGCTCGATCGAGGGGCCGTTCCGCAACCTGTGGGTGGTCGTTGGAGGCCTGGCGGGCTGGAGTGTCGTCATGTGGATCGCTGATCGGGTGGGGCAGGCGAATCGTGGCGAGGCCTCGGTGACGTGGGTGGACGCCCTGGTCATCGGTGTCGCGCAGTGCTTTTCCCTCGTCCCCGGAGTGTCGCGATCGGGCAGCACGATCTCGGCTGGACTGCTGCGCGGGATCGACCGGGTCAGCGCTACGCGAGTGAGCTTCTTCCTCGGCATACCCGCGCTGCTGGCCGCGGGCGGGCTGGAGGCGGTGACCCAGGCCAGGAACATCTCCGCTACCGTGGGATGGTCGCCCGTCCTGCTCGGGATCGCCGTGGCGTTCGTCGCGGGCTACGCGTCCATCGCGTGGCTGCTCCGGTTCGTCGCCCACCACAACTTCACCGTCTTCATCGTCTACCGCGCCCTCGCAGCACTCGTCCTGTCCGGCCTGCTGATCGCCGGCGTGGTGACCGCGGTATGAACCTCAACACCCCATCGAGGAGGTCATCGGAATGAAGCGCTTCGCGATCGCAGCCACGGCCCTGGCCCTCGTCCTCGGTACGGCGGTGGCACCCGCTGCGTCCGCGGTCGACTACCCGGTCGTCGGACGTATCGCCGACACCTACCGCGCCGCCGGCGGCTCCGGGACGATGGGCGCACCGCTCGATGCCGAGCACAAGGTGCGCATCTCCGGCGTGAACGGCTACTCCCAGAAGTTCGCGAGCCTGGCCAACGCCGGCGGAATCAGCACCGTGGTGTGGAACCGGAAGGACACTCACGGCGGTTGGGCGACCACGGCGAGCGCGCCCGATCCGAAGCTGGACAAGGTGACCAACGAGCGGGATGGCCTCGCGGCCAGCGGCCTGGCCCAGGGCCTCGTCTACCGCAGCGCCGACATCGCCAAGGCGAGCACCGCGGACAAGCTCGACCTCGCCGGGCTCCTGCGGGGCGGCGTCATCATCGACCTCCGCTCCAGCGGCACCAGGGATCCCAACCTGCCCGGCGTCAAGGAACTGCGCTACCCGATGACCGGCACCGCGACGCTCACGACCTTCGTGACCAGGTCCAGAGATCGGGCCAGTCTCGGCAAAGCGTTCAGAGCCGTTGCGTCCGCGGTCTCCGGCGACCATGCCGTGCTCATCCACTGCCATCTGGGCAAGGATCGGACCGGCTGGGCGTCCGCCGTCCTCGAGTCACTGCTCGGGGCGTCAGACAGCGCCATTCGCGCGGACTACCTGCGCTCGTCCGGCGCCAGCGGGCAGCGGCTCTCCGCCGGCCTGGCCGCGGTGGCGAGCCACTATGCCGACCCTGACCTCCACGGGGCAACCCACCCCGGCATCTACCGGTACGTGACGCAGGGCCTCGGGCTCAGCGCGCAGCAGGTCGCCACGCTCCGCGCCGCCCTCGCCTGAGCCGGACGCAGGGCCGCAGCTCAGACGAGCATCACCAGCGTCCCGACCACGATCAGCGCCAGTCCCACGGCGGCGCGACGAGTCAGCCTCTCGCGCAACACGAAGGTCGCGAAGGCGACGGTCACCACGATGCTGAGCTTGTCGATCGGCACGACCAGACTGGCCGGGCCCTCCTGCAGCGCGCGGTAGTAGCACAGCCAGGACGCGCCGGTAGCCACGCCGGAGAGCAGGATGAAGACGAGGTCTCGTCGCGGCATCGCAGGCAGTCGCCGGTGCTCCCCTGCGACCAGCACGACGATCCAGGCCATGACCAGGACCACCCCGGTTCGGATGGCGGTGCCGAGGTTGGACTCGACGTCGGCGATGCCGATCTTGCCCAGGATCGTGGTCAGGGCGGCGAACACCGCCGAGGCTGCGGCGTAGACGAGCCAGGTCCGCCGCGGCGGCTCACTGTTGCCCACGCGGGTGCGGTGTTCGATCATCAGGTACGTGCCGACACCGATCACCGTGATCCCGGCCAGCCGCGTGACGAGGCTCTGGGTCTCGCCGAGCAGCACGATCGCGAAGAGGACGGTCAGGATGATGCTGGACTTGTCGATCGGCGCCACCTGGTTCACGTCCGCGAGTTGCAGCGCCCTGAAGTAGCACAGCCAGGACGCACCCGTGGCCAGGCCTGAGAACACGAGGAACCAGACGGTGGTCGAGCTGATCCGGGTGATCGTGCCCTGCGAGCCGACGATGAACACCACGAGCCATGCGAACACGAGCACCACGATGGTGCGGATCGCGGTGGCCAGATTGGACGGCGTATGCCGCACGCCCACCTTCGCGAGGATCGCGGTCAGCCCGGCGAACAACGCCGAACCGAAGGCGAAGGCGAGCCACACGTCCACACCCTACGTCTGGGCGTCCACAGGTTGATGAAGCCTGGATGAAGCGGCGCCGGGATCGGGACGACGGCAGGAGTCGCGGTCAGCCGGACAGCGCCCGGCCAGTGCCGCGCCCCGAATGCCCCCCAGTACGGTCTGTTCCTCGTGGAAGACCATCCCTCTGGAATCGAGCACTGAGACGGAGTCTCGCCTGGAATTGCGCACTCGATCCGGTGTCGCCACGGCGGGAGGGCGTGCTCTGACCATCGACTGCGCAAATCTGGTCATGCCAGGCCGCGGGATCGGGTGTCCGATCGGAGATATCGAGGTTGTAGGCGAGGACCGCTGCCCGCGCGGACTCGCCTGCGGGGTGTTTCGCTCGCTTAGGGTGGTCGCCGTGAAGCTGCTTCTCACTTCAGGCGGCGTCAGCAACGCGAGCATCCGCGCTGCGCTCGTCGGGTTGCTCGGCAAGCCGATCGAGGAGTCCGATGCTCTCCTGATCCCGACCGCGGGTTACGGGCACCCGATGGTCACCCCGCAGGGGGTGTGGCGGTTCATCACGGGAAGGTCGCTCACGCCGATGGCGGAGTTGGGCTGGAGGTCGCTCGGCGTGCTCGAGCTCAGCGCGCTGCCCAGCATCGGCGTCGAGCGCTGGCTGCCCTGGGTCGGGCAGGCGGACGCGCTGCTCGCGAACGGCGGCGACGCGATGTACCTCACGCACTGGATGCGGGAGTCCGGGCTCGCGGATCTTCTCCCGACGCTCGACCTGGTCTGGGCCGGAATCAGCGCCGGCAGCCTCGTGATGACGCCGCGCGTCGGTGAGGACTTCGTTTCGGCGAAGCCGTCGATCACCGGCGACGACCGGACGCTCGGCGTCGTCGATTTCGCGATCTTCCCCCATCTCGACCATCCGGACCTGCCGGAGAACACGATGGCCCACGCCGAGCGCTGGGCCGCCGGCATCGGCGTCCCCGCCTACGCGATGGACGACGAGACGGCGATCACCGTCGTCGACGGCGAGGCCGAGGTGATCTCGGAAGGCCACTGGCGGCGCTTCGACGCCTGACGCCCGCGACCAGTCTTCCTCGACGGCATACTGGGTGACCGTGCCCGACGAGACTCCTGCCGCTACGCCGAGCGCAGCGCCGCGGATTCCCGGTGAGATCTGGGTGCTCATCGCTGCGGCTTTCGTCATCGCGGTCGGCTTCGGGCTGATCACCCCGGTGCTGCCGTCGTTCGCGCAGAGCTTCGGCGTCGGGGCGTTCGCGTCCAGCGTGGTCGTCAGCGCATTCGCTTTCTTCCGTCTCGTGTTCGCCCCTGCGGGCGGACGGCTCATCGCCCGGCTCGGCGAGCGTCCGGCCTACCTCGCCGGACTGGTCATCGTCGCGCTGTCCACGGGAGCCACCGCGTTCGCGCAGGACTACTGGCAACTGCTGCTCTTCCGGGGTCTCGGTGGTATCGGATCGACGATGTTCACGGTCTCTGCGGTCGCGCTCCTGGTCCGTCTGGCGCCCGTGGCCATCCGCGCCCGCGTTTCCTCCGCCTACGCGACTGCTTTTCTGCTCGGCGGGGTCGGCGGGCCGGTCGTCGGCGGCCTGCTCGGCAGCCTCGGCCTGCGAGTGCCGTTCCTCGTCTACGCCGTCGCCCTGCTGGTCGCTGCCGGCATCGTCGCGATCTTCCTGCGGCACGCGTCGCTGCGTCCGGCTCCGGGCAGCCCGGTCCTTCCGGTGCTGACGGTGCCTGAGGCGTGGCGCGACAGCGCCTACCGGGCGGGGCTCGTCTCCGGCTTCGCCAACGGCTGGGGCAACTTCGGCGTCCGCAACGCGATCCTGCCGCTCTTCGCCACCGCGGTCATCGGCAAGCAGCCGTGGGTGGCGGGGATGGCGCTCGCGGTGTTCGCGGCAGGAAATGCCGCCGGGCTGGTCTTCGCCGGGCGCCGATCGGACCGAGTCGGACGCAAGCCGTTCATTCTGGGAGGACTGGTCGTCTCCGGCGTAGCCACCGCGGTGACCGGGCTCGCGCAGGACCTGCCGATGCTCGTCATCCTCTCGGTGGTTGCCGGAATCGGCGCGGGTGCCCTCAACCCGGCCCAGCAGGCGACGCTGGCGGACGTGGTGGGCCGCGAGCGCAACGGTGGCCCGGCGCTGGCCGCCTTCCAGATGTCGCAGGACTTCGGGTCGATCACCGGCCCGATCATCGCCGGGTTGCTCGTGGACCACGGCAGCTACCTGCTGGCGTTCGCCGCCACCGGGACGATCACGCTGCTCGCGGCGCTGCCATGGCTCTCCGCCCGCGAAACCCACGCTGCAGCGCGTCCGCCTGAACGCCTGTGATCGTGCCGATCAGCTCGGGTCTGGACGCGGCGCTTCGCACTCGCTCAGCTGGGTTCTGATCTCCTCGATCGTGGTCAGCACGGACACGGTCTCGGCCAGTGGGTGGAGCGGCGACTCGATGCGGCCCTGCCCGACGTAGCCCGCCAGGGCAGTGGCCTCATAGCTCAGCGCGCCGTAGCGGTCGGTGAAGGTGTCGTCGGTCCAGGTCTGGCTCGTGGGCCGGCCGTGGCGGCGAGTGAAGAAGGTGACGTCCGTCGGAGCGTAGAAGGGCCGGCTGAACTCGACGCGTGCTCTGGAGCCGACGATGGTCGCTGTGGTCGGCAGTTCGGAGATGATCGAGCAGGCGACGTTCGCGTCCGCGCCGCTGACCGACGTGAGGATGGCGGACGAGCGGAGGTCGACCCCGTTGGCCAGCCGCAGGCCGGAGGCGAGGACGCGGACGGGCGTCCCGAGGAGCGCGGACGCGAGCGAGATCGGGTAGACCCCGATATCGAGGAGTGCCCCGCCGGCCAGGTCGGGATTCCAGAGGCGACCGGTGGGGTCGTAGGAGACGGCGGAGCCGAAGTCGGCGTTGACCTGGTGGACATCGCCGAGCGCGCCGTCGGCGAGCAGTTGGCGCAGGATGTCGAACTGGGGCAGATAGCGCGTCCACATGGCCTCCATGACGAGGACGCCCGCGTCCGCCGCGGCGGTGGCGATCTCGGCCGCTTCGGCGGAGGAGGCAGCGAGCGGCTTCTCGACCAGGACATGCTTGCCCCCGCCGATCGCGAGGAGCGCGAGATCGCGATGCGAGCTGTGCGGGGTGGCGATGTAGACCACGTCGATGTCGGGGTCATCAACCAGATCCGCGGGCGTCGCGGGGCGGCGGGGGATCCCGTGTCGGGTGGCGAACAGCTCACTGCGGTCGGTGTTCCGGGCGGCGACGGCCACAACCTGCTGGGTGGTGTGGAGCCTGAGCGCCTGGACGAACCGTCCCGCGATCGAGCCGGTACCCACGATGCCCCAGCGCAGGGATGGGACGGGATCAGTGAACAGCGGACGAGGATCGGGCAGGAACACCGCAGTTCTCCTTCGGACGGGGGTCAGGCCCACCACGCCGGCCCCTGCATGGTGGTGTCCAGGCGTTGGCTGGACGGGTCCAGCCGGGAGCAGCAGCCTATCGACCGTTGACCGGCTGAACATCTCTGGGCATCGGGTCCTTGACAGTGACGTAACGTCACATGATGGCGTGGGACCGTGCGCGTCAAGGAACTGGCTGATCTCGCCGATACGACCGTCCGGACGGTCCGCTACTACCACCACGTGGGGTTGCTCCCGGTACCACCGGCGCGCGCCGGAGTCCGGGAGTACGACCTGTTCCACCTGGCTCGGCTGCTGCGGATCCGCTGGCTCGCCGAGTCCGGGCTGCCGCTGGCGGCGATCGCCGAGGTGTTGACCGAGCCGGGTACGCCCGCGTCCGGGGCCGCCGCGGAAGAACTCCACCGGGCGCTGGCGTCGGTCGACGCCCGGATCGCGCAACTGCAGCTGCAGCGCGGCGAGTTGGTCCGCCTGCTGGAGTCTGCACAGCTGGGCCGCCGGCTGACCCCGCTGTCGGAGCGGGCGACGGAGCTCTACGACCGGGTCGCTGCGTTGATGTCCAGCGAGGGCGCCCGGCGAGCGGTCGAGATCGAGCGTTCGATGATGGTGTTCCTCGCCGTGCACGGCTTCCTGCCATCCAGTCTGGACGACCTCTTCGCCGACCTGGACGCCACCGACGACGCCGACACCGTCCGCCTCTTTGGGGACTTCGCCGCGCTCGCTGAAGCGTCCGGACCGGAAGCCGACGCGATCGTGCGGCGCCTGCTCGACACCTGCTGGTCGATGGTCGACCGGCACGCCGGCGCCGTTGCCCGCTTTGTCACCGATCTGCCACGAGGGCTCGCCGGCGCCGCTCTGTGGGCCACGGTGCGACGGCTGGCCCGGGTGGGGTTCCCCCACCCCGCCCAGCAGCGTTTCCTCGACCTGTTCACCGAACAGTTCCTCGCCGACCCGCGGATCACCGAGGCCTTCGATGCGGCCCGATCGTGACCGCTCTCGCCCCACGTCCGCTTGAGGGAGACCCGATGAAATACCAGCCCCGTCACGATGTCGCCGGGAGCCGTGTCGAGGACGGCCCGCTGGTCCGCCTCGACGGTGTGACCAAGTCCTACGGTTCGGGGGAGACCGAGGTGGACGCGTTGCGCGGCATCGATCTGTCCGTGGTCGCCGGTCAGTTCATCGTCGTGCTCGGTCCGTCCGGCTCCGGTAAGACCACGTTGATGAACCTGGTTGGCGGTATCGAGTCGCCGACCGCGGGTGCCATCACCGTCGCCGGCCACGACCTGGCCTCAGCCGATGACACGGCGCTGACCGAGTACCGCCGCACCCAACTGGGCTTCGTGTTCCAGTTCTTCAACCTGATTCCCACGCTCACCGCGCTGGAGAACGTCGCGCTGGTCGCCGAACTGGTCGGTGCGCCCGAGGAGCGCGCCCGCGCGGCTCTGGACGCGGTCGGTCTGGGCGAGCGGGCCGATCACTTCCCCTCCGCGCTGTCCGGCGGCGAACAGCAGCGGGTCGCGATCGCCCGAGCCCTGGTGAAGGACCCGCCGCTTCTGCTCGCCGACGAACCGACCGGCTCGCTCGACCTCGACACCGGACGACAGGTGCTGGCCGCACTGCATCGGGCCTGCCGGGACGGTGGCCGGACCGTCCTGCTGGTCACCCACAACTCCGCGATCGCCGCCATGGCCGACCGGGTCCTGCGACTGGGTTCGGGCAGCCTGGTGGACGACGAAGTGGTCGCCCACCCGGTGCCCCCGGAGGAGGTGCACTGGTGAGAACCCTGCGCCGCACCCTGTGGCGGGACGCCCGGGCGCACGCCGGTCAGTTCGTCGCCCTGATCGTGACCGTCCTACTCGGCGTGGCCCTGTTCGGAGCGTCCTACGACGCCTTCGCGAACCTCACCGCGTCCTACCGCGGCCTGTACGACCAGCTCGGCATGGCCGACCTGATCGCCACCGGGGGGCCTGTCGACCAGATCGCGGGCCAGGGCGTCGAGTTGGACGGCGTGGCCGCGTCCAGCACCCGCAAGATCGGCGACACCGCGATAAAGCTGGGCGACCACCGCCAGGCCGCCCGGATCGTGGGCCTGCCCGCGGACGGGAACCCCGCCGTGAACAAGGTGCTGGTCCTCGACGGCAGCAATCTCGACCCGACCCGGACCGACCAGGTGCTGGTCGAGCAGCACCTCGCGGGCGCCATCGGCCTCAAGCCGGGCGACAAGCTGGACGTGGCCACAACCAATGGCTGGACGACGCTGCAGGTGGCCGGGATCGTCGCATCTCCGGAGTACCTGTGGCCGGCGCGCAGCCGCCAGGAGGTCCTCGTCCCGTTCGACCAGTGGGGAGTGCTGTTCGCCAACCAGGCCGTTGTCGACGAACTGCCGCTCGGTCAGGTCCAGCAGCAGGCCCTGTTCGTCTACAACGAGGACGCTCCCGCCGACACCGACGGCCGGCTGCGGGCGCTCGCCCTGAAGCTCGGCGCCACCTCGACCCAGACGCTCGCCGAGCAGCCGTCCGAGGCCATCCTGGGAGAGGACCTCAGCGGGTTCGGCGAGATGTCCATCGCCTTCCCGCTGCTCTTCCTGCTGGCCGCGGGACTAGGGGTTTCGATCATGCTGGGCCGGCTGATCGCCCAGCAGCGCGGACGGATCGGCCTGCTGAGAGCCACCGGCTTCTCCCGGGCGTCGATCCGTCGGCACTACCTCGCGTTCGGGCTGGTGATTGGGACCGTCGGGTCAGTGCTGGGTGCCGTGGTGGGTGCGCTGGCCGCCGCCGGCATCACCCGGCTCTACACCGCGACCATCGCGGTGCCGGTGACGGTGGTCGAGGTGCGCCCGCTCACGGTGGTGGCCGGGGTGCTTCTGGGTCCGGTGGCCGGTGGCCTGGCCGCGTGGTTCCCGGCTCGCCGGGCCGCTCGGGTCGATCCGGCCGAGGCAATGCGGGGCGACGTCCCGATCGGCCGGGGCCGGTTGAGTTGGGCGGAGCGCCTGGTGCCGCCGCTGCGCCGGTTGCCGGTGCGCTGGCGAGCTGCTCTGCGCGGGCTGGGACGCAACCCGCGCCGATCGATCTCCACCATCGTCGGTGTCGCGTTGGCGGCCACGCTGGTGCTGGTCTCGTGGGGGATGATCGACACCGTCCAACTCCTGCTGGAACGGCAGTTCGTCACGGTCCAGCACCAGGACGCGACCGTGCAGCTGCTGCGGCCGGTGCCGGCCGGTGACCTCGGACGCCTGAAGGTGGCCGGGGTGGCTACGGTCGAGCCCGAGGCGGACATCCCGGTGACCTTCGTGCATGGCGATCACCGCTACGCCACCACGCTGACCGGACTGCGGACCGACACCACCATGCACACGTTCCTCAGCCCGGACGGCACCCACCTGAGCCTGCCGGCGAGCGGTGGCGTGCTGCTGGCCACCCCACTGCGTGCCACGCTCGACGTGACCGTCGGTGATACCGTCCAGGCCGATGCTGGTGACGGGCGCACCGCCCAGCTCACCGTGGCCGGGTTCACCGATGAGCCGTTGGGGGCCCTCGGCTACACCTCCCTTGCCGCGGTTGCCTCGCTGTCGGACCAGAACGGAAGCGCGCCGGCGGTCGACGTCGCCCTGGTCCAGTTCGTCCCGGGCGCCGATCGTGCCGCCGTGATCGACCGCCTGACGAACGTCGCCGGCGTCGCGGTGGCCCTGGACAGCCGGGAGCTCTACCTGCTCGCCCAGAACTTCATGGGGCTGTTCTACGCCTTCATCGGCGTGATGCTGGTGCTGGGCGGGGTGCTGGCGTTCGCCTTGGTCTTCATCACCATGACCACCAATGTCGCCGAGCGGTCGATGGAACTGGCGTCCCTGCGCACGCTGGGTATGGCGCGAGTGACGGTGTCGCGGCTGGTCACGAGCGAGAACATGCTGCTGATCGTGGTCGGGCTCGTACCTGGCCTGGTGCTCGGCTACTTCGCGGCCGCGAGCGTGATGGGGTCGTTCTCTTCCGATCTCTTCCAGTTCGACCTGCAGGTCCGTCCGGCCACCTTCGTCATCACCGCGGCGGTGATCCTTGCCGTCGGCGTGGTCAGTCAGTGGCCCGCCCTGCGGAGCATCGGACGTATCGACCTGGGCCGGGTGACCAGGGAGCGCGCCGGCTGAGGCGCATGACATCGAGGCATTGTCCTCGCGGTTCCACCGGCCGGCCATGACCGGCCCTTTCGAAGGGAGTGGTCAGATGAGAATCCTGGTTGTCGGGGCGGGCATCGCCGGCGCGACCCTCGCCTATTGGCTGCACAGTGCGGGCCACGAGGTCACCCTGGTCGAGCGGGCGCCGAAGCTGCGCGAGGGCGGGTACCTCGTCGACTTCTGGGGCGCGGGTTTCGACGTCGCAGAGCGGATGGGCATCGTGCCGGAGCTGCGCCGCCGCGGCTACGTGTTCACCGAGGGCAAGGTCGTCGACCGGGCTGGCCGCAGGGTCGCGTCACTGAAGCCGGCCGCGATCATGCAATCGGGCGAGAAGTACGTGAGCATCACCCGGTCCGATCTTGCTGCAGCGATCTATGCCGCGCTGGGCGGCGCGGCCGAGCTGGTCCTGGGTGACACCGTGGAGTCGTTGGTGGAGCAGGGCGACCGGGTTCGGGTGGTCCTCGAGAGCGGACGCTCCGACGACTTCGACCTGGTCGTGGGGGCCGACGGGCTGCACTCCCGGGTGCGGAGGCTGGCCTTCGGGCCGGACGAGGAGTTCGAGAGGTACCTGGGCATCGTCGTCGCTGCCTTCGAGATCGATGGCTACCGTCCACGGGACGAGCTCGTGGCCCTGATGCACGCCGAGGTCGGGTTCCAGGTGCTTCGGGTGTCGCTTCGCGACGACCGGACGCTGGTCCTGTTCTCCGTCCGGCACAGCGGTGACGTGCCGCACGATCGTGACAGCCAGCAGCGGCTGCTGCGTTCGAAGCTGGCCAGCGGCGGGTGGGAGACCCCGACGATCCTCGAGCGGATGCCCGCGGCGGCGTCCTTCTACTTCGACTCGGTGAGCCAGATCCGGATGCCGTCCTGGACGCGGGGGCGGGTGGCCCTGGTGGGCGATGCGGGAGCGTGCCCCTCGTTCCTCGCCGGCCAGGGTTCCGCGCTGGCGATGGTGGAGGCCTACACCCTGGCTGCCGAGATCGCCCGCTGTACCGACCACACGAAGGCGTTCGCCGCCTACGAGCAGCGGCTGTCCCGCCTCGTGCGATCCAAACAGGACGGAGCCCTGGGGCTGGGTGCCGCGTTCGCGCCCGCCAACAGGTTCCAGTTGCTGGTCCGGAACACGGCCATGAAGCTGATGGGCCTCCCGGTCCTGGCGGACCTCATCATGGGCCGGAGCTTCCACGACGCCGTCGAGCTTCCCGCGTTCACGCCTGAGCCTCGCTCCACAGGGCTGGGGTCGTGATGGGTCTGCCCGCGCTCGGCGAGGGCGTCTTCGTGATCGACGGCCCGGTGGTTCGGGACATGGGCATCCGCTTCACCACCCGGATGACGGTGGTTCGGTTGCGTGATGGGGCCGTCTGGCCGTCCTCGCCGGCTCCCTCTCACCGGCCTTCTCGCCGATGAGGTCCCGCCGCCGTGGGCGCCGGATCTGGACGAAGTGCTCATTCGGGGCAGCGGCTGGCTGAACGAGGTCGCCTTCTTCCACGTCCCCAGCGGGACGCTCCTGCTCGAGGACGTCATCCAGATCCATGAGCGGCGAGCGGGGCGACCGCTCCGCAACCTGCTGCTCGCGCTGGGAGGCGTCGCGGCGCCCGACGGCGGGGTGGGCCGCGACATCCGGCTGACCTTCCGGCACCGGGACGCAGCTCGGGCGTCGGTGGATCGAATCGTGCAGTGGGACTTCGACAAACTCGTCATCGCCCACGGACCGGTGGTCACCCACGATGCGCGGCGGATCGTCGAGAAGGCCTTCGCGTGGCTGAATCGGTGACCTCTCCCGTGTGCCAGGGCTTGCCCTGTGCGGCGGGTTGAGGGTGTCGAAAACCTGGTGGTGGTCTCGACAGGCTCGACCAACCGAAGAGCCGGGGTCTGCTTGTGCGGCGGGTTGAGCTTGTCGAAACCCTGGTGGCCTCGACGGGCTCGACCGTCCGAGGAGCCGGCGTCCTCCTAGGTCGGGGTCAGGGACGCCTGGCGTCCCGCTCCAACGGCGTCCCAGAGCAGTCCGATCGCGTCCCACGGACCCACTGGCTCGGCATCGCCGCGGTAGAGGTTCCAGCGGTCGACGGAGGACAGCACGGCCACGCTGAGTTCGGCGATGAGGTCCGATGGGAGGTCCGTGCGCACGACGTGCAGGCGCTGGCCGCGCTGGACGGCGCGGGCGATCCAGTCGGCCACCTCACTGCGGAGCTTCGTGAGCTGCCCGTCCGGTCCCCTCGCGGCGGGCGGATGGTGGAACATCCGGCCGAGGAGCAGTGCCTCCGGGTGCACGACGGCCGCACGCGTCAGGGAGTCGAGAAGGACAGCCATCGCCGACCAGAAGGTGTCCGCATCCAGCGCCTGGAGGTCGGGAACCACCAGGTCCTTCTCAACCCGTTCCCGAAGGGTGAGGACCACGTGGTCGTGAAGACGCCGCTTGTCGGGGAAGTAGTGGTAGAAGGAACTCTTGCCCCAGCCCGCTGCCGCGATGATCTGGTTCAGCGACGCCTGTTCATAGCCCACCTCGGTGAAGGCGGACGCCGCGGCCTCCAGGAGTCGGCCCTCGCGCCGGGGGTCGAGAGGCTGAGCGGGACGTGGCACGTGCGATAGTCTAGCTTTCGTGGACCACCCGGTACAGAAAAAGTGATCGCCTGATGGTGCGGCCGAGGCAGGTGCTGTGGCCGCCGGCTCCGGCGGGTGACGGGCCGGGACGGTTGCTCGGCTTCTCCGCGACCGCGCTGGTGGTTGGCGCACTCACCGGTCTGGTGACGGGGTCGTTCAGGGTTGCCCTGGACGCCATCTCCGCCGAACGCGATCTCCTCGTGCAGTGGGCACGAGGCAATCCCTTGCCCGGTCTCCTGGTGGTCATGGCAGCGTGTGCCCTGGCGACCGCGGCCGCCGCCGCTCTCGTGCACCGACTCGAACCCCACGCCGAAGGGAGTGGAATCCCGCGCGTCGAGGCGGTCGTGGAGGGCAAGGTGCCGCCCGGGAGCCCATTGATCCTGCCGGTGAAGTACGTGGGCGGCCTGCTGGCGATCGGGGCCGGCCTCGCGCTGGGGCGTGAGGGTCCCTCGGTGCAGATGGGTGGCAACATCGCGATCATCGTGAGCCGGATCGCCCGGCGGAATCGCTTCGACCTGCGCATCCTGGTGGCCGCCGGCGCCGCGGCCGGACTTGCCACCGCGTTCAACGCGCCGATCGCCGGAGGGGTGTTCGTGCTCGAGGAACTGATCAAACGGTTCGATGCTCGCACCACCATCGCCACGTTGCTGGCGTCCGGATCGGGCTTCTTCAGTGCTCGGCTGCTCATCGGTGGTTCGGGGACCGTGTTCCGCACTGCAGCCATGGGCGAGCCGTCGCTCCGCGACGCCCCGATCGTCCTCGCCGTCGGCGTGGCGGCCGGCCTGGTCGGCGTCCTGTACAACCGGCTCGTGATGGCGAGTCTCTCGATGGTTGACCGGAGCCGGATCCCCCGGGAGGTTCGAGGTGCGGCGATCGGGGCACTGGTCGGAGCGGTCGCGTTCTTCTCTCCCGACCTCGTGGGTGGTGGGGACCTGCTGACCCAGCGCGCCCTGCTCTCCACCGGCACGTGGGTCGTCGTCACCGCCGTTCTCGTCGTGCGGATCGGGCTGGGCGTCGTGTCCTACGCCGCCGCCACCCCCGGCGGTCTGTTCGCACCGATGCTCGTCGTCGGCAGTCATCTCGGCCTGCTGTTCGGACTGCTCGGCCAGATCGTGGTGCCCCAGTGGACGCCCGAGCCCGCCGCGCTCGCGCTGATCGGCATGGCAGCGTTCTTCACAGCCACCGTCCGGGCCCCGATCACGGGCGTCGTCCTGGCCACCGAGCTGACCGGGGTCACCAACCAGTTGCCGCCGATGCTCGGCGCCTGCGCGCTCGCGATGCTGGTGGCCACCGTCCTGCGCAGCGAACCGATCTACGACGCGCTCACCTCCCGCGCGGCGTGGGCCGCACACCAGAACGCGGCCGAGGCCTCCACCCACAGGCGTCACGGTCAGGACGCATGAGGACGGCTGATCCGGACGCGCTCCTGTCCTGGAGCCCTACAGTGCGATGACGGTGACGTCGATCACGGCCTCGTGTGCCTTGATCGCCGCGGCCAGCGGCTCATCGATCGTCCCCTCGACGTTGATTCGCGCGACCGCGGCCTCGGCTCCGTCGAAGATGATGTTCTCCATCTCCTGGACGTTGATCCCCGCTGCGCTGATCGCGTCCAGGGTGTGGGCGAGCGTCCCGGGCCGGTCGAGGTGGCGCACCACGATCGAGGACGTCGCCGGCGTCTGCGTGGCCAGGTTGACCACGTTGGGCACGCTGCCTGTCTCGCTGAACACCGTGACGATCCGCACCGCCTCGGTCGCGATCGCCTCCTGGGCCTGGGCGGTGGACGCCCCGATGTGGTGGGTTCCGTACACCCCGGGGAGGTTCGCGATCTCGGTCACGAACTCGGCGGTTCCGGTGGCCGGCTCACCCGCGTACACGTCGAGGCCGACCCGCAGGCCCTTGGCCTCGATCGCCGCGACCAGCGCAGGCTCGTCCACCACCTCGGCGCGGGACGTGTTGATGAAGAACGCGCCGTCCTGCATCGCATCGAAGAACGCCGCTCCGAGCAGCCCGCGCGTCCCCGCGTTGAGAGCGACATGGACGCTGACCACGTCGGCCGCCGCAGCCACCTCCTCCGGGGACGCGGCCAGCCGGACGCCCAGTTCGGCGGCCCGCTCAGCGGTCAGGCTGCGGCTCCAGGCCACAACCGGCATGCCGAAGCCCTTGGCCCGGGGGATCATCTCCCTGCCGATCCCGCCCACGCCGATCAGGCCGAGCGTGCGGCCGTACAGCCCTCTGGCCTTGCCGTACTCCGCCTTGTTCCAGGTGCCGGCCCGCAGGTCGGCCACGTTGTCGGCGATCCTGCGGTCCAGCGCGCAGATCAGGCCGAAGGCGAGCTCGGCCACGGCGATCGAGTTCTTGCCCGGGCAGTTGGAGACGTAGATGCCGAGCCGGGACGCCGCGGCGACGTCGATGGTGTTGTAGCCCGCGCCCGCGCGGACGACCAGCTTGAGGGGTCCGGCGGCCAGCACGGCCTCGGGAACCTTCGTCCCTCGGACGACCAGCACGTCGGGAGCCTGGGCCGCGACCGCGTCGACGAGGGACTGGTCGGAGAGCGCGGGTGCATAGGCCACCTCGCACCTGGCTGCGGCCAAGCCGTCGATCCCTGATTGTTCGAACTTGTCAGCGACGAGTACACGCATGCGCCCAACCTATTGCCGCCAGGCCCGCCGCGTGCCCGAATGCGGTCAATACAGGGGTTGTAGCCGGGGGTGTGCTGGCTGAGCTTGACGAAGTCTGCCCGGTTGCCGTCAATGCAGGGTCGTAGCCGGGTGTGCTGGCTGAGCTTGACGAAGCCTGCCCGAATGCCGTCAATGCGGGGGTCGTAGGCTTTCGGAATGGCTCCTCCTCGCCCGGCCGGGAGTTACGGCACCGATGCTCCCTGGGTTCCCTGGCTGTGGCTCGGGCTCGGCGTCCTCTACGTCGTCCTCGCGGTCTGCGCTGCCACGCTGTGGGACGCCCCGGCGTTCGTCGCCGTCATCACCGCGGGTGATCGCCGTCCTCTTCCTGCTCGGCGCGCTCTCGTTCTGGTACGCCACGCTGCGCGGCAAGTTCGTCATCTGGGACGCGCTCCTGGCTGCCGCTCCGGCTCCGCACCACGTCCTCGACGTGGGCTGCGGACGCGGTGCCGTGGCGATCATGATCGCGGAGCGTTTCCCCGACGCTCGCGTGGACGGCATCGACCTGTGGCGCAGCATCGACCAGTCCGGCAACTCCCCGGACGCCGCGCGGGCGAACGCTCGTGAGAACGGAGTGGCCGACCGGATCAGCTTCACGACCGCCGACATGACCGAGCTGCCGTTCCACGACGGCGAGTTCGACCTGGTCACCGCGAGCCTGTCGATCCACAACGTGCCTTCCGCGGGAGGGCGTCGCCGAGCGCTCGCCGAGGCGTGGCGGGTGCTCGCGTCCGGTGGTCGGCTGGTGATCGTCGACATCGGCAAGGTCCGTGAGTATCCGGCCGTGCTCGCCGAGCTCGGGGCCGTCGACCTGACGATTCGCGACGCCGGGTGGCGCGGCTGGTGGAGCGGTCCGTGGATGGGCACCCGCATCATCACTGCAGGCAAGGCCCTGGGCTGAGGGCCGGCGGCCCGTCGTGCGAGACCACGCGGTTACGTGAGGGGCGGACCGAGGAAGAGCCCGCCGTGGATCACTGCGCCGGCAGCGGCGCCTCGAGGTTCGTCATTCGGTCCTGCGCTTCGGGGTAGCGCGCACCGACGATCCGGATCTGGTCGGCTGCAGCCCGGAGCTCGGCGAGCTGGGCCTCGCTGAGCTCGACCTGCGCGGCCCCCGCGTTCTCGTCCAGGCGTTCGATGCGCTTGGTGCCGGGAATGGGGACGATCCACGGCTGCTGGTTGAGCAGCCAGGTGAGCGCGAGCTGGGCGGGTGTGGCGCCGGTCTCGCCGGCGATCCGGTTGAGGACGTCGACGAGGGCGAGGTTGGCCTGCAGCGCCTCACCCTGGAAGCGGGGCGTCTGGCCGCGGAAGTCGCTGTCGGCGAAGGTGGTGGTGGCGTCGATGGTGCCGGTGAGGAACCCCTTGCCGAGCGGGCTGTAGGGGACCAGGCCGATGCCGAGCTCGGCGAGGACAGGGATCGTGTCCTGCTCGCGTTCGCGCCACCACATCGAGTACTCGCTCTGCACGGCGGCCACCGGCTGGACGGCATGCGCCCGCCGAATCGTCCCTGCCGCGGCCTCGGACAGTCCGAAGTTGAGCACTTTGCCCGCCTCGATCAGCTCCTTGACCGTCCCGGCGACGTCCTCGATCGGGACGGTGGTGTCGACGCGGTGCTGGTAATACAGGTCGATGTGATCGGTGCTTAGCCGGCGCAGCGAGTTCTCCACCGCCCTGCGGATGCTGTCGGGACGGCTGCAGACCCCGCCGGGTTCGACGCCGTTCTCTGCGAACGCGAAGCCGAACTTGGTCGCGATCTTCACCTGGTCACGGACGGGCTGGAGGGCCTCGCCGACGATCTCCTCGTTGGCGAACGGCCCGTACACCTCCGCGGTGTCGAAGAACGTGACGCCGAGGTCGACCGCGTGCCGGATCAGCGCGACCGCGTCCTGCCGCGACGGGCCGCCGGACGCGCCGTAGGCGCCGGTCAGGCTCATGCAGCCCAGGCCGATCTCGGAGACGGTCAGGCTGGTGCCGAGGGTGCGCTGCTTCATGATGGATTCCTTTCCGCATCCGATTCTCGGCCCGCCTGACCTCACGCGACAGGCACTGCCAGTACCTCCCACCGGTGGCAAGAGGGGACGGTTCCCTTGGTTCACCGGTGGCGAAAAGGAACCGTTCTTTGTTCAGGGGCGCGCAAGCTGCTGGAAGTGCTCGTAGGCAGCGTTCGGCCGCCGTTCGAGGCGGTTGTCTGGACCGCGAACCAGGTCAACCAGTCCGAACCTGATGTGGAAGTCGTCGAGCGGCCGGGTGTCGAACCGGTACTCCCACTCGAACATGTCCAGCATCGGGAACCAGAAGGCCGCGACCAGCGGCACGCCCTCGGCGCGCAACTGGTCCACGGCGGACGCCAGGTCGTCCAGCCAGCCGATCTTCTCGCCGGGATCGGCGGTCGGCCTGGAGGTTTCCGTGATGGCCAGCGGCAGGCCGTAGCGCTCGTGGTAGGTGCGGACCTGCTCGACGAAACCTTCGCGGCCAGCCTCCACAGGGACGGAGCCCCCGGTTCGCGCATCGAACGACTGTCGCGTGAATCCCGGGTAATAGTTGATGCCGAGCACGTCGGGCGTCCTACCATCGGCGGCGAAGCGCGAGAGCTGGTCCTCGGCGGCCCCGTTCCTGACGAGGTAATCCCACATCTGGTGCTGCGGGTCGACCCGTCCGAACAGCAGGTCGGTCATCACGAAGCGCCACTCGTCCAGGAATGCCTTGGGCCGGTCCGGTCCGAAGTCGCCGGCCCATTGGAACCCCGCGTCGACGTGGACGATGGCGGCGCCCGGATCGGCCTCCTTGATGGCCGACTGGGTGCGCCGCATTCCCTCGACGAGGATCATCGCGAGCCGGACGAAACCGCTGTGGCCGCCCAGGTACGGCGGCCACGCGCCCCTCAGCCCGCACCATTCGGCGTTGACCATCGGCTCGTTCAGCGGGGTGTAGTCGCCGAACAGTCCCCGATAGCGACCTGCGACCTCACCGGCGTATCCCGCGACGGCGTCCGGGTAGCGCGGATCGAGGAAGGCGTTCTCAAGCCAGAGCGGTGTGCCGTAGTGCATCAGGTCGACGACACAGCGCAGGCCGAGCCGGTCGAGCTCGTTGGCCACCTGGTCGATCCAGCGGAAGTCGAAGCGCCCTTCGGCTGGCTCGGTGAGGTACCACGGGATCCCCCAGCGGATCAGCTCTGCGCCGGAGTCCGCGGCCAGGGCCAGGTCGGTGCGCCAGTTCTCGTAGTGCTGGGTCAACTCGTAGAGGTCGAGCTTGCGGTGCCCGGGACGCTCCTGCGGGATGAACGTGTCCTCGATGCCGACCCCGTAGTGGAAGCTTCCGTCCTCGAACCAGGCGTTCTCGGTCGTCTGAGCCACGGGCGAGCCTTTCACTTCATGCCGGTCGTGGCGATCCCCGCCACGAACGACTTCTGGATGATGAGGAAGAAGATCACGACCGGCATCAGGGCGAGGACGGACCCGGCCATCAGCAGCCCGTACTCGACGACGTGCTGGCCCACGAACATCGACAGCCCGGCCGGCAGTGTGGAGCTCTCGATGTCTTTGGACATGATCAGCGGCCACAGCAGGTCGTTCCAGTTGTACTGGAAGTGGAACAGCCCGAGGGTGAGCAGCGCGGGCTTCGCCAGCGGGGTGATGATCCGGCTGAAGATCCTCCACTCCGACGCCCCGTCGACCCGAGCCGCCTCCTCGAGGTCCCGGGGGAGCGAGAGGTAGAACTGGCGCATGAAGAAGATGCCGAACGCATTGGTCATCCGGGGCACGATCATCCCGGGCAGCGTTCCGGCCAGCCCGAGGCTGCCCAGCAGGTCGTAGAGCGGGATGAGCGTGACCTGGAACGGCACCATCAGCAGGATCATGATCACGACGAACACCACGTTCTTCCCGCGGAACTCGAGCCGGGCCAGGGCGTAGCCGGTCATCGAGTCGAAGAGCAGGGAGAAGACCGTGACGCCGCCGGCGAACACGATCGTGTTGAGGTAGAGCCGGGCGAACGGGATGGCGTTCCAGATGTCCGCGAAGTGCTGCAGCGTGAACGCCCGCGGAAAGAGGCTCGGCGGGTACTGGACGACGTCCGCCTCGGGCTTGAACGCCGTGAACAGCATCCAGATGATCGGCAGGAGGATCGCCAGGCCGAGCACGATCCCCACGATCCCCAGGGCGAGGCGGTGCCCGGTCTCGGAGCGGAGGCGTCCGGGCAGCCGGAGCGCGGTCGATCCAGCCATCAGTAGGTCACCGCCCGCCGGCGGAAGTACCCGTACTGGAGCATGGACAGCACGAACACCAGGATCATCAGCACCCAGGACACCGCGGCGCCGTAGCCCAGCCGGAGGTCCTGGAAGCCGACGCGGTAGATCAGCATCACGAGCGTCTCGGTGGAGAAGAAGGGGCCGCCGCGGGTCATCACGTAGATCTGGTCGAAGACCTGGATGGTCGCGATCGCCGCCATGATCGTGACGAGCATCGTCTGGTTGGCCAGCAGCGGCCAGGTGATGTGCCGGAAGCGCTTCCACGGGCCCGCGCCGTCCACCCGGGCGGCTTCGTAGAGCTCGGTCGGGATGGACTGCAGGCCCGCGAGGTACATCACCATGTAGAAGCCGACCGACTTCCACACGCCCACCACCATCACCGCAGGCATCGCCAGTTGGGGGTCGGTGAGCCAGCCCTGCTCTGTGACGATGCCGATCTGGCCCAGCCAGTAGGTGATCAGGCCGATGTTGGCGTCGAGGAGGAACGTCCACGCGAAGGAGATGATCGCCATCGACACGATGAACGGCAGGAAGATCGCCGTGCGCACGAAGCCCCGTCCGACCATCGGCTGGTTGAGGAACAGGGCGAACGCCAGCGCCAGCGCGACGGTGACCGGCGTGACGACCACGGCGTAGACCGCCGTGTTGCCCAGGGCGTTCCACACCTGCTCGTCACCGACGAGCTGGACGTAGTTCTTCAGCCCGACCCAGGTGGCGGCCTGGATCCGGTTGTAGTCGGTGAACGACAGGTACGCCGACTGGATGAGCGGCCAGACCATGAACGCGCCGAGCACCAGGATCGAAGGGGCCATGAACAGCCAGGCCGTCCGCTCCCTGCGACGTGCGGCCGGGCTGCGCCGGACGGACGTCCGCTGCCGCGTACGCACGAGTGTTGACGAGCTCATTCATTCCTCCGTGCCGGGGGGCCGGTGGCGGCCGGCCCCCCGAGTGTTCGTGGGCTAACCCTTGTCGATCTGGGCCTGGACGTCCTGCGACGCCTTCGTGAAGACGTCCTGGACGCTGCCCTTGCCGTTGAGCACCCTCTGCAGCGCAGGGTAGAAGATGTCGTCGGTGATGGTGCCCGCATTGGGCACGCCGGCGAGGTAGACCTGCGAGTGGTCGAGGAGCTCCTTGGCGCCGAAGACGCCGGAGAACTTGTTCTTGAGCTTGTCCGCGGGGATGTCCGTCCGGTTCGGCGGGAAGCCCGACCCGTCCGCCCAGGTGACCTGGCTGTCGACGGAGTTCCAGTAGCTGAAGAAGGTGTAGGCGGCCTTCTTCTGCGCGTCGGTGATCTTCGCGTTGAGCGTCAGGGAGACGACGTTCATCAGGGTGTCCTGGCCGGTGGGGCCTGCGAACGGCCGGGCGAGGCCGAAGTTGATCCCGGCCTCGGTGAAGCCGTTGGTCATCCACGGTCCGACGATCTCCATCGCGGCCTTGCCGGTCTGGAACAGCTTGTCGGCGTCGGCGCCGGCGAGACCGATGGGGGAGACCTTGTTGTCCCTGACCTGCTTGGTCCAGAAGTCGAGCGCCGCCAGGGACGCGGGCTGCGAGAGGATCGACGTCTTCGCGTCCGTGGACACCACGCCACCGCCGTTGTTCCACATGAACGGCTGGTACATCGGCACCGTCTCGTGGTCGGCCAGCGCGATCGCGTACTGCTCGGGCTTGCCGTCCCCGTTCTTGTCGACGGTGAGCTTGGGGGCCATCTGGGTGAACTCTTCCCACGTGGTCGGCGGCTTGTCGGGATCGAGCCCCGCAGCCTTGAAGAGGTCCTTGTTGTAGTAGAGCATCATCGGCGCCAGATTGAAAGGGACGCCGTAGTTGGTTCCGCTGAACTTGCTCGAGTTCACGGCGGCGGCCGGAAGCACCGAGGTGTCCATGTAGGTGGTGCCGGCGAAGAAGTCGTCCGTCGGGGCGAGCGCGCCCTTGGCGGCGTACTGAGGAACGCGGGAGACGTCCATCGCGATGATCTGGGGTCCGTCGTTGGAGGTCACCGAGGTCAGCAGCTTCTGGTAGAGCTGGTCCCAGGGCATGATGTTCGGCTTGATCACGATGTCCGACTGGGACGCATTGAAGGCGTCGATGACCTTCTGCACTGCCGGACCGTCCGGGCCGGTCATGCCGTGCCAGAACTGCAGGGTGATTGGTCCGGTGCCACCGGATGCTGCTTGCTGGGGTGCCCCCTGACCGGCGCACGCCGTCATGCTGAGAGCCAGCACTCCTGCGGCGGCGGCGGCGACCCATCGGGTGATCCTCACGATTGCCTCCTTGCTTGTGAAGAATGACGTCACTGCTTGATAGAGTCCAGCTGACTCTTGCAACGCAGGAAATAGTGTGCCGTGGTTCTTGCATCGATGCAAGACCTGAGGAGTTGGAGGCTTCATGGCTGTGACGCTCAAACAGGTGGCGGAGGTGTCCGGCGTCTCCGTGCGGACGGTTTCGAACGTCGTCAATGGCTTCCACTACATCGCCCCGGAGACCAGGCAGCGCGTGCAAGCGGCCATTGATGCGCTCGGGTACCGGCCCAACGCCGCGGCGCGATCGCTCCGTACCGGACGCACGGGGCTGCTCGCCCTCGTCGTGCCCGCGCTGGACCAGCCGTACTTCGCCGAACTCGCGCGAGCGGTCGTGGGGCATGCCACCGCCGCCGGCTACACGGTCGTACTGGACCAGACGGACGGGGATCGTGAGCGCGAACTCGACCTGCTCGCCGATCAGCCCCGACGCACGATGTTCGACGGCCTGATCCTCAACCCGCTCACGCTCACGTCTGCCGACATCCCCGAACGTCCGACCCGGCCGATCGTGCTGCTGGGCGAGCGCGCGATCGCCTCGTCCGCCGACCACGTACACATCGACAACGTGAGCGCGGCCCGAGCCGCCACCGATCACCTGATCGCCCTCGGACGTCGCCGGATCGCGGTCATCGGTACCCAGGACATCCCGTCCGGGCAGTCGGCCCGCCAGCGGCTGCAGGGCGCGATGCTCGCCCTCGCGGAGGCGGGACTCCCGGCTCACCCGGACCTGCTGCTCCCCACAGACACATATACGCGGCGGGAGGGCTACCGCGCCATGGGGACCATCCTCGACAGCGGCCGGCCCGTCGACGGAGTGTTCTGCTTCAACGACACGATGGCGATCGGCGCGCTGCGCGCGCTGCGCGAGCGGTCGATCCGGGTGCCAGACGACATCGCAGTGGTGGGGTTCGACGACATCGAGGAGGGTGAGTACGCCGCGCCGTCGCTGACGACGATCCGTCCAGACAAGGACGCCATCGCCCGCATCGCCGTCCAGCGGCTGGTGGCGCGCATCGCCGGCCAGCAGGAAGTGGGCGAGGAGATCGAGGTGCCGTTCGAACTGGTCGTGCGCGAGTCAACCGCGTCACACTGACATTGCCCTCTTTACATCGTTGCAATAGTCTACCGCTCAGGTCTCTCCGAATGACCCTCCGGATGGAAGGGAACCTGCAACGATGCACACGACGAAGCTCCCCACTGCGACAACCGTGGTCGCATCGGCGGGGTACCCGCGCCCACAGCTGGTACGGACGGCCTGGGTGTCGCTGGACGGGAACTGGGGCTTCGCCTACGACGACGAGGACTGTGGTCTCACTGAGCACTGGGAACGTCGCGGTGCGTTCGCTCTCACGATCACCGTGCCCTTCCCGCCGGAGTCGCCCGCGTCGGGCGTCCGGGACGCGGATGTGCACCGGGTGTGCTGGTACCACCGCCGGATCAGCGCCGCCGAGCTCCGCTCGGCAGGACCGGACGGACGGCACCTGCTCCATTTCGGCGCTGCCGATTATGAGACTCGGGTGTGGGTCGACGGACGCCTCGCCGGCACCCACCTGGGCGGCCAGAGCCCTTTCACTTTCGACATCACGGACCTGCTCGACCCGAGCGCTTCGGAGCACCGCCTGGTGGTCAGGTGCTTCGACGATCCCGACGACGTGGAGGCCGCACGCGGCAAGCAGGACTGGCGCGACGAGCCGCACGCGGTGTGGTACGAGCGCACCAGCGGCATCTGGCAGTCGGTGTGGCTCGAGTCCGTCCCGCCGATTCATGTCCACCGGCTCGCCTGGGAATCCGACGCCGCGACGGCGACAGCGAAGGCGACCATCCGGTTGTCGCGGCGTCCGCTCGGTTCGGCGCGGGTCCTGGTGGAGTTGAGCAGGGACGGGCGTCGCCTGGCGAGCTGTCAGGTCGAGTGCGAGTCCGATCTGGTCGAGGTGCCGCTCGTGATCGGCGTGCAACGCAACGGCCAGGAGTACGAGGAGTTGATCTGGTCGCCGGAGCGACCCGTCCTGATCGATGCCAGCGTCGAGGTGGAGGTCGACGGCTGCACTGACCACGTCCGGTCGTACCTGGGCCTGCGCTCGGTGGCAGTCGAGCAGCGCAGCTTCCTGCTCAACGACCGTCCGTACGTGCTGCGGGCCGTGCTCTCCCAGGGCTACTGGCCGGAAAGCCATCTCGCGGCCCCCTCCCCGGACGCCCTGCGTGAGGAGGTGGAACTGATCAAGTCACTGGGCTTCAACGCGGTGCGGATCCACCAGAAGGCGGAGGACCCGCGCTTCCTGTTCTGGTGCGACCAGCTGGGGTTGGCGGTGTGGGCTGAGAGCGGGTCTGCATATCAGTACTCGGCGGACGCCGTGGGCCGCTTCGCCAAGGAGTGGATCGACCTGGTTGAGCGAGACCGCTCCCATCCGTCCGTCGTCACCTGGGTGCCGCTGAACGAGTCGTGGGGAGTGCAGCACATCGCGCACGACCCGGCCCAGCAGGCGTTCGCCCGCGCCATCGCGGACCTCACCCGCGCCATCGACCCGACCCGACCCGTGGTGTCCAACGACGGGTGGGAACACACCTCGTCAGACATCGTCACCGTCCACGACTACACCGATTCGGTGGAGACGCTGCGCGCGAGGTACGGCGAGAGCAGCTCGCTCGAGAAGCTGCTGGGTGGCATCGGTCCCGCAGGACGGAGGATGCGGGTCTCGGAGCCGGGCTGGACCCCGGATGCCCCGGTGATGCTCACGGAGTTCGGGGGGATCGCATACTCCGACGGCTCCCGGGACGAGGGGTGGGGCTATTCCAGCGCGAGCGACGGTTCCGACTACGAGTGCCGGTTGGCGGGACTCATCGGGGCAGTGAGGGACAGCAGCGCGCTGGCCGGGTTCTGCTACACCCAACTCACCGACACAAGGCAGGAGATCAACGGCCTCTGCGACGAGCATCGGAGGCCGAAGCTCCCGTCCGGCCGGTTTCGCGCGATCGTGACCGGGGCTGCGGCCGAGTAAGGCCTGTCGGCGACGAGCGACTCGTACCGCGCGAGTCCCGGTCAGGACTCCGGTTCGCGTGGCGCTCTGAGCCGATCGACAAGGGCCTGCGCGGCGTCGTGGGCGGCGGCGAGAATGTCGGCGTCCGGGAATTCGGCGTCCGCGGACGCCTCGATAGCGGCGTTGATGCTCAGGATCGCCATCCGCACGAGCAGGACGTCGCGTGGCGTGGGCGACGGCAGCAGCGAGACCAGGTTGTCGGCGAGGCCCTTGAGGCTGTCCCCGATCCGGCCGCCTTCCGTTGCGCTGAGCGTCCGTGTGACGATCGGGTTGGCGGCCATGAATCGGGTGCCGCGCAGCTTGTCGGCGGAGGACGAGTCGACCCAGCGCAGGACGGCCGACTCGAGCAGGTCGGGGGTTCTGGGCTGGTCGCGCACCCACTCCAGAAGGTGCTCTGCCTCGGCGCCACGATCCTCCAGCAACGACAGCAGGATCGCCTCCTTGCTGGCGAAGTGGTAGTAGAGGGACGCCTTGTTGATGCCCAGTTCGTCCGCGATCTGCCGCAGCGAGGTCGCCTCATAACCCTGCGTCGTGAAGAGTTCCAGCGCGACTCGCTGGACTTCGCTGCGCGTGTGCTGGCCACCTCTGCGGACAATCGGACGTTCGGTGCGGACCGCGCTCATGTGCTCAGCCTACTTGTCGGTAGGCTAGCTAATCTACCTAACGCCCGGTAGGCTAGGTGCGTCGAGCCGAGGCGAGAGGCGGTCGGGATGAGCGGGTACACCGTCGTTCGTGAGTACCCCTACTCCGTGGAGGAGGTGTGGGACGTCCTGACGTCGCCCGATTGGGTCGGCCGCTGGACGACGACCGGTCGTGGCGGACGACCCGAAGGGTTCCAGCCCGTTCCCGGGACGACGTTCAGGTTCGTCGGCAAGCCGGTGATGGGCTGGGGCGGCGTGGTCAACTGCGAAGTGCTGGAGGCGGAAGCGCCGCGCCACCTTCGCTATACGTGGCAGGGCGACGGTGGGTCCAACGACGTCACTGACGTGACCTATCGGCTCGAACCGACCCCGGCCGGGACGCGGTTCACGTGGCGCCACACCGGCTTCACCGGCCTCGGCGGGTTCGCCCTGTCGTCTCTCCTCGGCAGCGTGCGCCGAAGGATGCTCGACGGGGGCCTGCCGTCAGCGCTGGCTACCTACCATGCCGAGCGGGCAGCCTGATCGCGGAGGCCTCTGGTAACTCACGACTCTTCACAGGCCTTCCGGGGTGCTGCGTGATCAGAATGATCCCCGCCGGGCAGGGCACCCGACGGGGATCAGTTACTGCGTGCTGCGGTGGCCGGACCGCAGCTGAGGGGACAGTTACGACTTGCCGAGGACCTTCTGGACGTCAGGGTCGTTCAGGTTGTCCTTGGTGACCCAGATCGACTGGGCGACGACGTTCTTGCTGGCCGGCATCTGGCCCTTGCTGGCCGCGTAGAGGATCTTCACGGCCTGGTAGCCCATGTCGTAGGGGTTCTGTGCGACGACGCCGGCGATCTTGCCCTGGCCCAGAAGGGTGAGCACGTCGGGAGAGGTGTCGATACCGGCGACCTTGACGTCCTTGTTCATGCTGGCCACCTCGTCAGCGATGCCGATGGTGGAGTCGTCGTCCGTGCCGAACATGCCGACCAGGTTGGGATGGCCCTGCAGGATTCCCTGCGCCTTGTCGTGCGACTTGGCCGGGTCGGACTCGCCGTTCTGGACGTCCACAACCTTCATGTCCGGGGCGTTCTTGGTGATCCAGTCCTTGAAGCCGTCGCGCCGCAGAGCCGCCGTACCGGTCTCGCCGGAGGCGACGATCGCGACCTCGCCCTTGTTCCCGACCAGCTTGGCCAGCTGTTCTGCCGCCTGGGCGCCCAGGCCGGTGTTGTCGGAGGCGACCGTGGCAGTCATGCCGTCCCAGTTCTGGATCGGCGTGTCGAAGGCGACGACGGGAATTCCAGCGGCCTTCGCCTGGTCGAGGAGTGCCGGGGCACCGTCCTGGGCGCTGTCCTGCGGTGCCAGACCGATGCCGAGTGGCTTGTCGTTGATGGCGGCCTGCAGCAGGTTCAACTGCTTGTCGCCTTCGCTCTCGGTGTCGGTGCCGTTGAAGGTCACCTCGACGCCGAGTTCCTGACCGGCGGCCATCGCTCCGGCCTTGACGGTCATCCAGTAGTCGGCACCGATCGCCTTGGAGATGAGCGCGATGCGTCCGCCACTCGCCGGGGCGCTCGACGCGGCGCCGGAGGCGCCAGTGTTGGCGGTGCCCGGGCTGGCGCTGCTGCAGGCGCTGAGGGCCGCCACGGCAACCGTGAGGCCGGCGACGCTTGCGACGAATCTCTTCATTGACTTCTCCTCTACCCATCGTTGGGTGTCTCAGGACCGGTACTGGACCGGTCGATGGAGTTGTGGATTCATACCGCTTGGGCTGGAGCGAGAACCCGGAGGCATCCCTGCCTCCCGAGCGTCGTCCACCGCTGCGTGATATCGTGACCCTAGATCGGTCTAGATGGTAATGTCAACACTTGTAATTAAACCGTTAGGAATGGCGGACCGCCTCAAGGAGGGCAGCCCTGAGAAGCGTGACGATGGCGGACGTCGCCCGCGAGGCGGGCGTCTCCAAGGCGCTGGTCTCGATCGCCTACCGCGGGGTCGCAGGTGTCAGTGAGGACACCAAGCGACGGATCTTCGCGACCGGCGATCGCCTCGGCTACCGCCCCAACCGGATCGCAGCCAGCCTGCGGAGCAAGGCCAGCACCACCTTCGGCGTGTTCCTGCTCGAGCTGCGCAACGACGTGTTCGCCGACACTTTTGACGGGGTGCGGGACGTGGCCGAGGTCCACGACAAGCATCTTGTTCTCGGCATCGGCGAGATCGACGGCAAGCGCGATCTGCGCGCTCTCGACAACCTCGCCCGGTCGAGGGTGGACATCGTGATCGCCGCCGGCCTGCTGGCCTCTGACGAGGAGATCCGGGACTTCGCCGCGAGTGTGCCGGTGATCAGTGTGATGAGGCTGATTCCGGGTGTGGACAGCGTGGTCTCAGACAACCACCTGGGGGCCCAAACAGCTACCCGACACCTGCTCGGACTAGGGCATACGCGGGTCGCCTTTCTCGCAAACCCTCAGACCGACGGCTACCTGGACCGTCAGCGCGGCTATCGCGAACTGATGCGTGAGGCAGGCCTCCAGCCGCAGGTGATTCCGTCGGCGTACTCCCGTGATCTGGCGGCGCGAGACATCGGGCCTGCGCTCGATTCGCCTGACCGGCCGACCGCGGTGTTCGCCCACAACGACCAGGCTGCGATGGGTGTCCTGGACGCTGCAGCGTCCCGCGGGTTGCGGGTTCCCGCTGATCTCTCCGTGGTCGGCTACGACAACACAGCGGTGAGCAAGGCGCCCGGCACTGAGCTCACCACCGTCGACATTCACGGCCGCGACCTCGGTCGCGAAGCTGCGACGATCGCCCTGCAGCGACTCGCCGATCCGGCCATGGAGCCGGCGGTCGGCCTCAGCCTGCCCTCGCTGGTGGTCCGCCGTACGACGGGCCAAGCTCCCCACTGACGCCCTTCCACCCATCTGGAGTGGGTGAGATCAGAAGCGACAAGCTCATCGCCTTGCTCCATTGACAGTACATACTAGATCGGTCTAGATTCGGCGACGACGGCACGGTGCCGTGGCTATGCGAGGAGGGCAATGATGCTCGGAACTGACACGTCTGCTCCTGAACCCCGAATCGGGGTCGCTCCGGATTCGTGGGGGGTGTGGAACGCGGTCGATCCCGTGCAGCCCCCGCCTGAGCAGTACCTGCGGGAGGTCCCGCAGGCCGGATACCACTGGACGGAACTCGGCCCCTACGGCTATCTCGGCACCGATGCGTCGAAGATCGCAGACGACCTCGCGGCGAACGATCTGGAGCTGTCCGGGGGCACCGTGTTCACCGGGTTGCACCAGGGTCCCGGTGCGGTCGAGGAGTTCTGGCCGGCCGTGGCCGCCGTCGCCAAGCTGGTGGTGGCGCTGGGCGCGGACCAACTGATCACGCTGCCCCAGATGTGGTTGCGTGGCGAGGACGGCAAGGTCAGCAGCCCGCGTGAGTTCTCCGCCGAGGAGTGGGACTCGTTCCTCGCCGGTCACGACGAGATCGGCAAGCGGCTCCTGGAGGAGTTCGGCGTCCACCAGCAGTTCCACTCCCACGCCGAGAGCCAGGTCGGCTCCCGCAACGAGGTCGTGCGGATGATCGAGGGCACCGATCCCCGGTACGTCAACATGTGCCTGGACACCGGCCACTTCGCCTACTACCTGGGTGACAGCCTGCGCCTGATCGAGGAGTTTCCGGACCGGATCGGCTACATCCACCTGAAGCAGGTCGAGCCGAACCTCCTGGCCGACGTGCTGAAGAACGACATCGACTTCGTCACGGCCGTGAACCGCGGAATCATGATCGAGCCGCCGTACGGCACGCCGGACTACGCCCCGATTCTGGAGGCGATCGCCAAGGCGAACCCCGGTTGCTTCGCTGTGGTCGAGCAGGACCTGTACCCGGTCGCCTCGTTCGACGTGCCGCTGCCGATCGCGAAGCACACCTTCGAGCACATCACCACCTGCGGGCCCAAGGTCCGCGTCCGCTGATTCACCACTACCAATCCAGAAGGAAGATCTGATGACAACTCCCATCCGTGTCGCCGTGATCGGCGCCGGCCTGGCCGGGCAGGCGCACTGCTTCGGCTTCCGCAACGCCCAGATGAGCGTTTCGTCCGACATCTCGGTCGAACTCGTGGCCGTGGCCGACCCGAACCTGCCGCTGGCCCAGAAGACCGCCGCCCGCTACGGCTTCGCCACTGCCACCGCGGACGTCGACGCCGTCCTCGCCTCCGACGAGATCGACGCCGTCAGCGTGGCGCTGCCCAACTACCTGCACGCCCAGGTGCTGCCCACGGTGATCGCCTCGGGCAAGCACGTTTTCACCGAGAAGCCGATCGGCCGCACCCCCGCGGAGTCCGCCGAACTGCAGAAGCTCGCCGAGGCCTCCCCTGCGATCACCGGGGTCGGGTTCTCGTTCCGTCGGCTGCCCGGCCTGGCCGCCGTCCGCGACGCGGTCCGGGACGGGCTGATCGGACAGGTGCACACCGCCCGTGCCTGGTACTACGCCGACTACGCCGCTGACCCCGCCGGTGCCCTGTCGTGGCGCTTCTCCCAGGAGGAGTCCGGCGGCGGCGCGCTGCTCGACATCGGCTCTCACGCCATCGACGCGCTGCAGTATGTGGCCGGTGACGTGGCACAGGTCACCTCGGCGAACCTGAAGACCGTGATCTCCGAGCGGCCCAAGCCGGTTGCCGGGGCGATCGGCCATGGCGCCGCCACCAGCTCCGAGAGCGGCCCGGTCACCAATGACGACGTCGCGCTGCTGCAGGTCGTGCTGTGCAACGGCGCGGTCGGCCAGGTCAGTCTTTCCCGCATCGCGTGGGGCACCCCGAACAGCCTCGGCGTCGAGGTGTACGGCACCAGGGGCCACGCCCGGTTCGACTCCATGTCGGGCGGGGAGTTCCACCTGTTCGTCGCCGATGGCGACCCCGCCTACAACGGCGCCCGCCGCGTGATCACCAGCCCCGCTCACCCCTACTTCACCGACGTGGCCGCCATGCCCGGCGGCGGCGTGGGCACCAGCTATGGCGACGCGTTCACCGCAGAGATCCAGGAGTTCCTTCGCGCCGTCTCGACCGGCACCCCGATGGAGACCAACTTCGCCACTGCCACTCGCATGATGAACGTCGTGGGGGCAGCGCTGGAGTCGAGCCGGAGCGGAAAGCCGGTCACGCTCTAGCGGAGAGCTCGGACCGGGTCGTGCCGGCGCCGCGGGTGCGGCACCGGTCACGACCCGACTCCGAGCCGACTGACAGGATCATTTTGGCTGTTACCAGCAAGGAGGCTGATATGACACAACTCGCCGAAGTCGCCGGGCCGGGCCCGGCTGGCGAAGCCGGAACTGTGCTGCTGCAAGCCCTCGGCGTGAGCAAGGTGTTTCCAGGTGTCCGCGCGCTGAGCGAGGTGGACTTCACCGTCAGGGGTGGCGAGGTTCACGCGCTGGTCGGGGAGAACGGGGCCGGCAAGTCCACCCTGATGAAGATCTTCGCGGGACTGTACCAGCCTGACGGCGGCGAGATCCGACTCAGGGGTGAACCGATCGTCCTGCCCACTCCGCTGGCGGCACACCATGCCGGGATCAGTGTGATCCATCAGGAGTTCTTCCTGATGAACCACCTGACGGTTGCGCAGAACATCTTCATTGGCAGGGAACCGAAGCTCGCCGGCGGTGTTCTGAACGACGATCGGGCGCTCAACCGCATGGCAACCGAACTGTTGGATCGGCTGGGTGTGGAGATCGATCCCAAGGTCCAGGTCGGTCGGCTCACCGTGGCCCAGCAGCAGATGGTGGAGATCGCCAAAGCCCTGTCGTTCGACTCCTCGGTGCTGATCATGGACGAGCCGACGGCAGCGCTGACCGAGACCGAGGTTGCGACGCTGTTCCGGATCATCCACGGCTTCGTCACCCCGACCACCGCCGTGGTCTATGTCTCCCACCGCATGGAGGAGATCAAGAAGATCTCGACCAGGGTGACCGTCCTTCGCGACGGGGAACTCGTGGACTCCAGACCTTCAGCTGACCTGACGATCCACGAAATCATCCAGCTGATGGTGGGCCGCAAGATCGCCTCCGACGTACGCCCGGAGCCTCGCGCCACCACCACTCCGGTGCTGGAGGTGCAGGACCTCTCGTCGGCGACGCTCCTCAAGGAGGTCAGCTTCACCCTCGAGAAGGGCGAGATCCTCGGCTTCGCCGGTTTGATGGGCGCCGGACGCACTGAAACCGCGCGCGCCCTGATCGGCGCCGACCCGAAGACCTCGGGCAGGGTTCTGATCAACGGCCAGCAGGTGCATATCGCGCACCCCGGTGCAGCGGTCCGCAAGGGCATCGGATACCTTTCCGAGGACCGCAAGAGATACGGCCTGATCCTGCGCCAGGACGTGGCGGCCAACACCGTCCTCGCGTCCATCCCGGAGTTCACCAGGTACGGCCTCCTGCAGGACGGCGAGATGCGCAAGGCCGCACAGAAATGGGCGCAGGCCCTGTCCACGAAGACACCCAGCGTCCGCCAGCAGGTCCGCAACCTGTCCGGGGGCAACCAGCAGAAGGTCGTGCTCGCGAAGTGGCTGCAGCGCGACTGCGACATCCTCATCTTCGATGAACCCACCCGCGGCATCGATGTCGGCGCCAAGCAGGAGATCTACGACCTGCTGGACAAGCTGACGAAGGAAGAGGGCAAGTCGATCATCATGATCTCTTCGGAAATGGAGGAGATCCTGCGCATGTCCGACCGCATCGTCGTGATGTGCGACGGCCGGATCACCGGCGTCCTGACCAATGCCGAGGCCACCCAGGAAAAGATCATGGAGCTGGCCACCCGGTTCAATCCAACCGATTCTCGGAATGAGGCGTGACCCATGAGCACCACATCGAGTCCCACCACGACCACGATCACGTCAAAGGCGAAGTGGGCGGTTCCCGAGCGCTACAAGGTCTTCCTCCAGCAGGGAATGGTGCTGCTGGTCGTCGTCCTGCTCGCCGTGTTCTTCACGATCATGCGGCCCAACTTCGCCAGTTGGGCGAATCTCTCCTCCCTGTTGCTGGCAGCAGTCGTAACCGGTGTGCAGGCGCTCGGCCTGTCGTTCGTGATCGCGACCGGTGGCATTGACCTGACGCCCGGCCTCGGTATGGCGGCCACCTCCGTCATCGCGGGGCTGCTCATCGCCCAGACCGGCGGTCTCGGCCTGCCGATCTGGGTCGGCATCATTGCTGGAATTGCGGCGGGAGCGCTGCTGGGCCTGATCAATGGCTCCCTGGTCGCCTACGTCAAGATGCAGCCGATGATCGCCACCCTGGCCATGATGATGGTCTGTTGGGGTACGGCCCTCGTGCTCGCCGGCGGCAGGACGGTCTCGCTGCGCTCGGTGGAGGGCTACGACCTGATCGCCCTCGGTCAGGTGATTCCCGGCCTGCCCAACGGCGTGCTGATCCTGATCCTGCTCGCGATCGTCGCCGGTGTCGTGATGAACAAGACCGCTGTCGGGCGCTACGCGCTCGCGATCGGTTCGAACAAGGAGGCGACCCGCATTTCGGGCATCAACACGCCTCGCTGGGAAGTCCTCGCGTACATCATCGGCGGCATCTTCACCGGTATCTCCGGAATCCTCATGTCGTCCCGCCTCTCCGCGGCACAGCCGACCCTGGGCCAGGGCTACGAGATGTACGCCATCGCGGCGGCCGTCATCGGTGGCACCTCGCTGCGCGGCGGGCGTGCGTCCATTTTCGGTGCCGTGATCGGAGCCGTGACCATCCAGACGATCTTCAACGGGCTCACGGTGATGGGGGTCCAGGACCAGTGGCAGAAGGTCGTGCTCGGTCTGGTCGTCCTGCTGGCCGTGTTCGTCGACATCATGCGTCGGGGCGGGAAAGAAGAGTAGTTCCCCCGGGGCTGGCGCCGTCCGGTGGCCAGCCCCGCAACCCCGGACGGCTCGGCGAGCGAAGGAAGAAGGTGACGATGAGTGGACCTGCGGTCGAACGTGCCAGTGGCCGGCAGCTGGACCTTCTGCTTGACCGGGCCAGTCCGGTGCCCATCTACCACCAGCTCGCCGAGCAGATCGAGCGGGCGATCAGGAACGGGACTCTCCAACCGGGCGAGACCATTGAGCACGAGGTCTCGCTAGCTCAGCGACTCGAACTGTCGCGCCCGACCGTGCGCCATGCGATCGCCGAACTCGTGACGCGGGGGCTCGTCAGCCGTCGTCGCGGGGTCGGCACCACGGTGACGGCAGATTCCATGCAGAGCCTCGGTATGGTCACCAGCTTGTTCGATGAACTCACCGCGCAGGGGCTCACCCCCGCGACGAAGGTGCTCCGGCTCGTGCACGGCGAGATCGACCGACGAGTCGCGCTCCGGCTGGAGCTCGATCCGGGCGCGCCGCTGATCGCACTGGAACGGCTCCGACTCGCCAACGGCGCGCCGATCGCGCTGTTGAGGAACTGGCTGCCCCTCGATCTGACCGACCTCGCTCCCACCCATCTGGAATCGACCGGCCTGTACGAGTTCCTCAGCCGCCGCGGGATCACTGCCTCGGTCACCCAGCAGACCATCGGCTCGCGCGCGGCATCCGCGGACGAACGTCGCGTGCTTGCACTCGGACGCTCGGATTCGATCCTCACCGTGACTCAACTCGCCCAGGACTCGGACGGCAGGCCGCTCGACTACGGCGAGCACATCTACCGTGCCGATCGCTACCAGTTCAGGGTGACCCGGCAGACACCTCAGCTGGCGTCACCAGCAGCGTGAGCCACCGGGGCTTCGAAGGGCGAACGTTCACCGTTTGGACACCTGGGTGTCCTAACGTCGAGACGTGAGCCAACCCCGCGCGACACCTGCGCCGGACATCGCGGGCCGCGCGGTGCTCGATCGTAGGGCCGAGGCCCCGATCGCGCGCACCCTGGTCGACATCCTGCGGGCCACGGCGGCCACCCATCCTGGGTCGGCGGCGATCGAAGACCCCTCGGGGACGCTCACGTACGCCGAGCTTCTCGATGCGGTACAGGCACGCGGAGTCGCCCTGGCCAGCGCGGGGGTCGCGCGTGGCGACCGGGTCGGCGTCCGGCTCCCTTCCGGCTCGCGCGACCTGTACGTGGCGATCCTGTCCGTGCTGGCGGCCGGCGCGGCCTACGTCCCGGTCGACGCCGACGATCCGGCCGACCGGGCCGACCTGGTGTTCGGTGAGGCCGCCGTCGTGGGCGTGGTCACGGTGGACGGCTACCGGCCGCGCCAACTGCCGGATGCCGCAGGTTCGCCCTCGTCCGGCAGACCGACTTCGGCAGATCCGACCCCGGACGACGACGCGTGGATCATCTTCACCTCCGGCTCCACGGGCGTGCCGAAGGGTGTGGCGGTGTCGCACCGCTCGGCGGCGGCGTTCGTGGACGCCGAGGCCGGGCTGTTCCTCTCCGGCGCCCCGCTCGGTCCCGGCGACCGGGTGCTGGCCGGCCTGTCGGTGGCCTTCGACGCGTCCTGCGAGGAGATGTGGCTCGCCTGGCGGCACGGCGCCTGTCTGGTGCCCGCGCCCCGCTCGACCGTCCGCAGCGGCGCCGACCTCGGCGGCTGGCTCGTGCGTCACCGGATCACGGTCGTGTCCACCGTCCCGACGCTGGCCGCGCTGTGGCCGGTCGAGGCGCTGGAGCAGGTGCGGCTGCTGATCTTCGGTGGCGAGGCCTGTCCCCCCGAGCTGGCTGCGCGGCTGGTCGGCGAGGGCCGCGAGGTCTGGAACACCTACGGGCCGACCGAGGCGACCGTGGTCGCGACGGCGTCCCTGCTCGACGGTGTCTCACCCGTCCGGATCGGCCTGCCCCTGGCCGGCTGGGCCGTTGCCGTGGTCGACCCGGACGGTGAGCCGGTCGACCCCAGCGCCGTCGGAGAGCTGGTCATTGGCGGGGTCGGCCTCGCCCGCTACCTCGACCAGGACAAGGACGCGGAGAAGTACGCCCCCTTGTCGTCCCTCGGCTGGTCGCGCGCCTACCGGTCCGGCGATCTCGTCTCCCTCGAACCGGACGGACTGGCGTTCCACGGACGCGCGGACGACCAGGTGAAGGTGGGCGGACGCCGGATCGAGCTCGGCGAGGTGGAGGCGGCGCTCGCCGCCCTGCCCGATGTGGACGCGGCGGCGGTCGCCGTCCGGCGCACCGAGGCGGGTGTGCCGATCCTGGTCGGCTACCTGGTCACGTCCGACTCTTTCAGCAGGACGGCAGCCCGCGCCCAGCTGGCCGAGCAGCTCCCTGCGCCGCTGATCCCGCTGCTGGCGCGGGTCGACCACCTGCCCACGCGGACGTCGGGCAAGGTCGACCGGGACGCGCTGCCTTGGCCACTGCCGGAGGTCACTGAGGAACTCACCGAGTCGCTCACGCTCTTCTCCGGTGACGAGGCGTGGCTGGCGAAGGAGTGGGTCGCCGTGCTCGGGACGCCCGTGTTCGACCGCCAGTCCGACTTCTTCGAGCTGGGCGGCGGGTCGCTGACCGCGGCGCAGCTCGTCTCCCGGATCCGGCTCCGGGCGCCCGAGTTCAGCGTCGCCGACGTCTACGACCACCCCAGGCTCGCCGCGATGGCCGCCGCGATCGCGGACACGGCCGTCGACACCCCGTGGCGGGAGTCGTTCAGCAAAGCCGGAGCCACCCCGCTGGCCACGCGCTGGGTACAGACCCTGGTCAGCGGCCCACTGTTCATCTTCTCCGGCGCCCGCTGGCTGACCTACCTGCTCACCGCGAGTTGGCTGCTGCGGGCCGCAGACCCGGGTGGCTTCGGCTTCCTGCCCGACGTCAACGGCTGGCTCGTGCTGCTCGGCCTGCTGCTGTTCGCCGTCCCGTTCGGCCGGATGGCGATCTCGGCCCTCTGCGCCCGCCTGCTCCTGACCGGGATCAGGCCCGGCGACTACCGGCGCGGCGGCCGCACCCACCTGCGGCTGTGGCTGGCCGAGCAGATCGCGCACCAGGTCGATCCGGTCGGGCTCGCCGGAGCACCATGGGTGACCTGGTACGCGCGGGCGCTCGGTGCGCGGATCGGCCGGGACGTCGACCTGCACACCCTTCCGCCCGTCACCGGCATGCTCCGGATCGGCGACGGCGCAGCGATCGAGCCCGAGGTGGACCTCGCCGGCTACTGGATCGACGGCGACACCGTCCGGATCGGCGGCATCCGGATCGGGGCCAGGGCCAGCGTCGGCGCCCGCAGCACGCTCGCCCCCGGCACCCGGATCGACCCGGACGCGGAGGTCGCGCCCGGCTCGGCCGTCTTCGGCAGGGTGCGGACGGGGCAGCTCTGGGCCGGTTCACCCGCCGTCCGGGCCGGCGAACCCAGCGGCGACTGGCCCGCCGAACGTCCCCCCGTCCGCAGGAGATGGCTGGCCGCCTATGCCCTTTCGTCCACCGTGCTGGGCCTGCTGCCGGTCATCGCGTTCTCCGCGGGCGCGCTGGTGGCCGTCCGTGGCATGCGCGGCGCGCCCGACGTCGCGACCGCCGCGGTGTGGGCGCTGCCCTGGCTGCCGCTGGGCGCCGCGGTGACCGGGCTGGTGCTCGCCGGGGCGGTCGTGGTGCTCGTCCGGCTGCTGGCCGTCGGTCTGGAACCTGGCACCTACCCCGTCCGCAGCCGCATCGGCTGGCAGGCCTGGACCACCGAGCGGCTCCTCGACTCCGCTCGCACGCAGCTCTTCCCGCTCTACGCCAGCCTCGCGACGCCGGTGTGGCTGCGTCTGCTCGGCGCGAAGGTCGGCCGCCACGTCGAGGCGTCCACCGTCGTGCTGCTGCCGTCGCTGACCACGATCGAGGACGGGGCGTTCCTCGCCGACGACACCATGGTCGCGTCCTACGACCTGCGCAACGGGTGGCTGCGGCTGGGCCGGGTGACGATCGGACGCAGGGCGTTCCTCGGCAACTCCGGCACTGCCGGCGCTGGCCACGTCGTCCCTCGCGACGGCCTCGTCGCTGTGCTGTCGGTGGCGCCGACGAAGGCGAAGCCGGGATCGTCCTGGCTGGGCTCTCCGCCGGTGCGGCTGCGGCGGATCGTGGTGGGCGGCGACCTCGAACGCACCTATCGCCCGACGCTCGGCCTGCAGTGGGCGCGCGGCCTGTGGGAGGCGTGCCGACTGTTCGCCGTGCTGGCCACCTGCGCCGTCGGGCTGGGTGTCCTGCTCGGTCTCGCGTGGCTCGCCGAACGACTCGGGCCCTTCTGGGCGCTCGTGCTGTCCGGGCTGGTCATGATCGCGGCCGGTGTGGTCGCGGCCGCGGTGACCACCGTCGTGAAATGGCTGGTCGTCGGCCCGATCCGCGCCGGGGAACACCCGCTGTGGTCGAGCTTCGTCTGGCGCACCGAGGTCGCCGACACGTTCACCGAAATGGTCGCGGGACCATGGTTCGCCAACCCCAACACCGGGACGCCCGCCCTCGCGCTGTGGCTGCGCAGTCTCGGGGCGAAGATCGGACGCGGCGTCTGGTGTGAGACGTACTGGCTGCCCGAGCCCGACCTGGTCACGCTCGGCGACGGCGCCACGGTGAACCGGGGCTGCGTTGTGCAGACGCACCTGTTCCATGATCGAATCATGAGCATGGACGCGGTGGAGATCGAACGCGGTGGCACCCTCGGACCGCACAGCATAGTGCTGCCGGGCGCGACGATCGGCGCCCACGCCACGATCGGGCCCGCCTCGCTGGTGATGCGTGGCGAGTCCGTGCCGAAGGGGAGCCGGTGGAGCGGGAACCCCATCGGCCCGTGGCGGGCGGTCAAGGTGCGCAGCTACCAGGCGGCGGCTTCGTGAGCTTCGTCCCGCCGGCCTCGCCGAGCGCGGGCCAGCCCCAGGTGGACGGTGAGGTGCGAACGGCCGTCGACCCGTATGCCCCCGAGAGCGGCGACCCGTCCTTCCGCGTGCTGGAGTACCGGCTCGCCCTGCGCTACAAGGTCGCCACCAACCGGCTGGACGGCGAGGCGTCGATCGTGGCCGAGGCGCTGGCTCCACTCACGAGCTTCCACCTGGACCTCGTCGGGCTCACCGCGTCCCGGGTCAGGGTGGACGACGACAAGCGCACCCGCCACCAGCAGGGACCCCGACGGCTCACGGTCCGGCCGCCACAGCCGCTGGTCGCCGGCCAGCGGTTCGAGGTGGGCGTCCGCTACGCCGGGTCGCCCGAACCCCGTCCCTCGCGCTGGGGCAGGGTCGGCTGGGAGGAACTCGACGACGGCGTCCTGGTGGCGGCGCAGCCAGTGGGCGCGCCCACCTGGTTCCCGTGCAACGACCGGGTGGCCGACCGGGCGCGGTACCGCATCGAGTTCACCACCGAGGACGCCTACGCCGTCGTCGCGCCCGGCCGGCTGGTCGAGCGCACGACCGGCTCAGGGCGGACGACCTGGACCTACGCGGAGGAGATTCCCACCGCCACCTACCTCGTGGCGATCCACGTCGGGCGCTATCGTTCCGAACCGCTCGCGCTCGGCTCGGTGCCGGGCGACGTCCACTATCCGGCGCCGCTGCACGCGTCGGTGACACCGACGGCGGCGAAGGTGCCGCGCATGCTGGCGCTCTTCGAGCGCTGTTTCGGCCCCTATCCGCTGGGACGCTACGACATGGTGATCACCCCGGACCGGCTGGAGATCCCGCTGGAGGCGCAGGGCATGGCGGTGTTCGGCTCCAACCACCTGGACGGACGTTGGGACTCCGAGCGCCTCGTCGCCCACGAGTTGGCCCACCAGTGGTTCGGCAACAGTGTCGGCCTGTCGACGTGGCGCGACATCTGGCTGAACGAGGGGTTCGCCTGCTACGCCGAGTGGCTGTGGTCGGAGGAGTCGGGCGGGCCGTCCGCCCACCAGCAGGCGAAGAAGCACTGGGCGCTCGTTGCCGGGCAGCCGCAGGATCTGGTCGTCTCCGATCCCGGGCCGGACCGCATGTTCGACGACCGGGTCTACAAGCGGGGGGCCCTGACCCTGCACGCGCTGCGCCGGGTGCTCGGTGACGAGGTCTTCTTCTCGATCCTGCGGGCGTGGACGTCGGCGTACGGCCGATCGACGGCCACCACGTCCGATTTCATCGCGCTCACCGAGCGGGTTGCCGGCTGGCGCCTCGGCTCACTGTTCACCGAGTGGCTGGACCAGCCGTCCCTGCCGAAGTTGCCCCGCCGCTCACTGCCCGGCTGACCGCGGCCGCCAGGCCAGGCTGATCGCGAAGCCGGGAGGGCCGTCCACGTCCCGCACGCGATAGGTCGCGGCGCGCCCGTCCACTCGGGCCGTGCCCTGACCGAACCGGACCAGGCCCGGGTCGACGCGCAGCCCATGGCCGGTGGCCTTGAGGACGGCCTCCACCTGCGTCCACCGCCGCAGCGCGGCAGCCGGCGGGACGCCGAGCAGGGCGCCGAGATCGGCCGCGCGGACGGGATCAGGCCGGTCGAGTTCCACGTCCACCCCCAACTCGGCCGCAGCCCCGGTCGCCGCGACGGCCGCGACCACGAGCCCATCGGTGTAGGCGACGGACGCCAGCGCGGGTACGCCCCTGACCTCGACCGGTCCGTGCTCGGCGCCACACTGTGGACAGGGCCCGGTGTCCACGGTCCCGTCGTCCACACCGGGGAACAGCTCGCGCACCAGCAGCCCCAGCAGCGCCCGGCCGGTCAGGAAGGCCCGGCGGCGCGACGGCGTGAACGACTCCGCCCGGCGCGTGTCGGCTGTACCACGGAGGGGAGTTCGACTCCCCTCGAGTGTCGGTACCGCCCAGCCGACTATGACCTGCTCGGCGACGGTTCGGCGTCCGAACACCGGGGCAGGCTCGCCCTCGTCGGTCACGTGCGCGTCACCTCCCGTTCGACGGCCGCTGTTATCGTCCCTCGCTGTCTGCGCCGACTCTAGGCTGGGCAGCATGGTCCGGTGGCGCAGGGTCAGTGGGCCGGACATCGGAGGGGAAGCTGTGGACGGTCAGTCCGAGCTGGACAACATCCAGCCAGATGCCGAGGACAACCTGCGGGAGTTCATCGACCGTCTGGTCGCAGAGGGCTACACGGTGGCCGACGGCGACAGCCCTGACCCGCAGCTCATCGACCCACAGGGACGCGCGGTCGAGACCTGGCGCGAGGACTACCCCTATCCGGAACTCCTGGATCGCGAGACCTACGAGCGTGAGAAGTACCTCCTCCAGATCGAGCTGCTGAAGCTGCAGTACTGGGGCCAGGACAACGGGACGCGGCACGTCATTCTCTTCGAGGGACGCGACGCCGCCGGCAAGGGAGGGACGATCAAGCGGTTCACCGAGCACCTGAACCCGCGGGCGGCCCGGGTGGTCGCGCTCAACAAGCCGACCACGAGCGAGCTGGGCCAGTGGTACTTCCAGCGCTACGTCCAGCACTTCCCGACGGCAGGGGAGATCGTGCTGTTCGACCGTTCCTGGTACAACCGGGCCGGGGTCGAGCGGGTGATGGGGTTCTGCACGGATTCGGAGTACGACCGCTTCATGGCCCAGGTGCCGGAGTTCGAGCGTCTGATCGTCGATGCCGGCACCCACCTGACCAAGTTCTGGTTCTCGGTCACGCGGCGCGAGCAACGCACCCGGTTCGCGATCCGGCAGATCGACCCCGTCCGGCGCTGGAAGCTCTCCCCGATGGACCTGGAATCGCTCGACCGCTGGCAGGCCTACGGCGCGGCCAAGGAAGCCATGTTCCAGCGCACCGACACCGACCACGCGCCGTGGATCACCGTGCGGAGCAACGACAAGAAGCGCGCCCGGCTGAACGCGATGCGCTACTTCCTCAGCCGGTTCGACTACGAAGGCAAGGACGCGGACGTGGTCGGCGAGCCCGATCCCCTCATCGTCCGGCGAGCGCGGGACACCGTCGGAGACTAGGTCAGCCCGGCGTCCCTCGCCTCTCGCCCCTGCCCGCCTCGCTCCACCTCCGTCCCTCCGCCTCGCTCCGCCCTCGCCCCTGCCCGCCTCGCTCCGCCCCTCCACAAACGCTCCCGAAATTCGTTCCCGCCACCGAAATTTCGGTGGCTTCTGCGAATTTCGGGAGCGTTTGCTGCGGGTGGGACGGGTGGGACGACCGTCCGTCCGCGTGGATGGGACGGCCAGCGGAGCCAGCCGGTGCGCGATATGCGTGCGGCGAGTGCTAGCGTTGTTCCTCGGGCCTCGTGAGTACGGGCCCAGGACCAAACGAAGGAGGTGTGGACCGATGAGCGATGGCAGTCATCAGCCTCGGTTGTCCCGCGCCTCCGAGTGCCGGCCGCTGCGCTAGCGGTCGTCGGGGCCTGTGGGCCTCCGTGCCTGGATTTCTGCTGTTCCTCGTCGCTTCACCATGTGGGGCGCGCTCGTTGCAGCGCGCCCGGATGGGAGTCTGCGATGAGCAGGATGACCGTGGGTGTGACCGGGCGGCTCGATCGGGTGATGCCGCTGATCGAAGTGGATCGCGTCTCGAAGACGTTCGGCACGTCGGCCGAGCCGGTGCCGGTGCTCGACGACGTGTCGCTGGTGGTGCGTCCGGGCGAGATCGTCGCGCTGCTGGGCAAGTCGGGGAGTGGGAAGTCCACTCTGCTGCGCTGCGTCGCCGGGTTGATCGAGCCCTCTGAGGGCGAAGTGCGCTACCAGGGTGCGCGGCTGACGGGACCGAACCCAGGGACGGCGATGGTGTTCCAGAGTTTCGCCCTGCTGCCGTGGCTGACGGGTGCGCCAGAACGTGGAACTGGGGCTGGAGGCGCGGCTGGTGCCGCCGGCTGAGCGGCGGGTGCAGGCCGAGGGGGCGATCGACCTGATCGGCCTGGACGGCTTCGAGGACGCCTACCCCAAGGAGCTCTCCGGCGGCATGCGGCAGCGGGTCGGCCTCGCCCGGGCCCTGGTGGTGAGTCCGGCCGTGCTCCTGATGGACGAGCCGTTCTCCGCACTCGACGTGCTGACCGCGGAGAACCTGCGCGGCGAGCTGCTCGAGCTGTGGGGGAGCGAGGACTTCCCGATCCGGGCGATCGTGCTGGTCACCCACAACATCGACGAGGCGGTGACGCTGGCTGATCGGGTGTTGATCCTCGGGTCGAAGCCGGGACGGATCATCGCCGAACTGCCGATCGAGCTGCCGCGACCGCGGGATCGGCATGCCGTCGAGTTCGAGGCTGTGGTCGAGCGGATCTACGCGGCGATGGCCGGGCAAGAGGTCGCCAGCGTCGGATCGCCCGGGATCGCGACGCCGGCGTCCGCGCCACTGCCCCTCGCCAGTGTCGACGCGCTCTCGGGATTCGCGGAGATCCTGGCCGCGTCCGGTCAGGCCCATCTCGGCGAGACGGCCTCCGACCTCGGCCTGGAGGTGCGTGATCTGCTGCCGCTCGTGGACGCCCTGGTCATGCTGGGCTTCGCCACCCTGGGCCGCGACGGCCAGGTCGAACTGAGCGCTGAGGGCAGCGAGTTCGCCGGTGCGCCGATCCAGGTGTCCAAGGAGATCTTCGCCAGGGCGGCGCTGGAGCGGGCTCCTCTGGTGCGGTTGATCGCGAGCGCACTGGAAAAGGCGCCGACGCGCACCCTTCGTCGAGGGTTCTTCGCCGACATCCTGCGCCGATCGTTCGGCGAGTCCGACATCGATCAGCAGCTCGACATCGCGAACGACTGGGGCCGCTATTCCGAGCAGTTCGCCTACGACGCCGACCACGACGAGTTCGTCGCCGACCCTGACCGCAGCAGCCTGCTCGCCGGGGGAGGTGCGCGATGACGTTCACTCTCCGGGTCGTGGCCGGCGCACGCGGGCTCGCGCCTGCGCCCCGTCCGCCACGCCAGCCGCGCGATCCGCGCCTGGGGCGGCGTCCGTTCCGGCGCCTCAGCGTGGCCGACATCGTGGTGGGGCTGTTCGTGCTGGTGGTGCTCTACCTCATCGTCGCTGTCGGACGTGACACCACGGTGGCGTTCAGCCCCACCGATTCCTCTACCGTGGACACCTCCCCGGCGCTGCTGCCCTACGACGCCGCGCGCAGCCTGCTGCGGATGTTCATCGCACTCGCCGCCTCGTACCTGTTCACGTTCGGCTACGCCTACGTCGCCGCGCACAGCAGGCGAGCCGAGAGGCTGATGATCCCCGCGCTGGACATCCTCCAGTCGGTTCCCGTGCTGGGCTTCCTTGCGATCACCGTCGCGGGGTTCATCGCGCTGTTCCCCGGCTCCTACCTGGGCCTGGAACTGGCGGCGATCTTCGCGATCTTCACTTCGCAGGTGTGGAACCTGACGTTCAGCTTCTACGACTCCCTGATCACCCAGCCTCCCGAACTGGACGAGGCGTGCCGGTTGATGGGCCTGTCCCGGTGGCGGCGCTTCTGGCGGCTGGACCTGCCGCACGGGGCGATCGGGCTGGTCTGGAACGGAATGATGAGCATGGGCGGCGGCTGGTGCTTCCTCGTCGTCTCCGAGACCGTGAGCCTCGCCAACCGCGACTACGCCCTGCCCGGGATCGGCTCCTACGCCGGTGCCGCGATCGCCGCCGGCGACCTCGGCCGGGTCGGGCTCGCCGTAGCGACGATGGTCGTCATGGTGCTCGCCGTCAACTTCGTGTTCTGGCGTCCGCTCGTGGCCTGGTCAGAGAAGTTCAAGAACGAGCAGACCGAGCCGCACGAGGCGCCCCGTTCGCTCGTCCTTGACGTGCTGCGGCGCAGCCACTGGCCCCGCGCGCTCGGCGGGCTGCGGCGGCGGCTCGCCGAGCCGGTCAACCGCTGGGGCGACCGCGTTCTTGGCACCGCGTCAGCGCCACGCGAAGCCGCCGCGACCGGATCGCGGCTCTCGTTGGCGATCTGGATCCTGGTCTGTGGAGCACTCGGCTACGGCACCTGGCGGCTGTTCGCCTACGTCACCGAAGTCGACGGCTGGGGCATCTTCGCCACGCCGCTGTACGAGGGCGCGTTCACCCTCGCGCGGGTGGCCGTCCTCATGGTGGTCGCGAGCGTGGTCTGGGTGCCGGTCGGTGTCTGGATCGGCTCCCACCCACGAGCGGCCCGTCTCGCCCAACCCGTCGTACAGATCCTGGCCAGCTTCCCGGCCAACTTCCTGTTCCCCTTCGTCACGTGGGCGCTGCTGCGCACCGGCATCAGTCTCGACGTCGGCGGCATCCTGCTGATGGCCCTGGGCGCACAGTGGTACATCCTGTTCAACGCCATCGCCGGTGCCCAGGCCATCCCCACTGATCTCGGGCAGGCCATGGACGACCTCGGCATCCGCGGCGGTCTGCGCTGGCGGCGCCTGACCCTGCCCGCGATCCTGCCCTACTACATCACCGGAGCCATCACCGCGTCCGGGGGCGCCTGGAACGCCTCGATTGTCGCGGAGATCGTCACGTACGGCGGGACCACGCTGAGGGCGACCGGTCTCGGCGCCTATATCGCCGAGGCCGCCCAGAGCGGCGACTACCACTTCATCCTCGCTGGTATCAGCGTCATGGCCCTCTACGTCGTCGCGATCAACCGCCTGGTCTGGCGACCGCTGCAGCTGATGGTCGAGGCGCACTACGGCTGACCTCTGCGGTATGCCGACGGAGCTTCAGGACGATGACTGAGCTCGACGAAGCCCAGGGAAATGTGGTGGCTGAGCTTGACGAAGCCGAAGCACGTGTGGTGGCTGAGGCCGAGGCACGTGTGGTGGCTGAAGCCGGGGGAAATGTGGGTGGCTGAAGCCGGGGGAAATGTGGTGGCTGAAGCCAGGGGAACGTGTGGTGGCTGAGCTTGACGAAGCCCCGCTCCCGGCTCAGCCCGTGAACTGGGTGAGCGACAAGTTGTTCCCGTCCGGATCGGAGAACCAGGCCACGCGGGCGCCGCTGGGTGACGTCCAGATGCCACGCCCGTCCTGACCCATGCCGTCGTAGCGGGTGAACTCAATCCCGCGACCGCCCAGGGCATCCACTGCGGCTGCGATGTCGTCGACCCTGAAGCCGGCGACGGTCTGTGGAACGGCGATCACTTCGGCCACCTCGGTGATGCGCAGCATCGTGCCGCCCCACTCCGCCACGAGCGCGAACGGACGCTCGTCGCGCAGCGGGAGGCCGAGCACCGTGCCGTAGAAGCGCTCGGCCCGGTCGAGATCGGAGACGCCGACGAACGCGATCGCGCCGGTGAGTTCTGGCATGTCGTCCTCCTTCGTCCATACCAACATGGCTCGGTGTGGACCAGGTCCGCTGGCGCCAACTTAGCGCTCTCCTTCCCTGGCGCCCCGACAGGGCCCACTCGGTTCAGATTCGGGTGTGGAAGCGGGCGTGGAGGCGTGGCCGCTGCGCCGGGTCCACGCGTGTGGGCGGGAGGATTTCGGGGATGCCGTCGTCGCGGAGCCGGATCTGCCAGCGGTCGGCGCCGGGGTCGTGGCTGGGTTCGATGATGCCGTGGTGGTGTGGGCAGGTCAGGACGAGGTTGTGCAGCGCAGTGTCGCCGCCAGCCCACCAGGGGATGATGTGGTGGGCCTGGCAGGCCTGCGGCGGCTTGTCGCAGCCGGGGAACACGCAGCCGCGGTCTCGCTGTTCGAGCGCGGCCCGGATGGGTGGGGTGACCAGCCGTTCGGTGCGGCCCACATCGAGTGGTTCGGACGGACCGCCGAGCACGACCGGGAGCAGGTCGGCGTCGCACAGCCATTGCCGCAGCAGGGACGCGGGGACGGGTCCACCGGTGCCGATCAGGGTGGCCCCGATACCCGGCAGACAGCCGCCTGCGCCGGGTAGTCCGGCGTCGGTGGCCTGTTGGGCGAGTTTGTCGTAGGACAGGGTGACCACGACACGGGGCCGGTCACCGCCGTTGATTGGGGCGAGGGCTTGCTGGGTGTGTTGGTTGACCATGGCGAGCAGTGCGTCGGCCCGCCGCATCGCAGGCGTCACGTACTCGGCGTTCGGGTCGAGGGCGTCCAGCCCGCGCTTGGCAGTGGCGGTGTAGGCGTCGATGATCCGGATGAACGGTTCGACCTCCGCAGTGGGCAGGCTGCCGCGAATCAGGATCGAGCCGTGCCCGTCGGGGTGGAAGTCCAGATGCCGGGTACGCAGCGCCAACCGGTGCTCACGCTCGATCCGGTCAGCTTCCAGCTGTTCGGCGGTGTCGGGGGCGAGGACTTCGAGCAGGTGGCCGGTGAGTCGGCGTAGCTCCGCACTGTTGTGGGTGGCGGCGAAGCCGACCATCAACTCCTCACCGCGGGTGAGGGTGTCTGTGGGGAAGTCGTTGGGTAGTTGGGCCAGCACGTGCGTGATCGCTTCGGCTTGGGCGGGCAGCACCTGTCCGGTGGCGGCCGCCTCCCGCACGATGGTGAACCGGTCGAGTTCTTGCCCGGCTTTGACCATGCGTCGGGCTTCGCGGGGAGTGAGCCGGGCAGCCTCGGCCAGCCACGTCGTCGCGGACGTCTTGTGTTCCCGCCACGCCACCTCATCGGTCTCGATCCGGGCCGCCACCTGTTGCTGCCAGGCCTGCAGGCGTCCACCTACCCGCAGCGAGCCGAGGAGCAGGTCCAGTTGTTCGGCATCGCTTGGTAGGCGAAGCCGGTCATCGGTCAGGGCGTCCAGAGCCGTGTCGATGACCGCCAACAACTGGCGGTTATCGAGTTGCTCGAACCCTGTTTCCATGATTCAACGCTAGACGTCGGCTCTGACATTTTCTGGGCCGGAAGCAGCCGTAATGCTGACCCGGTGGTACGTAGAAGTTGCACATATTCCCGGCCGAGTACCTAAACAGTTTCCGGGCGTTTTGCCTACCCTTCGGCGGCCCTTCGTGACACTCGCTGGCGCTCGCTCCTCAGGGACCGTTACGGAGGTTTCGACAAGCTCAACCAGCCGGTGCTGTGCGGAGGGTTTCGACAAGCTCAACCAGCCGGTGCTGCGCGTGGGGTGCCGGGGGTTTCGACGGGCTCAACCAGCCGAGTGCTTCGGTAGGGTGCAAGGTTTCGACAGGCTCAACCAATTGGACTGCTCGGTCAGCAGGGGCCCTCGTTCAGGTGGGCGACGATCGTCGTGGCGGCGTCCCGTAGGCGGTGTTGGGTGTCCTGGTCGAGCACGTCGAAGACCAGGCTGCGGACCTTCTCCGCGTGTCCGGGGGCGGCCGCGACCAGATGTGCGTAGCCGTCCTCGGTGAGGACGGCCCTAGTGAACCGACCATCCGTCGGGTCGGGTTCACGCCGCACGAAGCCACGCCGCTCCAGCCTGGTCATCAGATGCGACAGCCGGGACAACTCGGAGTTGGCCAGGCTCGCCAGACCGCTCATCCGCATGCTGCGGCCGGGCTGGTCGGAGAGGCCGGCCAGCACGTAGTACTCGACGAAGCTGAGGTCTGCGTCGCACTGCAGTTGCGCGCCCAAGGTGGCGGGCAACCTTGCCAGCAGGTGGTTGAGGGCGACCCAAGTCTCGAGTTCGTCCGGCGTCAGCCAGCGCGGCTCTGCCCGCGTCGTCCCCGCCCCCTCGGTGCCCACCACGCCAGTCTACGACTCTGGACGGCATACTTGAATGTTCACGTAATGCAGGCCTACAGTCAATGCATGAACATTCAACTAGTTCTCTCTGATGGTGGGAAGGAGCAGGCATGAGCGCCCTTCGGATCGCGGTGATCCTCGGCAGCACTCGTCCTGGTCGCAGGGGCAAGGCGGTCGCCGACTGGATCGTCGAGCACGCACAGGGACGCGAGAATGCGACCTACGAACTGATCGACCTGCTCGACTACCCTCTGCCGCACCTGGACGAGCCGATCCCCGCCTCCGCCGGCCGCTACCAGCACGAACACACGCTCCGCTGGGCAGCCAAGATCGCCGAGTACGACGGCTTCATCTTCGTCACCCCCGAGTACAACCACTCCACGTCCGGCGTCCTCAAGAATGCGATCGACTACCTGCACAACGAATGGCACAACAAGGCCGCGGCTCTCGCGGGCTACGGCACTGTCGGTGCCACCCGGGCTGTTGAACATTTGAGGGGCATTCTGAGTGAGGTGCAGATCGCGCACGTTCGGCAGGCGATGGCATTCACGTTCTTCACGGATTTCGAGAACTTCTCCGAATTCACACCGGGCGAGCATCATTTGCAGTACCTCAGCGTGATGCTCGACCAACTCGAAGCGTGGGCGGGGGCCCTCAGGCCGCTGCGCGTGGAGGCGGAGGCTTCGGTGGCCTGAGGCTTCGACAGCTCAGCCACCGGCGGGGTCTCGACAGCCTCGGCCGTGTGGGTTACGGCGGCCCTTCGTGACGCTCGCTCGTTCCTCGCGAGCTCCTCAGGGACCGTTCTGGGGGTTTCGACGAGCTCAACCAGCCGGAGGTGCTCAGCCAGCGGGACTGGGGCGGACGAGGCAGGCTCCGCGCGTGGCGAAGGGCAGGAGTTCCTGTGGCTCGGGGGAGACCGCGTCGATCAGCCCCTGGTGGATGCTGCACACCACTTCGGGCCACTGGCGCGCGGAGTCGAGCAGCGGGCAGGTGCGCAGCGCGATGCCGTCCACCGTCCGCTCGGGGGTGAAGCCCTGTCCGGCCAGGACCGACGTCAGATCGTGAGAGTTCGCGGCGACTAGCCGGCGGCCCCAGCTCCGACCGACCGAGCGGGCGGCGGCGACCGGGTCCGGCATGCCCGCCAGGTGCTCGGCTACCGCTTCGACCAGCGCGCCCTGGTCGGCCCGCTCGGGGTCCTCCAGCGCAACCTGGCGCCCCGCGACCGTGGCGGCGTATGTGCGGGCGGGGCGTCCACGTCCGGACGCGGGCAGTCGCGCCTCGGTCACGAAGCCACCCGCGACCAATTGTTCCAGCTGGGCGCGGACGGTGTTGGGGTGGCCTCCGAGCGACTCGTGGAGTTCCATGAGCGTCGAAGGCGCATCGGCCGCGGCGACCACCCTGAGCGCACGGAGCGCCGCCTCACGCGGACGGTCAGTCCGTGCCGGCTGGGGACCTTTCCCTTCCGATGTGCTCACCGGGCCACTGTAGTGCTATTTTCTACATGTTGCCATGTAGAAAAGGGGTCGGCGATGTGCAGCTACTGCGGGTGCGATTCGATCGAGGTCATCGGACGGTTCATGTCCGAGCACGTCGAGATCATCAACGCCACCGGTGAGTTGCGCGCTGCCGTCCACTCTGGAGACGCGGACGCACTGACCGCCGCTCGCGCGGTCGTTGCCGCTCTGCTCTGGCCGCACACCGTCGCCGAAGAGGCCGGCCTGTTCCGCGTGATGGCCCAGGACGAGTTGTACGCCGGTCACATCGCCACCCTGTGCGGCGAGCACGAGACCCTCGCCGACCTCCTCGCCGCCATCATGCCCGCCGACCGGGCAGCCATGGCCCGGTTCGAGGACGCTCTCCGCGACCACATCGACAAGGAGGACAACGGACTCTTCCCCGCTGCCGCCATCGCGCTCGACGGTCCGCAGTGGGAAGAGGTGCACAACACCACGCCACACTCGCATGACGGCGGTGAGCCCCACGTCCATGCTTCGGGCGAGGGGGATCACGACCACGAACAGCCACGCCCCCTTCGAGACGCGGGCAGCCTCGTTCCTCACCAGTCCGCTCCTCAGGACGGCGCCTTCGTGACGCCCGCTCGTTCCTCGCGGGCTCCTCAGGCACCGTTCGATGACCAGGACCACACTGACCCGGCCGGCCGGGGTCTCGTCTCCGCGCTCTGACGATGACCCCGGCCGCGCCGCCGGCCGCCGCGAACCCCTCGGCGGCGGCCAGGATCCGCCGTAGGGCCACCAGGGGCCGCCTGATCCTGGTGGCCCTCGGCGGTGCTGCGCTGCTGTCCGGGCTGGACGCCGCGCTGGTGCGGCTCGAGGTGTGGGCGCCGGTCGCGTCCCAGCACCTCGGTGACGTGCACGGCCAGGTGATGGTGCTGGGGTTTCTCGGCACCCTGATCTCGCTGGAACGCGCCCAGTCGCTCGGCCGGTCCTGGGCGTACCTGGCGCCTGGCCTGTACGGCGCCGGTGCGCTCGCCCTGATCAGCCCCGCCCCTGCCCTGTTGGGCCAGTTGCTGCACGTCGAGGCGGGCGTGCTGTTCGTCGGGGTCTATCTCGCGTTGTACCGCCGTGCGCCGCGTCCGCTGGTGGCGGTGCAGGTGCTGTCCGCCGTCCTCGCGCTCGGCGGATCGGTGGTCGCCGTCCTGGTGGACGTTCCGCACGCGCTGCCCTGGCTGGCCGGCTTCGTCGTGGTCACCATCGCGGCCGAGCGCGCCGAACTGGCCGCCCTGACCATGGGCCCCAAGGCAGACGCCCGGCTGCTCGCGCTGTCTTTCGCACTGACCCTTTCCGTCCTCCTCGCGCTGGTGCTGCCGCCTGTCGGCGAGCGGTTGGCGGGGCTGTCGCTGCTGGCGATCGCCGCCTGGCTGGCCGTGCACGACGTCGTCCGGCACCAGCTGCGGCTGACCGGCCAGCGACGCTACCTCGCCGCCGCGCTGCTGGCCGGCTACGCCAACCTGGCGCTCGCCGGCGGCGTGCTCGCGGCCGTCGGGCTGCTGTCCGGCCCGGGGACCTACGACGTCGTCGTGCACGGGGTGTTCCTCGGCTTCGGCGTCTCGATGGTGATGGCTCACGCCCCGGTGATCCTGCCCGCGGTGCTCGGGCGTCCGCTGCCGTACGGGCCGGTGCTCTGGGTACCCCTGGTGCTGCTGCACGCCGGGCTGGCCGTCCGGTTCACCGGAGCGCTCTCGGGTCTGACCCCGCTGTGGCAGGCCGGCGGGGTGGTCACGGTGCTCGCGATGCTGTCGTTCCTGCTCACGGCGGTCGTGCTGGTGGTGCGCCGATGAGCGGTCCGACCGGACGCCCCACGGCGCGCGGCCGCTCGCGCCTGCGCGACCTGCCCCTGCTCGGCTGGCTCCTGGCCGCGGTGGTCGTCGCGCTCGCGCACCGCTCGCTCCCGGACGCCAACTGGCTGATGCTGCACCTGGTGCTGCTCGGCGCGCTCACCCACTCCATCCTCGTGTGGAGCTTCCACTTCGCCCAGACGCTGCTGCGCGCACCGGCCTCCGAGGCGCAGGCCCGCTGGCACAACCGGCGGCTCGGCCTGCTCACCGTCGGCGCCGCAGCCGTCGTGGTCGGGGTGCCCACCACGTGGTGGCCGCTCACCCTGGCCGGCGCGCTCGCCGTCGTGACTGCCGTCGCCTCACACGGCGTCGTCCTGCTGCGGATGCTGCGCAAGGCCCTCCCCGCCCGGTTCCGGATCACCGTCCGCTACTACCTGTGGGCGGCCGCGTCCCTCGTCGTCGGGGCAGGGTTCGGCGTGACGCTGGCGTGGGGCTGGCCCGATCCGTGGCACGGCCGGCTGCTCGTCGCCCACGCGCTGACCAACGTGCTCGGCTGGGTGGGCCTCACCCTCACCGGGACGCTGCTGACCCTCTGGCCGACGATGCTCCGCACTCCGATGGACGTCACCGCCGAGCGCTGGACGCGCCAGGCGCTCCCCGTGCTCGGTGCCGGGATCGCCGTCGCCGTCACGGGTGCGCTGGCCGGGATCACCTGGCTGGCTGCGGTCGGCGTGGTGGTCTACCTGGCCGGGCTCGGCCTGTGGGGCAGGGGGCTGGTCCGTCCGGCGCTCACCAAACCGCCGCGCGAGTTCGGCCCCGCCTCGGTCGCGGCCGGTCTGGTCTGGTTTGTGGTCGGCCTGGTCTGGGTCGCCGGGGTGCTGGCCACCGCCAACGACTGGACGGTGGTCCGCGAGGGCTTCATCTGGCCGGCCACCGCGCTGGGCGCGGGACTCGCCGTCCAGGTGCTCACCGGCGCGCTGTCGTACCTGCTGCCGTCCGTGCTGGGCGGTGGCCCGAGCGTCGTGCGGGCGGGCCAGGCCTGGTTCAACAAGGCCGGCGGCTTCCGGCTGATCGCGATCAACGGCGGCCTCGCGCTGTGGCTGCTGCCCACCCCGAGCTGGGTGAGGGTGACGTCTTCCGCGCTGGCCCTGCTCGCGGCCGCGAGCTTCCTGCCGCTGATGGTGCTCGGGCTGCGGGCGAGCATCGCGGCGCGGCGTGAACTGCTGGCTCGCTCAACGGTCCCTGAGGAGGCTCGCGCCCTTCGTGACTCCGTCCCTGAGGAGGCTCGCGCCCTTCGTGACTCCGTGGTTCGCACGCTCACGACGGCTCCTCAGGACCCGGAAGGGGTGGGTCGTCACGAAGGGCTGGCCACGGGCGCCCGGACTGCGTCCCCGCGTCCGGAGGTCGAGCGTCCTGACATCTTCACCGCCGGCCAGCTGATCGCCGGCCTGACCGCGCTGGCAACGGCCGTGGTGGTGGGTGTGGGACTCGATCCGTCCGCCGCGGGCGCGGTGACCGGGACGGTCGCGACCACCGTCGTCCAGCCGAGCGGGCGCGTCGTGCGCCTCGATGTCACCGCGAAGGACATGCGCTTCGTCCCCGCCGAGGTGCACCTCAACCGCGGCGACCAACTCGTCATCGAGTTGACCAACGCCGACACCACCACCCACGACCTGGTCATCGGCGACGCCCGGACGCCGCGGATCGCGCCCGGGGCGCACGCCGAACTGGACGCCGGGGTGATCGGCGCGTCCGTCCAGGGCTACTGCTCGGTGGCCGGGCACCGACAGATGGGCATGGTCTTCGACGTCGTGGTGGACGACGCACCCGCCGCGGCCAGCCCGGTGCCGAGCGCCCAGTCCAGCGGTCACGACATGGGCGGAATGGGCGGAATGGACGACCACGCCCAGCCGGCGACGCCGTCCGACATCGTCGACCCGGTGCTGCCGCCCCTGACGGACGAGCGGATGCACCGTCTCACCCTGACCGTCCGGGAGGTGCCGCTGGAGGTCGCGCCGGGCGTCTGGCAGAAGCGCTGGACGTACAACGGGTCGCCGGTCGGCCCGACGCTTCACGGCCGGGTGGGCGACACGTTCGTGATCACGCTGGTCAACGACGGGTCGATGGGTCACTCGATCGACTTCCACGCCGGCTCGCTGGCGCCCGACCGGCCGATGCGGACGATCCAGCCGGGCGAGCGGCTGACTTACCGGTTCACCGCGGGCAAGGCCGGAATCTGGATGTACCACTGCTCGACGATGCCGATGACCGCCCACATCGCGGCCGGCATGGCTGGCGCCGTGGTGATCGAGCCGAACGGGCTGGCCAAGGTCGACCGCTCGTACATCCTCGTGCAGTCCGAGGTGTACCTGCAGACAAAGGCGACGGACGCTGCGTCCGCCACCGAAGTGGACGACACCCGTGCCGCTGCCGCCGGCCAACCCGACTACGTGGTGTTCAACGGCGTCGCGAACGGCTACGACGCCCGGAAGCTCACCGCGAAGGTGGGGGAGCGGGTGCGGTTCTGGGTGCTGGACGTCGGCCCCAACCGGGCAAGCAGCTTCCACATCGTCGGCGCACAGTTCGACACGGTGTTCAGCGAGGGCGCGTACCTGCTCAAATACGGACGCGACGCCTTCGGCGACCGGACGGGCGGCTCCCAGGCCCTCGGCCTGCAGCCGGCCCAGGGCGGGTTCGTCGAGACGGTGTTTCCCGAGGCCGGACGCTACTCGATGGTCAGTCACGTCATGGCGGACGCTGAACGCGGCGCGCACGGCTACGTCCAGGTGTCCCCGTGACCACCCCCACCCATTGACCGCCCGCGAGGGAAACCACGAAGGAGAAGAACATGACCGGATCCATCCCGATCGAGACCGTCAAGACCGGCTGCAGCTGCGGCCATGACCACGAGGCCGAGGACATCGTGCTGGACGTTCGGGCCATCCCGCACGCCATCCGCCACGCGAGCGTGTTCGGCGCCTTCGACGCCATCCCTGCCGGCGGCTCGCTGGTGCTGGTCGCGCCGCACAACCCCGTCCCGCTGCTGAACCAGCTGTCCGAGCGCGCCCAGATCGGCGTGGAATACCTGGTGCAGGGCCCGGACGAGTGGCGGCTGCGGATCGACCGGCTCGCCTGAGTCCGGACGCCGAGAACCTCCGTCCGTCGTCGACGGCCACCGTTCTTGTCGAGGGCTCCTGTCCGGACGGTGGCTCTCGACGGGAGCGGTGGCCCTCGACGCCAGGGGCTGGCCCTCAGCCCACCCGCGCTCGCGCTACTCGTCGTCCTCAGCCAGCACCTGCACGGTGTTGACCCCTTCGATACCGGAGAGGGTGGCGATCAACTGGTCCTGGCCGCCAGAGCCGGTGAGGTCGAGCGTCACCCCCGCCGAACCGGCGTTCGCGGGGACGGGCCGGGCGCGCGCCACGCTCCAGCCGGACGAGGTGACCGCCTGCAGCAGGTCGCGGAGCAGTCCGCGTCCGTCGGCGTAGACGACCTCCAGCTGGAGCTGGCTCTCCTGGCCTCCTCGCAGCCGCCTGGCCAGCCCGGTGAGCCCGTACGCGATCACGAAGTGCAGCCCGGTGACCACCAGCGCGAGCAGCCACAGCCCGGCGCCGGCCGCCATCCCGATCGCGGCCGTCTCCCACACGGACGCGGCTGTGGTGAGTCCGCGGACGGCGCCGCGGCGGGTCAGGATCAGCCCGGCGCCGAGGAACCCGATGCCGGTCACGATCTGCGCCGCGACCCGGGAAGGATCCAGCACGACGTGGTCGGAGAGCACGTCGTTGAACCCGTACTTCGAGACCAGCAGGAACAGTGCGGACGCCGTCCCGACGATCGCCTGGGTGCGCAGTCCCGCGCTCTTGCCGCGCAGATGCCGCTCGAGTCCGACCAGCGCGCTCAGTGTGAAGGCGAGCAGTAGCTCCCCGACCTGCAGCCAGCCCTGACCGACGAACATCCCCGGTGTCATCCCACCGAGATTACGCTCGCCTGTGCCCCCTGAGTGCCCCTGTGCTCCCTGAGCCTGACGAAAGGCCGGTGGGGGCTTCGTCAGGCTCAGCCAGCGTTGGGGGCTCAGCCAGCGTTGGGGGCTCAGCCAGCACAGTCGTTCGTCGAGCTTCGGGTTGTGCTCCCTGAGCGCCCTGTGCTCCCTGAGCCTGACGAAGGGCCGGTGGGGGCTTCGTCAGGCTCAGCCAGCGTTAGGGGCTCAGCCAGCGTTAGGGGCTCAGCCATCATGTCAG